>DATAPP010000154.1:0-4163 GCA_036265125.1 Pseudolabrys sp. | reverse complement strand
CAGGGGCCACTCTGCTGAGCGCCGAGCTCGTCGCAAAGCGCCTTGGAATTCTTCGTGACTTGGTGCCGTCAGTAAAGAGTATTGCCATGTTGGTAAATCCAACCCGGCCCGGAGTCGACGCACAAAAAGCACAGGTGCAAGTGGGTGCGCAAACACTCGGATTGTCTCTTCAGATTCTGGAGGCAAGCCGTGCGGCAGAGTTTGAGGCAGCTTTCAAAACGGCCTCGCAATATGGCGCTCTAATTATCGCTCCAGACTCATTCTTTCTCACGGAACGCACTCGTATCGCTGATTTGGCAACGCGCTATCGGATCGTGACTATGTACGAACTTCGTGAATACGCCGAGGTCGGAGGACTGATCAGCTACGGACCCAGGGCGGCAGATCTCTATCGCCAAGGCGGAACACTAACGGCCCAGGTTCTGATGGGAAAAAAGCCGGCTGATCTGCCGGTGCTTCAGCCGACGAAATTCGAGCTTGTCATTAATTTGAAAACGGCCAAGATTCTTGGCTTAAACATCTCGCCGAGCTTGCTCGGCATCGCGGATGAGCTGATCGATTAGAATGAGGTTTTGCTGCGGCGCATTAGTCCGTTTTTGATGCTGTGGACGGCTCCTCCACCGGCACGAGAGTGCCAAGGAGTGGGCTCCGTTTTGAGGCTCCCACGATTCGGAGGAGCAGCCTATGCAGCCAATTTCGACGATCGGCCTGGATATAGCGAAGTCGGTCTTCCAGGTGCACGGCGTTGATGCAGCCGGCCAGGTGGTCATACGCCGTCAGTTGAGGCGCCGCCACGTTTTGGCGTTTTTCCAGAAGTTGCCGCCGTGCCTGGTGGGGATCGAGGCCTGCGCATCATCGCACCATTGGTCTCGCGAGCTGCAGGCCTTAGGACATACGGTGAGGTTGATGCCTCCGGCTTATGTGAAGCCCTACGTCAAGCGGCAGAAGAACGATGCCACGGACGCGGAAGCGATTTGCGAGGCGGTGACGAGGCCTAACATGCGGTTCGTGCCGACGAAGACGGTCGAGCAGCAGAGCTGTCTGATGCTTCACCGGGCGCGCCATCTGTTCATCCGCCAGCAGACCGCCGTCATCAATTCGATCCGCGCCTATCTTGCCGAGTTCGGGATTGTCGCCCCTGTTGGGCGGCGAGGCGTTGAGCAACTGCTGGAAGTTGTCGCCGATCCGGCCGATGAGCGGCTTACCGAGGTAGCCCGCACGTGCCTTACTGCTCTCGGCAGCCAATTGCGCGCGTTAAAGGCCCAGATCCTTGAGTTCGACCGACGCATCATCGCCTGGCATCGATCAAACGCGACGAGCAAACGGCTGGACGCGATCCCTGGCGTTGGGCCGGCGCTGGCAACAGCGCTGGTCGCCAGCATTGCCGATCCCAAAGCCTTCCGATCCGGGCGAGACTTCTCGGCCTGGGTTGGCCTGGTACCAAAGCAGAGCTCGAGCGGAGGCAAGGACAAGCTTGGCAGCATCAGCAAGCAGGGCGATCGCTATTTACGCAGCTTGTTCACAGCTGGCGCGCTCGCCGTAATCCGCTACGCCAAGATCCATGGCACGGATCATCGGCCCTGGCTCACGCGATTGTTGGCTCGGCGCCCCACCAAGGTCGCGGCCATTGCGCTCGCCAACAAGCTCGCCAGGATGGCTTGGGCGATGATGGCTAGAAACGAACGTTACAACGAACCCGCCGCACTCACGGCGTAAACGAGATCGCGCTGGAGATGCCGGCGCGATGTGACGGTTGGGAGGGCCAACAGCACGTAATGCAGTGCCGGTCGATCGGCGATCAGGACAACCCACACGGGCCATAGCATCCTCGAATGCGTGCTTTTGACCGGGACCTGATCCGCGGAGGGCATTATGGCCAGCGGTCATGGGTACCGCGCAAACAGATCCCATGATTGAAGCGCAGAGGAGTTAAGCTGCGTCATCCCAAACTGGAGGTCTGACTATGACTCATTCGACCAACATACTGCCGCGTTCTGTCGATTATGATCAAACGCTCGTTCTGGCGATCGAGTTAAGCAACAAGAGCTGGGTCTTGGCGGCGCAGGTACCTGGTCTTTCGCAGACCAAAGCGAAGCGGACGATCGATCCGAATAAAAACGACTTGCTGGCGGCGATTGACGGTTATCGAACCCGAGCTGCTGCTGCTGGTCGTTCGGTCAAGCGCGTGATCGCCAGCTACGAGGCCGGATGGTGCGGGTTTTGGCTGGCGAGATGGCTCATAGCACGCGGCATAGAGGTGCACGTTGTCCAGCCTTCAAGTGTACCCGTTGACCGGCGCATGCGCCGCGGTAAATCGGATGGCATCGATGCGGAGCTGCTATTACGCACTCTGCTTGCCTGGCTTCGCGGCGAGCCCCGTGTCTGTTCAATGGTGCCGATTCCAGACGAAGCCGATGAGGATGCGCGGCGGTGTGTCCGGGAGCGGAGCGAGTTGATCTCCGAGCGTGTCGGCCTTGTTAATCGGATCGGCGCCATTCTCGCGACACTGGGCGCTGACGACTACAACCCCCTTCTTCAAAGCCGACGTCGCCGACTGACCGAGCTGCGGACCGGCCTTGGCGATCCGATACCGCCAAATGCGCTGGCTAAGATCGTACGTTTGCTTACGAGGCTAGAACTCGTGCTTGCACAGATCGTGGAGTTAGAACTTGAACGCGATGCCGTCGCTAGAACCGATGCTCCGGACCCGGCCGGTAAGATGATCCAGCAACTCGTCAGCCTGCGCGGCATAGGTGTGCAGAGCGCAACCGTGCTGGTGCGAGAAGCCTTGTCCGGCGCTTCGCTAATGGCAAGGCGCTCGGTTCATATGCCGGCCTCACCTCGACCCCGTATAGCAGCGGGGGCATCGATCGTGAGCAGGGCATCGGGAAGGCAGGCAACCGTCGGCTCAGAACGGTGATGGTCGAGTTGGCCTGGCTTTGGCAACGCTACCAGCCCAGTGCTGTACAGGTGGTCTGGTTCCGTGAGCGCGTCGGCTCGACCGGCCGCCGCGTTCGCAAGGTCATGGTGGTGGCGCTCGCGCGTAAACTCCTGATTGCCTTATGGCGATTCGTCATCGACGGTGTGATGCCTGAGGGTGCGGTCATGAAGCCCTCCATCTAATCGTCTCCGAAACCGGGCAGCGCTGCAACGGCATTGCAGTCCGGTGATCCGAGGGAACGTCGCCGTTGTCCGGCGTGGCGCTCCGGCGCCGTCTTAACAGAGTGGTGCCGTTCCTTCGAAGCTCTCCCGTCCCGAATGTGGGACAGTGGTCGGGGTCACCATCCCGCCGGATGTGAGGTTAGCAGGGAAGCCTGCAGCAAGAGAGCTCACCTCGGATCGCCCGCGGCAAAAAGGCCATTGACAGAGGAATCATCATGTGAGGCCGGACAGAAGACTGCACCCGACCAACGCCAACGTATCAAATTCCCCTTGCAATGCGGGAGCCATCCACAGAAGAAGACTGCACCCGACCAATGCCACTGCGTCAATTTTAGCCCTTGCAATGCGGGAGCCATCCACAGAGGACATCGTGCCGGATTAGCCCGAGGGCGCTTGGTTGCTATTTTGCGCCAGGAGGTCGTAAGCTGATACGATCTAATATTGCTCAGGCGCTTCGAAGGCCATGTGCAATGCAGCGACGGGAATTCATGGTTGGTGTCTTGCTTGCTGCCGCGACGCGGTCGACGCACGCGCAACAGCGAGCGACACAGCCACGGATCGCGATTTTCCACCCGGCAATTCCGACGACCCAGCTTACGGAAACCGGCGGGGGTAGCGCGTGGCCTGCGTTTTTCAAGGAGCTACGGCGTCTGGGTTACGTTGAAGGACAAAATCTCCTCGTGGAACGCTATTCTGCCGAGGGACATCACGAGCGCTATTCAGGTTTGGCGCGGGAGATCGTGGCGCGCCATCCGGATTTGATCGTGACCGGAACCAACCCCGTCGTGATTGCTTTTGGAGCGGCCACCAACACAATACCGGTTGTTGCTTTCATGCTGGATCCGCTGGAGGCGCGCCTGGTGACCAATCTCGCCCGACCGGGCGGCAACCTCACCGGCATCACCCTGGATCCCGGGATTGAGATTTGGGGGAAGCGCCTGGAGACCCTGAAGGAAGCACTGCCTTCGACGGCCAAGGTTGCATTTCTAGGCATGCGCGAC
>DATAPP010000153.1:0-3717 GCA_036265125.1 Pseudolabrys sp. | reverse complement strand
TTCGAATCCATCTCCCTCCAGCGCCGAGTCTCGGGTTCACGCGTATCAGAGATGGGCTCACGAAATTTTTAACCCTTTGTGACGCTCCTCACACTCGCCGACAGCATCCATGATTATAGTCACAAACTCGTGGCGCTTGCCCTAGATCCGATCGGAGGGCTCTCGAGGACGTAGGTTCAGCTGCAGGTGTACGTCCGCAGATAAAAGGAAACAGGTGTGTGGCGTAGGGAGGATGGTCATGAAAGAGCTAACAAGTCCGTTTCCGTGTACGTCAATAACGGAACCGTCTACTATCTCCAGGGCGCAAGGTCCCACAGGCGGGCCGGGTCCGCAAATGGACGGTTGGTTATCGGTAGCTTTAGAGGAATATAAGTCGATTCGAACAGAAAGTCTCGACTCGATGAAGGTTCAGAACACCATATTGAGTTATGGCGCGACCACAATCGGAGTGATACTAACTGCCGGAATTAGCATTATCGATAAAAACATGTTACTGGCGGATGAAGCAATTTTCTTAGTGTTTATCCCGTTGATAGTTTTTTTCATCGTGATGATATGGGCTGGTGAAGTGGCTAGGATGTATAGAGCTGGTACATTTTTGGCGGATCACGAGCAGATTATTAGTCGATACGTCGATAAAGTGTACATCCTTACCAACTGGGACAAACCTGCGCTTGTGTGGGAAAACTGGCTTCGTCAAAAATCCCGCTATAATGAGATCCCGCACGAGAGGTTATACATACAGCATTATTCTGTATTATCAATGTTTTTATTTCTTGCCATCCTTTCCATAGTCATAGGAAACTACAAACTTTGGGGGATGGGTAACCCTGTATACTTTTTCCTTTTAATCGACCTCGTTGAGGCGTGTGTTTTAATCTATTTGACCTATCTGGCGCTTTTTTTGCTGCGACATTTTCATCCGCCAATAGCTCGGTGGCTGGATCGACCTAAGGCGTTCCGGCATCAGCCATGGGGTCGCGTCCGGCAACGAGGCGATGTTGGCAGCGACGGATTATCCCGAGGATCTCGTCGCTGAGCCGTACTCAAGTCATCTTAAAGCGCTTGGCATCCGTCGGAGTGCGGACATTGTGAGGGCTGATATGGTCGTGTGACCGGCGCCTTCTGCGGCTGAGCCCTCACCGGGCACCCAAGGGAAGCTTCTATACGCGGGTTTCGGCTGAGCCCCGTGAACAGCGTCTTCAGATCCTTTTTTCTTGCGGTGTCGAATAGTCCGGAAGTGCCAGCACGAGTCTGACATCGAGTGTCATCGGGTTCTGGTCCTGAATGAGAGAGCGATGGACCATCCTTGTCGCCTCCCTTGTCCAGGAACTCCTCTTTGACTTCGATGCCGCTCCGCTGGCGCCCCAACAAATTTTATTGTGTGTGAAGCATCTCACACTGCTCATGGCCCATGAATGGTTATTGTCTTTCGGCGTAAGTTTGGTCGCGAGTACGTCCAAATTCTCGGTTGAGGAGGGCTTTTTCATGGAAACGCCACTCTCTCCACAGCTGTCGATTTCGTTAGCGATCGCGGTGTTGGCAACAGTCGGTCTGATTGCCTATGTCCTGGCTCGATTACTGCCTCGGGCTGTTGCCTCGCTATCGAGGCAACAGCAGCTGGCGGGGGTCACTCGAACAGACAATCCCTATAAAAACATCCTGACAAAAGCGGAATTGCTTTTAACTTATGCAGCGGATAACGGCATAGAGGTGGGCGAGCCCGAAAGGCGCGCCATCTACAACTTCCGGCTGACCGATAAAAAGGATCAAAATGCCGACATTGTAGACGCCTTATATCTGGCTTACATGAAACTGTCGAAGGCGGTAACACCTAGAACTGCTGAAAGCATCACGGAGACCTCACTGGAGCGGAACCGAGGAGTACAAAAATACCGGAAGATCGCTGTTATCTTGTCTCTTTTCGTTATACCATTCTCGGTTTTATCATTCGTTTCCTCCGCGATTTCGACCAAGATCGGCCAAGAAATCGACGATGGCAACAGTTTGATATTGCAACTGCGCGACGGATTGGGCCCCAATTTCGCCGAAAACAAAGAAAAGCTAAATAACTCTGACATAATTATGAAAACTCAGCAACTGTCTACGACTATGAGGGCGATCCACGAAACCGGGAACGAGATCGGTTACACCCTTTTTGGCCTCATGCCTCCCACTCCACCGTCTCCGACGGCGATACCGGCCGGACTGCCGAATGTAGCGGAAACCATCACAAAAATGATCCCAGAATTCCAGGATCTGCGACAGTATGGACAGACTGGCCGCGACTTGGTGGCGGTCATCTATGGGGCGCTCTCGACGTGCATACTTCCGGTTTTGTACGCGCTGTTGGGGGTGTGCGCAAAGCTTCTCGGACAATTCGAGCAGCAGATCAGAACGCGAACCTACGTTCAATCGGAAGCAAACTCGGCGCATTTTGTGGTCGCCGCAATTGCCGGCGGGGTCGTGGGTCTCTTCAATAACTTCACGCTCGGACAATCCGCCTCGATACCGCCGCTTGCATTGGCGTTCCTGATCGGATTTTCGGTCGATGTCTTCCTGTCGTTCCTCGAAACGCTTTCCCAGTCCTTCATGAAGCGTTCGGATTCCGACCCGCGACCGAAGCCGGCTGTGGCGAGCACGTAGGCCGATGTTGGCGCCCGGAGGCGCTATAGATTACCTATCCCGCGACTCGCGGGAACACGCAAACCGCATCCTCGCTTGGCAGAACGATCGGGAAAGGCCTCACATGGGGACCGAAGAGCGTGCCGAAGGACCCTCGGCGGAGGCGCCGTGCCTTCTCAGCCTTCAACTACGCCTATGATGAACATTGAAGCGCGTCGAAATAGTGTTTGCAGGCAGTGCGCGACAGCGGGTGAAGAAGACGTCTCCGGTACTGCTATCGATAACGAACTGAACGCCGGGATCGTCGATGTCTTCTCCGGCGAGGTGGTGAATGCCGCGGACTTTGGCTGCGCCCTTCGCCTGCCGCGACGGCTCTGCCCGATCCACCCGAGCGGGCGGTGAGGCGGCGCTGGCTGGCTGTCGCCGCCACGGCGCTGGTGACGGCGTATGCGCAGGTGGTCGTTCCCGCGGCGGAGACCTCCCCCGCGCCGATTGCCGGCATTGCACCGAGCTACGGCCCGAAAACGGTCAGCGCGGTGCCCAATGCGGCGGCGATCGTGCGGCGCATCTGGTTGCCGGAACTCGACGCCGGCTACGACCCGCAAGGGCTCGCGGTTGATGATGGCGCCATTTATGTCTCCGCCTATCGCAGCGACAGCTTGGGCGTGCGTCGCGGGCCGTGCCGGGTGATCCGCATCGATCTTGAGACGGGCGGCTCGACCGGGCACGTCGACGTGCCGAGCCCGTGCGGCCATGCCGGAGGCCTCGCCGTCGGCGGCGACGGCATGCTCTACGTCGCCGACACGCACACGCTGTTCGCGACCCCGCTCGCCCGCGCGTTCGATCGGGGTGCGCGATTCCGGCAGTTTTCACTCGGTCCCGGGGTTATTGGCGGGCTCGCTGCGTCAACGCCGGATGGGATCTGGCTTGGCACTTACGAAGATGGTCCCGGTCGGCTCTTCCGTTTCACGGCGGCAACCCTGGCCCGGCTGTCCGACGGCCAGACGTTGGAGGCGTCCCAGGCCGCAACGGTGCTGACTATCCCCGACCACGCCCAGGGCGCGGCGATCGGCGGCGCGGAGCTATGGATCG
>DATAPP010000152.1:0-34308 GCA_036265125.1 Pseudolabrys sp. | reverse complement strand
GTGGTCAGCCGCAGCGCACCATTTCCGGAGCCAAGTGGAATGATGGTCTGCACTGAGCCCTTGCCGAAGGAACGGGTGCCGATGACGGTTGCCCGTTTATGGTCCTGCAGGGCGCCCGCGACAATTTCAGACGCGGAGGCGGAGCCGCCGTTGATCAGAACGATCAGCGGCTTGGTTTTCGTGAGATCGCCTGGCCGCGCGTTGAAGCGTTGCGTTTCTTCTGCGTTGCGCCCGCGAGTGGATACAATCTCGCCCTTTTGCAGGAAGGCGTCGGAGACCGAGATCGCCTGATCGAGCAAACCGCCGGGATTATTACGCAGGTCGAGAACATAGCCCTTGAGCTTGTCGTCAGAGATCTTGGCCGTGATGTCAGTGATGGCTTTCTTCAGCCCTTCCGTTGTCTGCTCATTGAATTGAGTCAGTCGGATATAACCGACGTCATCGCCTTCGGACTGTGAGCGCACCGAGCGCACACGAATAATGTCGCGCGTGATCGACACCTCGACCGGCTTATCCTGACCCTTGCGCGTGATCGTCAGCTTGATCTTGGTGTTCACGGGGCCGCGCATTTTTTCGACGGCCTGATTCAGGGTGAGACCCTGCACCTGCTCGTCGTCGAGCTTGGTGATGATGTCATTGGCCATGATGCCAGCCTTGGCGGCTGGCGTTTCGTCGATCGGCGCAACGACCTTGATCAGCCCGTCTTCCATTGTGACCTCGATGCCGAGCCCGCCAAATTCGCCTCGGGTCTGCACCTGCATGTCGCGGAAACTCTTGGCATCCATATAGCTTGAATGCGGATCGAGCCCGGCCAGCATGCCGTTGATCGCAGTCTCGATCAGTTTGCTGTCGTCCGGCTTCTCGACATAGTCGGCGCGTACCCGTTCGAACACGTCGCCGAACAAATTGAGCTGGCGGTATGTGTCAGCTGCTGCCGCTTTGGCAGTCGCGCCAACCAAAATCAACCGAGGCTGGACCGCGAGCAGTGTCATTGCCGCTCCTGCCGCCGCGCCGAGAAGAATGAGTGAAGTCTTGCGCATCATCCGCGAACCTTTTCGCCTTCGCCAGCCGCCCACCATGGGCCTGGATCGACGGGAACCCCGTCCTTTCGAAATTCAACGTATAGCACCGGTTGACTGGAACCTGTCGCGAGGACAGCGGCGGTATGGGAGCCGTTCCCCATCACCGCAACGGGTTCCCCGGTCAGCACGAACTGCCCGAGATCAACTGATATCCGCTCCATCCCAGCGAGCAAGACATGATACCCGCCGCCGACATTCAGGATCAAGAGTTGGCCGTACGAGCGGAACGGACCGGCATAGACCACCCAGCCATCTGCCGGCGCAGTCACCTGCGCGCCCGCACGGGTAGCGATCGATAGCCCTTTTTCGGCCCCGCCGCTACTATCCGGGGCACCAAAATCCTTCAATTTGACGCCGTTAACCGGAATCGGAACTTGTCCGCGTAGTGACGTAAAAGCGACAGCAGGCGCCAATCGACCGGGATCGCGGAATGCGGAAAGCGCAGGGCGGCTATCCGACCGGGCTGCCTCGCGCGCATCGCGCGCGGCGGGGTCGAGGCCCTGTTCGAGCTTAGTGATCAAGTCCTTGAGATTGTCGACGTCGCGCGCGAGATTTCCGGCGCGTGAACGCTCCGCATCGATGGCCTTTTCGCGGTCAGATATCTGCTTCTGACGTTCTTCCACCAGCGCCGTCATGCGTGTGCGCTCGCCATCAAGCGCAGCAACTTCAGTCTTGAGTTGATCGCGCTCGGCGTCGATTTTCTTGCGCACCGCGAGAAGCTCAGAGAGGTCGTTGGCCAGCGCTTCCACTTCATGCCGCATTTCCGGCAATACGGCGCCGAGCACCATGGCAGTCCGCACGGACTGCAGTGCGTCTTCCGGGCTGGCGATCAGCGCGGGCGGCGGACGGCGGCCGATACGTTGCAGCGCCGCGAGGACCTCGCCGATCACTGCGCGACGGCCGTCGAGCGATTTGCGGATACTACGTTCATTTTCATCCAGGGGCTTGAGCCGCTCTTGTGCCGCCACGACCCTGGATTCCACGCCGCGCAATCGACCCGCTGTATCGATCAGATCCTGATTGAGCTTGCGGCGGTCGGCTCCGATCTGTTCAATGTCGCGCTTGAGCGCAGCTTCGGTCTCGGCCGACTTGCGCTGCTCGTCGCGCGCCGATTTGAGCTTTTCATCGTTTTGCTTGAGTGCGTCGAGTTTTTCCGCGTTGCCGTTTTGCGCAAACCGAATGGGTTGCTCTTGCGCCGCCGCAACCGCGAGCATGAGCGGCAATGCGAACGCGAGCCCCGCCAAACGCGCGGCGCGTGTTTCGCGACCCCCGAATCCCCCCAAGTCAGTCATCGGGATCAAGGTACGCCCACAGGTTTGAACAGCAAGACCATTGTCGGCGCAGACGTATCGACGCCGATTGCGACTAAATAGGGGTGCAATACGGGCAAAAGTTCATCCCCGGTGGTAAGGATGCCCGCTCAGGATCGTCGTCGCTCGATAGAGCTGTTCAAGAAGCATCACCCTTACCAGCTGGTGTGGCCATGTCGCCGTACCAAACGAGAGCCGCAATTCCGCTTTTTCGTGCAGGCTTGCCGCAAGCCCGTCGGCGCCGCCGATTAAAAACGCAATGGCCGGTCGGCCATTGGCCCGCCATTTGGTGAGCTGGGTCGCGAAACTGACGCTGTCGAGATTTTGCCCCTGCGAATCAAGCAATACGACTGCAGCATTTTGCGGAATGACATTAGCGAGGGCGATCGATTCCTCGAGCATGCGTTTACCGGAATCGGCAGCGCGGCTCTCCCTGATTTCAATGATTTCAACATCACGCAGGCCGAGCTGTCGGCCAGTCTGTATTGTGCGCTTGCGATAGCGCTCGCTTAACTCGGTTTCCGAGCCCTGTTTAAGACGTCCGACGGCGGCAACGACGATACGCATCGCACCGCCGAGATTATCAGCCCGGCCGTCTTACGTCTTGTTACGTCTCGTTACCTGTTGGGCCCATGATTTAGACCCATGATCCTGAAAAGTGCGCGCCAGTTTCGGACCAGGCGCAAACTAAACTTTTCTCGCCGACCACATCTTTTCAAGATTGTAGAAGGCCCGAACTTCCGGCCGGAAGACATGCACGATGACATCGCCGGCGTCGATCAGCACCCAGTCGCCTTGCCGCATGCCCTCGACACGGACGCGGGGACTACCCGCGCCTTCCAGGTCCTTGATCAGGTTGTCGGCGACAGCGCTGACATGACGCTGCGACCGGCCGCTGGTCACGACCATGTAATCGCCAATCGAGGATTTTCCGGTGAGATCGATAACGACGCTGTCCTCGGCTTTCATGTCTTCGAGACGGGCGAGGACGGTGCGGAGCGTCTCCTTGGCACTTGGGTGCCGAGGGACGATTTCGGGCTTACGACGCGACGCCCGAGAGAGTGCAGGTGTATTCAGGGGTGCGGGTCCTTTCGATATGTTGCACTCACCCCGGCACGAACCGGGGTTTCAGGAAACATAACTAGCTCGCTCGCTTCTTTCTAGTCCGCCGCTTGCGGGCCTTCGCCGGTAATTTGCGTTTCGGGGCTTTGTTTCCACGCTTCTTCTTACCGCTCGTTTTCGACTTCTTGGATTTGCTGGATTTGGGAGTACGCGCGGAGGGGTCGGAAGTTCCCCGTTGCCGGCGCAACGCGCGCAGTGCGGTCGACGAAAGTGGCGACTTGAGGCCGTGCAGAAAGGTCCAGACGGGGGCCTTTCTGTCCGGAAGGGAGGAGGCGGCGTATTCCGGGATGCGGACATGGGCAAGCGCATTGCCCGCGGGACTGGCGGCTGCGTAAAGGCTTGGGCCCAGCCGGTCGACGACCACGATGGGCACCAGCTCCGCTATTTTTCGCCATTTCTGCCAGCGATGGAAACTCCGCAGATTGTCCGCGCCCATGATCCAGACGAATCGGACTCCGGGGCAGCGAGCACGCAACCAGGATATCGTATCGTAAGTGTATCTCGTCTTAATGACAGCTTCGAGACCCGTGACATCGATGCGCGGATGACGTGCGAGCGCGCGCGCGGCCGTGATTCGCTTGAGTAGAGGGGCAAGACCGCTGGTATTTTTGAGGGGATTGCCGGGTGTCACCAGCCACCAGACGCGATCAAGCCTTAGTCGCTTGAGTGCGAGCAAGGTCGCTGCGAGATGGGCCTGATGAGGCGGGTCAAAGGTTCCGCCAAATAGGCCGATCCTCATGCCGGGCGCATGCGGTGGTAGTAAGCGCTCGGATCTGGCGGGTGGCTTGGATTTCACGGCCGAGTCTGACCGCTCCCGTGGATGCGGTATTTGAAGGTGGTGAGTTGATCGACCCCTACCGGGCCGCGAGCATGAAGCCGTCCCGTTGCAATGCCGATCTCCGCGCCGAAGCCGAATTCGCCACCATCGGCGAATTGGGTCGACGCATTATGCAGGACAATGGCCGAATCCACTTCGCGCAGGAACTTTTCTGCTGCGGTCTGGTCATCGGTCACGATTGCGTCGGTGTGATGCGAGCCGTAACGCGCGATATGTTCGATAGCGGCAGAGATATCGTCCACCACTTTCACGGCGATGATGGCATCAAGATATTCGGTACCCCAGTCTTCTTCACTGGCCGGTTTCGCGCGCTTGACCGCGGCCAACGTCGCCGCGTCGCCGCGGATTTCACAGCCCGCCTCGATCAGCATGTCAGCGAGCGGCTTCAGGTGGGTCGCTGCACAGCCACGATCAACCAGCAAGGTTTCCGCCGCTCCGCAGACGCCTGTGCGTCGCATCTTTGCGTTCAGGACGATTTTTTTGGCCATGTCGAGCGCGGCCGCACGGTGCACGAAGACGTGGCACACCCCCTCGAGGTGAGCAAACACAGGCACCCGCGCCTCGGCCTGAACCCGCGCCACCAGCCCTTTGCCGCCGCGCGGTACAATCACGTCGAGATTGCCGTCGAGCCCGGCCAGCAGGAGCCCGACAGCCGCGCGGTCGCGGGTCGGTACAAGCTGTATTGCTGCCTCCGGCAACCCGGCGCCGCGTAGTCCTTCGGACAGTGCGGCAAGGATCGCGCGGCTGGAGCGCATGCTGTCCGAGCCGCCGCGCAGGATTGCGGCATTGCCGGCCTTCAGGCAGAGCACGCCTGCGTCGGCTGTCACATTTGGCCGGCTTTCATAGATGATGCCAATAACGCCAAGCGGAACGCGAACGCGCTCGATCCGCATGCCGTTCGGGCGCGTCCAGGATTCCATAACAATGCCAACCGGATCCTTGAGGGCCCGTACCACGTCGATGCCATCGGCAATCGCCTCGACGCGCGACTGATCAAGCGCGAGCCGGTCGAGAAATGCCCCCGCGACCCCGGCGGCGCGCGCCTCGGAGACATCCTCAGCATTGGCGGCCAGAATCGAGGAAACCTGTGCCCGGATCGCTGCAGCCATGAGCTGGAGAGCACGATTCTTTTGCTCGGCCGGGGCCAGCGCCAGCACCTGCGCAGCCGCGCGTGCACGACGGCCGATCTCGCCCATGGCCGCGGCAATATCGCCCGATCCCTCAATGCTTTTAAGCGTAGCAGTCATATTGGTCAGAAAACCCACGAAAACCCCTGCCCGGGGGCACTTTCCTAACACGTCGGGCATGCGCCGGCGAGGTCGGCCCTGCCGTGCAGGGAGGCCCCGGCCAAGGGTGGCTGAGGCCCGCCAATGGACCCCTGGGGATAACGTGGATAACAAACCCGCGCATGCAACTGATCAATTGACCTACACATTGAAATGGCAGGGTGGCGGCGTTCGCAGGAGGTAGTCATGGCGTACGGTTCATACCGCCTTCCCAGTCGGTTTCCTGTCGGTACCAAGTTCGTGATCGAAGGCAAACCAGGCCGGGAAGGTCAGGTACAAGTGTCCAGCCGGTATCTCGAGTTTCCCGATGGCACGTTCTTTCCGTTGCCGGTTCGACCCGCCAAGCACGGCAAGCACAAACAGGCTCCGGCCGGACGCCGCGCCCGAAGATTGCGCTCGCGCGGCCATTGAACTCGCGCTCAGCCAATGACCGAGCGAAAGGCGCCACTGGTTAGGTGGCGGCGGACCGCCTTCAAGGCGCCGGCTAGGCCAATGGCCTAGTCCAGACGCAAAAGCCCCGGCCTCCGGTGGGCCAGGGCTAAAGGGCGATCGGTAAATCGCCTTTTTTAAATGTATCGCGTCGCGTCAGTACAACGCCCGGCGGGATTCGAGGTTCCCGCGACGCTATTCGCCGCCCAGAACGAGATCATCCCGGTGGATCATCTCGGTGCGGCCCGTGTAGCCCAGGATCAACAACACATCGCCTGACGAGCGGCCTTTGATCTTTTCGGCATCTTCAGCGTCATAGGCGACCAGCCCGCGCCCGACCTCGTGACTGTCCGGCCCGCGCACAACGACCGCGTCACCGCGTCCAAATCCGCCTTCAACTTTGATGACGCCTGCCGGCAGCAAACTCTTGCCGCCACGCAGCGCCTTCACCGCGCCGGCGTCAATGACGAGCGCCCCACGCGGCTCGAGCGAGCCAGCGATCCACTTTTTGCGCGCCGTCACAGGGTTGGCTGGGGTGAGGAACCAGGTGCAGGAGGCGCCATCATCGATTGTTCGTAACGGATGCTGCACCCGCCCGGACGCGATGACCATGTGGGTGCCCGCGGTGGTGGCAATTTTTCCGGCCTCGATCTTGGTCAACATGCCGCCGCGCGCAAGCGCGGAGCCGGAGGCGCCGGCCATTGCCTCGATCTCCGGCGTAATGCGAGTGACGACCGGCACGAGCCTGGCGCCGCTTCCGGCTTCGGGCGGTCTGTCGTAAAGCCCGTCGATGTCCGACAACAGCACCAAAAGTTCGGCGCTCACCATCGTGGCGACGCGGGCAGCGAGACGATCATTGTCGCCATAGCGAATTTCGGTGGTGGCCACCGTATCGTTCTCGTTGATCACGGGGACGCTTCTCCACTCCAGCAGCTTGGCAATCGTCGAGCGGGCATTGAGATAGCGCCGGCGTTCTTCAGTATCGCCCAGGGTGACCAACACCTGACCTGCGGTCAGGCCATGACTACCGAGCGCCTCCGACCACGCCCGCGCGAGCGCAATTTGCCCGACCGCGGCGGCAGCCTGACTGTCCTCGAGCTTGAGCGCGCCTGCCGGCAACTTGAGGACTGCGCGCCCGAGCGCAATCGCCCCCGACGAAACCACCAGCACGTCACGTTTGTCCTTGTGCAACCCGGCAATGTCGCTGGCGAGAGAGGCGAGCCATTCGCGCTTCAGGCCGCTGGCGGAGGAATCCACCAGCAGCGAGGAGCCGACTTTCACGACGATGCGTCGAAAGTCCTTGAGCGACGGCGTTTTCGGTCCGGTTTTGGCGGAACTGTGCATGGCGGCGCTGTGTAGCACGGGTCTTGCCGCGTCGTCATGGCGCTTCCTGCGTGGTATCCTTGGGGACGAGGGCGAAGCGATGCGACTTGTAACCTACGGCGCCGTGGCGGCGATTGCTCTTGGCAGCGTATTGCTGGGGCTCGATTGGCTGTCAGCACCCATGTCGCCGATGGCTGACACGGAAGCGGGTCTGCGTGCAGCCGCCCCGCCGAATGTGGCCGCACCGGCACCTGCGGTTACGCCGCTGCCTGTCGCGGCGACGGCGCCGCCAACTTCGCCGAAAGCGCCCATCGGCGCACCGATTGTTTCTCCCAACCTGGCCGCGCCAAGGAGCGTCAATACGCCGGCATCGTCCGGCGCCACAGCTCAGGCCGCGTCCGGCGCCACAGCCCAGGCTGCGCCCAGCGAAGCGGCCGATACGCCGCAGCCGGCGGTCCGCTGCAACGTGAACGCGTGTGCGACGGCCTATCCTCATTCGTTCCGTGCCACGGATTGCACTTATCAGCCGAGCAACGGCCCGCGTCGGTTATGCGCGAAGTAGCCGCGGAAACTTTGTTCCAATAATTCGACCCGCTTGCATGGTCTCCGCATCGGAACCGGGTTGATGATTCCCGCGTTCCGATACGGATACAATCAAACGGGCCGGGCCATGCAATTCCTTGTCTACCTCACAGTTCTTATGGTTTCGGTCAGTACCATCTTGCTCGAGGTGCACTGGCTGACGTCACCGGCACCGCCGCCTAAACCCGCCATTCAGGCGACAAGCGCGTCCCTGCCCACTCCGAAAACAGAGGGGCCCAACGCCGCGCTTAGCCCGGTCTACCCGAAAAAGACGGACGCCCCGCCGGCCGCTGATTCTGCGTCCAACATTCAACCGTCGACTGTGGCAATTCCTCAAGCGGCGCCTGCGCAACAAACGGCGGCTCAAGCGGTCTCAGCGCAACAGCCAGTGGCTCAAGTGGCGCCAGCGCAACAGGCAGCGGCTCAATCGACAGCTGCCGCAACGCCACCTCAACGGGCCGCCGTTGAAACAAACGGGGTGGCTGTGCGCGAGGATGACGCGAGAAAACTGGTCCCGACACCGACGAACGTGTCGAACCGAAATGCGCAGGAGAGCGCCGGCCCGGCAGTCAATCGTTGCGATGTCCAGGCCTGCGCCGGTGCTTACAGATCCTTCCGTGCAGCGGACTGTAGCTACCAATCGTTCGAAGGTCCGCGACGCGCGTGCACGAAGCCGCCTGTACAACGGACTGCACGCGAACAGAGGGACGAACCGGAACGCCGCAAGTGGAGCAGGGATGTTTACCCGCGCGAACTCGACCGCTCGACGGCAGGGCGTCGAATCGATGACGATGACGACGGGGGCGCAACAGAGTTCGATGACGATTCGGACCGCGTCGTCATCATCCGTCGTTTCGGCCCGCGCTGGTAATCTACATTCCCCTTTGCGGCGCGCTTTCAAGCAACTCTTGAATCTGTTGTTTAAAGAAACTGGCGTTACCGGTCGTACTGTGACCTGAAGTCTGCTCGCTTGCCGGGATTAAATAAATCCTGCCATTCTTCACGCCCTTCATCGCCGCGTCGACGATTTTTGTTTCCGGCGGATTGCGCTCATCGTCGGCCGCATTGATCAGCAGGAGCGAAGCTTCGATCTTCTCGAGGTCGGGAGCGGCATCGTAATCACCCGATGACTCCCATTGCCAGATGAAATCGTTTGCGTCGGTAGTCGTGGCGGCAGCAAGACGGGCATCCACCAATTTGTCGGCCAGCGCCCTGGTGGGCGCCTGTTTCTGATAGTTCAGCGTTCCGCCAGCCGTGGCGATGCCAAAGAACACGCTGGCGAGTCCCACAGAATGGAGCGGTTTGGTGTAGTTGCCTGCTGCGTATTCCGGGTCCTGTCGGATGGATTCCAGCATTATCCGGCGCAGCATCCAGTTGCGTGATGCCATGGCCGTCGGTTGCGAGGCCATGGGCACGAGCGCATCCATGTATCCGGGATACTTTTCGCCCCACAGCCAGACGTGCATTCCGCCCATCGAGTTACCGATAATCAGGCGCACATGTTTGATAGCGAGCCCTTCGGCGACCAGGCGGTACTGTGCGTCCACCATGTCGGCGTAATTGTATTGCGGAAATTTGGTCTTCAGCCCATCCGATGGCTTTGTCGACTTTCCATGACCGATCCCGTCCGGAATGATGATGTAATACTTCTCCGCGTCGAGTGGCTGCCCGGCTCCGAATAGTTCTCCCGCAAAGGCGGGCGTCAGCATACTTTGCGCCGAACTGCCTGTGCCGTGGAGAACGAGGACGGGAATGCCATTCGGCTTGCCGATCGTCGTGTAGTGAATCCGCAGCTCTGGCATGACCTCGCCCGTGTGAAATTTAAAGTTGCGGGCCGTCCATTCGTCCTGTTTCGGCGGCGGAAAATCGGCGGCGTAGCTTGCAAATGAAACGGCTACGAATACGAATGTCGTAACTGCTCTGATCGACATAGTTCATCTTCCTGACGCAATTCGCTGCGGGCGCATTAAAAGCTATATGACTCTAACCTGATACAGGAAGCGAAAAGTTCGCCTGCATGATGTGCTGCGGCGGGAATGGAATGAGGTCAAAAAATTCAGTGAAAGGGTGCGTTGATCCGCTGGTGAAGGGCAGGCTCGTCATGCAGGGCGATCGCATTGCTGGCAGTGTCGGCTGCCGACCTACCATGCGTTGCGACCTCCATTTTCTCAGAAATAACGGCCATTTCTGTGAGGCAGCGCCGAGAAATCACGATTTTATGAGACGCACCAAAATACCGGCTCATGGTATTCTGAAAAGCCATATTAGTGAGGCCAAGACCATTACCGACTAGACTGCGTTTAAACGTCCTGCGTCCGGTTCTCGGGGTTGCTTATGTTTAAGGATTTGCGTGCCGGCACAAAGTTTCTAATTTTGTGCGGCGTGTGCTTGGTGCTCACGAGTGTCGCCACTTATGCTCTTTTGGTTGAAAAGCAGATTGCGATTAACTTTGCCCGCAGCGAGCTCGTTGGCAGCAAGTACCTGGCGTTGCTCCGCCCGATCTACGTGGCTGTGTTGAAGACAGAAACAAACGCCGAGCTTGGCACTGGGAACAACACTCTTGCGTCAGAATCTATGGCTTCATTGTCGCGGGCAGACGCCGAAACCGCGGGCATTTTGCACATAGAGAGCGCTGTGACGGCGCTGGCGGCTACGCTGCGCGGCTTGAATGCCAGCCCGACTGCGGGCATTCCGGCAGACGCCTATCTGGCCGCTCTGAAAGATCTTCGCGAGCTCGCCGCCCGTGTAGGCGACGATTCGAAACTGACACTCGATCCTGTTCTCGATACCTATCACGTCGGAAATATTGTGGTGGCGCGTTTGCCGACAGCTCTTGAAGAGCTCGGGAAGGCACAATTACTGACACGAACACCACAGACGGCGAACGATCCCTTCGACCGTAAGGCGCAGCTCATCGCGCTCGACACCCTGGTACGCGCAAATATTGATGGGATAACGAACGATCTCAGGGCCGCTCAGCGTGGAAATCCCGATGGCCGTTTGCGGCAGCTTGTCGATCCCGCAATGACATCCTTTGCGATGGATGCAAACGCCTATCTTGATACATTGCGCACCTTCGTTGACTCCGGCGCGGATAATGCCAAGTCAGATGCGTCGTACGCCGGCGCCGTCAATGGCGCGCTCAACGCCTGGGATATCGCGCAGAAACAACTCAACCAGCTTCTGCTGAACCGCATCGACGATCTGAATCGCCAGCGTCTCATCAGTCTCATCGTGATTGGAGCGCTCGGGATGCTCGGCCTCCTGGTCGCTCTTTTGACCTATAGGGACATGATCGTACCGATCAAACAGCTTGCTGAATTGGCAAACACGATTCGAGAGACAAAAAACTACGACCTGCGGTTCAAACATGAAAGCCGGGATGAAATTGGCCGGCTGGCAGGCGCCTTCAACGAAATGCTCGGCGAACTTTCGGTCGCGCGCGAACGTGAAATTATGAGCCAAACCGAGATCGCGCGAGTTTCGCGGCTGACGACCATGGGGGCGATGGTCGCGTCCATCGCCCACGAGATCAGACAGCCGTTGGCGGCGGTGGTGGCCAACTCGCACGCAGGCACACGGTGGCTCACAAGAGCGGAGCCCAATCTTGGTGAAGTGCGAGCCGCGCTGGAAAGCATCGGTGAGAACGGCCACCGCGCAAATGAGGTCATTACCAGCATAAGCGCGATGTTCAAAAAAAATCCCGAAAGGCGCATGCCGGTCGACATGAACGAGGTCGTGAACAATGTGCTCAACCTGTCTCGCGGGGAGTTGCACTCACGAAGAATTACTCTCCATACGAAACTGGCGCCCGATCTCCCGCGCGTGTCCGCTGATTCCGTCCAGCTGACGGAAGTGCTGCTCAATCTGGTGATGAACGCTGTCGAGGCGATGAGCACGACTGCCGAGAAATTGCGGGTTTTAGCTATCGCATCACGACTCGAAGCGGAAGGCGTCACGATCACCGTGGAAGACTCCGGCACCGGGATCGACGCCAAGAGTGGGGAGCAAATCTTCGAGGCCTTCTTCACGACCAAGTCGACGGGCATGGGAATGGGGCTTGCGATCTGCCGGTCGATTATTACCGCCCACGATGGGCGCCTTTGGGCGTCGCCGGGACATTCATGTGGTGCGATATTCCATATCGTTTTGCCGGTCGGCGCCGAAACGGACGTTGTTCGCCAGCTCTAGACTGGCTGCGAACTGCGGCTGCTCACCCTAGTAAATCACCACGCCACGGATCGACTTGCCTTCGTGCATCAGATCGAAGGCGTCGTTGATCTGGTTGAGCGGCATGGTGTGCGTGATCAGGTCGTCGATATTAATCTTGCCGTCCATGTACCAGTCGACGATCTTCGGGACGTCGGTGCGTCCGCGTGCGCCGCCGAAGGCAGTGCCGCGCCACACGCGTCCGGTAACGAGTTGGAATGGCCGCGTTGCGATTTCCTGGCCTGCGCCGGCAACACCGATGATGATGCTCTCGCCCCATCCGCGGTGACAACATTCCAGCGCCTGGCGCATGACCTGGACATTGCCGATGCATTCAAACGAGAAATCGGCGCCGCCGCCGGTCAGATCGACGATCGCCTGAACCACTTTGTCCTTGCCGACGTCATCGGGATTGATGAAATGCGTCATGCCGAATTTTTCAGCGATGGCGCGCCGGGCCGGATTGAGATCGATGCCGACGATCTTGTCGGCGCCGGCCATGCGCGCGCCCTGGATGACGTTGAGGCCGATACCGCCGAGACCGAACACCGCGACGTTCGCGCCCGGCCATACCTTTGCGGTGTTGATGACGGCGCCGACGCCGGTCGTAACGCCGCAGCCGATATAGCAGATCTTGTCGAACGGCGCGTCCTCCCGGACTCGTGCTAATGCGATCTCCGGCAACACGGTGAAGTTGGCAAACGTCGAGCAACCCATGTAGTGGAATACCGGATCGCCGTCGCAGCGGAAGCGGGTGGTGCCGTCCGGCATCACGCCCTTGCCCTGCGTGGCGCGAATTGCGGTGCAGAGATTGGATCTGCGCGAAAGGCAGGTTTTGCATTGCCGGCATTCCGGCGTGTAGAGCGGGATGACGTGGTCGCCGGCTTTCAATGTTGTCACGCCCGCGCCGACCTCGCGCACAACGCCGGCGCCTTCATGCCCGAGGATTGCCGGGAATAGCCCTTCCGGATCTGCGCCTGACAGCGTGTAGGCATCAGTGTGGCAGATGCCGGTCGCCATGATCTCGACCAGCACCTCTCCGGCTTTTGGACCTTCGATGTCGATGGTCTCGATGGTGAGCGGTTCTCCCGCCTTCCAGGCGATCGCGGCGCGCGTTTTCATGATTGTGTCCTGCTGTTCCTGTTTGTCATTTCCAGAATGTCACAACCGGTGCAAGATGAGCCATGGATTTCTCCCTTTCGGTCGAGCAGCAATCGATATGTGCGGCCATCGCGAAGATCTGCGCACGATTCCCCGACGAGTATTGGCTCGCCAAGGATCGTGAGGGTAGTTTCCCGCACGACTTTCATCGCGCCTTCGCCGCTGATGGTTGGCTCGGCATTGCCATCCCGCAGGCCTATGGCGGTTCCGGCCTCGGTGTTACCGAAGCCGCCTTGATGATGCAAACCATCGCGGAATCCGGCGCCGGCCTTTCTGGCGCGTCGACATTGCATATGAATATCTTCGGGCTCAACCCGGTCGTCATGTTCGGAAGCGATGAGCAGAAGAAGCGCATGTTGCCGCCGCTGATTGCAGGCGACGACAAGGCATGCTTCGCAGTCACCGAGCCGGACGCCGGCCTCGATACGCTGAATCTGAAAACCAAAGCGGTGCGCAACGACGACCGCTATATGCTCTCAGGCCAGAAGATCTGGATCTCGACCGCGCAGGTTGCGAGCAAGATGCTGATCCTGGCGCGGACCACGCCGGTCGATAACGTCAAGCGGCGAACCGAAGGCCTGAGTCTTTTCTACACGGCGCTCGATCGAAAATATGTCGATGTCCGCGAAATCGCCAAGATGGGGCGAAGCGCGGTCGACTCCAATGAGCTGTTTATTGATGCGCTGCCGGTACCGGCCGCCGACCGCATCGGCGAAGAAGGCCGCGGCTTTGAATACATCCTGCAAGGCATGAACGCCGAGCGCATCCTGATTGCGGCTGAGGCGATTGGGCTCGGCCGCGCGGCACTGCGCAAGGCCGCCAATTACGCCGGCGAGCGTGTCGTATTCGGCCGTCCGATCGGCCAGAACCAGGCGATTCAGCATCCGTTGGCGAAATGCTGGATGGAACTGGAGGCCGCCAACCTGATGGTGTTCAAGGCGGCCTCGCTCTACGACCGCAGTGCGCCCTGCGGCGCGGAGGCGAACGCCGCGAAATATCTCGGCGCCGAAGCAGCCTTCTCAGCCTGCCAGACAGCAGTCATGACCTTCGGCGGTATGGGCTATGCGAAGGAATTTCATGTGGAGCGGTATCTTCGCGAGGTGATGATCGCGCGGCTCGCGCCGGTCAGCCCGCAGCTCATCCTCTGCTTCATCGCGGAAAAAGTGCTCGGCCTGCCGAAATCGTATTGAACCAGGGCTTCGCGCGCTGATGCATTCCTCACTCGGTTAGGGCTGCCAGGCCGTTTCCTTGAGCTGACTCGTGTCAGCTTCTTCGCGAGCGGCGTCAATGAATTTCCAGAGCGCGCGCAACGCTTCTTGTACACCCTGGCGCGATTGCGACGACAAGGCGAGCGGCGTTTTTTTTGCAGCTTTCTTTAATTTTGCAGTCTGCGATTTGATCACGTCGGGGGTAAGCGCATCCACTTTCGTCAATGCAACGATTTCCGGCTTCTCTGTCAGGCCGTGCCCGTACGCCTCCAGTTCCGCGCGCACAATCTTGTAGGCCGCGCCAGCATCTTCGCTGGTGCCATCGATGAGATGCAGCAGCACGCGGCAGCGTTCGGTGTGGCCGAGAAAGCGGTCGCCCAATCCTGTTCCCTCATGCGCGCCTTCGATCAGTCCGGGCAGATCGGCGAGCACGAACTCACGCTCGTCGACGCGCACCACGCCGAGCTGGGGATGCAACGTCGTGAAGGGATAGTCGGCGATCTTCGGTTTGGCCGCGCTCACTGCGGCAAGGAACGTGGATTTGCCGGCATTGGGCAAGCCGATCAGGCCCGCATCGGCGATCAGCTTCAGGCGCAGACGGATGGTGCGTTCCTCGCCGGGCTGCCCTGGATTGGCGTGACGCGGGGCGCGGTTGGTGGACGACTTGAAATAGGCGTTGCCGAAGCCGCCGTTGCCGCCTTTGGAAATGGTGATGCGCTGGCCGACCTGGGTGAGGTCGGCGATCTGCGTCTCGCCGTCTTCTTCGTAGACTTGCGTGCCGATTGGCACCTTCAACACGACATCCTTGCCGTTGGCGCCGGCGCAGTCCTTGCCCATGCCGTTGCCCCCGCGTTGGGCCTTAAAGTGCTGCTGATAGCGGTAGTCGATCAAGGTGTTGAGGCCGGTGACGGCCTCCACCACGACGTTGCCGCCCTTGCCGCCGTCGCCACCGTTCGGGCCGCCGAATTCGATGAATTTCTCACGCCGGAAGGACACGCAGCCGTTTCCGCCTGCGCCGGAGGCGATATAGACCTTTGCTTCATCGAGGAATTTCATAGCTTAGGGTATATCGCATCGCGTGCCCATTCGCGAAAGGGCAAATCTTAGCAGAAATGACGCGAACATTTTCGGTCAGCAAACCTGTCGGCTGTGGCCGGATGGTCAACTCATCGATCTTCCTTGAGGGTTGCGATCAACCGTCGGCGCGCACGGGCGAGCCGTGACATCACGGTTCCTATCGGTACGTCAGTCGCCTCGGCGATCTCGCGGTAATCAAGGCCCTCGATGTCCCGCAGGACGAGCGTCTCGCGAAATGGCGTGGGGAGTGCCGCGATCGCCGCGCGGAGCTGCCCTGCGTCGACCTTTGCGATAAGCGTGGCTTCCGGCGTGTCGCCGTTTTGGTCGCCCGGCCTTGCGTTCGCAAGCTCGACGGCCTCGATATCCTCGACGGTGAGGACGGTGGTCGGACGATTCTTGCGAAGCCACGAGTAGGCGGTGTTGCGCACGATGCTCAGCAGCCACGCGCGCGCATTGCCGCCGGCAAACTCGCGAATGGCACGGAAGGCGCGCAGTGACGCATCCTGCACCACATCCTCGGCGTCCGTGCGATTGCCGGTGAGCCAATGCGCCAGCCGATAGGCCTCATCGATGTACGGCATGACGATGCTTTTGAAGCGCGCATTATCGTCGAGGCCGCTCATCGGGTCTTGCGCGCCGGAGGCAACCAACCGCATCGCGGAACTTTCAGATTTCGTTGGCCCGGTCCTGGCCTGCATGTAAGTCACTGACATCGCACCCGACCCGATCACAATTCGTTTTGGCTGGTGCGGAATAGTTGAGCGAAATCCTCCAGCTCCTTGGCTTCGAGATCGGAGATTGCCCAGTAGCTCAGGCCGTCATCAACCCAGTGGACGACGTTGTAGCCGTTAATGCTGCGTGGGCTCCTGTCCAGCTTGAAACCACCTTCCGCTGGTACTGCGGTGAGGCTGATGAGATGCTTGGCGTGGCGATAAACCAAGGTCGAGACAGGTGTCTGGCCAAGCACGTCGACGCGCCCGCCAATCAGCGGAAAGTTTTCTTTGGCAAGGTCGACGACACGCGGCGAGTTTGGAATACGGCCATTGAACCATGGCTTCACGGTGTGACGGTCCGATGAGACGACGTCGACCGGCTCCGGGGCCATCAGCCCGCGGATGTGATCGGAGACGAGCGAGTCCGCCACCATGATTGGCTGTTGTGACCCGGCCATGAACCAGGTCGAGGTGCCAGTGACCATGGCGGTTAATGCGATCGATGCCGCAAGCGCGCGCCACGACGGCCGCGGCCGCTCCCGCCGCAGGCCGCCGACTGACGTTTCGATGCGCGCACGCAGCCCAGGCGGTGTCTCCTCCCGCGGCAACCGTTCACGAATAAGCTGCTGCAGCGCCTTGATGCGCTCGGCCTCGGCAGCGAGCGCCGGTACGGTATCCATCTGTTGCGTGATGCCCAGCGCGTTCGCGGGATCGAGTTCGCCGTCAAGGTAAGCGTGGACCAGCAGCACTGAGCTATCGTCAGATGTGGGACGGGTCATGGCTGCTTTATCCAGTGGGCTGGCGGGTCGGTCTAATCACGTTTAGCGGCGTAGACGGCATGCGTTTTTCCTCGCTGTGACAATGGGTTAGATGTCAGCACTGGCAAGCGGATGTGGTGACGTTTTGTACAAGACTCTGGCACCGTTCGATTCATTCCCGACGGAGCAAAATTTAGCCTGTCAGAAAAACAGGACAGGCCGGGCCTGTCCTGTTTTTTTGTCTCAGAAAGTACGAAGCATTTCATTGTAGCCGACGCTTCCACCGCCTGTAGCCGCCGGAGCGTCCGGGTTGGCAATTGAGCCGGCGCCCGGTACGGCTGCGAAAGCGTGCAGCGCGTCCTGCCTGAGCGCAATCTTGTGGTTCTGGGGATGGGTTCCTTTGTGCGAGGACGGCACCACTTGGGAAAATGCCGGCGTCGCAATAGCGGTCAGCACAGTCAGGGTCGCGATAAACTTTTTCATGTTCGTCTCCTGTGATTGTAGTTCAAAGTCATCCGGGGTTAGCGAGCGGCCGTAGCGGCCGAACATCGAGGAGACTGCAAATTCGCCGGATTATTCCCCGCACCTGATGGCTGACACGCCGCTTCAGATAACGTTTTTATGAAACAAGATTGCGGAGGTTTTCAGGAATAAATACTCACCCGGCGTTTTGGGTTGCAGCGAAAACGATGCTCACCGATGCATGCCTGATAATGCTCTGCGCGTTCGCATATCGGACGGGCGTAAGTGACATCTTTGTGATGTCGGCCCGTGCGGGAATAAATCTCGGCCTTGTCCAGTCTAGTCCCCGTAAATGTCAACCAGCCACGGGAGACTTGACGATGACAGACCGCGATGACGGATTGAACCGCCGCAAGGTACTCGAATGCATGACCTGGGCGGGCACTGGCGTGCTCTGGACTGTTGCCGGCGGTGTACCGACTTCACTCGGTATCATCGACGGAGCGGTGGCGGCGGAACAGAAGGGTTTTACCTTTCTGCAAATCAGCGACAGCCACATGGGCTTCGACAAGCCGGCCAATCCCAACGCCAAAGGCACGTTAGAGGAAGCAATCGGACGCGTGAAGGCGTTACCGAAGCGGCCTTCGTTCATGATCCACACCGGTGATATCTCACATCTGTCCAAGCCATCCGAATTCGACGATGCCGAGCGCATCATCTCACAGGCAGGGCTGGATGTGCATTACGTCCCCGGCGAACATGACCTGCTCGACGAAGAGCAGGGCAAACTCTATCGCGAACGCTACGGACGCGGGAGCAAGGGCGCAGGGTGGTACAGCTTCGACGCCGACGGCGTGCATTTCATCGGCCTGGTCAATGTGGTTGATCTGAAAGCCGGCGGTCTCGGCAACCTCGGCAACGAGCAGCTCGAATGGCTTGAAGATGACGTGAAGGGCCGCAGCGCGTCACAGCCGATCGTTGTGTTTGCGCATATCCCGCTCTGGACGGTCTATCCGCAGTGGGGCTGGGGCACGGAAGACAGCGCACGGGCGCTCGGCTACCTCAAAAAGTTCGGCTCGGTCACCGTTCTCAACGGTCACATCCATCAAGTGATGCAGAAGGTGGAGGGCAATGTCACGTTCCATACCGCGCGCTCGACCGCATTTCCTCAGCCGGCGCCGGGCACGGCGCCGTCGCCCGGTCCGATGAAAGTGCCTGACGACAAGCTGCGCACGATGCTCGGCATTGCGAGTGTCACGTTCAAGCAGAACGAGCAGCGCCTCGCCATCATCGATACAGCACTGCAAGGTTGAGTACGGCCATGTTCAAAACGATCTCCCTGAAGAACATGGTTGTTGCCGGCATCACGGCTTTCCTTCTTCTTGCCGTGGTGCCGGCCCGGGCGGATGACGTCGCCGTCAAGATCGGAAATTTCACCTTCGGGCCGCAGGACCTGAAAGTGAAGGCAGGAACGACGGTGACCTGGACCAACGAGGATGACATCCCGCACACGGTTGTTTCAGCCAACAACTTCAGATCCAGGCCCCTCGACAGTGACGACAAGTTTTCGTTCACATTCACGACGCCGGGTACCTACAAGTACTTTTGTTCCCTGCATCCGCACATGACCGGGACAATCGTTGTGGAAGCGGCAACCGGAAGCATCGCGCCGCCCCCGTGACGGCGCGATCTTTCGGCCCGGTGACCTAGGGTCTCCTGCTACGCTCCGCAACCAACGACGCCATGGTCTCGCCGTCGTCACCGCTGCCGCGGAGGCCGGCAACCACGCCAGCCCGGTCGAGTGCCGGCCGGTTCTGGCTGACTTTCCACTTGCCTTCGATACGCGCGATCGGGACTTCGATGCCGATGATGCCCCTTAACTGCGCTGCCACGTAGGATTCTGGCGCGTCGGAGACGAGCCACGGTGCGGAACGAGAACTTTCCTTATGCGACGTGAGATCATCGACCTGGCGTCTAAGCCAGGCCACATCATCGATCACCCGCGGTTGACCCCACGCATGCACGGTAATGTAGTTCCAGGTCGGCACGACCTGGCCGTGCTCGTGCTTTGTCGGGTAGAGCGACGGGCTGATGTACTGATGCGGTCCCTGGAAAACGACAAGGCATTCGGCCGCGGCAGCCAATTCGTGCCACTGCGGATTGGCGCGTGCGAGGTGAGTGCGCAGCGTGCCACGCTCCGAGCCGTTGGCGTCGATCAGGAACGGGACGGGGTTGGCCTGCAACCCGTCCCGTCCCGCGGTAATCAGCAAGCCGAGTGATTGCGCGCGAATCAGTGCGTGCTGAACCTCGATCCGGTCTTCGCGAAAGTGAGGCGGCTGATACATTGGATTGAATCCGCGTCCCCAAGCGTTGCGATCACATCACCCGCTTCATGCGGCCCCAGGCCTTGAGTGCCGACCAGATGCCTCGCTCAAGCCGGAACCGATCGATCGGCGCCGACGATTTGATTGCGTTGATGCGGTAAAGACCAACGCCGGTCCACTGGAAGCCGCACTTCTCCAAAACCCGGCGCGAAGCAGGGTTTGTGACACGTGCTCCAGCCTGCAACGTCTCGTGCGCCAGATCGGTGAAAGCGTAGTCGATCAATGCGTGCAGTGCTTCGGTGGCGTAACCTTGGTTCCAGTACGGCACGCCAAGCCAGTAGCCGAGTTCCGGCGCCTCATTGTGGTGGAACATGATCCCGCACGCGCCGACAACCGTTCGGTCGCGCAGCGTGATCAGGAATGCTGCCTCGCCGTTTTTGTTCGCCCCACTGATGAACTTCTCTGCATCCGTCACGCGGTACGGATGCGGAATACGCGCAGTGTTTTCCGCGATGCGGCGATCGTTGGCGAGCGCCGCTACGGCTTTAGCGTCCTCGAGGCGCGCTGCGCGTAAGGCAAGACGCTTGGTCTCGAGGACGGGGATACTTCCTTCGCGGTAGGGCTCTCTTGGTATTTCTTCCAGCAGTGTCATGGCTCGGGCTCCAGGTTAAAAAGCGAAGAGGGGGAGCCGGTCACCCGTCTCCCCCTCTCAGAGCCCTACGAGGCCCCGCCGGTTTGACTGGATGACCGGCGGACCTCGATTTTGTCCACCGTCTTACTCGGCCGCAACCTCCGTCATCGGTACAACGGACACGTAGGTGCGGCCTTTAGCTTTCGTTGCGAACTGAACCTTTCCATCGATGAGAGCGAACAGCGTGTGATCCTTGCCGGTACCGACATTGCGGCCGGCGTGCCATTTGGTGCCGCGCTGGCGCGCAAGAATATTACCGGCAAGCACGATCTCGCCGCCGGTCGACTTCAAGCCGAGCCGCCGGCCCGCTGAGTCGCGGCCGTTTCGTGAAGATCCGCCTGCTTTCTTGTGCGCCATAATTCTCTCTCGAATTCTCGCTTACTCTCTACACCGATTCCGTGAAGGAATCATCTCACTTCTTCTTGCTCTTTGTCGCGGCCCTCGCGGGCTTTTTTGCGGCCGCCCGGGCCGGCTTCTTGGTCCTTGCCTTGACAGGTTTGGCCTTTGCCGCCGGAGCAGCCTCGCCTTCCGTTTTCGGTTTCGGCTCGCGCTTGGGTCGCGGCGCCGCGGTCTTCGACGGCTTGGCCCCGTCCGTGAGTATTTCGGTGATACGCACCACCGAGAATTCATGACGATAGCCGCGCTTGCGGCGCGAATTCTTGCGCCGGCGCTTCTTGAAGGCGATCACCTTGTCGCCGCGGGTGTGCTGAAGCACCTCGCCGGCAACGGTTGCGCCTGCGACCTTCGGTGTGCCGAGTTGCGGCGTATCTCCGCCAACCACCAGCACCTCGCCGAACTCGACGATTTCGCCCGGCTGACCATTGACGCGGTCGATCCGGATCACATCCTCGGCGGCGACCCGATACTGCTTGCCGCCTGTTTTGATGACTGCGAACATCTTTCGTCCTCGTGTTCGATCCCGGTGCTCGATCGTTCCGGACCGGCTTCTTTCAGTCTTTGCTGTTTGTTTTTAAGGGCTTAGAAAGCCCTCGAAAAAGCACGCGGACCCGAGGGCCCGCGCGCCATGCTTATGGCGGGGAAAAGCATGGCCTGTCAAGAAACTCGGGGCATCCATAGCGGTCCGCCGCCAGGCCGACAGCGTTAACGCCGACGGTATTCGGGAACGGTCGCGCTCAGGTCTCGCTTTTGGCGGGTGCTGGATCCGACCAGCTGCCGGCATCGCCCTCATGTCCGGACTGCACGAGCCGGTAGCCGACGCCCAATTCGGTCACCAGGATTTTCGGCGAGTCGGGGCGAGGCTCAATCTTCTGACGCAGCTTGCGGACAAAGATACGCAGGTAATGCGTGTCGTGCACATGGATCGAGCCCCAGACTTCCTTGAGCAGATGCTGGTGGGTCACCACGTTGCCCGCGTGCTGGGCGAGAACCTGGAGCAATCGATATTCCTTCGGCGTCAGGGTCAGGCGCTTGTCGTTCAGCATGACCGCACGCGCGGCAAGATCGATGGTGAGGGGGCCGGCCTTGACGGTGGGTTCCCCGGACACCGCACGCATTTGCCGTCTGAGCGCTACGCGAACGCGCGCAAGCAGTTCGGCCATCCCGAACGGTTTGACCACGTAGTCGTCGGCGCCAAGCTCAAGCAGGTGCACCTTCTGCGCCTCGCTCGAGCGGACCGACAGCACGATGATCGGCACGCTCGACCATGAACGGATGCGCTCGACCACGTCGGCGCCATCCATGTCGGGGAGGCCAAGATCGACGATCACCAGGTCGATCGGCCGCAGCGTTGCCGAACGGATGGCTTCCGTGCCGGTTCCCGCTTCATGCACGATGAAGCCGTTGAGCTCGAAGCCGGTGCGCAGGAACCGGCGGATCTGCACCTCGTCGTCGATGACGAGAACGATGGGGGAGGGCTCACTCATCGGAATCGCTCTCCAGTTGCTGAACGGCGGCCTGTGTCACCGGCAATTCGATCGAGATCGTTGTGCCAAGCGCAGGTCCCGCACTGACGGCACTTACTTTCCCGCCATTCGCGGCGATGAACGCATTGGCGATCCAAAGGCCGAGGCCCGAACCGCTGGTGGTTGCGGCATGGCGCTCGCCGCGTGCGAAGCGTTCCCAGATCTTTGTCTTTTCTGCCGTGGTCAAGCCAGCGCCCTGGTCGGTGACACTGATGAACATGTGATCGTCCGTCGTATGCGCGCGAACAGCGATCTGTGAGGCAGGCGCCGAATATTTCACCCCGTTGTCGAAGATCTGTATCAGCGCCTGCTGCACCAGCACCGGATCGACATAAATCAAAGGCAGGTCGGGCGGCAAGTCGACGGCTACGCGGCGATCCTCGAGGCGATGACGACAACGCTCAATGGCGGAATTTATGATGTCGGCAGGATCGGCCCATTCGGCGTGAGGCTTGACGCCGTCGCTGCTGATACGTGTGGCGTCGAGCAGGTTCTGGATGTCGTTGTTCAGTCGCTCGGCCTCATCGCGCACGTCGTGGACCAGCGCGGTGAGCTTTTTTTCCTTTTGAAGCGCCGGCGCGGCGCTGAGCACAGTTGCGGCGCCGAGGATCGAGGCAAGCGGCGTGCGCAGCTCGTGGCTGACAGATCCGATCAGGGCTTCACGCAGCTGGTCGGTCTGCGATCGCATGCGCGCTTCGCTGATTGCATGGGCGACACCAAGGCGTTCGAGCGTCGCGGTCGCATCGGCCAAAACCGCATCGACGCGGATGCGCAGCTCGTCCGAACGTTCCTTCGTTTCGCGGCCGAGATTGATTGCGATCACGCCGAATTCCGGACTCTTCGGTGAGACGGCGCGAACGAGCCAGATTTCACCGCTGTCGGTGGTGACCATTGCGCCGGCCGCGTTATCGCGATGACCGGATGCAGCCTCGACCACTTCTGCAAGAACCGGCTCGGGTACCGTCACGCCGGCGCGCCGCCCGCTGCTGCCGGAGGCTTCGCGCGCGCTGGCGAAAAGCACGACGTTGCGCTGCATGATGCTGGCGAGGTGATCTTCGATCGCGGCATGAATGTCCGAGACATCGAACGCCACCGCCAGGCGGCGCGAGAAGGCATAGAGGTCGCGCAGATCGATTTCACGCTGGCGTGCCATTTCCAGCTGCCATTTGAGGCGGGTGGCGAGCTGGCTCACGGCTACGGCTACGAAGATGAACAGGATGAGGTCGATGACTTCCTGCGGGTCCTTGATGCGAAAGCTGTAAACCGGCTCGTAGAAAAAGTAGGCGGAGGCGAGCACGCCGCAAATTGCCGCAACGACCGCCGATACGATTCCCCAGCGGGTGGCTGCGATCACCACCGGAATCAGGAACACCACGGAGCCGTGCGCCAGGTCTATTCCCCAGACGAGGCCGAAAAGCACCGCGGTCAGCATGGCGACGAGACCCAGCGTCATGAGGACGCCGTGGAGCTCTTTCCGAAGGAGGTCGAATTTCAGCGCGTTAAACATCGCCAGACGGGCCATAGCCGGGTTGATCGATGATGGCGCAATATACGCCGCGCGACCCTTGTCTGTCTCGGCGCGCTTGCCGGACATAGCGGCCGTCCATCCGTGGCCTTTTCAGGCCCGTTTCGGGCTCCGGAGAGATGGCTGAATGGTTGAAAGCACCGTGGAATTATCCGGATCGGACCCCGACGGCGATGAAATTGTGCCGCAAAAACGGGCCAACCTATTTCCTGGACCGCCCGCGGCAACGTCTTTTAATACTAAGGCATGGTCTCAAAAACCGGCACCCAAATGAACTCGGCTGGTTCACTGCCGTTGTTTTGAATTAGATAATTGCTGTCTTTGTCTTCGGCAAAACCGACGCCCGCGCGCAGGATCACCTCAGGCTTGCCTTGTGCGCGCGAGGTCAATGTACCCTTGATAACATGAAGAATGGTCGGATGATCTTTATGACCGTGCAATTCAATAGTGCTACCAGGTTCGAGTGTAAGTAACCTCAATTTTCGCCGCGGTGAATCAATTTCCGAACGGAGGTCGACTGAACGCTGTTTAGCCCACCTTAGCCCCTTATTCTCTGTTGTGATTTGCTGGGTAATTGCGGCCTGAAGGCACAGAGTTGAGGCGATGAGCGCGGCTGATGTAGTCAGTATGCTGAGCCCAAACCTGTTCAAGAGGCCCCTCCTTCTGGAGTGAACGCAAACGTACCAACATCCTTCGCGGCCGCGCTTAATCGCAGGTATATGCGACCATGGCCGCCTGCGAACGAGGTAAATCGATAGTTAAATTGGACTTCGCGAAGACACTGCTCCGCGAGCAGTATGTCGGTAGAAGCCAGAGCCAACTTGTCGGGCAATGCCGCCGTCGCGACGATGCGGTGGTTCTGGCACGCAACCTACAAGGGGCGGTCATGCCGCACGGGAATTGGACGCCGCTAATGGCTTGAACGGCGCGGATTAGTCGGGTCGGCAGATTCCTTCTTCTCAACTAAAAAACTGCCGAGATTTCCCAGAATGTCAGCCATCAGCATGGATTGTTCATCAGGCGGGGCCATCAAAATTAGGTCGGCAAGGACTTCCGTCACCTTTGCAGCAATTTCCGCAAGATTGACTTCTTGGCTTTGTAATTGGCTTTCCAGTAATTCGTGAATGTCACAGTGCAGACAGTCGGACATGTGCGAACTCCTTTGCCCTACAACAGGACAACGCCCCCTAGGGTCATGAGGCTTTGTTCAGCAGGGGCGGCCATACGCGATTGACGATATTCTCAAATCTGCCGCCTGTGCATTCGTTGGCGCGCGATTGGGAGAAATCATGCCAAAGCTTGATGGCATCCTGGAAACGGCAATCCATACCAAGGACATAGTGCGTTCCCGCGCCTTCTACGAGGGCGTGCTCGGGCTGGAGCCGATCTATAGTGACAACCGGTTGTCTGCTTACGCGGTGGCCGGGCGCGATGTGCTTTTGGTCTTTCGCAAGGGCACCACGGGGCAGACCGTTACCCTGCCCAGCGGGACCATTCCCGGCCATGGCGGCGATGGCGCGTTGCATGTGGCGTTCGCCATCGCCAAGGACGAACTTGATCGTTGGGAAACGCATCTCGCTTCGCGCGGGGTTGCGATTGAAGGGCGCAACGACTGGGATCGCGGCGGCCGCAGCATCTATTTTCGCGACCCAGATGGGCACCTCTTGGAACTCGCCACGCCGGGATTATGGTCAGTCTATTAGATGTCATCGCGAAGAAGCTAGGCCGCATGCACACGCACGTTCCCTCTCGCAAATATGTACGTGAGTTTTGAAAACATCATAGCGTTCACTTGAACGATTGAGATGGCACAGCAAACTAGCAGCTCATCGTCGTATGCCTGATCCCACTGCGGATCTATGTCCGCTTTACCCCAAAAGTGGACATTTGCGGTGCAGCAGCTCATATCCGCTTAACGCAATTAGCGGACGTGGTGCCCGCTGAAAAACCGAAGGGGAAAACCTATTGTCAGCCCGGCACGAATTTCGTTTACGCTTGCGCCGTTGGTAATGGCATGGCGAAAGCCAATGTCGAATGAGAGGTTATCCCGTACTTGCCATATCGCGCCGACGAGTGCGGAAATGGTGTGCAGTTGGCCGAACTCTTCCTCGTAAAAAAACTCCGCAACAGGGCGCACCGTCCATTTGTACGGCCCCTCAAGAATGATGCCTGTAAAAAGATCCGCATGCTGATCGCGCGTGAGCTGGCCTGCGATATTCAGATGTGCAGTGCCCCAATCCCAACGCTGCGAAACGATGCCCGCGATGCTGGCACCAAAGCGTGTATCACCGATACTGTCCGGCAACAGAACCCCGAACTCTGTTGCAATGCTCGGACCTGCCTGATCCTGCAAAACACCCGGACGCAGAATGTGCTTTAGAAACGCTCCGCCGTCGGTAAAAGTGGTGGGTCCCGAAGCAGGAAGTGGCGTTTCCAGTCGGCCCTCAAGAACCGCCTCCCAGTCCTTAGCAAACCCGTAGTTGAGAACCGTCGCTGGCGCGACAAGGGTTTTTTGCCCATTGATGCTCTTTCCCCCTGCAGGCTGCAGCTCGACTTCCATTTCGCCCGGATCGGCAACGGCTGCGTCGGTCCCGTCAAAGGGCCGATACGCCCAGGCCGCATCCACATACAGAAGGGCCATGACCGAAAGCAAAAAGATCCAAGGCATACGCGTTTGCCCCAAGCCGACACTCCGTCGCGGTCTACAGTCTCCCGCCAATGGTCGCATCCATCGTTTGGCCTACGGAACGGTACGATAAACCCAGACGGCAGCCGGCTCTCTAAAGCCAGCGCGAACGCCCAGCAGCAGGCGATCCATTTCAGGAACGAAGAGACCCGTTCTCGCTCCCGCCACTGTTGGGACCCGCGCGAGGCGCGCGTATTTTGCGTCGTCCGCCCTCAAAACGTCGATAAAGCCGGCTCCGCAAGTTACGTAGACGCGTTTGAGCTTTTGATCCACGAACAGGTCGTCCGCGTCTCCACAGATATCGACTTCACTCGCTAGTCCGCCGATTTCCCAATCGAACGCAGCCAATTTCGCTGGATTTCTGAAAGCCACGAGCACACGCTTGCGATCCGGGTCGAGCGCCATCGGAAAATTCCCGCCATGCCGCAGCGTCCAAGTGTGCGTCTCTTTGCCCGTGTTTGCATCCAAGACGGATATCGTGCGGGCATTCGGCAAGTTCACAAACAGTTGCCCCGATGCCGAGTCGAGCTGAAAGCTCTCCGGGTGCACCTTTAGGGCAAACGTCTTCGTCTTCGCGTTCTCTCGCAGATCGATCACGGCGATAGCACCGCTGCCATAGCCAACAAGAATGCGCTCTGCCGGCAGATCGACGCGAATATTGTCTGCATCCGAGCCCAGATCGATCCGGCCTGTTGGCGAATAATCAGGACCGCGAAAGACTCGCACGGACCCATCTCCGCCATTGGCGACATAAAGTGAGTCGTTCATCCGAATAAAAGCCAGACCCTGCGGTTCCTTGAGGCCGGAGATACGGTGAACAACTTTCTGCGCGTCAAGATCGACAATCCCGACACTGCCGTTACCCAATTCGGCAACAAATAATCGATGCTTCTCCAGATCGATTGCCATGTGATCGATGCGGCCGGCCACGTTGCCCAGCGATATTTTGGTTTCCAACTGAAACGGCTTTTCTGCTGCGGGCTGACCAATACTCGGGCTCGTAAAAGCCGCTGTCGTAAGACCAGCCGCAATCATGGCTATCGCGCGCACCATATCACTCGTACTCGATCGTTATTTGACCATCACCCACGGCTCCAGGATCGGAACTTCTGTCAGCCCGACACCCGCGGCCGGCAACTTTCATGGTGACCTCTCATCGCTAGTTTTTGCCCGTCGTGTTTTGGCTCGTCACGCTCGCGGTCTTGTCGAGAGCAGCACGTATGCCCTTGGCGAGCCTGACCGCATCGTCATTCGCCCAAAAATGCATGAAGAACAGGCGCGGCTGCTCGTCGAGCATATGGCTGTGCAAGGCTGTGACTTCGATGCCGTTCGCGCGCAAAGCGCGGATCACCGGATTGACCTCTGATGGCGCAAGGACGAAGTCCCCAGTAATTGCAGCCTTTCCATTTCCAGTCGGCTGAAAATTGACTCCTGTGGCAAGACCGAGGGGGCCAGCGGGATCAAGTGACATTCCGCTCTCGGTGATGTGATCGCGCCGAGCAACACCAAACTGATACACGCCGCCAACAAGATTGCCTTTAACCCCGACAATGCGATCCAACTCGGCGGTGTCGAAGCCGATATCAGGCGTAACGGCTGCCGGAGCCGGCGCGGTCAATGGGGTCTTGCTTGCGGCGAGCGCGGTATGCAGCGCGTTCGCGAGTTTAACTGGATCGCCGTGGCCGCTGACGTGCATGTAGAAGGTAGACGGCTGAGCGCGCAGAATGTGATTGTGGACCGCGGTGATTTCGAGCCCGTTCTCAATGGCTGCCGTCATCACAGGGGTGATTTCGCTTTCCAGTAAGACGAGATCGCCCATCATCATCGCCCCGCCGTGCGCAGGCTTGAGCGCTGCCCACCCGCCAAGCGCAAGCGCGGGTTTTATAGTTACCCCGTCGAGCGTTACCGAAAGATCGGTTCGCGGAAAACCATAGCGATGCACATCACCTGACACTGCGGGCTTTCGACCAAGGGCATCATCGACTTTCTGCCAGTCGATCTCCTGGGCATTCGCTAAAGCCGAAATAAACAAGGTTCCGACTGCCAGGAACGAAATCAAACTACGCATCACAATCTCCTCTGTGGGCCTATGACCCGGTTATGTGAGTTACCGCCCCGCAAACCCGCTAAATAGACGATCGGAATTTTGCCAACGGATGACAGACATGAAAGTGTCGACGTAGGTTGCTGCCTTCGCGCCGAAGTCGATGTGATAAGAATGCTCGTACATGTCGAGTGCCAGGATTGGCGTACCACCGGCGAGCGTGTGGCAGTGGTCAGAGGCCCATTGATTCACCAGTTTGCCGTTACGCGGTGACCAGGACAGCAGCACCCAGCCGGACCCGCCACCGAGCGCTTTTCCCATCGCAATGAATTCGGAACGCCAGCGCTCATACGAACCAAAGTCTCGATTGATAGTGTCCAATAGAACCCCGCCAGGCTCACTTTGTTCGCCCAGCCCATCAAAAAACAGCTCATGGAGGACCATCGAATTCATCGCAATGAGCTGCTCGCGCTTGAGCCCGTTGATGAGAAAGCCGGGCGCGTTGGCGTAATCGAGTTCGGCAAGCTTTTCCTCGATCAGGTTCAAACGTTTCGTTGCCCCGCCGTAATTATTCTCGTAGTGACTGACGATCAGCCGCTCGGACATTCCCTTGATTCGGGCCGGGTCGCAGGACAGTGGTTTCATGGTGAATGTCATGGCGTCACCCGTACTATGGCAAGACATCAATCGCGATCTGATCGAAGCGTGTAATGCTGTCGGATTTTGTCCAAAGCGCGATTTTTCCCGCTCCGGCGAAAGTTCTGTCCGACGTCGTGAATAAGGTTTTGCCGTCAAAGCCTACGGTGAACCGCTCATCCTGAGCTTTGAGGCCAAGTGAATGCCACTCACCACCGGTAACTTTGGTATTCACACCGTCAATTTGCTGTCGACGGCCTTTAACGACGCGATAAAAACGAACATTGTCTTCGAGCGCGTTGGCGCGGACAACGTAATAGTTGTCACCGTCGAGAACACGGACAGCAATGCCGCCCGCCTGATCGACGCTCCCACCGACAGGTTTGAATTTTAGGGAGACATCGACGTTCTTGGCGATGACGGAATCAAGAATGGCGAGCGGAAAACGATAGTCCGTTCGGTCCGTGCTCGACTGTTCAATTGCGCGGTCTGCAAAGGACGTTTCATCACTGACAACAATCCAACTGCCAAGATCGCCCTGCCCGGTTCGCGCAAATTGAAAGCCACCCGGCGGCGAACCAACGTCCATGTTTGCAATGGCGACTACCATCGCGGCGGACTGCGAGAAGCCGTGTGACGTCGAATACAAAACGACGCCCGCGACAATCGCGACCGCCCCCGTAATAATCACGGCGGCCAAAATCAATTGTCTGAGCTGAAATAAATCCGGCCTGGTTCCATGCATGCGCAACCGCCTCGAAAATCGAGTGCTGCGCAGAGCTTGGACGGTCAGGCCGTCTGACGGGGAGCCTGCGTTTCCCCGCGAAGCAAAAGTTAGTCGAGTGTGATCCTCAGCGCAAGTAAAGGAATGCAGGTTCCGTGACGATGCGTCAGCGACGCTGACTTGCCATCCGGCAGCTAGTGATGCGGATCCGGACACGTGACGACCTCAATTGTCACGTGGGACAGGCCGGCAAGACCCGAAAGCCGCCGTTTGTATTGCTCGGGAGAACGCGGGTCATGCGTCACGATTGAAATCACCGCTGCAAGATGGCCGGGACCCAGACGCCACAGATGAAGGTCGGACACCCGATCACTGCCTTGCTCAAGACGGACGGCAACTTTGCGCGCTAACGCAGGGTCCGGGCACACGTCCAGGAGGATTGCGCCTGCAGAGCGGATTAGCGTCCATGACCAGCTAAGAATAACGGCTGTAGCCACGAGACCCATCAGCGGGTCCATCCAGATCCACCCGAAAAACCGTCCTGCTACCAAACCGACAATGACCAGCACCGATACCGCGGCGTCTGCCAATACATGCACGAAAGCGGCACGCAGATTGTGGTCACGGTGTACATGGGCATGCCCGTTCGAGTGAGCATGATCGTGCGCATGATGGTGGTCATCGTCTCGTAAAAGCAAAGCACTCAGCAGATTGACTCCCAGGCCCAAGACTGCAATCGGGATGGCTTGATTGAAAGCAATCGGCACGGGGGTCACAAAGCGATCCATGCTCTCGTACCCAATCAGCAAGGCGATCATCGCCAAAGCGATCGCGCTGGTAAACGCAGCCAGGTCGCCGAACTTTCCGGTGCCGAACGTCAGCCGCTCATCGTTCACGTAGCGACGGGAATACGTGTAAGCCAACGCTGCAATGAGAAGCGCGCCAGCATGCGTGGACATATGCAGGCCGTCGGCAATGAGCGCCACCGAGCCAAACCACAGCCCGCCAACAATTTCAGCGACCATCATTGCGGCGCAGATGACAATCACCGCCCAGGTTTTTCGCTCGTTGCGTTCGTGCGAGTCGCCAAGAAAGACGTGCGGGTGGCGAAAATCATCTATCGAATGGGTATGCATGACTGTGCTCCGACGTCATCATTTCTTCGACGATATAGGTCTTCGGGAGCTCTCGGTCCAATAACCTTGACTTTCCATCAACTGAGGATCATTTATTGCGTGTCGGGCCACATCGCAGTCGCCCGGCCACTCCAAGGCATTTCGCCCAAGCACTGCACTTAGCCCGCGCGTCGGGCCGAGGGCTTTTGGCGAAATGTCATAGACCACCACAAGTCCAGAGCTGACGGGGCGGCAAGGAGAAATCCATGCCTCCCAGAATTAGACGCACGCTCGCCATGACTGCGCGAGCTGCGTGCGTAACCTTTGTTACCTTTTCCTCGACGCCCGGCCACGCCGCGGAAGTGCACGTGCTGTCGGCGGCAGCAATGCAATCGGTGTTCAAGGACATCCGCGATGAATTCCAACGAACGACCGGGTACAGACTTGTCCCTCATTACGGCACGATCGGTGCCGTAAACGAATGGATCATTGGCGGCGAGGAAGCGGACGTGATCATCAGTTCTTCGCAATCGATGCCCTCGCTCGTCTATCAGGGAAAAGTCCAGGCCGGCAGTCAAACAGCGATTTGCCAAACCAGCATTGGCGTTGTGGTGGCTGCGGGAATTGAACTCAACGTTCACTCGGTCGAGGAATTAAAAAGAGCGCTCCTCGCCGCGAAGGCGATCGTTTATGCCGACCCGGCTCGGGGCGGAGCGGCTGGCATCCATGTTGCCAAGGTTATCGAACAACTTGGATTGACTGAGCAGATCAGACCGAAACTCAGGCTGGCGGCGGGCGGCGACATCACCGAAGTGACGCTGTCCCTTGGCCCAACCGCGCTTGGCATCACGCAGATCAGCGAGATTGCCGACAAACCCCAGGCACAGCTTGCCGGCCCGCTGCCGGAAGAGTTGCAGAATTACACTGTCTTCGTCGCGGGCGTGCCAGCCAATGCTCCGCAATCGAAAGGCGCCACGGCTCTGTTGAAATTCCTACGGAGTCCGAAAGCGATCGCCGTGATCAGAGGTAAGGGGATGGAAGACTTTGGCTCAGATGGCGGCTCGGAATGAATATTGGTCAGTCCCAAGAAACGGACTGAAACTGTGTCGGGTCCATCGCAGGCACCCGGCCGCGACAAGGCATTTTGCCCAAGCTCTGCTCACGCTCCGTCCAAGCGTTCCACCATCGACATCGCTCCGGACGGCGCTTCGGAGAAAGCAAATGTCAAAGCACTTCAGAACCGTGCCCAGTGTTTTCCTTCGCTATCACGGCCTCACGCTACCTCAGCACGCCGTCGACAGAACGCAGCTCGAGGATGGCCAGGAAAGGCTTCATCAAAAGCGCGATGGCTCGTGCCAGCATCAGGCTTTCGTTCTTTTGAGGGACGACCATGTCGTCTTGCTGGCGATTGATACCTTGCTGGCACTGCATGCGTCATTTAAGAAATGGCGGAATCGTCGAAGGACGTTGCTCGCCCTTGGTGACCTCGATGATCACCAGCTTCGCGACATCGGTCTTACCCGCAACGGGGATCAATATCGGTCACTCGCCGGATCTGATGAGGATTGACCAAGTGTTTGCTCCGGCCCGCGTAAAGGTCTGGACTGTGAGCACACAATTATGAGCGCGGAACCGTTTTCCATGTCTGATCCCAAAGCTCGCCTCGGCCATATCGCTATCCTGTGGCGGGGCAATGAGGTGGAGCGCAGCGGCGCCACGTCAGAGACCAGTCGGTTCAAGGCCGTCTTCGCGGCGCTCGCCGATGTCGGCGTTGATGCGGAACCGGTGGTCTACGAGGACGATGTCCTTGACGCCGTGTGCGCACAGCTAGCCGCACTTGATGGTGTGCTCGTCTGGGTGAACCCCATCCACGAGGGGCGCACCCGCGCCAATCTCGACGCGCTGCTGTGCGAGGTCGCGGCGCGCGGCGTCTGGGTGAGCGCCCATCCCGATGTGATTCTCAAGATGGGCACCAAGGAGGTGCTCCACAGTACCCGCTCGATGAGCTGGGGCTCCGACACCGCCCTCTATCGAACGCCCGAGGCGATGCGCGCCGAATTGCCTGTCCGGCTCGCCGCTGGCCCGCGCGTGATCAAGCGTAACCGCGGCAACGGTGGCCAGGGCGTTTGGAAAGTCGAGACGCTGGCAAGTCCACACAACCGGCCAACGGTACGCGTGCTGGATGCGACCAAGGAGGCATCGGAAGAGCTGACGCTGGAAGAGTTTCTCGAGCGGTGCCTCGAGTATTTCGAAAACGGCTGCGTTATCGATCAGCCGTTCCAGGCGCGCCTGAGCGAAGGCGTGGTGCGCTGCTACATGGCAGGCGATCGCTGCGCTGGCTTCGGCCACCAGAAGGTCAAGGCACTGGTCGACGCGTCGGTCGCACGCGCCGAAGCGGGACCGCGGCTTTACACCTCTAAAGCCGACCCGCGCTACCAGCGCCTGCGCCGGTTCATGGAAGACGAGTGGACGCCGCAGCTGACCTCCTTGCTGGACATTCCGAGGCGGGACCTGCCGATGATCTGGGACGCGGACTTCATGCTCGGTCCGCCCGGTGCCGACGGGACCGACAGCTACGTGCTTGGCGAAATCAACGTCAGTTCGGTGTTTCCGATGCCCGATGAGGCACCGGCCGAGGTCGCCCGCCGAGTTGCTGACCGGCTGCGGTCGAAGCTGTAACCGTTGTTCGAGGGAGCGCTGCTAGCCGGATTGCGCCGCGAAGCTTGATGTGGCGTTCCAGACTGCTAAAACCCACCTGAAAAGCCGGAGTTAGGATTTTTCGGCAGCAATCTCGGTAGCGATGACCAAATCGAGCACTTGAGGTCGACCAAAATAGTCATATAGATCAACTAGATCAACGCTCCGGAGAGGTGGCTGAGTGGTTGAAAGCACCGCACTCGAAATGCGGCATACTCGCAAGGGTATCGGGGGTTCGAATCCCTCCCTCTCCGCCAGACCTGCATTCGCTGGCTTCTGCTCGTCTCCGCTACAATCCATTACCCATCAATATTAAAGGCCTTTTTGTCAGGTCCTGCCCGGGGGCGGCAGACCGGGATCACCGGTTTCAACTGCTGCCGCTGA
>DATAPP010000151.1:0-42265 GCA_036265125.1 Pseudolabrys sp. | reverse complement strand
TACGGGCGCGCGTAGGTCCTCAATAGACGAAACGTCTGCGAGCGGCAACGGCCCCTGTTTTGCTCGCTTGGGATGTGCGTGAAAGCTCCAGCGGCAAAGGTCGGACGTTCGAATCGTCTCGGGCGCGCGTGCAGTTCGCGTGCCGCGGGCGTGCCGGAGGTGTATCTGTTGATTTCGAGACGCACACGCTTGAGTGATTGAAAATGTGCCGGTTCAAGGGATGCACTAGCCTTTGAACGGGGGACGCTGGTCCCACCAACGCAACGCCAATGCATTCGCGAACGGCCGCCTTTCGTGCGACATTGAAATGAATCACCAGAGAACCGACTTGCTGGCTGCGGTCGCTCTGCGTTAAGGGCGGCTTAGTCCTAAGATGAAAATCGCTACCTTCAACGTAAATGACGTCAAACAGCGGCTCGCCAATCTCTTGGGCTGGCTGCGGCGAGCCCGGCCGGACGTTGCATGCCTTCAGGAATTGAAGGCGACAGACTCCGAATTTCCGATTGCGGCAATCAAAAAAGCTGGTTACGGCGCCATCTGGCGCGGGCAGAAGTCGTGGAATGGCGTCGCAATTCTAGGTCACGATTGTGAGCCTATCGCCACGCGAACTAGGCTGCCTCGCGATCCTAACGGTACGCAAAGCCGCTACATCGAGGCCGCCGTCAACGGCGTGCTCATCGCGACTATCTATGCGCCCAACGGTAACCCCCAGCCAGGGCCGAAATTCAAATACAAGCTCACCTGGATGAAACGGCTTTTGGCGCATGCTGCCGAGCTTTACGCCCTCGACGCGCCGGTCGTGCTTGCCGGAGATTTTAACGTCGTGCCGGCCGACATCGACATCTATCCGACCAAGTCCTACGCCAATAACGCGCTCGTACAGCCGGAACCTCGTGCGCTGTTTCGTCGTATTCTCGATCAGGGCTGGATCGACGCCATCCGCACCATGCATCCCGATGCGTCGATGTACACATTCTGGGATTACAGGCGAAATCGGTGGGAGCGCGACGCCGGCCTCCGCATCGACCATCTGCTGCTGAATCCGAAAGCCGCAAAGCGTCTCGTCGATGCGGGTGTTGATCGCGAGGTCCGTGGGGTAAAAGGCGCGAGCGATCACGCCCCGGCGTGGATTGTGCTTCGCGACGCACCCGCGGCCCGTCGCAAGCCTGTTCGACATTCAGTGAAGCGAACACGGCCAGTAAGTAAGCGAAGCGCGCAGCATCCCGCGCCGCGTTCCGGCCACCCGCTGTTGGTCATTGACGGGGACTCGTTCGCGCATCGCTCTTATCACGCCCTTCCGAAAACGATCCTCAAGCGTGGCCGCAAGCCCGCTGGTGCTATCATTGGCTTTGCCAATATGCTGCTCCGGTTCTATCGGGATGAGCACCCACGCGCCGTATTTGTCGCCTGGGACACGCTGGACGTTCCCACCTACCGGCATGAGAAATTTCCGGCTTATCAAAGCGGCCGCGAATTTGACGACGCCTTGCTCGAGCAGCTCAATGTGCTGCCCGAATTCGTTGCCGCCTGCGGATTTGAGAATGCGAAAGTGCCGGGCTTCGAGGCGGATGATTTTCTCGCGGCCGCTACTGCGGCGGAAGAGAAGCGCGGCGGTACTGTTCTTGTTGCGAGCGGCGATCGCGATACGTTCCAGCTCGCCTCAGACCATACCACCATCCTCTATCCCGTCCGCGCAGGCGAGGTGGCGCGTATCGGACCCGCCGAGGTTCGCGCGCGATATGGCGTCGATCCCTCCCAGGTCCCGGATTTTATCGCCTTGCGCGGAGATCCCTCCGACAAGGTGCCGGGCGTACCGGGGGTGGGCGCAGCCGGTGCCGCAACACTGCTGCGAAGATACGGCTGTCTCGAAGCCTTGCTCGAGGCTGGGCGATTTCCCGCGTTGGCAGAGCGCTTGCGGCTTTTCAGGGCCCTCGCCACTATGAATCGAAAGGCTCCATTGCCGAATCTTCGAAGCCAAAAGCCAACGTGGCACAAAGCTGCCGCACTCGCTCGAGAGTGGGAGCTGAATCAACTCGCCCATAGACTCGAAGAGCTTGATCCGCGGAGCTAATTTGCTGCGGAGGACATCGCCGTCCGCGGTGTACTGGTCCGCGCCATCTTGCTCAACGCCTTTGACCGGCAGGGTCAGTATTCTTTCCAGGCGGAGGGATCACGCTATCGAGCCACGCAGCCAATGCATCCAGCACGTCTCCAAGAACCTGCGCATGTTTCCTGCCTGTCCGCACGGGCACATGAAAGGAGTGATCGGCATCCGCAAACAGCTTCAGCGTTGCGCGCGTGCCGAGTTTTTTGCAGAGCGGTTCAAGTTGATCGAGCGCCGCTAGTGTATCGCGGGTACCTTGCAAAAACAGCATCGGGATCTGGACTTCAAACAGATGTACGGCGCGGTCCTGCGATGGGCGGCCAGCCGGATGAAGCGGAAAGCCGAGGAATGCCAGTCCGCATACACCGCGTAGCGCAGCTTTCGCCTGGGCTTGCGATGTCATCCGGCCGCCGAACGATTTGCCGCCGGCAATGAGCTGAAATCCCGGAAGCCGGTCTAGCGCCGCGGCCACGGCGGCGCGCACCGTTGCTTGCGCCAGTTGTGGCGGATCGGGTCGCTTGGCGCCACGCTCCATATAAGGGAATTGGTAGCGCAAAGTGGCGACGCCGCGCAGTGCCAGTTCCCGCGCAGCCTCGACCATGAAAGGATGGTCCATTCCCGCTCCGGCGCCATGCGCGAACACGTAACAAGCCCGTGCCCCAGGCGGCGTCTGCAGCAAGCCGGAAACGCGAACAGTGTCGCTAACTACAATACGGACAGGTTTGACAACAGTAGAGGACATGAGGTGAGACCGAGTGCCCTATCCACTTTCGGGGGTAAACCGGAGATGGCTATACTTTGTTGCGACGTTGCTGCGACGGGATCGATTTGAGCACAACGACGCGATCTAAACCCTTGAAATAAGGGAGAGCAATGATATGCGCCTAAAGGGCGGTCGATCATTTGAATTGGGCACCCGTGCTTTTGTCGCAGCGCTATCAGTCTGGCTTTCAATCTGCGGGAATAATCCAGCGCGTTTTGCTGTCTCCTCCCGTGAGATCTCAATCACAGGAGAAGCAACATGCAAAAGCTTCTAACCACCTTGGCTGTACTAACCGTGATCGCGACCCCAGCATTCGCCTCACACAAATCGACCGCTTCTCAGAATGAGAAAAAAATTGCAATCGGTCGGAGCGGGCTACACTCTTTCGCCATGGTTCCGGGACCCGGCTCGTCGCGCGTGCCAGCGTTCGACTATCGCAGGGGTACTTCGGCCTATCCGTTTGGTCCGGGGATAAACTTCCCTTATCCGGACCGGCCGTATGGCGATCCTGATCACGATTAAGGGCTTATGCCGGAAACAGCCCGCACAAAGCGGACATCGAAGGGTTGCCGATCGAATCGCCAGAGCTTGTAATGATTGTCTGTTCCTGCAACGTCCTGAGCGAACATGAAGTGCGGACCGCCGCGAGCGCTGTGGCACGCCGCAACGCAAGCGATGTCTATGGTTGTCTCGGCTGCCGCCCGCAGTGCGGTGTCTGTGCCCGCACCATTCGGAAGCTCATCGACGAAACGCTCCGCGAAAAGGCATCGTGATAGCTTTCGGCGAGCTTGTCGTGGGTAGTTTTCTCGAAATTGCTGAATACTTCCAAGTTAATTTGTGACTGACTCGTGTTCGCCCCCCTCCCGCGACGTAGACTATCAAGATATCGAGGCCAGAGTAGATGCGGACATCCCTGGTTGCACCGCACATGTCCGCTTTCGGGGGTAAAGCGGAAAAATTGCGTTAAGCGGCTGATGTGCTTTCGATTTCCGAAAGGGGCGATTGGCGATGTACATGAGGATGTACAAAAACAATTATGTACAAATTTATTTTACGGCAGCCGGTTTTCAGCGCGGTCGAAGTCCGCTTTCACGGTCGCTATTGAGGGCAAAGCGGACATGCCCTTTTGCACGGCACATGTCGGCTTGTGACCCAAAGCGGACATTCCTCACTCGCCGGGTGGCCGCAAAATGCTATGATTTTAGTCAGCAGACGAGGTGTGGCCTGGCGGAGGGCACATAATGAAGCGGCGCGAGTTTATCACGCTACTCGGCGGTTCGGTGGCTTTGTGGCCGCTAGCCGCGCACGCGCAGAAGGTTTTCAAAATTGGACTGCTCGATACCGGCCTCGGCGCGAATTTCGCCGTGCCCTTTGTGGGCAAGCTCGTGGAGCTAGGTTATGTGGAGGGAAAGAATGTCGTCATCGAGCGTAAGTCTGCGGAAGGAAATGCCGAACTCCTGGCCGGCCTTGCGGCAGACTTGGTACGCCAACAGGTCGATGTTATTGTGACCGCCGGAACACCGGCGGGGTTTGCCGCTAAGAAAGCTACCAGCACAATCCCGATCGTTCTTGCGGCCAATAGCGATCCGGTGGGTGTAGGCCTGGTCGCGAGCCTTGCTCGGCCGGGCGGAAACGCAACCGGCAACTCGCTCATGGCGCCCGACTTAAGCGCTAAACGCCTCGAAATCCTTCATGCACTGGCGCCGGAAATTTCCCGGATTGCAATCTTGTGGGATTCGTCGAACCCCGGCATGGCGGAGCGCGTGCGTGAAACAAAAATTGCTGCCGACCAATCGCACGTCCTGCTGCACACCGTCGGTCCACGCAATCTCAATGAGTTGGAAACGGCATTTGCCGACCTTCTGAATGCGCGGCCTAATGCGATTTTGGTGACGGCGGAAGCATTTACGCGGCAGCATCTCGTTCGCATTCTCGATTTTGCCAACAACAACAACAAGATTCCGGCCATGTTCGAGGACAGCTCATATGTGGCGGCCGGCGGGCTCATGTCTTATGGGCCCGACTACCAAGACGTATTTCGGAAAGCGGCAGTCTTTGTCGATAAGATATTAAAAGGCGCCAAGCCTGCCGATTTGCCGATCGAGCAGCCAACTAAATTCGAATTAGTGATCAACCTCAAGACCGCAAAGGCGATTGGCCTTTCGGTTCCGCCGACATTGCTCATCGCCGCCGACAAGGTGATCGAGTAGGATTGGAATGTCCGCTTTTGGCCCAAAGCAGACATGAGCTGGTGCACTGCACATGTCCGCTTTCGGGGGTGAAGCAGACATGGCCCTTTGCGGAAATCCGCTTTTGCGGTCGCTATTGGGGTTAAAGCGGACATGCTCTTTTGCACTGCATATGTCCGCTAATGACCCAAAGCGGACATGGCGTGGCCGCTGGAACTTGCCTAAAATCAACCGTCGTGAACCGCCCAAGAGGGCAACATGCGGCGGCGTGGCAAAGCAAACAACACGCAAGGAAAGGGTGCGTTAGGGCGTAGGGCTCGGAAAGCATCGACCAACCGCGTATCTACTGCTGACCTGCAAGGGCAAGTTGCTGCGCTCACCCTCGAACTGCAAGAGGCGCGTGAGCAGCAGACCGCGACCGCCGATGTGCTCAAAATCATCAGCGCCTCGCCTGGTGACATGACTTCGGTCTTCGAGGCAATGCTCTCGAACGCCATGCGCCTTTGCGAGGCCAAGTTTGGCCATCTCCTGCTCTATGACGGCGAACGCTTTCACGCGGCTTATCTGCATGACGTTCCACTGGCCTACCGTGAGTACTGGCGAACGCATGGACCGATCCGTCCCGGCCCGAACACCGGTCTCGGCCGCATCGTCAGCGAAAAACGGATGTTCCATATCCCCGATCTCAAAGCCGAAGCCGCCTACGCCGCGCGTGACTCGTTACGCGTCGTCACGGTCGAGCAGGCAGGAGCGCGCTCGTTCGTCGGCGTGCCGATGCTTAAGGACGACAAGCTCATGGGCGCCATCGTCATCTACCGTCAGGAGGTGCGTCCTTTCACCGACCGACAGATCGAGCTGCTTCAGAACTTCGCCGCACAGGCTGTCATCGCCATCGAAAATACGCGGCTGCTCAGCGAATTGCGTCAGCGCACGGGTGATCTTTCAGAAGCTCTGGAGCAGCAGACGGCAACTTCCGAGGTACTAAAGGTGATTTCGAGTTCGCCCGGCGAGCTCGAGACGGTGTTTCAGACTTTGTTGGAGAATGCGACGCGAATTTGCGAGGCAGCTTTCGGGTCCATGCTGCAGCGAGAGGGCGACGTGTTCAGGCGTGTCGCGTTGCATAACGCGCCGCCTGCATTCGCACAATTTCACAATCAATCGCCAACGATTCAATGGCGAGAAGTCAGTGACCTGAGGCGTGTTGTCGAGACAAAACAGGTCATTCACGTCGCAGATACGGCGGCCGAACACCCGGATGCTCCGATAGCTAAATATGCGGGCGGCCGAACCCTTTTGTTAGTGCCGATGCTCAAGGATAAGGACCTTGTCGGCGTCATAGGTATCTACCGTCAAGAGGTTCGACCGTTCACGGACAAGCAGATCGAGTTGGTTCAAAATTTCGCAGCTCAAGCCGTCATCGCCATTGAGAACACGCGGCTACTCAGTGAGTTGCGCGAATCGCTGCAGCAGCAGACGGCCACCGCCGATGTGCTCAAGGTCATCAGCCGCTCGACCTTTGACCTGCAGACGGTCCTCGACACCTTGGTTGAGTCCGCAGCGCGCCTGTGCGGTGCAGAGATGGCAAACATTTGGCGGCCTCGGGACGGCGCCCATCGCCTCACGGCAAGCTATGGGGTCACTGCTCGAAACAAGGAATTGCTGGAAAACAAGGAATTTTTGAACACAATTGCCATTGAGCCCGGCCGAGGCACGACGGTAGGCCGGGTACTGGTTGAGAGAAAGACCGTCCATATACACGATATTCAGGCCGATCCGGACTACAAGCTGAGCGGTCTCGTCGCCTTAGGTGGCACCCGCACTATGCTCGGCGTCCCCATGCTGCGCGAGGGCGATCCAATCGGCGTGCTTGTGCTGGTGCAGTCTGCCGTCCGTCCGTTCACAGATAAGCAGATTGAGCTCGCCACGACGTTTGCTGACCAAGCCGTCATCGCCATTGAGAACACGCGGCTGCTCAACGAGCTGCGTGAATCGCTCCAGCAGCAGACCGCGACCGCCGATGTGCTCAAGGTCATCAGCCGCTCGACCTTCGATCTTCAGGTTGTGCTCGACACTCTCACCGCGTCAGCAGCGCGGCTGTGTATAACCAACAGGGCGGCGATTTTTCTGCGCAACGGAGAGCTGTACCGAATTGCCTCTGTCTATGGGTTTACGGACTCGGCGAAGCAATACGCGTTCGAGCATCCGATGCGAGCCGGTCGCGGTACGGTTGTCGGGCGCGTCGCCTTAAGCGGAAAGGTCAACCAGGTTCCCGACGTCTTTGAGGATCCCGAATATGAGGGAGCTGGGTATCAAAAAGCGTTTGGCTTCCGGACCAATCTGGGTGTGCCGCTGCTTCGTGACGGAACGACAATCGGTGTTCTCTCATTGACTCGCGACGAAGTGAAGCCATTTTCAGACAGCCAGATCGAGCTGCTCGCCACCTTCGCCGATCAAGCGGTTATTGCGATTGAGAACGTACGCCTGTTTGAAAGCGTTGGGGCTCGCACGCGGGAACTAGCTCAATCTCTGCACGACCTCCGCACTACGCAGGACCGTCTCGTCCAGACACAGAAATTGGCCTCGCTTGGCCAGCTTACGGCCGGTATCGCCCACGAGATCAAGAACCCGCTCAATTTCGTCAATAATTTTTCGGGAGTCTCCGCCGAACTGGTTGATGAATTACAGGAGGCTCTGAAAGATTGGAGTCTGAACGAGAAGCGGCGCGACGAAGTCGCCGAACTGATGGAAACGTTACGCGGCAACCTCGATAAAGTCGTTCAGCATGGCAAACGTGCCGATGCGATCGTCAAGAACATGCTGCTGCATTCCCACCAGGGTTCAGGAGAACACCGGCCGGTCGCGATCAATGCAATTGTCGAGGAAAGCCTCAAGCTTGCCTATCACGGAGCACGGGCCGAAAAGGACAACTTCAATGTCATGGTGGAACAATCGCTCGACCCAGTTGCCGGGGAGGCTGATATTTTCCCGCAGGAGATCACGCGCGTTCTGCTCAATCTGATTTCAAACGGCGTCTACGCAACGAAAAAAAAGGCTCCGCGTGACGGCAACACTTATAAGCCAACGCTTACTGCCTCAACGAAAAGTCTTGGCGACCATGTGGAGATCAGCATCCGTGACAACGGGATGGGGATTCCGCCTGAGGTCAAAGACAAGATGTTCAACCCCTTCTTTACGACCAAGCCGGCCGGAGAAGGCACCGGGCTGGGCCTTTCCATCAGTCACGACATCATCGTCAAGCAGCATGGCGGCTCAATCGAGGTCGATACCGAGCCGGGAGAATTCACGGAAGTCAGAATTGTCCTGCCACGATTGGCGGCCTTCGTCTCCAAGTAAACCGCAAGTTCGATCGATGTCCGCTATTGGCCCTTAGCAGACATCGCTAGTTGCACCGCACATGTCCGCTTTAGGGGGCAAAGCGGACATCGTCCCGTTCGCTTCCAGCAGTGGCAGGGATTCGGGTGACGGTTCGTGCCGCTGACGTGGCGCTACGTACAAACGGGGCTATCGTTGACTCTGCCTGCCCTTGATCCAATAGGGTGTTCAATCAGCAACACTGACAAAAGACTCTAGCTTCGGAGGGCAACGCTCTATCCAGCTGAGCTACGGGCGCGCGTAGGTCCTCAATAGACGAAACGTCTGCGAGCGGCAACGGCCCCTGTTTTGCTCGCTTGGGATGTGCGTGAAAGCGCCTCCGCCTCAAGGCATGGTGGCCGGCGATGAGAACGGCTTGGTGGCATCCATAACAAACATGACCAGCGCATTCAGATCGCCGGTGCCGCTGCTTGAAACCTCCATTGGCATGCCGGGACCATGTCCGGGCATGGATTGCCCTGCATCGACATGGCTCACGCCATGCGGACTCTTCTGGCTCAACTGTCCGGTCAGCACGTAGAATGTTTCGGAGCCTGGATGCGTATGCACCGGCGTCTTGACCCCCGGCGGTCCGCCCGTGTTGTTGATGCGCAGCAAATACTCGGGCGCATCAACGGGGGGCACCGGCCCGATCTCGGCGATCTTGCTACCGCCTGGAGATGATCCACCTTTCGGACCGAGCGTGAAGAGCCAAACCTTGCCCGCCACTTCGGCGGCAAGCCCGGTCGGGCCTGCTGCCGCCTGCGCTTGCGCGAGCGACGGAAAATTGTCGATCCGCCAGAACAACGGTCCGGGCGGCAGTTGCTGGATTTTCTTCTCGGCGACCGAGTTGACTTCAAACTTCTGTGCCGATGCGGTCGACGGTGACAGCACCAACCCGGCTATTGCCACTGCAACACATGTGGTTAGTACAAGGAGTGACCGGCGAGCGGTTTTGGACATTGTCCGGCTCCGTACTCTGGCAACGTCATCCCGAAGACACTCTAGACCCGGAGCCGCTATCAGGCGAATGAATACGACTGCGGCTTGATGTCCGGTTCTGGTACTTGGGACTTGGGACATGGCACCTTGGACATGGCACCTGGGACATGCCACCTGGGACATGCCACTTGGGACATGCGACTTGGGACTTGGGACTTGGCACTTGGGAAATGAGACTTGGAACCTGGGTTCCGGAAATCGTAAATTGGACCTGGGTCCAACTCGATCTCAAATTTCAAATCATCAAGACTAGGCAAGTGCGCACCCTGCCCGTTCCTGACCAAAGGCAAAATCGGACGCAGGTCAAACCGACGCCCAAAGGAATTTCAAGATGACTGCACGAACTACCCTCGTATTCACTATCGTGGTTGTGTCTTTTCTCACGATTGCCGCGACATCGTCCGTGGTGCTCGCACAACAAGGCCTGGCCGCAGCCTGCGGGTCTGACATAAACACTCATTGCGCGGGATCTACTCTGGGCGAGGGCCGTGCCGCCTGCGTCAAGATGCGTTTCAAGGATTTCTCTTTGCGCTGCCAACTCGCACTGGTAAAGGCGCGGGCCGTCAGGAACGCTTGTAAAGCGGACGTCAAAAAGAGCTGCGCAGATATTAAACCGGGAGGCGGCCGTATCGAGGCGTGCCTGAAAGACCATTTCGCGGAAGTAAGCGACTCATGCAAAGAGACGATCTCGCAAGCGGCGGGTAAAGGTTAATCGAAACGTTATAGACACGCCAATGTCCGCTACTGGCACAAAGCGGACATGACCGCCCGGTGAGACCAAGCGAAGCCTGCTTACGCGAGCGGCACAGCGATCACGAACGCATTTGATTTATGTTGGCCGCGGCATCTGTGAACTCGGTCACAGTGCGATGACCAAAGCGGGAGTTATTGTTTGGCAACACTAGGAGGTTGCCATGACAAACCATTCGTCTTGTAGCCTTGTTCGCGCGGTCATCGTCGCCGGCGCCAGCCTTGCTGCGGTCAGCATCTTACTTACAGCAAGCGTCGAACCCACAATGGCGCTTTGCAAATATGGAACGCCCCACTGCGTCAATCCGCATCGTCCCCAACTCCCAACGGTGGGAGGTGCGAAGCTGCCAGATAGCGGATGGCAGGATCCCGATTGCAAGTACTACGGCAACTGCAACACCGGTGCCCCGGGTCAATGGGGCGATCCGTCTATCGCACGCACGGCACCATGGGGACATCCCGTGATAGTTCAACCGGTTCGAACGGACGCATCAAAAAACAGATAACAAGCAGGCGGTTCGTTCTGATGGCGCAATGTCCGCTATTGGGGGACGAGCGGACATCGGCGCGTCAGGTCTGCCCGGGCGGAGAAGAATTCGGATAAACGCCGCCGTCGCAGCCGGATAATCAAAAAGTTGACTGTATTTCGGAGAGACCGAAATGAGACGTTTTATGAAAACCTGGAAGTGGATGTTCCCTGTGCTTCTCGCGCCCCAGTTCATGATTGCTCCTGGTGCGGCGCAAACCATCACGAATGGGGGGCTAACCGGGGTCATGGTGACTCGCGCCGCAAAAGTCGGCGGGTCCACGACGATTACGTTTCTCACGGTTCCTGCCAACCGTTTTTTCATCCTCACCCAGGCGTGTTACACGACCGCGGCGGGAACGAATCTCCGGTTTAATGGAGTCGGTGGAGCGCAAGGAAATCAGGGAAACACGTCGGCCGAGCCGGAAGCCACGCTCGACAACACGGATTGTAAGCAATTCACTCCGGGACTGGTCTACCAACCTGGAGACGCCGTAGCATTTCGGAATAACGGCGCGACCCTGCAGCGAGTGTATATCAACGGGGTGTTGATCAATAAGGGAGGTCGTATCTTGCCCCCGCTAGGCGGGATACTAGAGTCCCCCAACACGCCGACGAGGTGATCGAGTGACTGGCCCAATGTCCGCTATTGGCACCTAGCGGGCATCTGACTCGCGCCAAACGATGTCGGGGGTAAAGCAGATATCACTCAGACAGGCGCCAATGTCCGCTACTGATCACACCGGCAATAATCACACAAATGACCCAAGATCCGCTCTTTTGGTGCTAACTTGGTCTGAAGTTGCGGGGGGACGGATGAAGCGGCGCGAATTTCTTGGGCTTGTCGCAGCTGGGATAGCGTGCCCGCTTGCAGGGCAGGCTCAGCAACAGACGATGCCGCTAATCGGCTTTCTCAGCAGCCGGTCACTCGAGGACTCAAAGCCGCATCTGGCGGGGTTTCTCCGAGGGCTTGAGGCGTTCGGATACATCGATGGCAAGACCGCGAGGATCGAATATCGCTGGGCCAATGGACAGTATGATCAGCTAAGAAAACTGGCGGGCGAATTGGTGGCGCTGAACCCGGCCATTATTATCGCCGCGGGGGGCGCACCCTCGGCACGGGCAGCAAAGTCGGTTACGGCATCGATTCCGATCACATTTGTCACAAGCGACTCAGTGAGCGAGGGGGTCGTCGTCAGTCTTAACCAACCGGGTGCGAACATCACCGGCGTAGACCTCATGAGCGGCGAGCTCACGGGAAAACGCCTTGAATTGTTGTCGCAGTTGCTTCCGGCAGGCGGTGTCATTGGCTTTCTCACCAACACCAAAGGCGTTCAGAGCAGCTTACGATCGGAAGATTTTAAACTCGCGGCGGCCGGCATGGGGCGCGATCCAATAATCGCCGGTGCCAGCACCGATGCAGAAATGGATGCCGCTTTCTCGCTGCTGGTCCAGAAGCGAGCTACCGGCCTCGTCGTCGAAAACGATCCCTTTTTCGATTCCCAACGCAAACGGCTCATACAGTTGACGGCGCTGCACTCCATTCCCGCAATCTTTCACATAAGGGAATTTCCCGTCGCGGGAGGATTGATGAGCTACGGAGCCAATTTGGTCGAGGCCTATAACCAAATGGGCGTTCAGGCTGGGCGAATTGTAAAGGGCGCCAACATTGCAGATCTGCCCGTCATCCGCCCGACGAAGTTTGAGTTGGCTCTCAACCTAAGTACTGCAAAAAAGCTTGGTCTCACCATCCCGCCGACGGTGCTGGCCATCGCTGATGAGCTTGTCGACTAGGCTTGGCCATACTCCCATTTCCGCTATTGGCACTTGGCGCGCATCTGACTCGCGCCAATCGATGTCGGGGGTAAAGCGGACATCGGTGCAGGCGGAAGCGGCTGGATCGTAGCGCACCATTAACCATGCAACGCTTTCCGTAGCGGAGGCCATACGTAGTTAATGGGCATTTAATTGCTTTGGCGCAAAAAAATGCCGTTATGAGCAACGTGCGGACGCCACTTCTCTGCCTGGTCGCGTTTTGCTGCAGCGCTGCCTTCGCGGATATGCATCCGACAAGTCGGCCCGTCCCGGCAGCTGAGCCGAACCTGTTCTCAAGCACGAGCTGGGTGCCGGACGTGCTGCTCCCATCGGGCCATTTTGCGCGCCCGCAGTTCGCATTGCTTACTGCGGATATTCTGCCCCCCAATTTTCCGCTCCATCGAGCATTGCCGTCGGCGGAGCCGTTTGATTTACCGGCGACGCCGACTGGAGAGATTTCAGCGAAATGGCGCGAGGTTCAGTCGCGCATTTTTGCCGACGAGGAAACGATTGCGGCTTGCCGCTCAAACGAAAGCACGTGCTCGCACGCCGCACGCCGCTTTTTGTCGATCGTAAAACTCGGCCGAAAACACGAGGGGCGCGCCAGGCTGGGATCGCTCAATCGAGCGGTCAACATGGCTATCAAGCCAGCAAGCGATTGGGCTCAATATGGTTATGACGACTATTGGGCATCACCGCTTCAAACGCTCGGCAGTGGAGCCGGCGATTGCGAGGACTATGCGATCGTAAAATACGCCGCGCTTCGCGAATTGGGAGTCAGCGCCGACGATCTCAGGGTTGTCATCGTGCAAGATGACAAGCGACTGACAGAACATGCAGTCGTGGCGGTTCGCCATGAACGAAAGTGGCTGGTCCTTGATAATCGGACGATGGCCATCCTCAACACTGAGGACGCCCGCAACTATCGTCCATTGTTCGCACTAAACAGCACCGGGGCACTTGCAGTCGCGGCCGTCGATCGCTAGTCCGGCGAGTGGCTTTCGGCACAAAGCAAACATTCAACTGGCGTCAATCAATGCCGCTTGCGGAAGTAAAGCGAAAATCACGCCGACGCCGTCCTGAAGCGGATATGGAAGACGTTAGGCCGCAGATTGCTTGATCGCGGACTTGTAGTTGCCAGCGGGCGTTCGGAACGCGACATTGAACCGGTTCCACCCGTTGATAGCAACGATGCTCAGCGTTAGCTGCGCGAGCTCCTTTTCAATAAATTCTCCGCGAGCTTCGTTATAAACCTCATCAGAAACTTCCTGGTCTGTGAGGCGGGTTACTGCTTCAGCCCAGGCAAGGGCCGCGCGCTCGCGAGCGTCATACAAATTCGGGACCTCACGCCAGGCCGAGAGCATATAAATGCGTTGCTCCGTCTCGCCGCGTGCGCGCAAATCCTTCGAATGCATGTCGAGGCAGAAGGCGCATCCGTTAATTTGTGACACACGATGGTTGACGAGGTCGAGAAGCCCCGGCGCCAGGCCCGACTTTTGAACCACCGTCGACAGAGCGAGCATCCCTTGAAGGACGTCGGGAGCGGCTTTTTGGTAGCTGGCTCGTGGTTGCATCATCGTCCTCCATGTTCAGAGAGTGATCGTGTCGTGGATTTGGGGTCTCAGCATTCCGTTTCAATGCAGGCGAATCAAGACAGCTATTCCACTTGCGCGGGGGCTCAATCGTGCCACGGAAATGCTTTTGAGGAGGGGCAAAAACCCCCTCGGTCTTGCGCTTAGCGCGTGGTGTACATTGCTCCTGGCGTACATTGCCCCCTGGCGTACCTTCGAAAGGCGACGCCCAATGTCCGCTTTCGGGGGTAAAAAGCAGACGCGTAGATCGTCGGCAATATCGGCTTTTGACCTAAAGCAGACATCCTCGCCCCATTCACTATGGAACTCGAACCGGCGGCCCATGTTATCGAGGGCATGCGGGCGACATTATTCCACAATCCCACGGCCGGACATAAAGCGACCAAGGACGATATCCTGGCCGCGATGAAGCTTGCGGACTTCGACGTCCGTTACGTCTCGGTCAAGGATGACAATCTTGAGGAGGCGTTCGAAAAAAAGGCCGACCTCCTCGTCATCGCCGGCGGCGACGGTACCATCGCCGAGGTCCTGACCAGGCTGCCCGAACGTGCAATGCCCGTGGCTTTGCTGCCGCTCGGTACAGCCAACAACATCGCGCGCTCGCTTGGCATCGCGGGCACGCCGCAGGAACTGGTCGAGACCTGGAAGATCGACAATACCCATCCGCTCGATGTCGGCACGGTGAAGGCATCGTGGGGCACCTCGCGATTTCTGGAGGGATTCGGGGTCGGCGTGTTCGCCGAATTCCTCAAGGCGGCGGACAAGAGTGAGAAAGCCAAAGGCGGCGAGAAAGCCAAAGGCGCCGACAATCTTCGCAGGGGTCGTGCCCTGCTCGAAAAGCAGGTCAAGGGCGCGAAGCCGATCGAGGTTTCCATCAAAATCGACGGCAAGACATTCAATGGCGAGTTTCTCGGCGTCGAGGTCATGAATGTGCCCTTCACCGGGCCGGGCCTGCCGCTGGCGACCAAAGCGCACGTCGCTGACGGCTTGCTCGACGTCGTTTGTTTCGACGCGGCGCGCCGCCGTGATTTCGAACAGTGGCTCGATGCGCCGCAGGATGCGCAGGCGCCGGTCACGGCGCGGCAGGGAAAAATCATCGAGCTTGTCTGGGCCGATAGCGCCAATCGTCTTGACGATGAGTCCTACGGCAATCGAGACAAGAAGCAGGTTGCCGAAATTGCCTGCGAGAAGGACAAGCTCAAGATCCTCATTCCGGTGAAGCATCCCTCGCAAAAGGCCGTTGCGAAATGACCGAAGCCGCCGAAGACCTCGACGTTTCCGAGCTGGAGGAAATTGAGCGGATAGCGGTCGAGCTTGCAACGCTGGCCGGGGCCGAAATCCAGGCTGCGCTCGGAAGCATGATAGCCGTGCGCTACAAAGGTGAGTCCCCCGAGAAGACGCTGTGGCGCGATCCTGTGTCCGAAATCGATCAGCGCGTTGAAACCTTGATCCGCGGCAGGGTGGCCGAACGATTCCCCGGACATGATGTCATCGGCGAGGAAATGATCGAGCGCCCGGGACGCGCGCATGACTGTGTGTGGATTGTCGATCCGATCGACGGCACGACCAACTTCGTCAACGGCTTTCCGATGTTCGCGGCTTCGATTGGCGTATTGCGGCGCGGGCGGCCCGTTGTGGGGGCCGTGTGGTGCTCGACCGGTCATGCGCTGCGGCCGGGTGTTTATCATGCCAGCGCGGGCAGCAAGCTTCGCTTTGAAGACAACGATGTGACGCCGAAGCTCAACCCGGCCGTGCGGCGCCGGCTCGCGGGAGTGCCGGTGGTGACGGCGAACGACAAGAACTGGGAAACCCGCAAGACCGGTTCGGCGGCGATCGAATGTGCGCTGGTCGCAGCGGGCATGCTGCGTGTTGCGCGTTTCGACAGCCCGAACATCTGGGACGTCGCCGGCGGCATCGTCCTGGTGAAAGCCGCGGGCGGCACGGCGCGCCAGCAGCGCGACGGACATTGGGAAACGATGCAAGGCTTTGTGCCGGAGCGACCTTCCGTCGGTGGTGCTGCGGACCTTCGCTTCTGGCGCCACCCGCTGATCGTGGGCGCGCCGGAAGCGGTCGAGCGCATGTGCGCCGGCTAAGCCGGCGAACGCTACTCCTGTTTCGCGCACCGGGCCGGTAGACACAGGGTCTCGCCATTCCGCCGGCAGGACCCCGCGATTGCACGACGAGATGACCTGGGCCCATTGTCCGCTTTCGGGGGTAGAGCGGACACGACAAATGCGCTGCGAAATGTGCGCTTATAATCCAAAGCGGACATCGTCATGTCTCACGTGTTACCTTGCGCAGGTTGGATGTCCGGTCTCGAGCCTCGGGGGAGCGATGAGACGACGTGACTTCATTGTGATGGCAGGCAGCGCGGCAGCGACATGGCCGGTTGCAACGCGCGCACAGCAATCTGAACGCCTGCGTCGTGTCGCTGTTCTGGAGCCAATCGCGAAAGACACGCCTAGTGCTCAGGCACGCTACACGGCATTTTTGCAGGCGTTTGAGCAGTTGGGTTGGATGGATGGACGCAACGTTCAGATCGTGGCGCGCTGGAGTGGCGGCAATAGCGTCGAGCTACGCAAGTATGCCGAGGAATTGGTAGCCCTTGCCCCGGACGTCATTCTGGCCGGTGGCGGCACAGGCGCAGAGGTTATGCTGAAGGCCACTCGCACCATTCCTATTGTCTTTGCCATCGTGCCCGACCCAGTAGGCGCCGGTATTGTCGAACGTCTGTCACGGCCGGGCGGCAACGCCACCGGCTTCGCGATGTTTGAGTACAATCTGTGTGGAAAGTGGCTGGAACTATTCAGGGAGATCGCACCAAGCGTAAAGCAGGCGGCAGTTCTTCGCGATCCCGGATTTGCTCACGGGATCGGCCAGTTCGCCGTCATTCAGGCCGTGGCGCCGTCGGTTGGCATTGAAGTCAGCCCAATCGATCTGCGCGAGCCAGATCAGATTGAACGCGCCATCGCGAGCTTCGCACAGTCGCCAAATGGCGGATTGATCGTAGCGGCGAGTGGCGTGGGGGCGACTAACATCAAACTGATCATCGCAACGGCCGCGCGCCACAAGCTGCCCGCCGTATACATTCAACGGGCTTTTGTTGCGGCTGGTGGATTGATCTCCTATGGGCCGAATTTTGCTGATCAATATCGACGCGCCGCAGCCTACATTGATCGCATATTGCGGGGCGAGAAGCCCGCTGATCTGCCGGTGCAAGCCCCAAACAAATACGAACTCGCCATAAACCTGAAGACAGCAAAGGCGCTTGGTCTCACCGTACCCGCTTTGCTGCTCGCCCGAGCCGACGAGATCATTGAATAGCCGCGAAGCGGCTAGACTACGGCAGCACTTCACTCGACTCGTCGCTGTTGCTTGAAGAAATTGTTCCAGACCTCGCGGAATTGAGCGATTGCCTGCTCGAGCGGTAGGACTGAAAGGCGCTCCGCCTCGTACCGCACGAGGCCAAAGTGATCGAGCGTTTTAACCGCGGCGGCAATGTCGAAGCCTAGCCTGACTTCGAAGCTTTCTGCCAGCCACGCCTCTATACGGGCCGCGATTTCGGCCTTCGTCGGCGACACGTCCATTTTGCGGATGAAATGATATGCGAGCAGTGCCTGCTTGCATTCCTGGTCCTCGGCGGTGCTGATCAAGTAGTCGAAGACGCCTGCATTGTTGCTAACGTTGCGGTAATAGATATTGTCGGCAAGCTCCACGTGGTGCTTTAGCGATCGGCGTTGATACTTCAACCGTTGCTGCATGGCGAAGCCGCCTAGCGCCACTATCCCTGTCAGGGCAGCGAGCGCCGTCTTCATCTCGGCATCGGCGACCGAGCCGGATCCACCGAGGTAAACTCCAATCACGACGATCAGAACGGAAATCGTCGCGTATAGGTTCAGCAAGATCGGAATCCCGCCTGCAATCGCCGGCACACCGAGAAAGGCCTTGTCAAAATTGCTCATGACGACGCGGGCATTCGGGAACAGGGCGTAAAGATCGCCGACGGCTATATTATGAAAATACTTGAGCAGTACGGAGCCGGGGACGATCTTGCGGCGCTTTAAGGTCCGCAATTCGCGCCGTGAGTTGATCTCGGCCTGAGTCTTCATCGCCACCACGACCACGAGATCGTCGAAAACTTCAGTCTCGATCGTGCGTCGATGCAAACCGAGCCACTTGGTGACGTCGCTCTTCTCGAAATGCCGGCCCCGCCGATAGAACCGGACTTCGCGGAAATCGTCGTGCTTCGCCTTGACCTCGATCGGAACCGTCCGCCTACGGTGCGCACCGATGACGTCTTCGTGCGGCAGTTCTTCAAAATTTGCGTCTTTGAGAACCTTGTCGAGCGACCGGATCAGATTGTCATAAGTAGAGTCGTTCTTTGCGCGGTCAGCTGCCGCGAGACCTGCAACTTCGGGACTGAAATAATAATAATCGTCGCGCAATCGATCGAGCGTCTCCGAATATTCGTAGTGGCAGATTGTCCGCAACGTACGCGCAAGACGCCGAAATAGTTCGCATTCTGCGGTGTCCGCAAATTGGCCTTGCTTGACCAGGGCACCAAGAAGATCTTCCTTCCGGATGGGAATGAATTTATCCAGTGCCTGCTCGCGGTTATTCGCGAGGGCCTCGTTGTAGCGTCCGAATTCGACGTTCATGGCGTGTTCGAAGCTAGGTTGCCATATGAAGAGTCCCGGCATCTACCAAAAACGCTTTGCATACGGTCAAATTAAGGTTAGCCGCCACACGCCGTCCCTGGGCGGCTTGCCGGGGGGCGGTTTACGCCCGTCTGCATGAAGATTGGCGAAGTGTTCGCCGCGCGTCGACATCGCTCCCGCATCGCAAAATGCCCGCCAATGACCCAAAGCGGACATCAACTTTCAGATGGCGTAATACTCGAAACAACGAATTGAATCGATGGAGAGAACGATGGTGCGCCTTACGCTCTTGCTCTTCGTGGCACTGCTTGGTGCATCAGGTCGATTGGCGGCTCAGGAAAGTGTGGAAATGCGGGGCATTACGTCGGCGGTCAAACTTGAGGCCTGGGATTCGATACGTTCCTTCCGGCGAGGTCACATTCACCGAGGGAGGCCGTGCGACGGTTTATAAAGCCGGTGAATACTTTTTTGAAACGGGGAACCTCGCGCATACTGCTGAGAACAAATCGAATATGCCGCTACGCTTACTGTTTGTGGAGATTCTTTCAAAGAACTGGGCGGCGCCGACGGTTATTCCACCTTCGGCACAATGAGCGGACATTCCACTTGCTCTGCCGAATGTCTGCTTTGGGTTCGGATCACCCGCGGTAGTTTAGAGCGGGGTGCGTCACTGGCTTAGGGGTATAAACATGAAACGACGCGACATTATTCTATTTGTTTTCTGTGCTGCGATCGTTATGGCCGTTACGGTCGCAAACAGTCTAAGGCTCTCAGCGCAGGATCAGCCCGGCTTTGCCGGAAACAAGGTGACACCACTGGTCAAGGTAGATTTGACCGGGGTCTCTAACAAACAGGTTATTGCAAACATCTACGAAGTGCCTCCCGGTCACATGGTCCCTCTTCACTTTCATCATGGAGATGAATTCCATCTGGTCCTATCGGGCGAATGGGCCGCACAAGTAGAAGGAAGACCTGACCACGTTATGAAGGCTGGCGACGCTCAATACGTTGAGCGCGAACATTGGCATGGAGGCAAGGCAATCAGTGCCACGCCTCTCAGGGTGCTTGGTGTAATGATCGTCGATAAGGACAAACCCACAACTGAAATGAAGCACTAGGGTCGATGTCCGCTTCTGGCACTTAGCGGACATCGCGTGGCCGTCACCAGATCGACTCAACGGCGAAAGGAGCAATCATGCTTGATAAGGCAGTGGTCGATCTTTCGCACTGGGATGAAGTCGATAGTTTTGAAGACGCAAAAGATGATGGCGTGGTCGGCATCATCCACAAGGCAACCGAATCAAATAACTATTTCGATCCAACTTATAACCAGCGCAAAAAGGATGCGCTCGCTGCTGGCCTTCTCTGGGGCGCATATCATTTCCTGCGGCCCGGCAACATGAATGATCAGGCACAGTATTTTGTCAACGAAGTAGGGAAGGATCTCGATGTCTATGCCGCCGATCACGAGGATGAAGGCGTGTCGCTCGATGATCTGAAAACTTTCCTGCGCGAAGTCAAACGGCTGACCGGCAAAAGCCCGATCATCTATTCCGGCCATGCGCTGAAAGAACAGCTTGGCGGCAAGCGCGATTCTGAACTGTCGCAGTATCGACTCTGGCTGGCGCAATACACATCAGGTACGCCAAGCTGGCCAAAAGCTACGTTCCCGCAATGGTGGCTCTGGCAATACACAGAGCATGGTGAATGCGACGGCATTCCCGGCGACAGCGAAGGCAATCTCGATCTCAATAAATATATCGGCACCAAGCAACAGCTAATCGATGAGTGGCGCGCGGAGGAGCCTGCGAAGCCCGCGCCTCGAACGAAAAAGCGAGGGCCGCGTGCCAAAGGGAAAAGGCCAAAGGCCAGAACCACGGGTGCGGTGCGCAAGCGAGCAAACCGCAACTGATTGCCGCATTACCCTGACCCACTGGCGGTGTTAGCCAAGCGTATGTCCCCTCGTGGGGGTAAAGCGGACATCATTTAGGGAAAAGCGGACATCGCAAAGTATTTCAGTATCAGCGTCCGTCGGTTTCCTCAGGCTGTCCGCCTGATGCCCCCAGCGGGTATAGGATGTGAGATTACTTATTGCGCGATCTAATCGCTCAACAATTAACCGGGCCGCCAGCCCAACCTGAGGAGCTCAACATGAGCGCTCAAGTCCGTCCCTCCGCTATCGCAGATGCGCGGCCGCTCGACATGAAGCTTGAGATCGCCGTTATCCCGGTTTCGGACGTCGATCGCGCCAAGCAGTTCTACAGCAATCTTGGCTGGAGACTCGACGCTGACTTCGCCACAGGCGACGATTTCCGCGTCATCCAGTTCACGCCGCCCGGCTCGGCGACCTCGATCATCTTCGGCAAGAACGTCACCCCGGCGGCCCCTGGCTCCGCCCAAGGCCTGTACCTGGTCGTTTCCGACATCAACGCCGCCCGGAAGGAACTGCTCGATCGCGGCATCGCGGTCAGTGAGTCGTTCCACCACGAGGGTGACACGTACACAGGCTCGGACGAGCCGTTCCTGTTCGGGCGGATCCGCGTCCCCGGTGCGGACCCCGAGCGTCGCACCTACCGCTCCTTCGCCTCGTTCAGCGATCCGGATGGCAACGGCTGGCTGCTTCAGGAGATCACCGCGCGGGCGCCCGGACGCGTGGACGCAAACCAGACTGCGTTCGCTTCGGTGGCCGATCTGGCGACCGCGCTGCGCCGTGCCGAGGCCGCGCACGGCGAGCACGAGAAGCGGACCGGCGGTATGCGGGATGCAAACTGGTCGGACTGGTACGCCGAGTACCTGGTGGCGGAGCAGGCTGGCAAGGAGCTGCCGCAGTGACCACGGCGACGTGACGGTCACCGGGGCGCATCCTCGGTGACCAACGCAAGCAATCTCACAAATCCGAATAGAGGGCTACGCCATGGGCAACCCCATCCTCGTTTTTTACGGCTCCTATCGTTCCGACCGGATGGGCATCCGCCTCGCCCAATTTGTGATCGAGCGGCTCCGTCGCAGGGGCAACGAGGCCGAGTTGATCGACGCAAGGGCGATCAATCTCCCGATCCTCGACCGGATGTACAAGGAATATCCGAAGGGCGAAGCGCCCGAGGCCCTCGAACAACTGGCTCGCAAGATCCGCGAGGCCGACGGGTTCGTGTTCGTCACCGGCGAATACAACTGGGGCATCCAGCCCGGACTGAAAAACCTCACGGATCATTTCCTTGAGGAGTGGTTCTGGCGTCCTGCTGCTGTCGTCAGCTATTCGGCCGGACGATTTGCCGGCGTGCGGGCGGCGACCGCCTGGCACGCTATCCTCTCCGAGATGGGGATGGTGGTGGTCTCCAGCACGATCGCCGTTGGTCCCATTGGACAGACCTTATCGGCCGAAGCCGAACCCATGGACGCGGGCGGACAGGCGATTGAACAGGGGTTCCCGCGTTTTGCCGACGATCTCATGTGGTGGGTGGAAGCGGCGAAGGCGCAGCGGCAACGCAAGGCCCCTCCGTACTGACCGCGATTAAGGGCGTCTCCATCCCGGTTGCCGTGAGCGCGTGCCAAGAGCGGACATCCCTTAGACGTCACCCGCGTCGCCCAACAGGATCAATCGGCAGTTCAATCTGAAAGATCGATCCTTCGTTCCTGCGCGAACGGCTTTTCAGTTGGCCCCCGTAGGACTCGACGATTGTGCGACAGATCCACAAGCCCATGCCCATACCGGTGCCCTTGGTCGTAAACATCGGCTCGAAGATTTTTTCAATATTTTCGGGAGCAATTCCCACCCCTGTATCGTGCACCGCCAGGATAGCGTGTGAGTCCTTCACCTCAGAGGTGATCCGCAAGATGCGGCTGCGGTCGGCTACGGGCCGCATGGCATCCGCAGCATTCATGATCAAGTTCAGCAAGACCTGTTGCAATTGATGCGCGTCGACCCGCAGAAGGGGAATGCCGTCGTCCAGTGCCTTCTCGACCTGGATCCCGCGGCTATAGAGTTCGTGTCGCTCTATCGTCAGCGCCTCGTTGATTGCATGATTGGCATTGCACGAAAGTGCGCCGGAGGTTTCGCGCTTGAACAGCGTGCGCATACCACGGACGGTTGACGTCACGCGCGTGCAGTCTTCGCCGATCAGGCCAAGGATATTGCGGACCTCTGTCGAATCGATCGGCGTTTTTTCCAGCAGGATCATTGCGGTTTCGGAGTTCAGTGAAACTGCGCCGAGCGGCTGGGAGATTTCATGAACGATGGAGGCCAGCATGACCTCCAGGTTCATGAGCTTGTTGTTGCGCTCGCGTTCGAGCAGCAAATTCGATCGTGCAAGGCGCGCGTAAAGACCGGCCGTTTCTTTCAGCAAGAGTCCGAGCACAAGTATCGAAGTGACAAGCGTAAACGCGCGTGAGGCATAAAAGCCGAGCGTGAAGCGTCCGGTTGCAAGAAATCCGCCGTAGATGTGCTGAAGAATGATCGCAAAGATTGCGAGCATGAGCCAATAATCGAGCACCGAGCGCCTGCGCACCCACAGGAGCACGATTGCAGTCGCCATGATGAAAACGGCCAACGGACTGGCAACATAGGCCACCGCGTTGACGTACTGATCGCCGGTGCCGACGATGGTCGGAAGAATTTGGTTTTCGGCGGTGGTGATCCAGACAATGGCAAACACCAGGCAGGCTACGAATGTGACACTCCATCCGATCGCAAGTCGTGGCGACATTGCGCTGGTTGTGCGCTGGTCGCCACGGAGGCACGCAAAGATGATCGCCCCAACGGGCGGTCCAGCGCTCCAGAGGTAATAAAGCCATGCGCTCGTCTGCGCCCCGGCGCCGAGGAGGCCGGTCGGCGTAAATGCGCCGGGAAACGTGAGTATGTGAGGGATGACGATAAGGGCCGTGAAGAGATACGCACTCGCCAGAGCCAAGATGGCGCGAGAGGGACTGATCGAGTAATGCGCGAATAACAAAATCGCGGTGATCAGATCATTGACGAAGACCATCGATTCGATGGCGGGAATGTAGCCGTCGTAGCGCGGCAACTGGACATTCGCGAACGGTGCCGAAATCACGAAAGCCAGCAGAAGAGCGACGGCGACGACGAGAGCAACGCGGCGCTGCTGTGCCGTTGCCGGAAGATTTGATAGCGAGACGAGGGGGATGTTTGGTGCGTCGTATGCGGCCATCTGTACCTCAGCAGGTTGAACCCAAGCCATCAGCCAACCGCGAAACAACCCTGTACGGTCTGGTCTCGCCTGAGTTTAGCTTGGACGCCGATGTCCGCTATTGGCACTTGGCGGATATTCCGGAGCCAGCAATCAATGTCTGATTTCGGACAATAGCGGACGAAGTCGGATATTGGCCTGGGACGATTTGTCCGCTAATGACCCAAAGCGGACTCTAGTGCTCGTTGAGCCCCGCTTTCCGCATGCCCTCCAGGAAGCGCTCCATCAACTCAGTTGTTTGATAGGGCACGCTCGCTCTTATCCAGTCGATCGATAACTGGGGCTGCCCGCGCCGCACTGTTTCAAGAAATTCCCGGGCTTCATCGACTTGGCCCATCTGGGCCAGACTCGCACAGCGCATACGTTGTGCTCCCTGGAAACCCGGGCGCAACCGTAAGAGTTCCGAAGAGTATCGGACAGCTTCCGCATATCGTCCGGCCGTATAGTGAGCAACCGCGATCCCTCCGAGGAACAACGCCATCTCCGGATCCAGCGGACTAAGCCTGATTGCCTCTTCGGCATGTTCGATCGCCTCGCGATCCTGTCCCGCAAACGCCAAACCGTGGCTGAGATAGGAATGGGCCGCCGCAGAACTCGGATTGAGTTTAACCGCCCGACGAAACGCCGCGATCGATTCCTCGGTTCGCCTTTCCATCATGGCCGAATAGCCGACCGCGATTTGTCCCCACGAGTCGTAGTCATCGAGGGCGATGGCGCGAACGGCATGTTCGCGGCCGACGAAGAGCGCTTGATCGCGATCGACCCATCCCATGTGCGCGGCAAACAACAAGCAAAAACCCAGCAGGCTTTGCGCCGACGCGTAGTCCGGATAAGCCTCGACGGTCCGTTTGAGGGCGTCAATCGCCGTCAAGTAGTCTGCGCGCGTCAGGCGCCAGACATGAGTTTGAGCGCGAGCCACGAGCTCCCAAGCTCCGAGATGTTCGGAGGACCGCGCAAGAGTGCGAAGGCCTTCCGCGGCTAGCAGACGGGGTTCGATAGCTGCGACAACGCTCCGGGTGATTTCATCTTGCACGGCGAAGATGTCGCCGAGGTCCCGATCGTACCGTTCGGCCCAGTGATGACCGCCCGTGACGGCGTCGATGAGCTGCGCGCTGATGCGCAGTTGCTTGCCGGCCCGGCGCACACTGCCCTCCAGCACGTAGCGGACGCCAAGCTGTCGCGCGACCTGTTTCACGTCGACCGCGCGGCCCTTGTAAACAAACGTCGAGTTGCGGGCGATGACGAACAGCCAGCGGATGCGCGACAACCCGGTGATCAGGTCTTCGGAAATGCCATCGGCAAAATAGTCCTGATCGGGACCGTCGCTCATATTGGCGAATGGCAGTACCGCGATCGAGGGACGATCGGGCAAAGGCAGATCTGAGGTTTCACTTACGGCGGACGCCCGTGACCGGGCCGTCGATGAGGCATTTCCCCCAATGAACCGATAGCCGCGCCGGTGCAGGGTCTCGATATAACGTGGCCGCCGGGCATTGTCCCGAAGAGCCTTTCGAACCTCTTGGATGCACGTCACGAGCGCCGCGTCACCCACGGTAGTATTCGGCCAAACCGCGCCGAACAATTCCTCCTTGGTAACGACTTCACCGGGGCGTTCGGCAAGGAAAGACAATAACGCAAGGGCCTTAGGGGTTAGCCGCACTTCGCGGCTCCCGAATATCAATCCGCGGCGAGGCTCAAGACGGTAGCGTCCGAATGAAAGAGGCTGACCCAACATGGATTTCATCGCTTTGAGATTAGCACGAGACACTCATAGAAATCCCGTTTCTCGCTTATGACTTGCGCTTGGCCCCTTCTTAATGTCGAGCGCGACACCCGCGGCGAGACGCCGCGCGCTCATTCATTGCACCAAATGGGGCCACCATCATGAGAACATTGTTCGCAATTGCCGTTGCGACAGGTGTGGGACTTTCGCTTGCCCACCCGGCTTTCGGGCAAGTGGACGACAGTAAACTCGGCAAGGTGCATTTCGAGACATCGTGCAAACCGGAAGCTCAAAAGCTGTTCGACAAGGGAATGCTGTACCAGCATTCGTTTTGGTACCGCGCCTCGCAGCAAGTATTTGAGGATGTGCTAAAGGCCGATCCCGAATGCGGCATCGCCGATTGGGGCATCGCACTGAGTCTTCTGTGGAATCCGCACGTCCCGACTCCTGCGAAGAATCTCGCTGAAGGCGCTGCCGCAATTGCCAAGGCGAAGGCAATCGGTTCGAAAACGCAGCGTGAGCGCGACTACATCGACGCGTTGAGTGCCATGTACGCGGATTTCGACAAGGTCGACCGCGGCGCACGTATGCAGGCCTATGCCAAAGCCATGGAACAATTGGCGCAGCGCTATCCGAAAGACGACGAAGCGCAGATCAGCTACGCGCTCGCACTCAATACGTCGGCTTCGCCGGCCGACAAGACCTACGCCAACCAGCTCAAAGGCGCGGCCATCCTCGAGCCGATTGCGAAGCGCCAGCCGCAGCATCCCGGCGTGGCGCACTATCTGATTCATCTCTACGACTATCCGGCGATCGCCGAGAAAGGCATCGAAGCCGCGCGGCGCTACGCCAAGATCGCTCCCGCGGCGGCGCATGCCCAGCACATGCCGTCGCACATCTTCACGCGCGTCGGCTATTGGAAGGAATCGATTGCTTCCAATATGGAGGCGGCGCGCGTCGCGAAGGATGCCCAGGATTTCCACGAGCAGCTGCATCCCATGGATTACATGGTGTATGCCTATCTGCAACTCGGGCAAGACGCCAAGGCCAAGGCTGTCGTCGATGAGATGACTAAGGTTACCGGGTTCACGGAGACGTTCCTTGTCGGACCCTATGCGTTGGCTGTTTCGCCGGCGCGATACGCGATTGAACGTGGCGACTGGAAGGCAGCGGCAGCGCTTCCGGTACGTCCCAGCCCGTTGCCGCAAGTGCAGGCGGTTACCTATTTCGCGCGCGCGCTGGGGGCTGCACGCTCTGGTCATCCCGAAGCCGCCAAAGTAGAAATTGGCAAGCTTGCGGAACTGCACGACAACTTGAAGGACGCCTATTGGTCCGGGCAGGTCGATATTCAGCGGCAAGTTGCGACCGCGTGGACCCTCTATGCCGAGGACAAGCAGGGCGACGCGCTCAATGCCATGAGCGCGGCGGCCGATGCCGAGGACAAGACAGAAAAACATCCGGTGACGCCGGGTTCGCCCAAGCCCGCGCGCGAACTGTACGGCGCTATGCTGCTCGAAAGCGGGCACCCTGAGGAAGCGCTCGCCGCCTTTGAAGCGACTCTGAAGAAGGAGCCCAACCGCCTCGGCGCTTATGTGGGCGCAGCCAAAGCCGCCGAAAAGGCCGGCGACAAGGCCAAGGCTCGAGAGTATTCCAAAAAAATTGTCTCGGTCGCCAGCGATGCCGACAAGGCCCGGGCTGAGGTTGCCGGCGCGCGCTCCTTCCTCAAATTAAACTGAGGGCATGCGGCCACAGGAACGGGAGCGCGCCGTGAGAGTATTCTTTCCAGCAGTCGTGCTGGGTGTACTTGCAACCCCGGTCTGCGCCCAGTCGCTTCATGTGATCGGCTATGCCGGGGTGCTCGGCGAGTGGGAACTAACAGCCACCGTTACCGAAAATGCTTCACAGCGAGCCAAGGAATTATCCGGACCAGTGACGATGACACACGTAGGTCTTTGCACGCAGGGCGGCCTAGAGGTGAAGACTGGTGAAATACGCTTGCAGATATCGAGGATGTTGTCCCGATTGACTGCAACACTGTTGGTTGCGGGTCTCGAGTGCACCTATAGCGGACAATTGTCGGACTTCTATACCGGCTTGATGATCTGCCCCAATCGAGAAGCCGTTCCACTTAGGCTATGGGTGAAGTAGTTTCTAGGCATCGCCGGCGCAGTAACCCAGTTTGTGAACGGACGGCGGCTCAACGACACTTCAATATGGGTGTTTCGTTGGCATGTCCGCTATTGGCACAAAGCGGACATTCGACTGGCAACCGTTCATGTCCGCTTTCGGGGGTAAAGGAAACATCGCATTCAGGCGACGCCATGTCTGCTTTTGACCCAAAGCGGACATCAGATGCTGCGCGGTAATACCAAGAGTCGTGTAGGATGCGGCAACAGCATCGCTATTTTGCGTCAGCGTTACATTGTCGCGCGATAAGGAAACCCGATGCCCATGAGCAACGATGACGACAACCGGCGCATGTTCAGTCGCTGGCGGAATTCGGAGGTAAGCAGAAATTTTCATCGGCTTGGACTGCTTGTTGCAGCGATCATCCTCATGGCGGGCCTTTTGCTGATGGCAAAGGATGCGCTTGGCCTGAGGTTGTGGGATTTGATTCCGGCTGACATTCCAATTCTCGCGCGCGGAGTCGCTATCGGCCTAACCGGCATCGGACTAGTTTCATTGGCCGCATACGGCATGGTCCGTGCGATAGGTTGGGCGGTTGACAAGTCTATCTAAAGTTGCCGCGACGTGATCACGAGCGACGCACATGCACGCATGTCCGCTATTGGCACAAAGCAGGCATGCCTCGTTCCTGGAGGAATGCCCTCTTTCGGGGGGTAGAAGCACTTGAGCGGACCGGAATCAAGAAATAGGCAGTTGGGATTGTCCTTGGCGTGCAACTACGGAAGAGGCAAGGGAATGCCGTATAGAATCCGCGTGACGCCTAAGGCCGGCGGGGACAGACAACACGTTTTCGGTCTTCGCAATGGCCCAACACCAAAAATTGGAGTTGAACTAGATGTCATCTTGGGTGATCGGCGGATGCGCGCACGTGTGACAGACATCAATTTGCCGGGGTCAAAAATGGGCGGGGCATCAGTGGATGAGGTTTACGCCAGCGAAATCTAACTGAGCGCACGCAGTTCAGGGCAGATTGCGGGCGGCGTTCGATGTCGGTGCGCGCGGCAGGGCAATCAATGTCCGCTTTCGGGGGTAAAGCGGACATCATTCAGAGAAAAGCGGACATCAAAAAATGCCCTAATGACCCAAAGTGGACATTTTCGATATCTTTAAAATTTTCGGCGTTCGTACGATCGAAAACTCTCGTCCATCGCCCCTGTCTCGCTAATAAGCCACGGAAAGTGGCCATAGAAGAGCGATAGCTGGCCTATGGCCTCGTCGACGGCCACACCCTGTATTTCCGCAAGGTAGATGGCGCTGACGAGCCCGCTTCGATCTGCGCCGTTTTTGCAGTGGACCAGGATTGGTTTGGGGGCGTCACGTAAGATCTTTAGTATTTCATCAATTCTGTTCGCATTTACAAATTCGCTCGCGCTAATTCCATAGTCGTGATGCTCGACTCCGAGCTGCCGAGAAACTGCAATTTCGTCTGCGTACCAAGACTTCTCTTGACTGGTTCCGAGAAGGTTGAGGATAGATTTTATCCCGTATTCTTGGATCACTCGCTCCAGAGTTGCCTTATCCAATTGTGCAGAACGATAAAACTGTTTTTCCACAACAGCATGGACGTTGCCGAGCAATTGCAAGACACCGCAATAAATGCCAATTGCTCCTGCGGTAACACCAGACATGAGGGCAAGGGCTATCGCCGCTTGGCGGATGGACTTCCAAGCCCGCGATCGGAAGACGGTTGGCTTAACCACGTTCAAATAGTGTGCTGGCAGAGCTTGGACCTTTTTATTTGATTTTATCGCTCAAGAATCTTCCAGTTATTGTAATAGACGAATTTAAAGCTCTTGGTCAGCAGCCGAACGCCTGAAATAACTGCGCGCATGAAACCCGGGAACGGAGTCGGGCGGATCATGTCGACAAATAGGCAATAGCGAGTCTGGTTCGTTTCGTTAGCCGAGTAATGCAAAAGCGTATCATCGAAAATGAATAATTTATTCTCACACCAATAGTTAGTCTGGTTGCCGACCTCGATGTAAGCGGAGCGATCATTCATGTCGTTGAGATTGTACAAAACGCGCAAGGAGGCCCGCAGGTATCCAAAATGCCTGGAGGTGGAAACCTTCTTGTTGAAAACTGAAACCCCGATGGTCTGGATGTAATTCCACGGCTGATGAAACGCTGGAACATCCAGGATGGTCTTCATATTGATGCCGTACCATCGGAAGAAAATCATTGTCCGCGGAAACTCCTTGGCCCGCTCCTCCAATTGAGCGACAAGATTCTGCTCTTTTGTGATCTCAATTAGGCGTTTCACCTCGTCCTGATAGGCGGGCGGCAGATCCTCCAGCCGATAGACGCCCCTATTGATGAACGGCAACGACAGCAAATCCAGGAGTGTATTGAATGGCGACAGGACCCAGGTCCCGAATCCGTTGCCGATGAAATAGCGTCGCAGCGTGGAAAGGCTTAGTGGTTTGTTGCGGCTGACGTCATAGGCGCCGCAGATGGCGTAGAAGATTGCGATTTTCGGGAAAAAATAAGCGAAGGGACATAGCACGGCGAGCGGGAACACAATCCGCCGGACAAAGTATTTGCATATCCTGGTTACAAGTTCTTTGCCCTTAAGAGTTTCGGCAACCGTCGTACTCATACCGCTCCCTCCGCACTTGAAGGCCCCTTCGTCATATTCTTATTCTTAACACCGATCGAACCGCATCCCTAGCGCACTCGTTTCCGATTGAATCTAATACACTATTTGCGGCGCGGTTTCATCGCGACAATCGGGAAAGTTATTCAGGCTTTATTGAACGGATTGGATGCGTTCCAGCTTCCCACCCGCAAAATAAAGATAGCTGCCCCTGTAAGCCCAAATTGTGCTCAGTTTGCCGTCCCTTGTAATGACGTCTGATGTTCGGAGCGGCCTTCGCTCGCAAGACGATTCAACTTGCGATGTCGTCATCCCAATCGCCAATTCGTCTAATTTGGCGCACATTTCTCCTTCTTCGCGACTGGTATGCTGCTGGTCGGCTGGGCCCAACGATTCGACGGGCAGTGAACACGCCCCGAGGAATACGCACGCTGCGGCGATGAGCAATCGCATGAGAGTCCTGGGGTTTCCCCTTAGGGGCCCGACAATCTTTTAACGTTGTTTACCAGCGAAAGCACTCAAACTAAACGTCGTCCAATTCAGGCAATAAAGCCCGTGGTCAAGAAGGCGGCGCATGTCCGCTATTGGCGTTAGCGGACATGCGCAAGCACGCGTTCAATGTTCGCTTTCGGGGGTAAAACGGACATCGAGAATCAGGGCGCTTTGACGATCTGCCTGCACGCGGGGGGCAACCCGGCCAGCGTCAAAACCGGTTTCGGTTTGCTCGGCGGCGGATGCAGCGTCGATTCCTTGAACCAGAAGTCGAGCTCGCTTCCGCAGCCGTCGCTTGGGAGCGGGGCGGTCGGCGGCTTGCATTCCGCACTGTCCGCAGGACAGGTGAGTTGGATATGAAAATGCTCGGCGTGACCATACCAGGGACGCACCTTGTAAAGCCAGGTGCGATCAGCTCCCGCCTCGCGGCACAGCGCCTTCTTGATCGCGGCATTGACTAGGATGCGGACGACCAACGGGTCCTGCGCAGCCGTTCGGATGAGCGCAGTATGTCTGTGGGTCCACACTTCCGGATCAACGTCGCGCAGATCGGGTGCGACCACATCGGTGGCCGAGCCGAACTCGCGCTCCTCGCGGCTCTGCACGTGGTTTGGCATCGGCGCAAACCAAATATCGGCGTCGAGGCCGATTTGATGGCTGGTGTGCTCGGAAAGCATCGGCCCGCCGCGAGGCTGTGACATGTCGCCAATCAAAAGACCGTTCCAGCCCAACTTTTTTGCGTTAGTGGCAAACCGTTCGATGAAACGAATGAGTTGCGGATTGCCCCAGTTGCGGTTGCGCGACGGCCGCATGACCTGCCAGGTCGGTCCAGTTATCGGCAGCGACACGGCGCCGGCGAGGCAGCCGTCGAAATCGCCGCCGATCGAGCGCGGCGGGCCGGGAAACGGCGTCGATTTGCGCGCGAACAGCTCCTTGGCCGGCGTCGACGGCGCGTCCGGGTTTTTCAGCGGTGGCAGGGGCTTGGGATTGAGCAAGCCGGGAAGCATCGGATCAATCAAGTGCTTTTCCTGCGCGACGGCAGAACCCGCCCCGGCAAGGAAAAGGAGAGTGAGCAAGCAAGCGACGGCGCGCATCAGCAACTATACTTCCTATGGGTCTGTAGGAAACTGAATTGGAAGAACCAGACGCTGACGTCTGACCGTGGGAAGCCATTGCTCTCGCACCGCAAAAATATCTGCTTTTAACCCAAAGCGGACATCGACTAGCCCGTCTTACCCCTTTCGGAGCACAGCCGCGGATTGGTACGATGCCTGTTCCTAAGCCGCGGGGCGGCCGTGAGACGGCGCGATTTCATCAAAATGTTCGGTGGCGGTGTGGCCGCGTGGCCGCTCGTTGCGCGCGCACAGCAGCCTAGGATGCCGGTGATCGGGTTCATTAGCGGCACATGGCCTGACTCTGAGCGGCTGCGCGCATTGCGTCAGGGCTTGAAAGAGACAGGCTATATCGAGGGCGAGAACTTAATCATCACCTATAGCTGGGCGGAGGGGCACGTCGAACGGCTACCGGCAATGATTGCTGAACTCATTCGTAGACAGGTCACCGTGATTGTCCCAGTTGGCACTCCTCCGACGCTCGCGGCCGCGACGGCCACCAAAACAGTCCCCATTACCTTCGTGATCGGTGAAGACCCGGTAAGGCTCGGTCTTGTAGCCAGCCTCTCTCGACCGGGCGGCAACGCGACGGGAATCAATTTGGTATCGATTGAACTGGTCGGGAAGCGGCTAGACCTTTTACGTGAACTGTTGCCTCAAGCAGCTCGCATCGCCGTTCTGGTCAACCCGGCTGACGCAACAACGGCCGAGTCAACATTGAAAGACGTGGAGCCGGCTGCGCGCGCAATCGGGCTGCAAATCCAGATCCACAACGCCAGTACTCCCGCTGAGATCGATGTGGCTTTCGCCGCGATAGCGCGTGAACGCCCAGACGCCATTTTTGTCGCGTCCGATCCCTTTTTCACCAGTCGGCGTGTGCAGTTGGCGAACTTGGCATCGCGCCATGTGATCCCCATGACCAGCAGTACCCGAGAAATCACTGAAGCCGGCGGACTCTTGAGCTATGGCTCGAATGTCCCGGATGCGTGGCGTCAACTCGGAACCCATACGGGCCGTGTTCTCAATGGTGCGAAGCCTGCGGACCTGCCGGTCGTGCAAGCCTCGAAGTTCGAACTTGTGATCAACGTTCAAACCGCCAGAATCCTCGGGCTAACAATACCACCGGCGCTGCTCGCACGCGCCGACGAGGTGATCGAATAAAGAGCGATGTTCGCTATTGGCACTTGGCAGACATGCGACGGCAACTGTGAATGTCCGCTTTTGACCCAAGCGGACATCAAGACGCTAGGCACTGGCCCGTACCAGTGCGGCCGGCACAGGAACACGCCAGCGATCTCCATAGGCAAAACGCTTCTGCACCGCCTCGGCCATGGCTCGTCGTATTGCAGTGAGGTTTGGTTGCGGCTGGTTAGCAAGAACCATTGCTGCTCTGACAGTGCCTTTCTCGTAGATTTCGGACAGATCCTTTGGGCTATCGAGGTCCCACACGCAATCAACAATCGCTAAATCGACATTATCAAAGCCAGCTTCGCGCAGCAGCTTCTCGGCAATTTCCTTTTTAGCAAATTGGTGAAAGTCCGGCCCCGGAGGTGCTGACACTTGGCGGCTGCCATGAGCACTGATGGCGCTATAAACAATTTCGAAGCATGGGGAGACGTCGGGGCCACACCATACTGTCATTGCAAATCGCCCCCCACGACGAAGCACGCGCCGTGCTTCAGATAACGCACGCGGCTGGTCGGGCACATGGCACACACCCAAATTAGAAACAACGATATCAAATTCATCGTTGGCGAAAGGCAATTCTTGCGCATCCGCCCGGATAAACACCGCGTTTGGTACGCGGCGATTTGCAAACGATAGCATCGCAGGAGAAAAATCAACGCCGGTCACATCGCAGCCCCGGCGAGCGAGGATCTCAGAGACATTGCCTTGGCCGCAACAGAGGTCGAGCGCCTTCACCTTAGGTCCCGCATTGACAGCATCCAACAGGCTGCCAATCGCCTGATCAGAAGCAGAAGCAAATAATTCAACGTAGCCAGAAGCTCGCCGGAGATCTGACCAGCTTTCTCGCTCAAGGTCTCGAAATGCTTTGAAGTCGGTCACTGTTGCGCTCGCCAATAACTAAAGGAAGGATACTGATGCACGAACCCAGGGCGCTAGTCTCTATGTCCGCTTTGGCCCATAGCGGACGTCCGAGAAACCGCATCAAATGTCCGCTTTCAGGGGTAAAGCGGACATCACGCTGACACCTAAGAATGTCCGGTCATAACCAAAGCGGACGGTATTCCCCATCAGAGCATGAGGTGAGGAAAAGCTCGACTGCTGGTCGTGTGTGGGCGCGGAACGAAGCCTTTCGCGGGTCGTTGGTGGCGTGCGACCCGGACGGCACTTGTGCTAGCCCTGCAGAAATCTTGAGGGTGATCGCGATGAAAACAATCGCAACCGTTGTTTCGGCCGCTGTGCTTGCACTTGCATTGATGCCGGCGAGCGCGGCGCCTGTGCACCACAAGCGTTACGCGAAAGCTGCCACTGCTGCACAGCCGCAGATTGCTTGCACCGTCGTCGGCTGCATCCCGGTTCCACGCGGCTGCCATCCCGAGATGGGCTACACGCCGGGCGGAACACCTACCGGTTTTGATGTGGCGGTGTGTCCGAACTACACGCTTTACGGAAACCGCCGCTAACCCGAAAACGCGGTCGCGATCCATGTCCGCTGCTGGCCCTTAGTGGACATTGCCATTGGACCTCAGTCCAACTCCCCCTGGCCGTTCACCTTGAAATAATCGTCCCCGGCGAGGCATCGCAGCCGTGGGGGCAAGCATGAGCGAATGGGGTGTCAACTGGTCCGATGTCCCAGGGCATGTGTCGTACATTCTAATTGCACTCTCCTACTGGATGACGAATGTTTTTTGGCTGCGCGTCATCGCAGTAATCGGGCTTGTGTTTGAGATCCTGTACTTCAGAATGTCCGGCGGCGCTATGCACACTGGCATTGACTGGGACATCATTTTTATTGTCATCAACCTGTATCAGATATTCCGCCTCGTCGTTGATCGGCGTCGCCTCCGGTACATGAAGGAGCTGCACCTTCTCAGCCAAGGTGCCTTTGCCAGCCTGACCCGCGAACAACTGGCACAGCTCGTTAAGGTCGGCAGTTGGCGAACACTTGAGTCAGGAACCCAAGTCACGTGCGAAGGCGAGCCGGTGAAGGAACTGCTTTTGATCTGCGACGGTCAGATGGTCGTCGAGTCTCAGGGCCGAACCATCACACATTTGCACGGCGGGTCTTTGGTCGGCGAACTGGCACTCGTGTCAGGCAGTCCGGCATCAGCAACAGTAACTGCAGAGCGCATCACACGCGCCTTTGTTCTTGAAATGGAAACATTACGTAAGGTTATTCGAGCTGACGATCTGGCGGCTTCAGCTGTCGACCGACTGGTCGGACATGACCTCGCTGCGAAACTCAGAGCTAGCACGAAATACAATTTAAGTAGCTCTTGAACGGCTTTTCTCAAGTTTGGCGTTGTCGAGCCGAAGTCGGGTCTTGGCACAAAACACACATTGCCGAGCCGCCGATTAATGCTGCTTTCGGGGGTAAAGCGGACATGACAAATGCGCTGCGAAATGCCCGTTATTCCAGTGCACACAACTTGTCGAGCGCCTGTATCGTCGAGCTGATCTGTTGACCGTCCTCGGATTCCGGGTCCACGTTCTGAATCCCGTTCATCAACGCGGCATACTCGGGGCCCAATTTTCTTCCCAAGTCGTCGATTTGCCGGCGTAGCTCATCGGCTGTCTTGGTGTCTTTCTTCCCGGCTGCCTGCTCGATCTCATCACCGAGCTTGCCGATATCGCAAAAAATCTGTGCTTTGACCTCGTTGCCGCTGATGATGTCGAAGACCTTCTGGGCGTCCGCCCTGGTCGGCTTTTGGGCCTGCGCACACACCGGCGCGGCGACCATCAGCAAAATGGCAATCATCGATTTCGTGTTCATAATGCCCTCCCGGTTTATGCCGAAACTAAAAAATCATTTTGCAGCAGCACGTCGCAAACAGCGCATAAATTTCAAAGTAATAAATCGGATGGACGCGATGGAACTTTTCTTTTGCGGTCAAGTGTTGCCCGCGCGTCATAGTGGCAGCGCCCGGCAACTACTATGGTTCTCGTCGAGCGGGGGGCTGAACCGCTCGGGCGGTCGTCGGTCAAAGTTGAACGCTGCAACCACTGCGACTGGCACCGCCCTCATTCGTAAAACAGCGGTGAAGAAGATCACTCTATGCCAGCAATGCCAGCAATTCTCAAAAGATTCGCCGCGGTCGCCGTTCTGCTGGCGATCACCGTGCTGCTCCTGACAATGAGCGGTGGAGCTTAACGCCAGTAAAATCCGGCGGCACAACACTCGGGCACCAAACGGAGGACAATCCGACCGCACCGCAGGAAACGGAGGATACTCGACATGAAGCGCAGACCAACCAAACGGCGAGCGAAGATCAAAATGTCGCAGCCGTACCCCGCGATCGAGGTGGCTAATGCTTCGACCGGCGTCTGGAACGGCAGCATAGCGCGTACAGCTCGACCGGGATGGTCCAGGCCTTCAAGGCGCCTGGCACCAACGACGACCTGGTGGGGTTTACGACCGATCCAAATATAATCCGCGCTCTTTTCCTGGCGCGCGACAACGGTCGACCGATCTGGGGCTACTCAAACCCTGGCATTGAGTGGCTGGACTATTGATGGTGTGGCCGCATTTGCCCGGTTCAGCGGGCCGCCCGGACAGTTCCAGGATCAATGCAGGAGAAAATCGGAAGCGTGCAGACCGCCTACCGAAACATCGACCAAAGTGACCGGATGGTCCGCGTCAAGGCTGATGACCGCTAGCAGACACGACGCAACAATCAGAACTCTCACAAGCACCCCCTTGGAGCGGTCGTGCGTCCGGGCGATCGGTAATCCCGTGCTGTGCATTTTGTCCAGTGCTGCGGCGGACAGCCGTACGCGCAGCATCAAGCTGGGCATAAGCGGGGCTGGGGTCTCCTTCCCGCTTGATTGAGTTTTTCCAGTATCCTGGATTCCCACGACACATCCTGCATCGCGCGAGCGTTAGGCGTCCCGCGTCGTGGTCGCACGATCCGACCGATTCACCGCCCGCCGGCGTGGCGGTGTCTCGGACAACGGCGCATAATCGGCGAAAATCAGCGGAGGCCATCCAATGGCGAAGAAGAAGAAAAAACCGGCCAAAAAAGACTTTTGGGCTGAGCTTGAGGCTCAGGATGTGCGTTACCTCAGCGCGATGCCGAGATCAGTCCCCAAGAGCCGGGTACTGGTCCATAGTCCGGGTGTCAGTGCCAAGGACGAGGGCAAGGACCGTCAGCCTGGCGAGTCTAATTTTCGCGTGTGGACTGAAAAGCCATCCCGGCGGCTCCTCGTTCGCTGTGATTGCGGCTGGTCAGGTCTGCCGCATTATCGTCCGCGAGGCACAACCAAACTCGGCTGATCGCTGCGACAGGGCACCGCCGAACACGGAAGCAAAGTCCCGGCCTCGATTAGTCCGCCTTTGCGCCGCAGAATTTGACGACCTTGCCCCACTTTTCGGTTTCATCGGCGACAAGTTTTCCAAAATCTGCGGACGAACCCTGAAGCAGCGATGCTCCGAGTTCTGCGAACCGTGCCTTTGACGTAGGATCGTCGAGGATCGCATTGACCGCCTTATTGAGCTTGTCGGTGATCTCAGCGGGCGTATCCTTTGGCACGCCGAAGCCGTACCAGGCACTTGCCTCGTAGCCCGGCACAAAGTCACTCACCGTCGGGAGGTCCGGCAGCGCATCCGAGCGTGTTGTGCTTGTCACCGCCAGCCCGCGCAGCTTGCCTGTTTTGACGTACTCGGCCGACGTGGGCAGGTTATCGAACATCACTTGCACCTGTCCGCCAATCAAGTCGGTCAATGCGAGCGCTCCACCGCGATAAGGCACGTGAACCAGGTCGACGCCGGTCATCATCTTGAACAGCTCGCCGGACATGTGGATCGTTGATCCATTGCCGGAAGACGCCATGTTGAGCTTCCCAGGATTGGCCTTGGCATAGGCAATAAATTCGGGAATCGTCTTTACCGGGACGGATGGGTTGACCACAACGACGTTGGGAAAACGGATGATGCCCGCGACCGGGGCTATGTCGCGGATAAAGTTGTAATTCAGCTTGTCATAAAGTGTCGCGTTGATCGCGTTCGCCGGAGCAACGAGGAAGAGCGTGTAACCGTCAGGGCTCGCACGCACAGCCGCCTCGGTGGCGAGATTGGTACCCGCGCCGGGCCGGTTTTCGATGACGAATGGCTGGCCGAGCCGCTCGGAGAGCCATTGAGCCATCAGACGTGCGGTGATATCGGCCGAGCCACCGGGCGGATAGCCGATGATCAACCGTACCGCCCGTGCCGGATAGGCTTGTGCCATCGCAATGCGGGAGACGGCCGGGAACGCCATCAGCGAACCCAGCAAACGCAGAAATTTACGGCGTGGAAATTTCATGGCGTTCCCATTCAGGGATGCGTGACAGTCTATTGCTGCCATTACGCCCTATACGGAGCGGACTGACGGAGAGGGTACAATACGGCCGAAGGCGTGAGAACAATCAATGTCCGCTTTTGGGGCGTAAAGCGGACGCGTCCGGAGACGCCCGTTAGCTTTCAGCACGAGGGCATTTCGGGAGCCGGCGTAAAGGCGCCAGAGCTTTGAGCTTTCTGTGGTTAAGCCCGTGGTGGAGGCGCTCTTGGCTATGCGCTTTCGGGCGAATCTCTTACTGCTTGCACGTTCGCGCATTATGCGCTCAAGGAGCATCGTCAAATGGCAGCAGCCGCATCACCCAAGCCGAAAGCCGGTAAGCCGGTAACCACCAGGCACCTGGCGGCCGCGCTCTCGGAACAGCATCAGCTCACCAAAAAGCAGGGTCTGCAGATGCTGGAAGACCTGATCGGCATGATCACCAAACATCTGAAGAAGGGCGAGCGAGTCAAGATCTCCGGCCTTGGCATCCTGGTGGTGCGCAAGCGCGCCGCCCGCATGGGCCGTAACCCGATGACCGGCGAGGCGATCAAGATCAAAGCCAGCAGAAAAGTGGCTTTCCGCGCCGCCAAGGACCTGAAGATGGCGATCTGAGCCGCCTGTCGGCTCCAGTATGCCAAACCCCGCCGCTCGCCGGCGGGGTTTTTGTTTGGCACAATGCCGGCGGGCCGGGGAACAAGGATCTGGCCTTCAACGTTGCTGGCGACGCGTGACCTGCTGTTGAATTTTTAAAAAGAAGAATTTGAAACTGCGCGACGGGTGCGAGGACAATGTACGACCGCGTGCGTAGAGCATTGATCGGTGTTGCGCTTGGGACGCTGTGTGGATTGTCGCTGCTGAGCGCGACGACCCGGTCGCTGGCGCAGGAAACAGTGCGGATAGGTCATTTTCCCAACATCACGCATGTTCAGGCGTTGGTCGCGCACAACATGTCACGCCATGGGAAGGGCTGGTTCGAGCAGCGCCTCGGGCCCGACGTCAAGATCGAATGGTACGTCTACAATGCCGGTCCGAGCGCAATGGAGGCGATATTCGCGAAGTCGATCGACGTCACCTATGTTGGGCCGAACCCGGCGATCAACGCCTACGTTCGCTCGCGCGGCCAGGAAATTCGCATCGTGGCGGGTTCGGTAAATGGCGGCTCTGCGCTGGTGGTGCACAAGGGATCCGTGTTGAAGACGCCGGCCGATTTCCGCGGCAAGAAAATCGCCACGCCGCAATTCGGAAATACTCAGGATGTTGCAGCCCGCGCCTGGCTTTCATCCGGCGGCCTGAAAATTACCCAGGCAGGCGGCGATGCGCAGGTGCTTCCGACAGCCAATCCCGACCAGCTGCTGCTGTTCAAGCAAAATCAGATCGACGCGGTATGGACGGTGGAACCCTGGGTATCGCGCCTCGAAATGGAGGCAGACGGCGAGGTTCTGGTCGATGACCGGGAGGCGATTACCACCGTCCTTGTTACCAGGGCCGATCTGCTTGCAACCCAGCAGGGCTTGGTGCGTAAATTGGTCGATGCGCACCGCGAGCTGACCGACTGGGTCAACAAGAATCCGGCTGAGGCCGAACGTATGGCTCGTGAGGAACTGGACGAGGAGATGCGTACCAAATTCTCGCCCGAACTGATTGCAAAGGCCTGGCGCCGGATTGTGGTGACCAGCGATGTGACGCTCGATTCCCTCAGGAAATTCATGTTGAGCGCCCAATCCGTCGGCTTCCTGCGCGGCGCACCGGACATGTCCCAACTCGTTGCGAACCCATGACCACCAACGAATCCGAACTACGGGCGTCGCCACCGGCCGAGCTCGTGGTCGAGCGCATCGACAAATGGTTCCGCACCGACCGCACGACAACGCATGCGATCGGGGACGTCAGTTTTCGTGTCGCCGGCGGCGAATTTGTCTGTCTGGTCGGTCCAAGCGGCTGCGGTAAATCGACACTTCTGGATATCATTGCCGGTCTCACCACGCCGGATCAGGGCCGCGTGCTGGCCGACGGGCAGCTCGTGCAGGGTCCGGGGCGGCACCGCCTGGTGATGTTCCAGGAGGCCGCGCTGTTTCCCTGGCTCAATGTATTTGGGAACGTGATGTTTGGTTTGCATCGCAAACCTGAATTGAGCGATGGGCAGCGCCGGGCGATCGCCGAGTATCATCTCCAGCTCGTCGGCCTGGAAAAATACAAGCAGGCTTATGTTCACGAACTGTCAGGCGGCATGAAGCAGCGCGTGGCACTGGCGCGATCGCTGGCGCCCGATCCGCGCGTGCTGCTGATGGACGAGCCATTGTCCGCGCTCGACGCGATCACACGCGAGCAACTCTGCTACGACATTCAGGAGATCTGGCAACGGCGGCGCAAGACCATCGTCCTCGTCACTCACGATGTTCGTGAAGCGGTGTGCTTTGCCGACCGCGTGTTCCTGCTGTCTCCGAGCCCGGGACGACTCCGCGATGAATTCCGGATTCCACTGCCGCGTCCGCGCGACATCAATAGTCCCGAGCTCGCCCATATCGCGCAGCGCATCACTGCGGCGTTGAAAGGCTATCTCGCCGAGACGCCCGAGGCGGCCGAATGAAGCGCACGCTCGTTGCCGCAACCTTCTTCCTGATGTTGCTCGGGCTCTGGCAGCTGGCAACGATGAGCGGGCGTTGGTCGCCCGTACTTCTGCCGCCGCCCGCAATGGTCGCGGAGTATCTTTGGATTGCTCTGCGTGACGGATCATTGACCGAAGCGATCGAAGTGACGCTGCGGCGATTATTGATCGGCTATGCAATCGGTGTCGCCATCGGCCTGCCGCTCGGTCTCCTCACAAGCACGTCCGATTATTTCGAGGACACGATCGGGGCGCTGGCTCTGGGGTTGCAGACCTTGCCGAGCGTCTGCTGGGTGCCGCTCGCGCTGCTCTGGTTCGGTCAGACCGAGTCCGCCATGTTGTTTGTCGTGGTGATGGGCACGGTGTGGTCCGTGGTGCTGGCGACCGATACCGGTGCGCGCACAATTCCTCCGATCTACGCACGTGCCGCCCGCACGATGGGATCCGAAGGCTTCGATAAATGGACGCGCGTGATCCTGCCGGCATCGCTGCCCTTCGTGGTCAGCGGCATGAAGCAGGGCTGGGCCTTCGCCTGGCGCTCGCTGATGGCGGCCGAGATATTTGTCACCATCCTGACCGGCTTCGGCCTCGGCCATCTGCTGCAATATGGCCGCGAGCTCAGCGCCATGGATCAGGTGATCGGCGTGATGGTGGTGATCGTGGTGATCGGACTGATCGCGGACAAGGCGCTCTTTTCACCGTGGGAGCGTTTCCTGCATCGGCGCTGGGGGACCGGGCTGAAGTAGCGGGCGGACGTCTCATAAAAGTTCTGCTCTCGACTTTAATCCTATCGTGAATATAGTCCTATCGTCCGGCTCATTGAGGGGCGTCGTCTAGAGGCGTCTGATGGTGGAACCGGATGCGGCGCCGGGGCTCCGCCTGGAGGCCAATACGGGCCGCCCGCCAGGAGCTTGGCTGACGGAGGTCGTCCATGTTGGGGCGGCCACGAAAAGCGCGGCCCGGCGCCGGAAGGAAGACGCCCGCAAATAAGCCCGGACTGCGCAAGCTTGTCTGGGTGGCGCGCCGAGCGGCGCCCCGCGGCCTCGAGAGGGACTGCGGGCACTTAGAACAAATG
>DATAPP010000150.1:0-1559 GCA_036265125.1 Pseudolabrys sp. | reverse complement strand
TTCCAGTAGGTGTTGTCGGGGTGTAGCGCCTCGAAATTTGCGACGAGATTGGCGCCGTCGAAAATACCACTGCCAAGGTCCCCGGCGAGCGTGGTCAGCCAAGTGCCGCCCAGCAGACCGCCGAGATAGCGCATTGGGTTCTTGCCGTGCACGCCGGCCCAATAGGAGAGCGGCGATCCCGCAAGCATGATCGGTCCGACGAGGTCGGGGTGACCCGCGCTCATCATCATGATTTGCCAGCCGGCTTGGCAATTGCCGATCAGGCACGGCTTGCCGTCGGCGTCTCGGTGTCGCGCCATGACCTGTTCAACAAACTGAGCTTCTGCCTCGCAAACGTCTTCGATTGTCTGACCCGGCACCGGATCGGGCAAAAAGCCGACGAAATAGCAGGGATGGCCGGCGGCAAGTGCGACACCGATCTCGCTGTCTTGCTTCATGCCGCCGATCCCGGGACCATGGCCGGCGCGCGGGTCAAAGACGACGAACGGCCGCTTCTTTTGGTCGATTGAGGCGCCCTTGGGCGGGACAATCCGCACCAGTGCATAGTTCACCGGGCGTGGCAGCGAGCGCCCATCGAGCACCAGTTCGACTTCAAAGCTCAGCACATTCGGGGCTTTGCGGGCATTGTGCTCGGCGCTGTTGTTTCCGCGTTGGCGCAGGACATCGAGCAACAGAATTAAGCGCTGCCACGCATCGACCCAGTATTCGAACGCGGTATTCGTCCCGAAAAACGGCCACGGCGAGAACGCCGCCGCAGATTTGTTCGATCCCACTTGTACAAACTGCTCCGGCATCATTGCCTCCCAATTCAAGAGAGATCAAATCGTGGCATATCGACGCGCGCGACCTCGATCTGGATCAACGGACGGGCGCAACGAGCCGCGGCGAAAGCGCACGGCCCCATGTCGAGTGTGTCGTTCGAAAAAAAGATCATCCGCGGGCCGGCGCGCCTATGCATTTTTTAAGAATCGCAGATTTCACTTTCGTGACAGCTCAAGCCTAACAGTTCATTTGACATTGATGCGGATCAATCGTTCGCTGTGCGGGCGCGCTTACTTATCGAAGACGAGCCTAGCTCACCGAGGTGGGGATGCCCTCAAGCACTGTCCGCACATTTACCGACCCCGATGCGTATTTTGGCGACATACGGAATCTGTCGATCGACGGTCTTGTCACCGAGCGAGGGAAGTTCCGTGCCGAAGCGACGCTTATCAACCTGCACCGGTTGCAGATGGGTCGCTTTGACGAAGACCTGCCCCGGATTATGCGGGTTACGCCAAGCGGATCCCGGTCCTTAGTCCTCCTCCAGACCGACCCAAGCCGCCCAGCCATGCTGGTCAACGGCATCGAAACATCGCGAGATCAAATTGCCATTTTTGGTTTGGATTGGCCGTACTACATTCGGTCCTCGGCAGGTAGCGGATGGGGCACGATCTCGGTAATTCCTGAAGAGCTCGCCGCCGCGGGCAGAGCGATCACCGGGCGCGAGTTGACGCGGCAAGGGCTCATGCTTGCGATGAGGCCTCCCATACCGTCGTTATCGCGGCTGTTACAGCTGC
>DATAPP010000149.1:0-2434 GCA_036265125.1 Pseudolabrys sp. | reverse complement strand
CTTCTTGTTCCATAATTTCGGCATGGGGGTTCACCGACCAAAGTCACGAAAATATTTTCCGAGCCGTTTGCGGGCCCTGGGCGATCATGAGCATCCACGTCCTACCCAAAGGCTTCCACCACATCCGCCACTGCGGCCTGTTCGCCGGCAGCAATCGCGCCGCGACCATCCACAATATCAGGCACGTCACGAATCCCGCCGGCCATGCCGGCGGGAATCGCTTTACCGTGCAGCTGTCGACCGCACTCCAAAAAACATCAGTTTCGCGGTGGAAAGTAGCTAGCCTGGATTTCCACGGAAGCGAATCACCCTAACGTGGAGAGGTAACGGATTCCGAATGTTATTCATTTGACTCAGGAATTTGCGACTGACGGTTAGGCAACATGGTGCGCTGATAGGCTGATTGCGCATTGTTACTTGGCAGTTTATTGGTTTGCGATGACAGTTGCGACGGTCCTGTCGATGCTGAAAAACCGTTGGTAAATGCGGACTTATGGTCTAATAGGGTTTCGATCGCGCTTTATGCTTGACAACAGATTCGACGATGTGACATTGCGCAGATGTGCCTATCAGCGCACCATATAGACTAACAGAATGCCGGCGCTTTTTCGCCGCGCCGGCGAACGCGCGGCAGCGCCAATATGAGGCCCTGCGAGCCTTCTATATGGAGGGGCTGCCGTCAAGCGAAGTGGCGCGCCGCTTCGGCTATTCGGCCGGGGCCTTCCGGGTGCTGTGCCACGATTTTCGCCGCCGCGCGCTGCCGGAGTTCTTCATGGCGACCCGACCGGGTCGACGCGAGCAGCCCAAGAAGAGCCGCGCGCATGGCCAGGTCGTGGCCCTGCGCAAGCGCAACTACTCGGTCTATGAGATCAGCCAGACGCTCAAGGAACAGGGAACGCCGTTGAGTGCCACCGCGGTGCGCGAGATGCTCGCCGCAGAGGGTTTTGCGCCCTTGCCGCGCCGGCTCGACGAGGAGCGTCCCGTCCGGGTCGGTCCCAATGCGCAAGCCGTCGCCAATGTCGGCGACTTCGTGCTCAGCCCGCGCGAGTTCACCACAAGGACGGGCGGGCTGTTCCTGTTCGTCCCCGATCTGGTGCGGCTTGACAGTGACGCACTGGCGCAGGCTGCCAAGCTGCCCGGTTCGCGTATGGTCCCGTCCGCGCATGCGCTGCGGGCCTCGCTGGCGCTCAAGCTGTGGGCGATCGAACGCAAGAGCCACATCATGGCGCTCGTCGCCGACGAGGGGCTCGCGTTGTTCTGCGGGCTCAATGCCATGCCCAAGAAGAGCTTCCTGTCGGAATATTCCTCGCGCATCACCCCGCACAAGGTCGCGCACCTGCTGGCCCTATGGCATGCGCGGGTTACCGCAGACCTCTTCACCGGAGCGTCGCTCAATCTCGATTTTCACTCCGTGCCCTACTTCGGCGAGCATCCACTCGTCGAATCCCACTATTTGGCCAAGCGAAGTCGTCGCCAGCCCAGCATCCTGGTCTTTCTGGCCCAGGATGCCGATGCCCAAGTGTTCTGCTACGCCAACGCCGATATTCGCAAGGGCGAGGAGGCCGACGAGATCTTCCGCTTCATCGATTTCTGGAAGCGCCAGCACGGCAAGGCGCCGCAACACCTCGTCTTCGACTCCAAGCTCACCACCTATGCGGGGCTCGACCGGCTCGATGCCGAAGGCATCACCTTCCTCACCCTGCGTCGGCGCTCGCCCAAGCTGCTCGACGAAGCCGCCAACCTGCCGGCGTCGGCCTGGCGCACCGTCGAACTCGACATACCCCATCGCAAATACCGCACGCCACGCTTCTACGAACAAAAGGCGCGTCCGCTTGGGCGCGCCTACCGCCAGTTCTTCATCACCAATCTCGGCCACGACGAGCCCACCATCCTGCTCACCAACGACACACGCGCGACCGTCAAAAATCTCATCACCCGCTATGCCAAGCGCATGCTCATTGAGAATGCGCTCGCCGACGCCGTGCGCTTCTTCCACATCGATGCGCTGTCCTCATCGGTCGGATTCAAGATCGACTTCGACATGGCGCTTCTCGTGCTCGCGTCAGGTCTTTACCGCCTCATGGCACGCCGCATGCGCGGCTACGACGACGCCCAGGCGCGCCAGATCTTCCGCGATCTCATCGACATGCCGGCCGACGTCGCCATTACCGAGAACGAAATCAGGGTGCGGTTCCATCGCCGCGCCCATCTTCCCATCGTCCTCGCATCGGGACTGTTCAATAAACCCGTCAAAGTTCCCTGGTGGGACGGCCGATCCCTCCGGTTCATCCAATAGGCTCGCCAACAGGCCAAATGTTAGGTCAATTCCGTTCCGTGGAAATCCAGGCTAGTGTACTTGAGTTCATCTCCAATGACCGAGAGGTTAACTCGCTTCTGATCAGTCCCAATCCAATTTGGAAACGTACTGCCCTCA
>DATAPP010000148.1:0-2018 GCA_036265125.1 Pseudolabrys sp. | reverse complement strand
GGCGACGATATTCGGGTCAACACGGTCCAAGGGTTACGCCGGGGACGGCGGCGGGGATCTCCGATCGGTTACGGTCGATGGAGGACATCGTTGCGCTGATCGATGCCACCCCGGCGGTCCAATCCGATGCGTCGGCAAACTGAGGCACTATCGTCTGATCCGCTGCGCCCATTGTTTTTGATGAAATATCGGCGTAAGCGGGCCAGTTCGTCTGCGCTCCGATAACCCGTTCGAACGAGCCCCTCGCCTCGAACTCAGAGATCCCGGGAGCTGTTGGGCCGCCTCTCCGGGCAAAGCTTCTGACCTTATAATCGCCCGGGAGATGTTGTTGTCAAAATCCGTCGTTCAGGGTTCTCGGGCGCCCTCTTCTCATTAACCAAAAGTCGCGAGTAGATTAACGAAAGCAAATTTGGGAGGGGCAGATGGATGATGACGAGAAGACCCCGAGGAAGGTTGGCCAGAATCTAGTCGCCACGATTGTCAGCAGCTACGTCAAACACAACACGGTTTCGGCCGACGCGCTCCCGACCGTCATCGCCTCCGTCCATCAAGCCTTGAGTGGTCTTGGAAAACCTGCCCTGCCTGTCGAACCCCTAACGCCGGCTGTGCCGGTGCAGCAATCGGTTCGGCCAGATTACGTGGTCTGCTTGGAGTGCGGGGTTTCGCAGCCAGATGTTACGGCGCCATCTCCGCGTCCAGCATGCTCTCGAGCGCGCGGCCTATTTCGCTCGCTGGCATCTGCCGCCCGATCACCCGATCACCGCGCCGGGCTATTCGGCGCGACGTTCAGCGATGGCCAAGCAAATCGGGCTCGGCCGCGGCCGAAAAACGGCCAACGCTGCTCCTCCCGCCGAGCCGGAACCTGCTCCGCCCAACAAACCGCGGCGCCGTGCGCGGTCGCATCAGGCGCCAACGACGGAATCAAGTACGTCTTAAGGAGACGCACCTAGCCGAGCCCAAAGCGGCCCTTCGTGACGATCTTGCTCACGACCGCATAGAATACTTGGGCCATCAGAGGTCCCACGATCCACCGCGTCGAGAGCTTCGGACAGTCTCGGAATGGTGCCCGCCACCACGCATCCTGCGTCCGCCAGCATGTCGTCGATCAAGGTCGCGACTAGAACTCGTCTTCGACGATCAATACTCTGATGTCTCCGACCTCCAGGAGGAGGAAGTCAGGTTTCGAAGGAGACTCGCTGCTGGAGGGGGAAGGATTTGCATCATCGGTTTCGCCGTCCCGCCTTAAAAAGAACAGCCGTTCCCAGGCTCGCCGTGTTGGTTCCGCGCGCGGTTGTTCCGGCTCGGAGCAGTGACGGATACCGTTCGTTGTAACGGGTTCGGTAATCGTGGAAGCGCGCTCGCATTGCCGTTTCGGTCGCAAAACCCTCGGCGCCGGCTTTGTCGAGGTTGTCGCTGCCCTCGGCACGGGCATCTCGGTGATCCTCCCAAGCCTGATGATAGGCATCGATCAGAGAATCGTCTCCGAGCGTCGCTTCGTCCGCCGCCACTCTAATACCGGGTGCAACCGGGAGCGTCGCGAGAAGGAATGTTTCGATGATTGTCGGTAGCGGCAGGGTCACGGCTTCAGCAATAGCTTGCCGATGACTGTTCCGCTCTCCAGCAGCTCGTGGGCTCGGGCCGCCTCGGCGAGCGGCAGGCGATCGTAGATTAGCGGGCTAATCCTACCCGCGGCGAGATGATCCAACAGCGTCCTCATCGTTGCCGCCCGAATGTCGGGCCGGTCGTCGAAGCTGTGGATGGTGAAGAAGCGGACCGCCGGGCTCTTGCTGGAAGCTGCACGCATCGCCGATGAAAAGTCGGGGTCGGGAGGGCCATCGAACCGTCCGTAGGAGATCACCATGCCGAGCGGCGCTAGAATCGCAAAGTTGCGCCCGAAGCCTTTGCCGCCGATCGGATCGAGGATCAGATCTACCCCGCGCCCTCCGGTAATCTCAGCGACCCGGGCGACCACATCTTCGCTGCGGTAGTCGATTGCGTGCTGGGCACCGAGCGCCTGG
>DATAPP010000147.1:0-5010 GCA_036265125.1 Pseudolabrys sp. | reverse complement strand
GAAGCAGACGAGGAGATAGCGGGAGATTCTTTCATGACGATTTGAAGGGACGCCTTGTTTGAATCCTCCACTATGGGATGCCAGCAAACTGACCAAGGCAAAGGTAGCGGTTTCGGAACGAAGTCCTTTTGGGTCCCTAGTTCGGCCCTAGGACTGATTCAGGATCCAATCGATGAGCAGAGGCATTCAAGTGCTTGTCCCGCCCTAGCGACGATTGAGTTTTACTCGCCAATTCAAATCCTTGGACAACCAGCGGTCGATAATCTGCCGGCATCGCATCGCCATCGCAACAATACACGGGGTGACTACACGTCAGCGCATGTCCGCTTTTGTGTCGAAAATGTCCGCTTTACCCCCGAAAGCGGACATGTGCAGTGCAATAGCCCATGTCTGCTTTGGGCCAAAAGCGGACATCGCGGGTTTTATCTTATTCTTGCAATTTGCGCAGTTTCCGCACCGCTATATAAAGTGGTTGGTGCGAGACCGTAGAATTCCGCTTGACAGGCAGGACCTCTAGCGGAACCGGGTTTGTGCCGACATCGTTACGTCTCCAGAGGCTCTTGTGACTGAAACGCCACCAATCAAATCGTTGCCCGCGCTGCGCGCCGCCGAAGAAAAATGCGCGCGCTGTTCTCTTTACAAAGAGGCGACGCAGGTCGTGCCGGGCGAAGGCCCCGCACGGGCGCGTATCATGTTGGTGTGTGAGCAGCCAGGCGACCGGGAGGACAAACAGGGGAAACCGTTTGTTGGTCCGGCCGGCGGTGTGCTCGCAAGAGCTCTAGAAGACGCCGGGATTGATCGCAAACTGGTGTTCGTCACCAACGCGGTGAAACACTTCAAATTCGAGCCGCGCGGCAAGAGGCGTCTGCACAAGCGTCCCAATGCCTATGAGATCGACCGTTGCCACTGGTGGCTTGATTACGAGCGCGCGATCATTAGGCCCGACGTGATCGTCGCACTGGGGGCCACGGCCATTCGCAGCGTCTCCGGGCGGCCACTTACGATTAACAAGATTCGAGGGCGCGTCATGTCCATGGCTGATGGCGGCCACATGCTGGCGACCATCCATCCGTCTTACATCCTTCGCATTAAAGATGATGCCGACAAGCTTACGCAGTATCGGCAATTTGTCGCTGATCTGAAAGTCTGCGGAAAATTCCTGGCAAAAGCAGCTTGAGGTCAGGTCGTCAATAATTTCTCCAGACGAATTGGCAGTTGCCGTACGCGGATTCCGGTCGCATGGTAGACGGCGTTGGCGACAGCTGCCGCGGTGCCGACATTGCCCAGTTCACCGATCCCCTTGACGCCCGCCGGGTTGACGAAGCTGTCTTCTTCGGGAACGAGAATGACTTCGAGCTGCTCGATGTCCGCGTTCACGGGAACGAGGTAGTCCGCCAGATTGTCGTTGACGTATCTTGCAACCCGCGGGTCGATCTCGGTTGCCTCATGCAGTGCGGAACCGATACCCCAAATCATCGCGCCCATGTATTGACTGCGCGCGGTGCGCGTATTCATCAGACGGCCGGCCGCAAAGGCACCAACGATACGCGGGACGCGTATTTCCCGTGTCTGCGCGTGCACGCGGACTTCGACGAATTCGGCGCCCATTGAGTACATCAGCTTTTCGCCGTGCGAGCCGCCGCCAAGATAGGGCTTGCCGGCGTAAAGATTTTTGATGGCGTCAGGTTTGGCACCCGGCGGCAGAAATTCGGCATATTCCTCGATCGCGCCGAGTTTGAGTCGCTTGAAAGCCTCAGCAAGACTTTCTTGCGTGCCTATATTGCTGCCGATTGTAGCCTTCTGAGGCGCGAGCTTGTCTCGGAGGGCGTCGCAGGCTTTCATCACGACCGAGCAGCAGCTGGCGGTCTGATTGGACCCGCCGGCAACCGGCGAGGGTGGAAGATTGGAATCACCTGTTTCGACGGTCACTTTGGAGACCGGAATTCCGAGATGTTCAGCCGCGATCTGTGCGATGATCGTGCGTATACCCGTGCCGATTTCGTGGGCGGCGATTTGCACGCGTGCCCTGCCGTCGGCAAGCAAACGTACGCGCGCTGTCGCTGCACCCACGTGGGTCGGGTAGACGGCGCTGGCGCAGCCCCAGCCGATCAGCCAGACCCCGTCGCGCATAGAGCCGGGCTTCGGATTGCGCTGGGGCCAACCGAATGCCTTTGCGGCTTCGTCATAGCATTGCATGAGCGCCCGGGTTGACCACTGCTTACCCATCGAATCCGTCATGGAATCGTTCAAACGCCGCAGCTCGATTGGATCCATGTTGAGTTTGATCGCGAGCTCGTCCATCGCACTTTCCAGCGCATAAATGTAGGGGACGACCGGCGGCGAGCGCATGAAGCCCGGCGTATTGCGGTCGGCATGAACCAGAGTGACGTGAGTCTTCACGGCACCATAGTGATAGACCCGCGAACTATCTTCGACGCCTGCGACTGTGTAGGCATCCGGCCGCGATGTGACTTCCTGGCCCTCATGGATGAAACCGACAATCTTACCATCGCGTCGGGCACCCATGCGAATATGATGCTGCGTCTCCGCCCGATAGGTCTGGATCGTAAAACCCTGATCGCGCGTGGCGACAAGCTTCACCGGTCGATTGAGCTTCTTGGCGGCATGGGCAATGAAACCAGTACGGGGCGAAAGTTGAGACTTGGAGCCGAACGCACCCCCCACATAAGGGCTCATGGTCCTGACATCGTCCGCCGAAATGTTCATTTTTTGAGCGACACCGTTTTTCAGCCCAAAAACAAACTGACTTGGCTCGTACACCGTCAATTCATTATCGTCCCAAACGCAGGTCGTTGTGAACAGCTCAATCGAATTGTGATGCTGTGTTGGCGTGCCGTACTCGACATCGAGCGTGACTTCAGCTGATGAAATGGCCGCTTCCGCGTCACCGGCCTGCGGTAGGTCTTTGGCCCGCTCGTTGACAAGGCTCGCATCTTCGCGCGTCACACCGGGTGAACCGAAAGTCGCACTTGGTTGCTCGGCAGTGTAGGAAATTTTCGACCGATAGGCTCCTTCGCGAGCTGCTTCGAAGGTGTCTGCAAGTACGACAGCAACAATTTGCCCGTCGTGACCGATCTCCGGGCCCAAATTCTGCCAGGAGGTCGTCGGGCCGGCACCGCCCCCTGCAGAAAATTTAACCTCGTTTAGCTTGGTGTTTTCGTATGTGAGAATGTCGAGCACGCCTGGCACAGCCATGGCCTCAGCGAGATCAATCTCATCAATCCGGCCTTTCGCAATTGGACTCGTCACTAAAAACGCGTACGCCGGGTTTCTCACCGGGAAGTCGGATGCGTAGAGGGCTTCGCCCGTGACTTTCAACCGCCCGTCAACGCGGGGTACCGGTTCGCCCATGTTTTGTTTTGGATCAGGCGCTGCGCGGTTCATTTCAAAGCTCCATCGTTGACGCCTGGCGGAGCGCCCTTATCAAGGTGAGCTTGCCGAGTTGGACTTTGAAAGCGTTGTGTTCGCGCGGTTGCGCCTGCACGAAAGCCGTTTCAGCGACATCGTTCAACGCTGCGTCATCAAGCCTGTGGCCATTCAGCTTCTGTTCTGCTTCTCGCGCGCGCCATGGCAGAGCTGAGACTCCGCCGAGCGCGATACGGCTATCGCGGACCCTATCACCATCAAGATCGAGAGCGACGGCTGCGGAGGCGAGAGCGAATTCATACGATTGGCGATCCCGGATTTTCAGATAAAGAGATCGTTTGGCCCATGGTACCGCTGGAACTATAAAAGCAAGTATCAGCTCGCCAGGCGCCAAAGTCGTTTCGATATGTGGGCTGAGCCCGGGCGGACGATGTAGATCGGCAAATGGCATCGTTCGCGAACCGTCCGGCCCCGCTATTTCAAGCTGAGCATCGAGCGCTATTAATGCCTGGGCGAAATCGCCGGGATAGGCGGCGATACAGCGGTCGCTCACGCCAAGCACCGCATGCATCCGGTTGATGCCTTCAAGGGCTGCGCAGCCGGAACCAGGAGTGCGCTTGTTGCAGGCCGTATAGGAGGTGTCCCGGAAATACGTACAACGTGTACGCTGCAGCACATTGCCACCAAGGGATGCCATATTTCGAATTTGTGGGCTTGCTGCAAGTTCAAGTGATTGCGAGATCATTGGATAATTTTTGCGTACGTCCGGGTGATCAGCTGCAGCCGACATTCGAACCAAAGCGCCGAGGTGAAGCCCGCGCGATCCCACTTCGATCTCGCCCGAGGGTGTGCGTTCGAGCGCATTGATGTCGGTCACGCTTTGTGGACGCATCACGTCGAGTTTCATCAAGTCGATTAGCGTGGTGCCTCCGGCAACGTATTGGCTTGGTGCATGGACGGTCGCGGTATTCGGCGGCATCCCCAACGCCATTTGGGTCTGCACGGCAGATTGAACAGTGTCCGCACGCGAAAAGGCAAACGGCCGCATGTCAGGCCTCCTTCATCTGCGATTTGGCCTGTTTGACGGCATCCACGATGTTTGGGTAGGCCGCGCAGCGGCACAGATTGCCGCTCATAAATTCGCGGATCTGATCATCGTTGTTCGCATGGCCTTCATGCACGCACGCAACCGCGGACATAATTTGCCCGGGCGTACAGTAGCCGCATTGGAATGCATCGTGATCGATGAAGGCCTGTTGCATAGGATGCAACGTGCCGTCGGCCTTTGCCAAGCCTTCGATGGTTGTTACGTCGTGGCCCTCGTTCATTGCGGCGAAGCTGAGGCACGACAAGACGCGGCGATTGTCGACAAGCACCGTGCAGGCGCCGCACTGTCCGTGATCGCAACCTTTTTTAGTTCCGGTCAGGCCGACATGGTCGCGCAGGGCATCCAGCAATGTTGTGCGACCATCAAGCGCAAGCCGGTGATCCCGGCTGTTGATTCGCAATTTTATGTTCAGAAGGGCGTCGGAATCAGGTGCTTCCGCCTGCGGCACTGGCTCTCCGCGAGCGGAGTCCAATAGGGTCATGGTCATGGTCGAAGCCACAGTGCTTGTCAGGAAG
>DATAPP010000146.1:0-1923 GCA_036265125.1 Pseudolabrys sp. | reverse complement strand
CTCCATAAGGGCTACGTATTTCGCAATAGCGTAGTCCTCGCAATCGCCAAAGCCGGTCGTGAGCGTCGCGAGCGGTGCGGTCCAACGATCTTCTACACCCCACTGCGCGAGGTCGCTCATAGGGCGGATCGCGAGATTGATCGCCCGGTTGATTACGCCGATGCGTGCGCGGCCTGTGTGCACGCGGCCTTCCGCGACGATGGCGAGGAAGGTTTGCGCCGCCCGGGGACAACGCAGAATATTCTCGCGGCATTGTGCCAAAATTTCGCTCTCGGCGCGGATGTCGGCTTCGACGCGACTCCAATTCGTCAAAAGCTCTCCAGTCATCACCGGCACGGCGTCGAGACCGAACGGTTGCGCAAGAGTCGGCAATTTAACGGATGGTTCAGCTCGATCGACGGCCGCCATTTTTGACCGCGATCTGGCATCGTCGCGCGCGTGAATTTCGATCTGATTTTGGACCTTATTTCCTGTTGCTTTGATCACGACAGTGCTGAAAGGCACATCCGCGTCGGCGAATGCATTTGCGCCCCAACCGAATACGGCCAGAAAGATCAAAAGAAATGCAGCAATAATCGCGTTCATTATGTGCTTGATGAATTCGTGTTTTTCGCGGCCAGTCATTACCTAATCAGCAGCGTCAGCGCAGGCAAGGGTGCATAGTCCTAGGTATAAGGCTCCGAGTAGAAACGTTGCGCAATGGTCCGCACGCTTATGAATCAGCGCCTTTAAGCCCCCGGCGCCCGCCATCCGAAGGGCCGCGTGATGTCCGCCCCCGCGGATATGTGTTCGATGGGCTGGCATATCGCCAGAAACAGCCGCGCCGCCGTTCGCAGACTCTTGAGGAGAATACGTTAGACCGAGTCCGCTGGTTTGCCCTGAGCCGCTGTTGGTGGAGACAACGATTTGGTCTGGTCGAACGCAGATTTGATGAGCGAGTGTTCGGACAAGTATTTGTGGTAGTTGGCTACGACGGCTTTTGCTTCCCTCAGCGTTGCAAGCCTCCATTGAATTTCGAGATTTTCATCCCCAGCGATGCTTTCAACAATTCTACGTTCTTCGACCAGCAATTTGAATTCGCTTGGTTGTGAGTCATCGTCGCTACTAGGCTGCGTTGCGAAATCGATGCGCCCAGTAGGGGCCCAATCCCGCTTTACGACACCTTGGTAAGGTGATTTTTGCCAGTTTTTCCAGCCTAACCACGTTGGCAGGTTAAACATCTTGTTCCTCCATTTCTAATCGCCGGACGCCTTCAGGAGGGGTCGCCTCTACGAAATTGCATTTGCCACAGCCTGTGGGGAATGCCAGCGGCGATGACATCGTTCCCCGTAAACTAGCCGAACTATTTAAGGGATCGCTCAAGGCTGGGGACGATGAAGGCTTGGTTTAGACCAACAAAAATTTGGGCAATGCTGCCAGGCGACCGAGGCCCCGGCTAACAAATCGTTGGCGAGAATCCACAAGACTAGACGTTCGCGCCTCATCTATTAAACAGGCTGCAAAGGGAGACTGTTGATGATGGCTGCTCTTATCATAATCAGCGTGTTTGTATTAGCGGGCGCGTGTTTCCCGAGTACGCCGCCCTGCATCCCGAGCTTGCGGCGACGGCCTCACCATTGAAGGCAATGCGAGGGCATGGACAACAAAAGAACTTTCACGCCGTCAGAGGATGCGCTGATCCTGAAACAACCGGTCGCCGGCATCAGCCTCAAGACACTGCAAAAATTGCTGCGCACCAGCCGAGAGACAGTCATGCGACGGGCTGCCGAACTCGGCGTTTCGCTGGACGTCAACGATGAACATGACGAGCCTGTCGACACGCGAACGCGCCGTCGCAGCGATGAACTCGTCGACCCGCTACTGGAACGGCTGAAGCGAGTACACGGCGCCCGGAAGTAAGCCGCTCGCTCAAAACGTATCATT
>DATAPP010000145.1:0-48829 GCA_036265125.1 Pseudolabrys sp. | reverse complement strand
GCGCTTGATCGGCTTCGGGATCGGGATCGCGCTGTTGGTGGCAATCCCGTTTCTGGCCGGGACGCAGGTTCGATTTCTTTAGCGTCGCCGGCGCGTCGAAGACCAGCTCCGCTCAGTTCCCCAACTCGAGAACCCAGTATCGGCGGCCGTTGCCGCCGTCAGCCGAGGCAAGCCCGTAGAGAGTCACGTCCCGGCGCAGCATGTTGGCGCGGTGACGGGACGATCTTGACCACATGCGGATGACACAATCTTCCGTCGCGCAACCGAACGCGACGTTTTCTGCGGCTGTACCGTTGGCCACCGAGACACGCTGGCGGAAGCCCGCGTGGTCAAGCCGCTGGCGCGCGGCGAGGTTGTGCGCATGGCTGGAGGCGGCGCCGGCAAGTGCTCCGCTCGCGGAGAGCGGACGCAGGCCATGCTGCGCGCGGTAGGAATTGAGATCGAGAGCGACCGCGTTTGTTGTGAGAAACGCGCAAACGATGCCTGCGCTGACCAAAATGGCGTGGCGTCTCATCATTGATAGAAGATAGCTGACAGACGGCTGAATGTCTGCTGACGGTCGGGCAGTGTGGCGGGGCGCTTCTAGTTGATGTGCCGGCGCATTCGCCGCGGCGGGCTCCACAAGCACTCATATGCGATGTAGTCGCCATACATGCGGTGAATGCTCGTGATCGACGCGTATTTATTGAAACGGGCGCAATTGTTCTGCGCGATATCGAGTGCATTTGCCTCGGTTTCCGGCGACCACGGGATAATGCCCCCGATGTCGTTGCCCTTTGGGCCATAGACCCCAACGCACGAGGCGAGCGCCAAACTCAGCGCTGCCGCCAGGACTGCCAGCCTTGTCATAATCCCCCTCCCAGCCCCGGTGTCGAATCCAATTATGCTAAAAGCTTGTTGCAGAATACGCCAGCCCTCCGCACCGCGGATTGGCGTCCGCAATGCATGGTGCGCATGCAGCGCGTCGGCATGTGGCTGCTGGTCGAGGACAACCAGCAGTGCGGCGGTTCCATGTCACCTTTGCTGGCCTCTACCGGCGCGACTAGCCCCGGCCGCACCCCGCAAGACGAAGCTGGAAAAGCTCAACTGTCGCAGCGGTAAATTGCCTTGCGACAACGCGACCAACCAAGGCCATTTTCAAGTCAGATCAATAGCTTGCAAAAAGCTGTCTCGGTGGCCGGGAATGGTCACAGAGCATTTCCAGAGGATTTCTGCTAAAAATTCTAACGCGTCATGGACTATTCCGTGCTTTTCCGCGTTGGGGATGTAATGGCTTCCTCGTTGCGTACTCCTGATTTGTTATCTGACTTGCCAGGGCGGCTGTCGGCTGACCTTCTCGCCAGCGCCAAGCCCATGAAGCTGGCGGCCGACGCCATCCTGTTTCTTGCCGGCGATCCTGGAGACGGCTGCTACCGGTTGGAAGACGGCCTGCTCAAGGTCAGCATGGCCTCGCCCGCCGGTGCCGAGCGGATTCTTGCCATTTTGGGTCCGGGTGCCATCGTCGGCGACATGGCGATGATCGACGGCCGTCCGCGGTCGGCTTCAGTCTCGGCGCTACGCGATTGCAAACTGAGTTTTATCAGCCGCGCTTCGTTCGAAGCGCTCGCGGTGAAAAATCCCGAGATCTACAAGCATCTTCTCAGTCTGCTCGCCACGCGTCTGCGCGATACCGACCAGGTTGTCGCGGCCGGCACGTTTTTGCCGGTGAAGGGCCGCGTCGCGCGCGCGCTGCTTGATCTGGCAAAGGCCTTCGGCAACGAAGTCGGCGGCGGCCGGGTCGTCATTCGGCAGAAACTGAGCCAGAGCGACGTTGCCGCCATGGCCGGCATCGCGCGTGAAAACGTCAGTCGCATTCTCAACGAATGGATGCGTTTGAAACTGGTCACGCGGCTTTCGGGCTATTACTGCATCGAGAGCAAGGCGAAGCTCGAAAAGGAACTGAAACTCTAGGTTCTTCAACGACCTCATTGCGTTTCGACGTGCGATACGGTGCAATCGGGCGGGGTGTCGCGTGCGGGGCAGGGGTCAAGCCCATGTCGGATGACGTCGTCGGCTTCAGTTTTCTCGCCGAGTCCAGCATCCCGGTGTGGTACCTCAAGCCGGGCGAAACGATTTTCAAGGAAGGCGAGCCGGCCAAAGAGCTCTACGTCATCCAGAGCGGGCAGGTCGAGATTCAGCTCGGCAACCGTCTGCTCGCCACGCTTGAGGCCAATGAAATTTTCGGCGAAATGGCGCTGATTGAATCAGCGCCCCGCAGCGCCACCGCGATTGCGAAAACCGACGTCGCCCTGGTCCCCATTTCGAAGAAGGATTTCCTCGCCCTCGTGAGCCGGGCGCCAACCTTCGCGCTCGACATTATGGGCATGATGGCCCGCCGGCTGCGCGCCGCCAACAAGGCGTTTTAACCCTCAAATACCGGCGTTTTTCAGAGGTTCGGGAAAAAGCGTTTTTCTGTGATGGAGGTCACACCCGCAGGGAGCCGGCAGTCCTATGGTCCCATGTGTAGGGAGCACGTTGCTTCCGCGTCATTAAAGGGCAGACCGCCATGCGCAAGACCATCATCCTCGCTATCGCCACCACGTTCCTTGCGGGCGCCTCGGTGGTGACCGGTCTGGCCCGGACTGTTCATACCCCGACTGGCACTGCGATTTCGGCGCCTCCGGTGGTTGTCCCCCTTGCCACTGGTAGCCTGACGGTCAGCGGTTTCCCCAGCAGCTGACCGTCTTTTGGCCTGCCCCTGCCCCAGGGGCAGGCCGCGAATTTCGGACTAACCTCCAAACTCCAAGCGGCCCGACCGGGCCGCTTTTTTTTGGTTCCCGGTCGAGCTGAAATAAAACGCGCCCTTTTGTGACCCCGGTCACAGGAACTGTGCGGACGCCCACCTAGTTTACCTGTGTCGGGATCGCGATACCCCGGCAGCACCGGGGCAACCCCTGGGCAAAGAATAAGGGAGCACCGTCATGATCCGTACGGCCATCATCTCTGTAACTGCGTCTTTCGTGCTATTTGGCGCATGGACCGTCAACCTGGTGCGCTATCATCCGGCGACCGACCTCAATCCGTTGGCGCCGCTGAACACCAACGTTGATTGGAGGTAATTACGGGCGGCGTGAGTTCCGGCTGCACGCGGGCAATTGGTGTCCGCATTAGCGCTAGTGATTAGCCATGCATTCCAGCTTTATGCAGCTTTTACCGCAGCATCTTCGCGCGAACTGATATTAGTCCCGCACCAGAGCGGGATCGATGCACAAGGCTCCGTCGCAGATTGCTCGCTCGCTGCGAGCGTTCCGGAACGCGCACAGGCTGGGCTTGTTGCGCAGCGTGCGCATTTCGCCCGGAGCGCACGCCTGCGAAGCGGCGCGATCGCAACAAGGCATCGAATACATGGGCGACATCGTTCCCCGTTTGCCCCTCGCTGAGTGCACGCGTGGCCTGTGCAGTTGCAAGTACGCGCCTTTGGGAAGCAGCCGGATGCATCGCCTGATCGCAAGTGACAAGTCGCAACCCAAGTCAAAGCCGGCATCCTGAGTATTGTGCCGTTGCAATCGACGCGCCTTGATCCGTATTATTCGCGTCGCGGCACTTTAATGTAAAATGATTGCCCAGGCTGATTTTCGTACGATTGTTGAAGCCGCTCTGGCATTCACATGATGGTCCACAGTGACGGCACAGGCACCCGCCTACGTTGACGTTCGCGCGCCGCGCATAGATCGCAATCTAAGGCTCTCTGTATTGCTGCACGGCATTGGCGTGCGGCAGGTGCGGCTCGCAACGGGCCTCGTGATGTTCACCTACATTTTTTCGCATTTCTTCAATCATGCACTCGGCAGCATCTCTTACGAGACCATGGAATCGTGGCTGCGCTACCACGTCTGGTGGTGGCGAATCCCGATCGTCAACGACACACTCTACACTGCAGCCGTAATCCATTTCTCGCTCGGCCTGTGGGCGCTCTATCAACGGCGGCATTTTCGCTACAGCGCAATTGAAATCACGCAGCTCGTGCTCGGTCTGAGCATTCCGCTCTGGCTTGCCAGCCATTTCGGCGGCGTGCGGCTGAGCGGGGCATTGTATGGACTGCCGCCACCACACTATGCAGGGCCCCTGTACGCCTTTTGGGTGGTGCAACCGCATATGATTGCGGTGCAGTTCATATTGTTGACGGTCGCATGGACCCACGCCTGCATCGGGCTCTATTTCTGGCTGCGGCTGAAATCGTTCTTCAGTTGGGCTGCACCCATTTTCCTCGCCATTGCCGTGCTGATGCCGCCGCTTGCGATGATCGGCGCGCATCATGCCGGACGTGAGGTTGCGGAGCTCGCTCAGGATCCTGACTGGCGCAAGGAAAATCTGGGGGGCGCTACCGCCGCGCAGCGCGCGGTTATCGACAGCATCACGCTCTTTTATTTTCCGATCGGGTATGCGGCTGCAATCGTACTCGTGTTCGCGGCGCGTGGCGCACGCACGATGCGCGAACGCCGGCGCGGCCTTGTGACGATTTCCTACCCGGATCGGCAGGTGCGCGTGCCGAAGGGCTTGAGCATCCTTGAAGCCAGTCTGCGTTTCAAGATTCCGCACGCGAGCGTCTGCGGCGGCCGTGCGCGCTGTTCGACCTGCCGCGTGCGCGTGATCAGCGATCGCAGTGAACTTCCGCCGCCATCGGGACGTGAGGCCTTTGTGCTGGACCGTATCGGCGTTGCCGCAAATCCGTCGATCCGGCTCGCCTGCCAGCTCCGGCCGCAAACGGACGTGGCGGTCATTCCGCTTCTGCCGCCGAGCATGAACGCCGATCTCCTGCGCCAGGGCCGCCGCATGAATATCGGCAAGGAACGCTACATCGTCAGCATGTTCGTCGATATGCGCGGCTCGACCAGGCTCGCCGAGGCGCGGCTGCCGTTCGACGTTGTATTTCTCATCAATCGTTTCCTGGGCGCGTGTTCGCAGGCGGTGCTCGACGCCGGCGGCCAGCCTAACCAGTTTGTCGGCGATGGCGTTCTTGCGCTGTTCGGCATCAATGTTGACCCAAAGACGGCGTGCCGCCAGGCCATACGCGCCGCCGCCAATGTTGCGGCCAATGTGGAATACATGAACCGCCAGCTCGCATCCGACCTGCCCGAGCCGATCCAGTACGGCCTCGGTATTCATGGCGGCGAGGTGATCATCGGCGACATCGGCTTTCAGGATCACACCGTATTCACTGCCCTGGGCGATCCGGTCAACGTAGCGGCGCGGCTGCAGGACATGACGAAGTCGCTCAATTGCAAGGCCATCGTCTCCGAGGACGTTTTCGCAACCGCAGGTATAGCGGCCGATACGCTGACGCGCACTGAAGTTGCAATTCGCGGCCGCGAAGAGCCGATGATCGTCCGTACCACGGATGATCCGGGCGCTCTGGCCGGTCTCCTCGATGCGGCCGGGACGAAAGAGCGCACCGCCGTCTGAATGCTTCAGACCGGCATAGGGCTTGCTTCCTCTGGCTGGTCTGGAGGACGCATGGACGCAAGGACGCCTGCTGGCTTAAACGTACGCGGCGATGAGGGGGCCCGGCCGCCACTGTCCCGGTTTCTGGAGCGTTGTCATTCCGAGATCGCGGGCGACCGCACCGGGGCCGTGGCCGACTACATCCCGGAACTGGCCAAAGCCGATCCGGATCATTTTGGCATCAGCGTCGCTACAACCGACGGCTACATCTACGATATCGGTGATAGCGCCGTTCCGTTCACAATTCAGTCGATCTCCAAAGCCTTTGTGTTTTCGCTTGCCCTCGAGACGATCGGCGCTGAGCGGGTCGAGAGTGTCATCGGGGTGGAGCCGAGCGGCGAAGCCTTCAACTCCATTCGGCTGCGGACCGATAATCGTCCCTTCAACCCGATGGTCAATGCCGGCGCCATCGCCTGCTCGGGCCTCATCTACGACGCAGAAGGGGACAATGCATTTGGCCAGATCCTGACAACGCTGAGCCGGTTTGCCGGTCGAGAGCTCGATATCGATCAGGCGGTGTTCGCCTCAGAGCGCGCAACCGGTGATCGCAATCGCGCCATTGCTTATCTTTTGCGCAACTATGCTGTCATAAAGGGCGACGTTGATGCCGTCCTCGATGTCTATTTCCGTCAGTGTTCGGTTTTGGTGACCGCCCGCGACATCGCCGTCATGGCGGCCACACTCGCCAACCGGGGCCGAAATCCGCTCAGCGGCGAGCAGGTCATCAGTCCATATGCCGTTGCGCGGACTTTGTCCGTGATGACGAGTTCGGGCATGTACGACTATGCCGGCGAATGGATCTATCGGGTCGGCATACCGGCAAAGAGCGGCGTCGGTGGCGGTATTATCGCCGCACTGCCTTCGCAGCTGGGTCTCGGCACTTACGCTCCGCTGCTCGACAGTCATGGCAACAGCGTGCGTGGCCTGAAAGTGTGCGAAGCATTATCATCACACTTTGATTTGCATCTTTTCAACCGCAGCGGCGACGTCAGAAACGGCATCATCGCCGACTACGATATTGGCGGCGTGTCCTCGCGGCGTAACCGCCAGCCCCACGAACAACAAATTCTCAACGAACACCAAAAGGACTGTCACGTCTATGAACTGACAGGAGCGCTCACCTTCGGCACTATCGACTACCTGTCGCGCCGGCTTGTGGAAAGGCAGAAGGATTCTCAACTCGTCATTCTTGATTTCCATCGCGTGCCAACAACCACCAGGGCCGCCGGGCGGCTGCTTGGCGAAGCGCTCGGCGAACTCGGCGCGATCAACACCACGGTGATCCTGTGCGGGATACAATCGCAGTCTCCGGTTGCTGCGATGGTTGATCCGCTGATCGAATCTTCGTCGAAATTGCGCAAGTTCGCCGTCCTGGATGAAGCGATCGAGTGGGCGGAAGACCAGATCATCTATCGCTATGGCGGATATGGCCGGCTGCACGATCCGGCCACTTTGCCCGAGCAGCAGCTGCTCGAAGGCCTGACAGCCGGCCAGATTGAAGCGCTTGCCACACGTATGAAGCCGCGCACTTACCAGTCCGGACAACGGATTATCGGAGCCGAGGAATCCGCATCATCCCTGTTCTTTCTGCAAAGCGGCATGGTCAGCGTGAAGCTGGCAAACGGTGTGCGTCTGGCAACGCTTGTCGCAGGCATGGTTTTTGGCGAGATGGCATTGCTCGAGGACCGCAGGTCCGCCGATGTATGGGCGGATACACTGGTTGAATGTCTCGAGCTGCCCCTCGATGCTTATGCCGAATTCCGGGAGATATACCCGCAGATCGGTGAGCGCATCGTACGCAATCTGGCCGTGCTTCTGGCCAAGCGCCTCATTTCGGCCAACACAAAAATTGATCTGCTGACTGCGCACTGAAACCGGAACGCAACAAGCGACGAAATTATCTTGGGCCGCGCTGGTCCGGCTAATACGCTACGGCTTTATTCCGGACCTGCCGCGCTGGACGGCCAACCAGCTCAGCATGATTTTCAATCGGGAAGGGCCTTCCGGTGAGATATCCCTGCACCTCGTCGCAGCCTTCCTGTTTCAGGAATGCCAGTTGAGTTTCGGTCTCGACCCCTTCGGCAAGCACTGGAATGTTCAGGCTGTGTCCGAGGGTGATAATGGCGCGGACGATCGCCATGGAATGATGATTGTGTTCCAGGTCGCCGATAAACACACGGTCGATCTTGATTTTTTCGAACGGGAACGCATGCAGGTAAGAGAGCGATGAATATCCTGATCCGAAATCATCCAGCGCGATGTGGATGCCGAGCGCCTTGAGCTTGCGCAGGATCGAGACTGCGCGGGAAAAATCGTCGATCAGGACACCTTCGGTGATTTCCAGTTCGAGCCGGTCCGGCTTGAGCCCGGTATCGAGCAGGATGGAATGGACAAGGCTGGGCAAGTCGCCGTGATGGAATTGAATCGGCGAAATATTGACGGCCACCTTGAGCGGTTTCGGCCACGATGCCGCTTCCTTGCAGGCTTCGCGCAGGATTCGTTCGCCGAGGGTAATGATGAAACTGCTTTGCTCGGCGATCGGGATAAACATGTCAGGCGGCACCATTCCGCGCTTCGCGCACTCCCAGCGCGCAAGTGCCTCAAACCCGATGACTTTGCCCAGGCCGATCGTTTTCTGCGGCTGGTAGTGCAGCAGGAGATCGCCTTGTTCGAGAGCGGTCTGCAGGTCCGTCTGCAATTCGCGCCGCTCGCGCAGGCGGGAACCGAGTTTCGCCTCGAAAAAGCGCAACGTGCCGCGCACTTCTGATTTCGCCTGATACAGCGCGGCGTCGGCATTCGCGATCAAGGCTTTGACATCGGCGCCATCGGCAGGGAAGACGGCGACGCCGACGCTCAGGCCAACCTGCAACTGGTGGCCGTCGATTTCAAAATTGTCCTTGAAGGTGGCAAGCATGCGCTCGCCAAGAGCCTTGGCCGCTTCTTGCGGGTCATCACTTGTCACAACCGCGATGAACTCGTCGCCGCCGATACGCGCGAGATATGCGCCTTCGGTGGCCACATGCAGCCGCCGGGCAGCCTCGCGGAGCAGGCCATCGCCCACCAGATGGCCGTAGACGTCGTTCGCCTCCTTGAACCGGTCGAGGTCGAGACACATGACGGCAAATTGCTGGCCGCCGTTGGCGGCCTTGCCGAGTGTCACAGCAAGATAATCGAGGAGCGAAGCCCGGTTGGGGAGGCCGGTCAGGGAATCGTTATGGGCCAGATACCAGATGTCTTGCTCCGCCCTCCGGCGCTCGGTTACGTCGTCAAGAACGGTCAGGATATATTTCGCCCGGCCGTCTTCGTCCCTGATGGCGGTCTTTTTTGCGGTGACGCGGCGAGGCCCCTTGCAGACCGTAGGTATTTCATGTTCCGGCGTGCAGACGATCCGGCCGGCCTCCAATGTTTCGTTGTCCGATCGCACGATCATGTCGGCGCGCCATTGCGGGAATATATCGTAGGCCGTTTTTCCGATCAGATCCTCGCGGGACGCGCCCGTGAGTTCTTCATAGGCCCGATTGAACAATGTAAAGCGATTGCCCCGCGGGTTCGACCCGGATTCATCCAGGTCCCTGACGACGATCGGAACCGGCACGTGCTCGATGACTGCATTGAGGAATATTTTTGTCTGGCGTAGTTCGCCCTCGGCATGTTTGGTTTTTGTGACGTCGTGAACGACCGTCAATCGTGCATTGCGCCCTTCATACGTCAGCGCTTTTGAGTGCACGGCGACGTCGACTTGCGTTCCGTCTGCCTTTATATGTTGCCCGATATTCTCGGCGAATTGATCGTCCGCAAGGCTATGGATAAATGCTGCGAACCGCTCGCGGTCCTCGGGCGGCCGCAACTCGGCCAGCGTCATCGACATGAATTGCGTGCGGCTGTAACCGTACAGCGCTATCGCGGCTTCGTTCACTGCAAGGAAGCGCAGGGTTTCCTTGTCGATGACCCACATTGGAACGGGGCTGCCTTCGAAGAGCAAACGGAACGACTCTTCCCGGCGCTTTGCTTCCGTAACGTCCTCATGCGTCGCAACCCACCCGCCGTTGGCCAGCGGCCGGTGGACGACCGCAATGTATCGGCCGTCGCGCAGGCGATTGATGGTCTGATACGGCGCGTTAGTGGAGACGTCATTAAGCCGGACCTTGAGGAATGCTGTGCAATCGTTCGGGAGCATTCCCTTGGTGACGGTGTATTCGAGGATTGCCTGAAACGGCGTGCCGGGCCTGGTCAGTTCCTCACTCAAGCCGTAGGTATCGGCATATTGCTTGTTGCAGATGATGAGGCGCTTCGATGCATCGAACATGCAGAGGCCCTGTGAAATATTTTCCAGAGCCGCGTGAATCTGCTGGTCCTGCTTGCGTATCGCGTTTTCCGCCTCGACCTTGTCCGTAATGTCCTCGTGGATGGCGACCCAGCCGCCCTCCGGCATCGGCTGGTTCACGATTTTAATGATGCGGCCGGAAGGGGTCGGAACGTTTTGCTGCGTCAGCTTTCGCCTGGAAATCTGGTCCAGGATCATGGCGTGATACTCAACCGGGTCACCGACGAATGATCCGCATTCCTTCCGGTGCTTGAGCAGATCCAACAGCGGCAACCCTGGTTTCACGACATCCCGGGACACGTCATACATTTCGATGAATCGCGAATTGCACACGACGATTCTCGACGATGCATCGAACATCACCAGGCCGTGCGACATGTTGTTCAGGGCGACGTCGAATCGCAGGCTTTGCTGGCGCAGCTGTTCGGCCCGGTTTCGTTCGGCGCGGGCCTGAACGAGCGCCTGGTAGTTTCGCAGAAGGCGCGTGAAGAGCAGGGCAAAAGCTGTGATGATGACGATGATCAATACCGTGGTGCTGCCGATATAGACCGCGGTTTTTCTCCAGCCGGCGAGAAGCGCATCGCGGCTTTTTGTTGCGGTGACCAGGACCGGAAAATCGGCGACCCTGCGGGCCGCGACCATGCGAACGACGCCATCGATCATGCCCTCACTCATGCCAACGCCATGGTCCGAAATGGCGGTGATTTTCAAGGCAACGGCGTTCGGCCAGCGACGGCCGATGTCCACGTCGTTTTGCGGAAAGCGGGCAAGCAACGTGCCGTCGTTTCGGAACAGCGCGAAGCTGCTGTCGGGGTCGGCGCTGATTTCGCTGAAATATTTCTGCATGAACCCCAGTTCGAAAGAAGCTGAGATGACACCCAGGAATTCGCCGTCGGGGGCGGAGATTTTGTGGACCAGATTGGTTACCCAGCTTCCGGTAGCGCGGTTGCGAACCGGTTGGCTCAAAATTGATTTAGAGGATGGATCGAATTTAGCTGCGTTGAAGTAATCGCGGTCCGCGATGTTGATGTCGGGGAGCGGCCACTGGCGGGAATAATTGATCAATTTTCCGTCGGCATTGTAGATAATGAGGGCGCCGACGTAAGGGATGCCGGCCGCCTTGTCGCGCAAATTCAGGTGGACTTCATAGCGGCTGATATTTGTTTCGAACGTTTTCTTGCTGATCCTGGGCAGGCGCGAAATGTCTTCGCTGAATTGCTTTTGCGCGGCCTCTACTGCTGCGAAAGCCTGTTCGATTTGTTTTGCGATGATGAGCGCTGAATTTGTCAGCGCTCGTTCGTTTTCGTCGGTCACCCGATCACGGAGATTGATAACGATGAGGCTTGCGCTGCCCACGACAATCATCGCGAGCGTGACGGCGCACACAAGAAAAAGCCGTTCCAGGCCAAAAAATTTGGCAGGCGTCGCCGTGTCCGAGGCACGAGCGAAATGCGCGGACATCAATTTGGAAAGCCATCCTGGCATGAAGCTGTGTCTTGCTTAAGGGATCCTGGCTCGATGCATCGGACAGCGATAACGCGAAAAATTTAATCTTCGCCTGCTGTTGGCCGGTTTGAGCGTGCTCTTGCGTCCCCAAACGGCACTGATGGTTAATGGTCACCTTCGGGATATCGGAAAGGATCGGTTATCTGCCGCACGATCGCGCACCACCGCGCGTATTTGGCGAGGACGCAATCTGCAGTGCACCCCGACCGCGCGTCGGCTCGCAGGTTTCACGGCTAAGTAAGTTTCTCGCCCTAGCATGCCGGCTCGCCTGAGCGGGTGTGGGCTTTCATGACCAGTCTTGACCTGACCACTGTCGTCAACACGACCGGACGCAGCGAAAGCGATCGGCAGACGCGTATTTTGTGCGTGCTGTTTTTCTTCTCCGGCGCTCCCGCACTCATCTATCAACTGACCTGGCAGCGTGCGCTGTTCCTGATCTTTGGCGTCAATATCGAGTCGGTGACGATTGTCGTCACGGCGTTCATGCTCGGCCTTGGCATCGGCAGTCTTGCCGGCGGCTGGCTTTCAAAGCAGCGCGCGGTGCCGCTGTTGCTGTTGCTCGCGGCCATCGAATTTCTGACCGGCGCGTTCGGCCTCATGTCACTGACCCTGTTCGACAAGGTCGGTGATTTCACGATCGGACTAAGCCTGCCCGCCACCGCGGCCGCTGCGCTCGCGCTTGTCATCGTTCCGACGCTGCTGATGGGCGCAACCCTGCCCCTGCTGGTCGGCCATCTTGCGCGCCGTCTCGGCAATATCGGAAGCGCCGTTGGAGCGCTTTACTACGTCAATACGCTGGGAGCTGGCGCAGCCTGCCTTGCCGCCGCGCTCCTGCTGTTTCCGTTTCTAGGCATGAGCGGGTCGATTTACGTCGCCGTGGCGATGAATGGCGCGGTGGCTGCGGCCGCACTTGCTGCACAATGGTTCGGCGGCGCGGAAACGGGAGCCCCCCTGGCAGAGTCCATGGCGCTATCCGCCAAGCGGAGCCCTGTCCTCAGGTTCTGGCCCATTTTGCTGCTGGCGGCGGCCGGTGGATTCGTTTCGCTGTCATACGAGATATTTTTCTTCCGCACGGTCTCCTATGCGAGCGGGTCGAACGCGACTGCTTTTGCTGTGACGCTGAGTGCGTTCCTGGTGGGGATTGCGTCCGGCTCGCGTCAGGCCGGTGAGCAGTGCAGGACATCGACCCAGGCCGAAACGATACGGCGGCTGGTCGATACGCTTCTGATGGCCTGCCTCCTTGGCGTCCTTTTCCTGCCGCTGCTTGATCACCTTGCCTGGCTCAAAACCGGCCTCGTGGGCGTGGCCATGTTGATGATCTATGTCCTCGCCCGCTTTTGGGGGGCTGTGCTGCCTAACCTTGCGGAGCTGTCGATCGCGGCCGACGAGAGGGCAGGCATGCAGACCGCCTTTCTCTACCTCGCAAACATTCTTGGTTCGGCTGCCGGTTCGGTCATCACCGGCTTTGTGCTGATGGATCATCTGGGTCTTGTCGCGATTTCCACGACGTTGGCCGTTGCCGGCGCCCTCTACACACTGGTCCTGATTGGATTCCTTGATGCGCCATTTGAGGTCAAGCTGCGCCGCACAGGGCTTGCCGTGGCAATCGGATTGACGGCAGCAGTGGCGGGTCCTGGCTTGTCGGCGCACGTGCTGGAAAGCCTGCAATGGAAAGGAATGCCGCCGGACGGAAAGTTCGCAAAGGTTCTCGAAAATCGCAGCGGCATTATTGCCGTGACCGACACCGGCATCGTCTACGGGCACGGCATGTATGACGGGCGTTTCAATACCGATCTGAAACACGACACGAACGGCATCGTGCGTCCGTATGCGCTAAGCCTCTTTCATCCGGCGCCGCGCGATGTATTGATGATTGGCCTTTCATCCGGTTCATGGGCTCAGGTGATAGCCAATAATCCAGATGTTGCCTCACTGACCGTCATCGAGATCAATCCGGGCTACATCGCCTTGATCGAAACGGAGCCTGAGGTCGCCCCGGTTCTGACAAATCCGAAGGTCAAAATCATCACGGATGACGGCCGCCGGTGGTTGCGCGCCAATCCGGAGAAGCACTTCGATGCCATTGTCTCGAACACGACGTGGCATTTCCGCGCCAGCGTCACGAATCTCCTGTCCATTGAATTCCTCGATCTTGTCCGGCGTCACCTCAAGCCTGCCGGGACTTTCTTCTACAACACCACCGATTCCGATCGCGTGCAGCGCACGGCATGTCTCGGGTTTGCATATGGCGCGCGCGTCACCAACCACATGGTGGTTTCGGATGCTCCGATCGCCTGGGATTTCCGGCGCTGGCGGCATACGCTTGAGTCCTATCGCATTGATGGCCGGCCGGTATTCGATACTTCACGCGAGAAAGACCGCGCAAAACTCGATGAGCTTGCTGCCTGGCAGAAAAGCCTTTCGTCGGGCGACGCAAATACGGACAGGCGGCCGATCGAGCCGTGCCCGGAGATCCTGACGCGAACAGCCGGCCAGCGGTCAGTCACCGACGACAATATGGGCACCGAATGGCTGCACTATATGGGTCTTGAGTGAGTTATCGCTCACGCGCTTTCCGCGGCGACGGGTCACGCTCCCGATAACGTCAGTTCAGAATGCCAACGGCGCGCGAGGCCACGAGCGCGATGGTCGCAAACGATATGGCGGATTCGGCCATCATCAGAAGCTTGGCTCTGACGGTGAGCGGAAACGTGTCGGCGGGCGAAAATGCCGTTGCGTTGGTGAAGGCCAGAAACAGATAGTCGATGAAGCCGGGGGACCAGCCGGGATGAAGGCATGACTCGCCCGCCGGCTGCTGCTGCGTGAACAGAAAATCGTTGCGGATATCGGGCCGGGATCCTTTGGAGGCCGGGCCGCCACGATCCAGTGCCCAGTACCACAGCGCGAAGATGATGACGTTGGTAATCCAGATGTTGAGTGCATCCAGAAGCAGTGTGCGGCCCGTGCCGGCATGACCCGCCAATATCGCTTCAACCAGGCGCGCCAGCGCGCCGAAGTTCATTAGCGTGACGATGGCTGTCAGGGAGAGTGCCAGGCGGCGCACGATCACTCTCCGGCGGCCGACAATATTCCATTGCTCATCGGTCGATGCCTTGCGCGCCACCCGTTGTGTCCAGACGGTCGCAATCGACAAAGGAATGAGAAGTGCGAGTTCGAGCGTGGGCGCAAGCCAGCGTGGCCCAATCATGAGGTCATTCACGATGGCAATTTGCAATATGACGATGACGAGGACAGCGCCGCGCGCCAGCCAGAAATCAAGCGCCTGGTCGACGAACTGTTTGTAGGACTGGGCCATTGGACAGGCAGGGTAGCTTATTTTGGCGCGGAATGTACCGGGTGGAGCAAACCCCTTGCCGGCCGCTGCCGGAATATTATTTTTTAGTTTCCTCGTCGCCCGGCAGTGCCTGCTGCGGCTTGTTTATCCGGTACAGCTGAAACCGGTCGCCGTCGGCGACCAGACGCAATCGCGACGGGAGCGGGTTAGGAGCGTCGTCCTCGGTGAAGAGGACGTAGAGATAGTCGAACTTTGTCCAATTCAGCCAGAACGGGGGCGCGTTCGGTAACTGGTTTTCAGCGGCGAGAATGAGCTGCGCGGTGGAGGGCGGTGTGCCGTCGTGGAGATCGGCAAAATCCCGAAAATCCGGGCGAACGTGCACGATCTGCTTGCCCTGCACGGTGAACAGCGTTGTCACCAGCGACGACCGTTCAATGGTCGCAAGGCAGGCCGCGTGGACGAGGCCGAGATCGCTCACGTCTTCCCCGGATGACGAGTTGGCGTATGCCACAAAGACCTTTGAGCCAGGTACAATTCGGCGCACCGAAGAACGAAACTCGCTGGTTGAGTCCGACAATTGCGACCAGTTGTAATCGATTTCAAGAACGCGCCCGCCGATCAGCACGACAAGAACGGTCAGGAACCCGCGCCACACCAGGCGGTGATGCACGTCGAGTTCACCGCACGCGAAAAGCATGAAGGCAACGCCGATCGGCACGCGTTGATCGGTCATGTACGTGTCGAACATCACGCGAGGCAATGCAAAGTAGACCACGCCGCCCACGACGAGCAGCGCAATGGCCCACGGGTGAAACTTCAGAACGCGATGCCGGACCGCCCAAACCGCGCTCGCGGCCAGGATTGTGATGAGCGCAAAGGCAGCGATGTCCGAGTAATTGGTGAAGACGTACATCAGGCCGTCGAGCTTCCCGCGCTGCTCCCACGCGATATCGGCCACAAGCTGCATCGTGGGGCTGACGTAGAGCAGGGGCGCGATCGCGAGGAATGGCAGGCCACCGGCGACGAATTCCGCAATCCGCGCCGGCCACGGCTCGGCCCGCCGGGTCCAGAGTCGGAAGACCTCGAACGACAGAATGCCGATCCCGTAAACACCCAGCGCCGAGAGATGGCAGAAGAAGAGAACGACAACGCAAAGCGTCGACAGCAGAAAGCGGAGAGGCCACAGCCGTTCGCGGGCCGCGACCCAGCCGGCCAGGGCCCAGATGGCTATGCCGACCCCGAAAAGGTAGTTCATCAATCCGACGAGAAAGATATAGTTGTAGAGCAGGGGAATGGCGAACAGCGGCAGCACCGACCAGCGGCCGATCAGCGCGCGGTTGAGCATCAGGACGCCGGAAATGATGAGCGCGAACATCGCGACGATGTACGCCTCGCCGGCAAGATAGATATTCATCACGCGCGCCAGCGGCGGCACGATGAAGTCCATCGTCAGATTTGGAATGATCTGCCAATTGATCTCATAGAACTGCGCAAGCTGCGCGTTCTTCGACAAGGTTGCGATCACCTGCATGCGCGCAAGGTGATTGACGTAGTCCGACAGCGGCGGCAGCGGGTGCGTCCAGATCGGAATGGAAATGAGCAGCGTGAAGGCCGCAAAAAGTACAGCGATCTGCGGCCCGGTGACGCTTCCGGCGCGAAATCGTGGCGGCACGTTGAGGAAATCGGCGGGCTTGGCTGGCGAATGCATGGGACGTCTGTATTACTCCTGATCACACACGCTTCTCCCGCGGCTTGTCGAGGAGACGATGTGCGAGATTCTTTCGGGGGTTACTATATCAGGACTTGTCTTTTGGCGACACGTAATAGGTCTAATACGACGTAATCGGACACAACGCATCACCCTTCCATAATATTTTACAGCGACACGGCCAAAGATCGTGCATTTGTTCGTCGCAACGTTGGACGACTGCGCATAGCCTTTGCTAAGCGGTGCGCAAGAAATATTTTCAGGCGGGGATCGGCATGCGCGTCGTAGCACGAGCACGAATGAGTGCGGCGCTGGTGCTCGGCCTTGCAACGGCCGGCCCGGTTGCTGCGCAGCAGTTTAGTCAATTTGTTGCCTTTGGTGACAGTACGGTTGATAGCGGATTCTATCGTACGTTCACCAATCCGGGTGGCGGCGGATTCAGCAACGCACAGTGGGCCGCTGCCGTCGCGGCGGGCGCCGGAAAGCCAACGACCGGTCCGGGGCTTATGAGTTCGGAGGCGCTCGCTGCGCTGTTCGGCTTGTCGGCCGCTCCGTCGAATCAGGGCGGCACCAATTTTGCGACGAGCGGTGCCAAGTCCGTTGACCCCAATGGCCCTGGCAATGGCGGATTCACCGCTGCAGTTCCGGTTGCGACGCAGATCGGCAAGTATCTCGCGGGCAATGGCGCGCACGCGAACAACAGCGCGCTCTACCTGATCAGCGCCGGCGCCAACGATGTTTCATTCGCCACCGGAAATTCCGGCTCGGGTCCGTTCCCTACCAATGAGGCCGCCTATCTCACCGCTGCGGCAAGCGGCCTTGCGACAGCGGTTGCGCAACTGCAAGCCGCCGGCGCGCAATTCATTGTCGTGCGCGGACTGAATTATTCTTTTGGTGACGTGGCGACGCAGGCGGATCGGCTGCTTTACACCCAGGCGCTCTGGTCGGATCTCCACGCGGCAGGTGTCAATTTCATCCCGTCGGACGGCAATGCGATGCGGCGTGCGGTAGCGGTGTTCCCGGCGGCATTCGGTTTCCAGTTCGCCGACACAGCGCATCCTGCTTGCACGCAGCCTGGCAGCGTGACGACGGCCTGGGGATTGTTGTGTTCTTCGGCGCCCGGCGCGCCATCGACTTTGGTGACACCCGATGCGGATCGGACGCATCTGTTTGCCGACGATCAGCATTTCACGACGGCCGGGCAGAAGATCATCGCCGATTATGAATACAGCCTCGTGGTTGCGCCGAGTGAAATCTCGTACCTGGCCGAGGTGGCGGTCAAGACGCGCGCCGGCGTCATCAATGCCATCCGCAATCAGCTGCCGCTGTCGTTCGATCAGGCCGGAAGATTCCATGCATGGGTCACTGGCGATCTGTCCTGGCTCAAGATGTCCAACGCCACGGGATTTCCCGACGATCCGGGCACGCCAGTCGGCATAACCGCTGGGTTCGACTACCGGCTGACGCCGGAATGGCTGGTGGGCGGCGCCATCTCGGCCGGATTAACGAGGCAGACCTTCAGCCTCGGCGGCGATTTCAAGGACGATGAATTGGCTGTCAGTCTCTATGGCGCCTATCGCAACGCGCCCTATTGGTTGAATGCGATCGTTAGCGCCGGCGCGATGCAGTACGACATCAACCGGCAGGTGCCGATCGGGATCACAGTGCAGCCCAATACTGGCAGCACCTGGGGCTCGAATATCTCGTTTGCGACGGAAGCGGGTTACGATTTCAGGTCCGCGCTCGGGGCCGCCCCCTCCGGCATGCCGGTCAAGGCGCCGGCAGCAACCACCGTCGTGACCCATGGCCCGGTGATTGGTGTTGTCCTGCAACGCGTCAGTGTGAACGGATTCACCGAGGCCGACCAGTTTGCCGCGATCGGCGGGTTCACTGCGCTGTCTTTCGACAGGCAAATTCGTAAATCCGCTGTTGGCGAGCTGGGCTATCAGGCCAGTGTCGATGTCGGCAAGTGGCAGCCTTTCGCCAAGGCGGTTTGGAATCACGAGTTTGCGGATCCAGACCGGCTGGTCACCGCATCATTGACGACCATTGCCGCGTCGAGTTTTTCGCTGCCGGCCGTACAGCTCGGTACCGATTGGGCCACCGGCATCGCCGGTACCCGGCTCAAGATCGGGGACGGCATGAGCGCGTTCGCGGCCGTCGTCAGCACATTCGCGCAACATCGTGTCACCAACGTCGGCGGCCAGATCGGCATCAACGTGGCATTGCAGTAGCGTGCCGCGTCATGGCGGCGCTTCTCACATTCTCGGTAAAACGGGGCGCGCCTGACTAGCGCGCCGCCACCGTCGCATGCGGATTGACAAACGCGTAACCGCGCACGTCGCGCACATGCACGCGCGAGAGGCCACGGCCTGAATTATAGTCGCGAATGACCCACTGTCCGTTTCCGGCTGCCGCCTCGATATACATCACGTGACCACTGCGGACGGCGGCGAGCCCGGCCCGCGGAGCGCTTTCGTGCGGAAATAGCCGCGACCAGTTGGAAGCCAGGTTGAGCCTGACATCCGAGAGTCCGAGGTGCATGCGCAAGCCGCAGCCGCAGTACGAGTGCGGGCAGCCGGCCGGACGCGAACCGATGATCGTGCCTTCGTTTGTTGCGAGCACAACGCCATTGCCAGTAGCGTCCACAGCTTGGGCGCGGCTTGCGAGCCTGGTGCGAGTGCCGGCGGCATCGGGGATTGCTGCGCGGTCTGCAACGGACCCTCCGCACACTTGCCTTCCCTCATTCGTGAACGCGCAACCACCGGACTGGGTGGCATGACGTTTCACACGATAGGCTTCGGCCGGTTGGGCCACACATGCGATCAGGAGCAATGCAATTGGCGCTATGATGGTCAGACGATTCATGCTGTCCCTCTTTTGCAGTGAAGACGATGCATTTACAAAGACGCCGCCTCGGCCAGCGTGGACGAAACACGCGGGGACGCTCCGGGGACGCCACGGTGCCAACAAACGATTTGAGCTTTTGAAGGATGGTCAGGAATCACTAGCAGTGATCCGGCAGATTCGATACGAAATTCTGCATCGATTTTGGGCTTCCCGGTGACTAGACAAGCAAAATCGCTCCGACCCCGTACTGTTAACCGCCCAGGTCGTTTATCGTTCCCCCGAGGGGCTTGTTGCGGTGCCACACAGCGTAAACACTTGAAATCGTGAAATAATATCTTGGTGCGGCAACCTGCGTTTGCGCGGACTCGCATCGGCTTTCGCGTGAGTTCTGCGGTGTGGGTACCGTTAGACGGCCCGCCAGAAATAGCTCGCTAGACATGGCTCGTTAATGGCTTGCGCGATACCTATATGTCTGTGACGCTCACTTTGCGATTTCCAACCATTGGGCGTCTCGCTGACAGGAAGGCCTGCGACGCAATGAACTGGTTCGGCCGGCAGCCATCGAATGCCGAGAATTTTTCGGTGACGTTTCCGAATCAAAGCCGGAGTTTCGATGCGACGCGGCACGCGGTGCGCTTCTGGGGTTACGACCGCTCGATGGAAAGTTCGTTCTTTGTGACCTGGGACGCGCTCAAGCACATTCAGCCCGATCTGGAGCCCGACGAAGCAGGATATTTGCGGGCTTTCGACAAAAACCGGAAATTTATCTACTCGATCGCCGCAAGAGTTTATTCTCGCGGCCGGAAAAATATCTACGACCTCGTCGCCGCCGATTTTTCATAAGTGTCATTTTGAAACTTCATAAGTGTCATTTTGAAACTTTTCTGCGCGATGGCTGCGCGCCGTAACCTTCAGTCAAATTCTGCAAAGGAGAACGATCAATGAGTGGCGAAAAAACAAAGCCGGCAAATCTACGCCCGAATGTCATGCCGAGCGACGGTTACATGCTGTCGGTTGACGGCAAATTGAAAACCAGATTCGACACGTCGGAAGACGCTATGACGGCTGGTCTGAAGCTCAAGCAGGACTTTCCGGTCCTTCAGGTATCAGTGTTTGACGGCGCTGCGCGGAGTTATACCCTGGTGACATTGCCGGAATAAGGATGTTGCAGAAACGCCGGCGGGTGTCGCCTAGTGCTTTCGGGCGGCGACACGAAAGCCGATGATGGTGGTTTCACCCAGCGCCTTGGCGGCCTCGAGCCGGTGCAGCCCCTCGACCAGAACAAAGCGAGCGCCGTCCTCACGCACCAGGATCGGCGTCTGCTGGCCATCCGTCAGCATGCTTTGCGCGATCGCGTCGACACGCTTCAAATCGAGCGTTTTGCGGCGCGCGGTGGGCACGTAGATATTGGCGACCGGGAAGTTTTCACGCTTCATCATAGCCCGGGCAGCGTAGCACACATGCACCTGTTCTCGTCTCGAGCACGCCCAAATCCGGCTTGCCGAAGTCCAGCTTGCCCAAGTCCGGCTTGCCGAAGTCCAGTTTGCGCAAGTCCAGCTTTTGCCTGCCGCTAGAGTGCCAACAATGACTGACATGCCCCGGCCGCCGCGCGTCGAAGGTTATGCCATTGTCTCCGAGGACGGCATGCTCGCAAATGCGGCCGGCGTCATGCCGGACCAGCTCAAGTTCGACGCCGATCAGCGCTTCTTCGCGCGTGGGCTCGACGCGGTCGATGTGGTGGCGCATGGCCGGCATTCGCACGAACAGCAACCGCGCTCGCATCTGCGCCGCCGCCTGATCCTGACCCGCCACGTCCTCGCCATCGCGGCCGACCCGTCGAATGGGAAGGCGTTGTTCTGGAATCCGGCCGGCGCTTCGTTCGAGCAAGCTCTGGCCGCGCTCGCGGCGCCCGTCGCCAGCGTTGGCGTCATTGGCGGCACCGATGTGTTCGGACTATTCCTCGATCGCTATGACGTTTTCTACCTGACACGGGCGCCCGGCGTATGGCTGCCCGGCGGCCGCCCGGTTTTTCCCGGCGTGCCGGCGCGAACACCCGAAGACGTGCTGGCAAGCCACGGGCTCACGAACGGCGAACGGCAGGTGCTCGATCCGGCGAAAGGCCTGGTGGTAGTGGGTTGGCAGCGCGACTGACATCATCCTCCGGCAATCAGCACCGCGGCAGCCTTCCAGGATGCTGTGACGGCAGCACGATACCGTTCACAAATCTGTGGCCAGTTGGTTTTGATTTCGGGGGAATAAACAACCGCTGTTGCGGTGCTACACATTTGCGCGTCCGCGTGCTGGGCGGCCGGTGATGACGGCTGTCGTCATCATGAACAATGGAGTGTCGCCATGACGACCATGAAGAATACGACGACCATGAAGAAGTTGATCGGTATTGCCATCCTCACGACGGCTATGGGTGCACCGGCTTTCGCCCAGATGTACGAAGCTCCCAATGGACGTACCGTCGCCAATGCGCCTGCGCGAGCCCACGCGAGGGCGATCTCCCGGCAATACGGCCAACAGAGCTACGCGATGTCGCCCCGCAGGCCAGTCGGCATCTATGGAGGATACTCGAACTATGACACCGGCGGCGGCAGCCCGGGCTACAACGAGATGCTGCTCACCTGGTAGGGCTTGAGCGGAGATGAAGGGGGCGGACCGGACCGCCCCCTTCTGTTTTTTTCTGTTTTCGGTTTCCACAAATTCGTTTTCATAAATTCGCTTGCGCTTCAGTTCCTTCCAACTGCATTAAGCGGAGATCCGCGCCACGTAGCGCCAAAATTAATCCTTCATTCAAAGTTGCAAGAAACTTCAATGCTAACGTTGATCCGCTGCTTAGCAGCTCTTCACAAGGCGCACGTACTATTTCCAGCAGCACAGCATCAGAGCGAATCGAGCAAGTGGCAGAGCGCGGTACTCCGTCAATGAGGCTCATTTGACCGAACACGCTGCCAGGGTTCAGAGTGGCCAATAGTTGTTGTTGACCGCGTGTATTCACACTGACGTCGACTGCCCCTTGCAGGATTATAAAACAGTTCCCCCTGGGGCTGCCCTCGGTGAAAACAATTGTGCCCTTTGCTAGGTCCCAACGTCGCATAAGCCGCAAAAGCTCGTGGGTCTCTTCGCGAGAGAATTTGCGGAACGCATCAAACGCGGCCAGGGATTCAGCTTCGCTACCGTCAGTGGAACGGCTTTCTCCAGGAGGAGACGTTATTTGCGTATCCACAATCTTTGGGGCAAGCGTGTTTGCTGCAGCATGCAGGGTCAATTCATCTGAAAGCTGGCGGTTGACGCTTTGAACTTGACGGCAAAGCGAAACCGCAACTCTCCATAGCCCTTCACGCTCTGTGAGGAACAGCGGTTCATCACTTAACAACCTGCGCGGTGAAAATATCTCTTCCGGAAGCCATTCCGGAACAACATCTGAGATCGCCATCTCGGCCGCCGCGTGGCCAGCGGCGGTTGCATAACTTCCCCCATATCCGTTGTATCCGGCTGCAACGATAACACCCCGTCGCAGAAATCCGATGCAGGGCAGGCCGTCCGGCGTGAAGGCCATCGGGCCGATCCATTCCGCCGAGGGCGGTTGACCGGCCAGCTCAGGGTAGAAGCTGTCGCGCAATTTCAAAAGGTGCGCGTGGACCGCCGGGGAACGGCGGCGAGATGACGGATTTTTCATGGGCCGATCATTCGCACCACCCATGATCAGTGGAGCCCGTCTGTTGCGAGCACCCTCGCGGGGCTGATTGAAGAATACTGGTCCGTTGTCAGAGGTGACGATGCGTCCGCGAACCCGATCCGGCACGTGTTCGGTCACCAGAATCTGACTTTGATATGGTTCGATTGCGGCCAGCTCCGGAAACAGCTCGCTTGTGAAGGCGTTCGTTGCAACGACAACGCGGCGGGCGGTGATATTTCCACGGTCCGTTTCGAGACGATGTTCATCGGGACCAAGTGATGCGATACGCTGAACCCTTGTACGGGTGTAGAGAGTCACACCACCGTGGAGAGCGCTGCTCAACTCTCCGCAAACGAACTTGAATGGGTGATACGTTCCGTCTCCCGGGATGAAACGGCCCAGGAACTGAGCATCTATCCCGAATTCCTCGGCAATCTTTGAGCGCGACCAGATCGCTATTTTCTGACCATGCTGGGCAGCGAGCGAGACCTCGTCGCAAAGACCTTGTTCCTCGCGCTCATCGGCCGCCAGATGCAGCCATCCCTTCGGCGAGAAATCACAAGCAATTCCTTCGTTGAGAATTGTTTCTTTGAGAAGGTCGCGATTGCGAAGCGCGAGTCCCAGAACCAAGGATGCCTGTCGCTCGCTGACAGCTTGTAGAACCTCTGACGGGACGTGGGGGTAACGCTTTTTCATGAATTTGAAGCGGCCCGGTGCAAGCCCTTCGTAGGTCCCGACTGAGTTTTCCGGCAACAATTCAAAATTGCCGCCATTACGGCCGCTTGCCTCTCCGGCGGGATCACCCTTTTCGATGATAACGACGCTTAGCCGGGAATCCTTCAGGTGATAGGCAGCAGCGGCGCCGGTGAGGCCTGCTCCGATGATTACCACGTCGGCCCAACTCGGTAGTTCCTCAGTTGACCGATAGTCCGCAAAGGGACGTTGCGTCCGGTGCCAAAACGGCTGGTCATCGACAGGCAGCGAAATAGGGCGTGTGGTTGTAATTCCAAGTCGTGCCTGAAGCTGCTGTAACAAAAGAAGAGCGTCTTTCGAAAGACGGCCAGACCGGTCGATCGATTGAATTTGCCGCCGCCACTTCGCTGTCGCATGACCGCCCTTGCACTCCATGAGCGCCAGTTCGGCAATGACCTTCATTTGATTGGCGTTGAAAAAGTGTGCATGCCCGTTCCGCAGCGTCTGGCTTCGGACTTTGGAAAATGCCGGCGATCTCGTTGATTCGATTGTCTCAGCCGTGATTGTCGACATGCTTGCCCCCAAACAATAGAGAACAGAAGTTGAGTTCAATGATGTATTGGAACGACCTCGCTCAATTCCCTCACTAGAAAAGGCGTGTGCAGCCAAGCGCTCACACCATAGATCCATCAGGGTACAGTCTGTGTGAAATGCGCCACAGAGTGGCGAGAAGCGGCCGTTGGTCCCCACAAACGGCGGCTGATTGCGGCTAGATGCGGCCTGTCATGCCTGCAAAGACGCGGTCTTTTCTGTTTTCAGGAGAGCGGTTCGTCGTTCATGTCTCACTGTTGGTGGCGGCCCTAAAGGGGATTGAGGAGGGCGGATTGACGTTGGCAAGCTCGGAGGCCGTTGTCGCAAGTTCGCTTTCCAGAGCCGCAATTCGACGGCGAAGCTGATCGTCGTTGATCTGCATGAATGCACTTGCCGCCTTGTCGGCCAGCTCCGCTAGCATAGACCGTTCTTCATGACTCAGAGCGTTACCGGTCGAATGCGGTCCATAAAGTGCTAATCCTAAGCAACGCAACCGGTCGCCCACTGGAACCGCCAGGATGGGTCGCATCAGGCCATCGGGAAGGTGATTTCGCGTAGCCGTTGTGGCGTCAACATCATATGGCCGATGCGACCGTGCGGGTTTGAGCAACGGGTCGCTTGGGTCGAGTGTCTGCGTTGCGCCGTCCCACGCAGGATCTGCCGTGGTACGCTGAAAAATACGATCCTGCTCGCGAAAGATCCCTGCCGAAGCAAGCCTGAGGGCGTCATGCACTCCCTTGACGAGCTGCGCTTCAATCTCACCATAACTTTTGGACTTCAAAACAGCGTCGCCGAGTCGTTCTCCTGCTTTCACGATCGAACGATTGAATAACCATTCCAGGTAGTGGACGGCGGTGTCGTGAATTTTCGAGGTCAAGAAAAGAATAACAGCTGCGATTCCAATCCAGATCCACGCCGGCAATGTAACTTTCTCGCTGATCCCTTCGCGAATGTGATCAATGCTCTGGTGAAGAAAGAGAATTGGCAAACTGAGAAGGAGGCCAAGAATGGTCACGCGGCGTAGAGGAATGCTTACTTTCACAACGTAAGGTTTTCGTATTGCCTCGCTGACGAGGAGGCAGAGCACACCGTTGATGAGATAGAGCAGCCCCCATAATTGCTCGGGCGGGGAATAATTGGGCCATAGAAAATTAAGAAGTGTCGTCGTTGTGCCGGCATCGGCGAAAACAAGTGCCGGCAGTCCTATTACGCAGCCCCAGATCACCCAGCGCAGGCGCTGGTAGTCCTGTGGCGGGAGCTCGTGCTGGCGCGCGAGCAGAATAACGAAGCCCCACAGAGCGACGACGAGGCCGCTTATCACGCCGGCTCTTGTTACCGTTTCCGTAGGAAAGCCCAAGAGATTTGCGTAGCTAAGCGTCAGCAATAGCACGAGGAAGATGGCGACAAAGGGCAAGCTCCGTTCGACTGGCCGCCACCGCGGCGTTGTTTCATCTATTGGCGCTCTGAGCGCGAACCAGATGAAGCCTGCCAAGCCGACGCCCTGTGCTGCGGCGCCCATCAAACTCTGCGTGAGCAGAGCAATAGGTGAGTAGAGTTGCAAGAGTGCATAATATTGGGCGGACTGGCCCGGATTGAACCAGATGACGTAAAGGAAAAATCCCCAGGTCATAATTCCTGGTCTTGTCCAGACCAGCCACGCGGCCGCCAGAATAACGAGCGTTGCTGCAATCTGATCGAGTAGCAAAACCGCAAGCACCCATCCGTTGTACGGCCTTTGCGTTGCGATGATGTCGACTACTCGCGCCGGTCGGTCGGCGGTGGCAGCCATCACGAGTTCGGCATGTCGTTGATTGGTGACGAGGCGAAAACCTCCCAGGGCGGCCATCGCACTCGCGCATCTGAGAGTATTTACGGGAGTACAGCGCATCTCCTCGAGATCGAGCCTATCGCCGGCGCGTAGGCCAGCCTGGAAAGCGGGGGAGTCCGCCTGCTGGAGGAACGGCCCCTGCACATCGGTGATAATGCCGTCGTTATTGGCGTAAAAACCGAATGATCCCAGCGGCTGATACAGCCGGTAGAAATCAGGAATAACCATCGCGAGCGCCCAGACTGTGAGCGCCACGAGGAGAGCACGACCTGCGATGTCCCTATAACTGCGCATCCTGTCATGATTTTCTACGATTTGATGGGGGAAGCCAACGGGCCGCCGCTTGCGTTACGCCGTAGGTACTCCGAGGGGCACGGTGCCTTCCGAGCCGCTCCTGGTGACGCGCTGATGGATATCGATTTTGATGGCAGAGCGGGACGCAGTTTGGTTCGCTTGCTCAAAGGCAGATTAGGCGCTGATGATTGGACCGACTGGTTCGCGCCATCGCCGCTTTATAAACATCAAGCATAGCACAACAGGTCTATTGTCCCGGGAGTTCGACATTTCCAATTGAGTCGTCCACTCTCGATGCCTGATCCGATTAGCCGGGGTTCTTATGGCGTTTATCTCGAAGACACCCAAACCGCCGTACTACGCCGTCATATTTACATCCATCAACGCAGATGTTGACCATGCCGAACACGTCGCGATGTCCCGCCGCATGGTCGAATTGGCCGCGACCTACGATGGCTTCCTGGGTATTGAGCCTGCGAGAAACACTGATGGCTCTGGTGTGTCGGCGATCTATTGGAAAGACACCGATTCAATCGCAGCTTTTGCCCGAGACCCTGAGCATCGCATTGCGAAGAAGAAAGGACGCGAAATCTGGTATTCGTACTACATGATCAGAATTTGCAAGGTCGAGCGCGAATACGGCAGGCCCGATTAGGTGTGTCCGGTTTTGGGGTAACAACGGACGGACATCGCAGCTAGACGGCGTCATGTCCGCTTTTGCTCTGCTCCAAAGCGATAAACGCGTGCGTTGGCCGGGAGCGGACATCTGGACAGCGAATTTGCCCAAATTTACGCGTATGGTAGTGGCACGTCATCGCGTTGAAGGGCCGTTCAAAGGTGGTGGAGTGCGATATCACACCAATGGCGAAAGGCATGTTCGATAAGTCGATGTTCGAGCGCGCCGGGGTGGACCTTTCGGAGTGGTTCTCAGGCGCGTTCGATCTTGCCGAACTCACCAAAGGCTCAGTTGTCAGTCTGGCTGTCACTGGCTTAAGCCGCGCCGGCAAGACAGTGTTCATCACCAGCCTCGTGCACAACCTGCTCAGTGCGTTACATCAACCGTACCGCATGCCCTTTTTGAAAGTGGTTGGAGACGGCCGGCTGGCCGCAGCAAGATTGGCCAGCGACAAGACCAATGGGCTACCGCGATTTCCCTATATGCGAAATATCGAGCGCATGGCGGCGAGCCCCGCGAATTGGCCGACCCGTACCACCGACATCAGCGAAATCGAGATTGACATCCGCTTCGTTCCTGCAGGCGTGCTCGGTACCTTGCTCCGCTGGGTCGGCAGCGGCCCTGCAACGTTGAAACTCAAAATAATTGACTATCCAGGCGAATGGCTGCTCGATCTTCCGCTGCTGGACCAAAGCTACGCCGATTGGTCGCGCGCGACGTTGCAGCTATGTCGCCGCGGAATGCGCGCCAAAACTGCGCATGCCTTCGTAACCTTTCTAGGCGATCACCGTCATGACGCCTCTGCCAGCGAGGAAGATGCCAGGCGGGCGCATGAACTTTATTGTAACTACCTGCGAGCAGCACGCGACCGGCACGGGCTCAATTTTTTGCAGCCCGGTCGCTTCCTCGATCCCGGCTCGCTCGGGGAAAATTCCTATATGTGGTTCGCCCCGCTCGATATTCCAGACAATTTACAACGCGGCACTGATGGCACGCTGGCCGCAGTGATGGAACGGCGCTTTGAAGCGTATAAGACCGAAGTGGTCATGCCGTTTTATAGTCAGCATTTCCGCAACTATTCGCGACAAGTGGTGCTTGTGGACGTCCTTGGCGCTCTGTTGGCCGGCCGCGAGGTATTCGACGACACGCGACACGCCGTGGACACGATCCTGGAAAGCTTTCGCTATGGGCATAGCGGAATTATCTCGCGGCTGTTGCAAAGCGCGCGTATCGAGAAGGTGCTGTTCGCAGCTACCAAGGCCGATCATGTCCCCGAGGTGCAACGCGACCATCTTGCCGCGCTGCTGCGCAACATGGTTGCGCTTCCCGCGCTTGATGTCAGCAGCAGAAATGCCATGTTTGATGTCGCGACACTCGCGTCGGTCATTTCGACGGAAGAGGATACTCAGGAGATTGAAGGACACCGGGTCCAGGTTGTTGTCGGCAAACCGGTCGGCAGCGACACCAGAGCGAAATTTTTTGTTGGCAACGTGCCCGCTCGTCCGCCACGGCCGGAGGCCTGGGGCAAACCGTTTCTCAATATTCCGGTTTTCGAGCCCCCGGTCATCGACGTATCACCGATCGACGGCATCGCGCACATCAATCTCGATCTGGCGCTCGAGTATCTCATCGGAGATCAATTGCAGTGAGTACCCAAAAAAACAAAATCGGATCTGACGACATTCTACGTCCGCAAGTCGTCGTGATAGAGACGCCAGAGAAATCGGGCGCTGGCATCGCCGAGCCGTTGGCGCCACGCGTCATCGCAACCGCGGGAACCGGTCGTATCATCCCGGCCCCTCCAGCCGAACTTCAGCCCACAGTCGAATTAGAAGGCCGGCGATACGGCTTGTCGATGAAGCTCGCTTTGGGGGGTCTGGTCGCTGCCTTCTGCGGCTGGCTCGGCGTTGATCTGTATCTCTGGATCGCATCAGCGTTCAATTCCAGCACGTCGCTCGGCTGGGCCGCGGCATTAGCGGCGGGGGTCGGTATTTCCGCTGCGGGTGCGATGATTGTGCACGAGGCGAGGAGCTATCTCGCCCTAAAGAATGTAGAAACCAACCAGCAGCGCTTGGCCCTGCAAAGGGACAACATGCATACCTCGGACGTGCACGAGACGATCCGCGACGTAATTGCAGAGATCCCCAAAAACCGCGACAGCACGGCCGCAATTGAGGCGTTTCAGCGCAAGGTGCGGCGTCATCATTCGCCCGCGCAGCAGATCGAGCTGTTATCGGAAACGGTTATGACTCCGCTTGACAGGCGTGCCGAGGCGATCGTCCGCCGGGCGAGCGCCCGCGCCTTTGGCATAACCGCCATCAGTCCGACCGCGGTCACGGATATCCTGTTCTTTATCGCATGCAGCATCCGCATGGTGCGCGAGATCGCTGGCTGCTACGGCCACAGGCCAACTGCACTCGCCACGGTCCATCTGTTGCGGCGACTCGTGGTTGAGGCCGGAAAACTCGGGGCTGTAGATTTTGCGGGAGTTGCGCTGACCCAACACATAGGAGGCGCTGTTGTCGAACGCCTGGCGACGAGCGCGGCCGAGTCCATGTATGCTGGGCAGCGCATGGCGCGGCTCGGCCTGGTAACAATGGGCCTGTGCCGGCCGATCCCGTTTCGGCCGAACGAACTTCCGGGCATCTTGTCTTCATTGATAGGCAACTTGCTGGCGCAGGGAGCGGGGACCCACAAAAACAGAGAACCAACCTCACCCGTTGACCGCGCGGATTGATGTCCGCTTTCGGGGGTTAAAGGGTATTCCCGTCGTAAGTCGTTGTCGCTTTGTCGTTATTTCGGTCGTTCTCCAGAGCATGTACGCGCCGCTGTACGTTAAAACGATCAAAAAAATTATTTTTCAACATCTGTGAAAAACACGTCGGGGCGCGATCGCGCGACGTGGGTTATATGTGGGCTCGACAATTAGAAATATAACACTGTAACTTTTCGGCTTGCCGACATGGCATGTTGGCAAATCAGCAAGTGTGATTTTTGGTCATGGGCTGGGTTTTAATTCGGAAGAAAATTTGTGTCGGTGCAACGCTATTCGCGCTGCTGATCCAACTCGTCGCATCTTTCGAGCACATCCATTTACAGCACATTGGAGGGCACTCCAGACTACCGCAATCGGTCTGGAGCAGTGGCCATACCCCCTTTGGTGGAAGCTCCGACGAACCAGCCGGATACGTCTGCGACATTTGCGCCACGCTCAACCTTACCGCGTCTGGGCAAATTGCAATCGCGCCCGCATTGCCGGCTCGATTTGCGTTGCATGTAATAACACCGGCAACCCCAGCAGAAACTGTACCAACACATTCGCCACGCGTTGGTTTCCGTTCCCGCGCTCCGCCCTTCGCCTGACATCGCCAGCGTATCCCTGAAAGCGCTCAAGGTGGACGATCCGCGCGCGTGGGCGCGTCCGTACAATTTTTGGAAAAGGTGTGGGAACTGTTGATATGCGGTCCGCCGTATTAATTGCACTAAGTATCATGGTTCCAGTCTGCGTTGCGGCGCAAGAGAAATTCGATACCTTGCCCCCCGCACACGCAATCGCAGCCACCAAGCAGCGCTACGACTGGGATGGCCTTTATTTTGGTGGCCATGTCGGCTTGGGTCTAGGCAAATCAAGCGCGACCCTTTCGGACACGACCTCAACAGCCACCAGCAGCACATTCGGTGGTCCCGTCGGAGGTGTACAACTCGGGTATAACTATCTACTACCTTCAAACGTTTTGTTTGGATGGGAACTCGATGCTTCTTTCCCGAATTACATTGCATCAAACTCGGTCGTTGCGGGGTTAGCGACCGCCCAAAGCCAAGTCACACAGCAATTTGACTACGTGGCCACGGCGCGCGGCCGCATCGGTTACGCCTTCGGTCCCTGGCTCTTCTACGGCACGGGTGGCATCGGTCTCATGGGTGCTCGATTTCTCAATGACATACCCACCGGAAGCGAAGAGAAAATTCTGCGGGCGCGATTTGGCGGCGTTGCTGGTGCGGGCATTGAGTACGCGTTCGATCCCAGCTGGACGCTGCGGCTCGAATATCTTTATGGGCGCTTCGCAAATGCCAACGTAGGATTTCCGTCAGGAGCCAATTATGTCTCGACCGCTGATTTCAACATGCTGCGGCTGGGACTCAATCGAAAGCTGAGTTGGCCTGCGGCCGGAGCCCCGGAACAAAATGATGATGCCGCGGCCAAGCCGGTCGACTGGCAAATTCTCGGGCAGGCGACCTACATCCAGCAGGGTTATCCGGGCTTTCACTCGCCTTATGAAGGTCAAAACAGCCTCACTGGCAACGCTCAGACGAAGAATACCGCGAGCGCGACAGCTTTTATTGGTTTGCGGCCATGGGAAGGCGCCGAAGTCTTCTATGCCCCCGAGCTGGCTCAAGGTTTCGGACTCAGCGGAACGCTGGGCCTTGGAGGCTTTTCGAATGGCGAAGCACAAAAAGCAGGTTTTGCTTTCCCTCACTATAACACCTCGCGCCTGTTTATTCGGCAGACCTTTGGCTTCGGCGGTGAGCAGGAGACCATCGAGGAGGACCAAGCCCGTTTTGGCGGCAAGGTCGACGTCTCGCGTTTGAGTTTTACGGTCGGGCGGGTTTTTCTTCCCGATTTTATCGACAACAATGCCTACGCCGACGAACCTCGCACCGGGTTTTTGAACTGGGCGATCTGGGCAGCCGGGGCGTTCGATTTTCCAGCCGATCAACCCGGCTATAGCTGGGGCGCATTCGCGGAACTCAATCAAAAAGACTGGGCTATTCGCGCGGGCTATCTGCTGATGCCGAAGGTGTCCAACTCCAACTACTTCGATCCGGATGTTTTTGGCCGCGGTGAATATCTGCTCGAAACCGAATTGCGTTATTCGCTGCTGGCGCATCCGGGAAAGCTTCGCCTGATCGGTTGGGTCAATTCGGCATATTCTGGCAGCTATGCGGAAACGCTGGCCAATCCGGCTCTCGATCTCGACATCAGCCAGACTCGTCAAGGCCGGATCAAGTATGGCGCCGTCGCCAATTTCGAGCAGTCACTTTCCGACGAGTTTGGTCTCTTCTCCCGTTTAAGCTGGAACAACGGAAAGACAGAAATCATGTCCTTCACTGATATCGATGCGAGTGCCTCATTCGGCGGCGTCCTGAAGGGAAACAGCTGGGGTCGTCCGGGAGATAGCATTGGCCTCGCCGGAGCGATCAACGCATTGTCTCCCGATCATCGGGCCTTCATTGCGGCCGGCGGTCTGGGAATTCTCATCGGCGACGGTGCGCTTAACTATCAAACGGAAAGAATTCTGGAGACCTATTATTCGTTCGCGGTCTTGAAAAAGACCACACTCACCTTTGATTATCAGTTCATCGTAAACCCTGCCTACAATGCGGATCGCGGGCCGGCGTCGATTTTTTCTGCGCGGCTGCATTCGGACTTTTAGTCCTCTACCCACGGGCCAGACCTCGCCTTAGGTCTGCACCCAGCCCGCACAGAGGAGGAGCATTTATGAGAAAGGTCGCAATAGCGGTTGGCGCCTTTGCGCTGTTCGCTCCTGTTTCCGCAAATTGGAAAGTAGATCACACTGCCTGCAACCAGGAATGCCAAAGGTACTGCCATGAAAACTCTGGTGGTCTAAAGCGACAACTGGTCTGCCAAAACCAGTGCATGAGAAAATGCCACGAGGATCGAGGCGAAGTAGCGGTACTCGGTCGTGTGCCGATGTGATGGCATAATCCGGTCGATGTCCGCTTTTGGCCAAAAGCGGACATTGCCCAATCACGAAACTGCGATTTGTTACCTGCCACGGAGGTTCGCTACCGTAGGGACGGTGACGGCATTGCCTTGCAGAAAATGCTTAGAGGATCGTCATGAAAACAATCGTACCCATTGTTACGGCCGTTGTGCTTGCACTTGCGTTGATGCCGGCCAGCGCGGCGTCTAAGCACCACAAGAGCAACACGAAGCCTACCACTGCTGCACAGCCACAGATTGCTTGCACTGTCGTCGGCTGCAGTCCGGTTCCACGCGGCTGCCATCCCGAGATGGGTTACACGTCGGGAGGAACACCAACTGGTTTTGATGTGGCGGTATGTCCCAACTACACTCTTTACGGAAACGCGCGGTGCCCGAACTGCTGATCAGGCGCGGTGATCAGTGGCACCGATATAGGCTGTCAAAGGTCTTGCCGAGCTAAATTGGCAACCACTCGGATGTAAAAGCGGCGATGCGTGGGGCTGTCCTTTTGACCCAAGGCGGACTTCGTTATTCCCTCTTCCAAACGAGAATGCCGAGCATCACTTTGCCCCCGAAATTCGGATAAGGCTGGGGCGCGGCTTCGATGTGCAACTTGTTGCCGTCAATTTTGTAATAACGAACTTGTTCAGTGCCGTTCCAGGACTCGTCCGCGGCAATGTCCACGCTGATCACGACCTTGTTGCCCTCGGTGTGATATTTGCCTGAATACGCAAGCAGCGACTTGAAGGCGGCGATACGATCTTCATCATTCTGTGGAGGATCGCGGCCCTCCGCCGTCTGAATAACGATCCAGCGGCCTCCGGGGGTCATCACGATGTAGCCGTTTGGATTGGCTCCCCAGACCGGCTTTTGCTCCTTGGTTTCCACGTCCTCCAGAACGCATGAGACGAGTTTCCACGTGCCAACAAGTGTTTCGCTGTTGCCGATCATCGTGTGGTCTCCAGCCCTTGGAAACCAATATAGCGAAGACTGTCGCTGTCCGCTTTTGACCCAAAGCGGACATTGGTCGCCTCACGCCTAACCCCTTTCGGAATGTTACTTTGAGTTGATACGATGCCTCGTCCTGAGCCTCGGGGGCGGCCATGCGGCGGCGCGAGTTCATTGCACTTGTAGGTGGAATGGCGACTTGGCCGCTTGCTGCGCGCGCGCAGCAGCCCGCGAAGGTCCCCCGTATCGGAGTCCTCTGGCATGCCGCGAACGCTGAGCAGGAGGGAACGAACTATAAGGCGGTGGTGAAGGGCTTCGCGGATATCGGTTACATCGACGGCAAAACCATTGTGCTGGAACACCGTTTTCCCAATGAGCAGGCGGCTCAGTTTCGAAGCATGGCCACCGAACTCGTGGCATCCGGTGTCGATGTCCTCGTCGTCATTGGAGCGAATGCGCCTCCCTACGCAAAGGAAGCGACAAAAACCATCCCGATTGTTTTCGCTCTTATGCCTGATCCGATCGGCAGCAAGCTGGTGAATAATCTCGCGCGGCCTGAAGCAAACGTGACAGGCCTGTCAAATTCCGCGAGCGACATTGTGGGCAAGCGGCTGGCGCTCTTCAAAGAGATTATTCCGGGACTGTCCCGCGTTGCCCTTCTCGTCAATTCGAATTCTTCACTCGCAGCCGGCTATGAGCAGGGTTTTCAGGCGGCAGCCGCCAACCTTGGGCTTTCAGGAAAGGTGTTCACATGGCGCGCGCCGGACGAACTAACTTCAATCTTCGCCGCAATGAAGGATGCCGGCATCCAAGCGGTAATATTCAACCCGGATGGTTGGGCTTTCACATATCGCGACCTGATAGCAAAGCTTTCGCTGGCCAAGGGGCTGCCGCTGTCTGCCTATTCACGACAAACGTTTAACGCGGGCGCCCTGATGTCATACGGCGTGGATCACGATGCCATCTGTTATCGCGTGGCCGTTTATGTGGACAAGCTCCTGAAGGGCACGAAACCTAGCGAGCTTCCAATCGAACAACCAACCAAATTCGAATTCTTGATCAACCTCAACACCGCCAGAGCGCTTGGTCTTGCTGTGCCGCCGTCGTTACTCTTACGCGCCGATGAGGTGATTGAATGATTAGGGGCATGTCCGCTATTGGCCCAAAGCGGACATTGGTTAGGGCACCGCACATGTCCGCTTTCGGGGTTAAAGCGGACATTGAGGGGTCATTCGCAACTTGGTATGCAAAATCATTAACGGCCACATGTTCGTCGGCGACGCAGGAGAAATACCATGCGGCTCGAAGGCGGGTGCTCTTGCGGTGCTGTGCGGTATGTTGCGGAGGGTGAGCCAGTTTTAAGAGCGCAATGCCACTGCCGCGCGTGTCAGTATTTCTCGGGCGGCGCACCCAATTTGTTCATGCTCGTGCCAGCGGAAGGATTCGCGTACACGAAAGGCGCGCCAAAGACCTATCGGCGGCCCGATAAGGCTGATGCCGTAACGCGAGAGTTCTGCGCGGTTTGCGGTACCCACATGATCTCGCGGCGGCCTGGCCTGCGGCCGGTGGTTCTGAAGATCGGAACGCTGGACGACCCTTCAGTGTATGGCGGCGCGCAAAAGGCGATCTTCACGGCAGAAGGTCAGCCTTTCCATCTCATTGCCGACGGCGTGCCCGCCTTTGAAGGCCTGCCGCCGCGCCAATAGTTCAAATCAAACCCCGTCGCTGGCGTTGGTACGCTAGCTGGGGCGCCAGGTCAGCAGAGGAATGTCGCGCCGAGAGGTTTGAATGTCCGCTATCGGCACTTAGCGGACATGAATTAGTGCACTTGCAAATGTCCTCTTATGATCCAAAGCGGACATCAAACACCAAGACTTTGGCGGAGAATCACAAGACCGCTCCGCTCCCGTCGTGTTTTAAACAGCAATCAAAATAACAAAAACAATTTGTGAATGCTTTGCGACTGGCGGAGCCGTGGCAAGCCACAATGGCGGCTCCGCAGTTTTTTAACCGCGTCCATGCGCGGACATTGGCCCCCTTCCAGTATGCTGGTTCGACTCGTACGATGGCTGGTCCTGAGCCTCGGGGGCGGCAATGAGACGGCGCGAGTTCATCACATTTCTTGGCGGCGCGGCTGCCTCCTGGCCGCTCGCGGCGGGGGCGCAGCCCGCCGGCCCGGTGCGACTGGTTGGCGTGCTGATGGACTATCCGGAGAACGATCCTGCCTCACAGTCCCTGGTAGCGGTATTTCGGGATGAACTCGCGAAGCTGGGGTGGAAGGAGGGCGGCAATCTCCGAACAGAGGTTCGTTGGAGCGCCGGTAGTCCGGACAGGGTGGGGACGTTCGCAAAAGAACTGGTCAATCTGCGGCCCGACGCGCTACTCGGCCGGGGCACGCCTGAGACCATCGCACTTGCTCGCGAGACGCGGACAATTCCAATCGTCTTCGCGGCTGTATCCGATCCGATCGGCAGTGGTTTTGCCGCGAGCCTCACGCATCCAGGCGGCAATATCACCGGCTTCACGAATGTCGAGGGGACGGTTAGCGGCAAATGGGTCGAACTACTAAAGGAGATCGCTCCGCGCACCACACACGTGGTGCTTCTGTTCAATCCGGCAACGGCACCCCCAGTCCAATTCTACATGCCGTCCATTCAAGCGGCAGCAGCGTCCTTTGCCATCCAGACGAGTATCGCTCCGGTCCACACCACCGATGGGATCGAGGGCGCTATCGCCACTCTGGCGCGCAATCCGGGTGGCGGCCTCATTGTGATGCCGGACACATACAACGTGACAAATCGTGACCTGATCTTTGCGCTCGCGACCCGTTACGGCATTCCATCGGTCTCTAACAATCCCATTTTTGCGGAATCGGGCAGCCTCATCACTTATGGCGTTGATTTTTCCGAATTGTTGCGCCAGGCGGCGGGGTACATCAATCGCATCCTCAAAGGTGATAGCCCAGCCAATCTGCCGGTTCAAAATCCGACCAAATTCAATCTCGCTGTCAACCTCAAAACCGCAAAGGCGCTTGACCTGACCGTGCTGCCGACGCTGCTCGACCGCGCCGACAAAGTGATCGAATAAGAAGGGTTTTCTTGCGCTGCAAATGTCCCGCTAATGACCCAAAGCGGACATCGGGCCTGATCGGCATCTGAGTCCGGTTGTGCGCCATTTCGCCCACTCGCCGCTCAGTCGCAAAGTGCTAGGCTTTTGGCATTGAAGGCGTGTTCTCAGGGCACACATGCAGCGGCGAGAGTTCATCACGCTTCTCGGCGGCGCGGCCGTGATTTGGCCGCTGCCGGCCCGCGCGCAGAAAACAGCGAGAAACCCTCGTATTGGCGTGCTGTGGCACGCCGGTAGCGCTGAGGAAGAAGGGCGCTATTTCACGGGATTTATCGAGGGATTGCGTGACCTTGGATATACTGACGGATTAAACATTATTTTAGAACATCGCTTTCCAAATGAAATGCCAGACCGATTTCGCAAAATGGCCGCCGAACTTGTATCAATGAACGTAGACGTCTTGGTCAGCGTAGGTTCTCAAACTGCATTTTACGCGAAGGACGCCACCACAACGATCCCGATAGTTTTTATTTTCGTGCCCGACCCGGTTGGTTCCAAATTCGTGAGTAGTTTTGCGCGGCCCGGCGGAAATGCGACAGGCCTAACGCACTTTGCCGCTGATCTGATTGGGAAGCGTTTGCAGTTCCTGAAGGAGACGATTCCGGGGCTATCCAACGTTGCGTTGCTTGTTAATCCGGATACGGAAGTCGCGCGTTTGTACACGGATGTAACTGATAGGGAGGCGAAAAAACTTGGTTTGTCCAATCATACGTTTTCGGCTCGCTCGCGAGATGAACTGGAGCCAACATTTGATGCGATGGTGAAAGCTGGCATGCAGGCAGTTACTATTAACTCCGAGGGACTGGCCTATCAGCAGAGGGAATTCATTGCGAACTTGGCAATCGCTCGCCGGTTGCCGTTGTCCGTTTGGTCCAGAGAGACCTTGGAAGCGGGTGCGCTAATGTCCTATGGAGCTGACCAGCCTGCGATGTGTCGCCGCGCGGCTGTTTTCGTAGACAAGATTCTGAAGGGCGCCAAACCCGCTGATCTCCCTGTCGAAGAACCCACAAAGATCGAATTCCTCCTTAATAAAAACACGGCCAAGGCGCTGGGGCTCACGTTGCCCAATACTTTGCTTGTGGCAGCCACCGACGTGGTTGAGTGAAGCCTCGCGACAAGCGGGCATTTGCACCGGGCCGGTAACATTGTGCGAATGTCCGCTATTGGCCCTTAAACAGACATGGGCTGCTGCACTGTAAGTGTCCGTTGTCGAAGTGAAGCGGACCTCTGTTTGGCCGGATAGCTCGTGGCTTAAAACGCAGTGTATGGCTAGGCGGCGGTATTCGGCTGCGCACATATCGTTGCGCGGGTCGGCTATTATTTGGCGATGGACCAAATTACCAACTACGTGCTCGACCAGATGCGCGTGATCGGCAACGCCCCGGTCGTCTTTGCGCTGGCAATTTTGATCATCGCCGGGGTTATCTGGTGGGCTCTGCGCTGGCGGTATTCCGGGATTATCAGGAATAGGGAAAGAACCATTGCCCTCTACATGAACAGGCTCGGTGGTGCGTCTCCGGATGAAGCAAAGGCCAAAATAGACAGTCTGGAAGGTCAGATATTGACTCTCAAAGACCGTGTCTGGCCAAAGTTACCCCCGACAGCCGTCGCGGATCTGGAGACCTCGCTCAAGACGCGGGAGCCTCCGCAACAGATTGCCATTGTCCCTCAGGATATCGATTCAATTTTCCTGGCGCGTGACCTTGTCGATGCGTTCACGCGAATTGGATGGCCTGCCAAACAGGATTCCAGCATGAACGGAATTCCTGATGGTCTTAGCGTCTGGCCGGATAATGAGTTGGGACGCGCCGTGCGTGACGCCCTCGATAAGGCGACCGGTGGCCCGGTCGCGATCAGAGAAGACAAGTATGCGGTGGAACACGGCAGTATAGCTATCGGGATTGGCTACAAGGTGGCCTGATGCCGCCGCGCCAAAAGGCGCCAATTCGTCTGCGGCCGCTGACCAATTGATGCGACAAGCGGAAACCGCCCCGAGACCACGTTCCCCTGGTTAGCCCCGGTGAAAATGCGTCCTGACGTGGTCGAGGACGAACAGGCGGATCGCCGAGGACAGATTGCCCTGTTGGCGCGTCTGATCGATCGCACCGACCACCATCGACAGCGGTGCTTCCCGGGCCTCCGCGATTTCCTTCAGGCTACTCCAGAAGGCGTCTTCAAGGCTGACGCTGGTCTTGTGTCCATCAATGACGATGGATCGTTTGACGATTGAGGATTTCATCAGGGCTTCCCCATAGCCCCCCAGTATTTTGATACAGCAGATTCGGAACTGCGATGGAGTAGTTTAATACCGGTTCAAGCGCCTTTCACACCGCCACAATTCGCGCCGGGGCCTGTGAAATGCACCTTTTCGTGACGGGCGACACAGCGCGATCGGCTGGCACCGCTATCCTCTGAGGCAACAACAACAACAGGGGGATTAGCTATGAACATCGACAACGATATCGCTGCCTTAATTGAGCTGCTGAGAATGTCAGACGAGCGATGGCCGCAGTCTGGCGGGGAGTCCGGTCCAGAGTCTGGTCCTGAGTCTGGCGCTGGCGTCGCTTCGCCGAGGGATCTGCTTCGCGAAGATCACTCCTTGCTTGAAATGTGGCCGGAGGCCTGCCGGCGCACCGGCGCCGCGGGGCGTGAATTTCCGCCCGCAGTCATCGAACTCTGGAAACGAAGATTGGGCCGGGCCAATTAGGACATGCTCTTGGGTCGCGCAATGGTCGCGCAATGGTCGCGCATGATCGCGGTTCTGCAATGAGCCGCGAGCATGCGCGCCGGTCCTAAGGCCCGATGATTGTCTATATTTCGATCGGCAATAGCGAACATCTGGCGGACCCTCGTGTCAGCGGGGATTCCTCGCAATTGAAAGATGTGATTTCGGCGTTGAAGGCGGAGCTGCGGGGGTAGCAGTTCGGAACGGCGTGCAGCCAATGGCGGAGCGGCGAGTCAGAACCCGCGCCGGCTTTTCAGCCTTGACGCGTCGTTTTTGCTGACGCCCTCACCACATTCTGATGGGTCAATCGGTCCGCGATTGCAAAAATGAGCATGGAGACTGCGAACGCGAGCAGAATACCGACAACCCAGGCCAGTTTGCTGTTGTCAGCATGCCGTTCAATGTCCATGAACCACTCCAGGACATTGACCGCGGCAATCGCCGCGATTGAACCAAGCAGTTTCTGTTTGAGATCCGAAAAGCCGATTTTTACCAGGCCTTCCGGCCAATCGGGATGTTTCGCATGGTCAATTTGTGTGAGGAAATTCTCATAGCTCGAGCAGATGACGATCACGATCAGATTGGCGATGAGGGTGAGATCGACGAGCGTGAGGATGCCGACGATCACATCTGCGGGCGCAGCCCCCGGGATTTGCATGACGAACTCTGCGAGTTTGATCAGAAATTTGAAGACGAGCGCGGCGAGCCCAATGACCAATCCCAATAGAAACGGTGCGACCAGCCATCGGCTGTTAAAGACAATCGCTTCGACAAAATAAGCGATTCGATGCACTTGAACCTCCTGTCGAAAAGCAGCTGCGCCCGGTCACGACCGGCGACTTCAAAAATTTGATCACGAAGGGTCTATCGCAAGACCGCCGTTAATTCATCATGAGCGGATCACACGACTTTTCAAGTCACATCAACAGTGGCTCACGCAGATCCTGAAACGCGGCGCTGCGCGCGGCGAGTTCAAGCTGGCTGACTCCGCCGCAAAGACAGCCCGGCTCGGCGTACTGCAGCGCGCGCTTCTGGTCCAGCGCACGACCGGGGATTCCTCGCAATTGAAGGATGTGATTTCGGCGCTGAAATCGCAGCTGCGGGGTTAGCGTTGGCCCCGGTCCCGATGGGGATTCCGCAAGTTTACGGTGCGATAAGCCTTCGCGGGTAAATTGCCGGCCGAACCGGGATATTGTCCATGTTCGACCTCATTTTTCAGGGCGCGCAGGCCTACAACCAGGTGGGCTTTTTTTTCGGCGCAGTGGTGTGTCTTGGCATCGGCGGCCTCATCCTCGGCAATTCATTGTATTGGCGTGTGCACGCGCTGCGCGCGCAGGGGACGGTCATTGGCGTGATCGCCAATGGCGGCGCCTACATTCCCGTGTATCGATACACGTCGGCGGACGGCGAAAGCCATGTGGCGAAATCGGATACCGGCTCCGGCTGGGTGCGCGGCAAGGAAACCGGGCGCGTCGTCCCGCTGATGATCTCCGCGCACAATCCCACGCAGGCGCGCGAAGCCGGTGGCCATTTGCTCGATCTCGCCGGTCTCGTGTTTGCCGTGCCGGGCGTTCTGTTCGGCTATACGGCGCTCACCGCTTACCCGATCACGCGCATGACGTGGATCATGGCCGCCGCCATGCTTTTATATCTTGGCGAGCGCGCCTGGCGCGTTCTCATTCCGAAGGGACAGCGGCTGTCCGTCGACGAATGGAAAAAGCAGCACAATATCGGCCAGTCGACTCTCGATCTCACCAACGTCAAGCCGATCGAGACACTCGTTTCGGCGCCCGAGGTTGCGCAGGCGCGGCTCAAGCAATCGAAAAGTTACAAGACAGTTGTCCCCATCCTGGCCGCCGTCGCCGTGCTTCTCCTCGGGATTGGCGTTTTCCAGAGTCTCAGGATCAGCCGGCTTGAATCGCAAGGCCTGCGTGCGCAAGGGCGGGTGGTGCGCCTGAACAGCGAACACGGTTCGGGCAGCGGCGGCTCTACTTATTATCCCGTCGTGCAGTTTCGCACGCAGATGAATTCGACGGTCGAATTCAAGGACAGCGTCGGCACCAATCCGCCCAGCCATCGCGCGGGCGACAAGGTGACCGTGCTTTATTTGCCCGCCGACCCGCAGCGGCAGGCGATCATCGACCGCGGCCTCGTGCTGAACTGGGCCATCCCCGGAATCGTTTTTCTGTTCGCCGCGGGTCTCGCCGTGCTGTGCATTGCCATGCGGCGGCAAATGAAACCGGCAGTGACGTAGAGGGCGAGCGGCGCTGCGGGCTGCCACGTGGCGTGATTGGTTCACGCCTTATCAACGAATGAATCCACCACGCGCTTTTCGCCCGCCTTGTCGAAGGCGATGGTGAGCTTGTTGCCGTCCACAGCCACCACGTTGCCGTTGCCGAATTTCTGGTGAAACACGCGGTCGCCGACAGTGAACGATGACGTCGTGCCGGTGGATTTGGCCACCAGCTCGCCTTCGATGACGAGGGGGGATCTCCGGCCTCTCGCTCCCTCTCCCCGGCGCGGAGAGGGCTGGGGTGAGGGGGTTCCGCCCTCACGATGGCGCGATGCTCTTGCCCCCTCACCCGCGCCTGCGGCGCGACCTCTCCCCGCTGGGGAGAGGTGATCAGAGTTTGCTGCACTGTCGTCGGCCCCATCACTCTCATCGAACACGCCATCCGGCACGTAGCGCGGCTGGCCGTTGTCGTGGAATCCGCCGCTCCCCTTGCGCGCCTTGGCGCGCTGCCAGCCGGGCGTGGTGTAGCTGGAGCCGAAGGCGTTCATCTCGTCGAAGCGCGAGGCGCCATAGCCCGACATGCCGAAGCCGCCGGCGCCGCCCGCAGCCTCCTTCACCTCCACATGCGCCTCCGGCAGCTCGTCGAGGAAGCGCGATGGCACGGTCGAGGTCCACATCCCGTGGATGCGCCGGTTGGTGGCGAAATAGATCTTCGCCTTCTTGCGCGCGCGCGTGAGGCCGACATGCGCGAGGCGGCGCTCTTCCTCCAGGCCCGCGCGGCCGCTTTCATCGAGCGAGCGTTGATGCGGAAACAGGCCTTCCTCCCAGCCGGGCAGGAACACGCAATCGAATTCGAGGCCCTTGGCGGAATGCAACGTCATGATGTTGACGGCCTGCTCGGCCTCCGCGCCTTCGCGGTCCATCACCAGCGAGATGTGCTCGAGGAAGCCTTGCAGGTTCTCGAATTCCTCCATGGAGCGCACCAGCTCCTTGAGGTTTTCCAGGCGGCCGGCGGCGTCGGCAGAACGGTCCTTCTGCCACATGTCGGTGTAGCCGGATTCATCGAGCACGATTTCGGCGAGCTCGGTGTGCGGCATTGAATCTTTCTTCGCGCGCCAGCGCTCGAATGAGGCCATCAGGTCGCGCAGCGCCAGCCGCGGTTTAGGCTTCATATCGTCGGTGGCGGAGAGGGCGCCGGCAGCTTCGGTGAGTGGGATGCGTTTCCTGCGCGCATAGTCGTGCAGCATCTGCAGCGTGGCATCGCCGAGGCCGCGCTTGGGCACGTTGACGATACGCTCGAAGGCGAGATCGTCGGCCGGCTGCGCGATCACGCGCAGATAGGCGAGGGCGTCGCGGATCTCCATGCGCTCGTAGAAACGCGGGCCGCCGATCACGCGATAGGGCAGGCCGAGCTGAATGAAGCGGTCTTCGAATTCGCGCATCTGGAACGAGGCGCGCACCAGAATGGCGATCTCGTCGAGCGGGTGATCCTCGCCGCGCTCGCGCGCCTCGCGCTGCAGTTGCTCGATCTCCTCGCCGATAGCGCGGGCTTCTTCCTCCGAGTCCCAACCGCCGGTGACCTGCACCTTCTCACCCAGCTCGTCCTCGGTGCGCAGCGTTTTGCCGAGACGGCCTTCGTTGTGCGCGATGAGATGGGAAGCGGCTGCGAGAATGTGGCCGGTGCTCCGGTAGTTTCTCTCAAGCCTGATGACCTTGGCGCCGGGGAAGTCGTGGTCGAAGCGCAGGATGTTATCCACCTCCGCCCCGCGCCAGCCGTAGATCGACTGGTCGTCATCGCCCACGCAGCAGATGTTTTTGGGGAGGCGGGTTGCGATTGGGCGTTTTTCGCTTTTTTCTTCGTCATGGCCGGGCATAGCCGTCCGAAGGACGGCGTCGCTTTGCTCGCCTATAGCCGTCCGGAGGACGGCGTCGCTCTGCTCGCCTATAGCCGTCCGAAGGACGGCGGCGCTCTGCTCGCCTATGTTCCGGCCATCCACGTCTTCCTGCCACTCCGCAAGACGTGGATCACCGGGACTCGCGCCTTCAGCGCGGCCCGGTGATGACGGTGAAAGCGCAGTGCCCGGCGGCGCACTCGTCGTCTGCGCCAGCAATTTCAGCCACAGATATTGCGCGACGTTGGTGTCCTGATACTCGTCGACCAGAATGAACTTGAAGCGCTCCTGGAAATTGCGCAGGACATCCGCGTGCTGACGGAACAGCCGGATGTTCTCCAGCAGCAGGTCGCCGAAGTCGGCGGCGTTGAGCGTTTTCAGCCGCTCCTGGTACGCCATGTAGAGCTTCTTGCCCTTGCCGTTGGCGAAGCTCGCAGCTTCGCCGGACGGCACCTGTTCCGGCGTGAGCCCGCGGTTCTTCCAGCCGTCGATCAGCATGGCCAGCACGCGCGCCGGCCAGCGCTTGTCGTCGAGCTTCTCGGCTTCCAGGATCATCTTGATGACGCGGATCTGGTCGTCGACGTCGAGAATGGTGAAATTGTTCTTCAGCCCGACCATCTCGGCATGCCGGCGCAGGATCTTCACGCCGATCGAGTGGAAGGTGCCGAGCCACGGCATGCCCTCGACAATTTGCCCGACCATCTGGCCGACGCGGTCCTTCATCTCGCGCGCTGCCTTGTTGGTGAAGGTGACGGCGAGGATCTCCGCCGGCCGCGCGCGGCCGAGGTTGAGGATGTGTGCGATGCGGGTGGTGAGTACGCGGGTTTTGCCGGTTCCAGCGCCGGCGAGAACCAGCACCGGCCCGTCCAGCGTCTCCACCGCTTCACGCTGCTCGGGGTTGAGATCGGCGAGATAGGCCGCTCCGCGGGCCCCCAGCGCACGCGCGGCAATGCCGCCCGCAACCGGTTGCGGGCTCAATGGAGCGGGGTCGTTACGCGGGTCGCTACGTTTGGGCTCGGCCATATTGTCCGGTAAAGGCGGCTGCGGCCGCCGGGTGATTCTTCCATAGCAAAGATGGCACTCGCAGGTGCCATTTTCGAGGCCGGAGGCGCCCCGCGGTCGCCTCTCCCCAGGATCATGCCCCCTCGGCGCATGATCTTATCCGAAAACCGGTTCCCACTTTTCGGGATCATGCGCTAGCCTGTTTTCCGGTGAAAAATGGCAACCGATGGGGGAATTCACGTGCGACTGAAGGACAAAGTGGCGCTGGTGACCGGCGGCGGACGCGGTATCGGGCGCGATATCGCGTTGGCTTATGCCCGCGAGGGCGCCCATGTCGTCGTCAATGACGTCGATCCCGCGACGGCAGCCGCCACCGCGAAAGACGCCGCGGCATTCGGCAGCAAGAGTCTCTCGGTCGTGGGTGACGTCGCAAAATCCGCCGACATCACCCACCTCGTCGATACCATCATCAAGGAACGCGGGCGCATCGACATTGTCGTCAACAACGCCATGAAGATCGTGCCGGGAAAACTTGAGGCGCTGACGGAAGCCGCCTGGGACACGACGGTGAACATCGGCCTCAAGGGCGCGTTTCTCGTGAGCCAGGCGGCGGCGAAACACATGATCGCGCAGAAGTCCGGCGCCATCGTGAACATCGCGTCGATCGCCGGCCTGTTTCCCTACAACTGGGCGGGCGCCTACAGCGTGGTGAAGGCGGGCCTGATCATGCTCACGAAACTGCAGGCGATGGAGTGGGCGCCCTACGGCATCCGCGCCAATGCGATCACGCCCGGCTACATCCGCACGCCCGGCACCGAGGCGATGTATGCCGATCCCGAAATCTACGAAGGCCGGCGCAAGGGCGTGCCGATGGGCCGCGTCGGGTCGGGCGAGGATATCGCGGGGCCGGCTGTTTTTCTGGCGAGCGAGGAGTCGCGCTACACGACCGGCAGCGTGCTTGGCGCCGACGGCGGGCAGGCGGTCGGGTATTTCCTCACCGTGCCCGGGCGAAGATTTTCCGGCGGAAGGATTGATTGAGTCTCCCGCAGTTATGGCGTGGGTGGCACGCGTTTTCTTTCTGTCGTCCCGGGCGAGCGCGCAGCGCGAGGCCCGGGACCCATACTCCGCAGTCCCTCGATGGGTCGCGGAGTATGGATCCCCGCCTTCGCGGGGATGACCGGAGTGAATTGTCGCGCCACATCCCCCATGATGGCGCAGGATTTATTTCGCGCGGCATGCCTCCATGTGGCGAGCGGCGGCGGCATCGCCGGTTTTTGCAAATCGTTCGGCCAGGGCGCAGCCGCCCGGTTTGTCGGCAAATTGCTTGTTGCGCGACAGTTTGAGTGCGATCAGCGCGTCCATTGCGCCCGGCTCGCCCAGTTCGGCGTCCTCGATCGTCGTGCAGAGAAAGTGGTCCGGATAGCCCATTTCAACGTCCGGGTTTTCCGCCAACAGCCGCACGATCTGCAGGCGCGTGTCATAATCCCATTGCGACCATGGACCGAGCAGCTTGACGGCCTGGGGAACGTCGCGGCGCAGCAGCCGGCCTTCAAGCATAAGCTGGCCCAGCGCCCATTTGGGGTGCTGCGCGTCATAAGACGAACGTTGCAGCAGCGTGACCGCGCGCTTTTCATCCTTCGGGCCGCCTTCGCCCTTGATCAGCATGTCGGACAGCGCGGCCAGCGCATGTCCCGGATAGCTGCGGGCGGCGCTTTCAAGAAGCTGGCGTGCGCGCACCGGATCCGTGCTCCGGATGGCGACGGCAAGATCAGCCTGCGCATCGCCGCGGCCTGCCTTGGCGATCGGCTCGAGCAGCTCGATCCCGAGCTTGCGCTCCTCGGCATCGTCGGATTCGGAAAGCCATTTGCCGACCAGGACCTGAAGGTTGGTCTTCGCGATATCCTTGGGCGGCTTTGACACCAGCAGGCGCTCGCCCCAGTAACGCGCGCCTGCCATGTCGTGTTTGATCGGGCCGCCGCGCGTCAGAATCGTGGCGAGCCTGAACATCGCATCGGGATTGCCGAGCTCGGCAGCGCGGCGCAGCGCCTGCTCGGCCTCGGCGCGCGGGATAAGGTCCGGTCTGTCCAGATGGCGGTCGAAGGAATTGTAGTCGTTGAACAGCAGAAGCATCGCCTCGGTGTCGTTTTGCGCGATCGCCGAACGCAGCAGGGGGATGAACTCGTTTCGGTCGGTCATCGCGCCCGCCAGCGCGACCTTGATGTGCGGGTCGTCGCCGTTCTGGGCGTAGGCCTGCTTGCAGGTTTGCAGCCAGAGCTTGCGGTGCTTGTCGGCGACGTCGCGATCGCCCCAGTCGATCTTGGTCGCGCTGAGACGCAGGCAATCGTCGGCCACGGAAGCGACCGGCGCCTGCGCTTCCGCCGGGTAGGCTGCGCAACAGCAAAGCAAAAGCAGAACGGGAAATAACCGTGACATCGACGCCCCCTTGCAGAGGCGCACTATAGCGGACGTCACCATGCCACACACGCGGCCGTCCTCATGACACACTCACACACCCGTCATCCACGCGCGCTCGCTGTTGCTCGCAAGTTTGCAAGCTTGGCCTGGATGACTCACACTCCGGTCATCCCGGCCCCCGCCTGCACGGGGGCAGGCTCCGGTGGGGATCCAGTAATGCTGGAAGGAGAAGCAGCGTGACATCTGAGGATTGTCTTCAAGAGCGAGTCTCCGGAGCCCCTGTCGTGAGGTCGATGGAGGTTATTCCCGTTGCTGGCCGCGACAGCATGCTTCTCAACTTGAGTGGCGCGCACGGACCGTTCTTTACCCGCAACCTGGTCATTCTTGTTGACAGTTCCGGTCGTACCGGCGTCGGAGAGGTGCCTGGCGGCGAGAAAATACGGCAGACGCTTGAAGAGGCGCGAGCGCTCGTCATTGGCCGAGACATCGGTGCATGCAACAACATCTTGTCCGAGATACGTACGGCGTTTGCCGCGCGTGACGCAGGCGGACGTGGAAAGCAGACGTTCGATCTGCGTGTGATGATTCACGCCGTCACGGCGGTCGAGGCCGCGCTTCTCGATCTCCTTGGTCAGCATCTTGGATTGCCGGTCGCCGCATTGCTCGGAGAAGGCCAGCAGCGAACCAGCGTTGAAACCCTGGGCTATCTTTTTTTTGTAGGCGATCGGCGAAGAACACCTCTGCCTTATGCCAATGGCAACGGCGAGACGATCGACTGGTTTCACCTGCGTCACCAGGAAGCCATGACGCCGGCGGCAGTCGTTCGGCTAGCCGAGGCGGCCCATGAATATTACGGGTTCGCCGACTTCAAACTGAAGGGTGGGGTTCTTCACGGGGAGCAGGAGATTGAAGCGGTCTCTGCCATCGCCAGGCGTTTCCCGAACGCTCGGGTGACGCTCGATCCGAACGGTGCATGGTTCCTTGAGGAAGCGGTCAGACTTTGCAGGAACATGCATGGCGTTCTCTCCTACGCAGAGGATCCGTGCGGCGCTGAAGGCGAGTATTCAGGTCGTGAGATATTGGCTGAATTCCGCCGTGCGACCGGATTGCCGACAGCAACCAATATGGTCGCGACCGACTGGCGCCAACTCGGCCACGCGCTGCGACTTGGGGCCGTCGACATTCCCCTTGCTGATCCTCACTTCTGGACGATGCAGGGGTCGACGCGCGTCGCGCAGACCTGCCGGGATAACGGCCTGACCTGGGGTTCGCACTCCAACAATCATTTCGATATTTCACTCGCCATGGTCACTCACGTCGCTGCGGCTGCGCCCGGCAAAGTGACCGCGATCGACACGCATTGGATCTGGCAGGACGGCCAGGGACTGACAAAAGAGTCCCTGAAGATCAGGAATGGCAAGATTGCGGTTCCAGAACGTCCCGGCCTCGGCGTTGAGATCGATCGCTCCGCGATCGAGGCGGCGCACGCTCTTTATAGGCAGCACGGGCTCGGCGCGCGCGACGACGCTGTGGCTATGCAATTTCTCGTCCCGAACTGGACCTTCGACGAGAAGCGTCCGAGCCTCAAGCAGGCGCCGACTTGACTTTAATCCTATAGTGAATATAGTCCTATCCGTTCGATCCACCGAGGGGCGCTCTCATGAGGCGTCATGTGGGGTGGGGTCGGATGCGGCGCCCGCGGGCGTGCCTCGCAAAGCACGCACCCGGGCGGCGCCGGGGCTCCGCCTGGCGGCCAATAGGGGCCGCCCGCCAGGAGCTGGCTGACGGAGGCCGTCCCTGTTTGGGGCGACCACGAAAAGCGCGGCCCG
>DATAPP010000144.1:0-42557 GCA_036265125.1 Pseudolabrys sp. | reverse complement strand
GTTTTTCCGATCGTCGCAGTAACCATAGCGCGCCCGAATTTGCGCACAAATTTCGCACAACAGTTCGCACGCAACTTAATCGATCGCCGCGGCAATTTTCATGAAGCCTTGAGCTGCGTGCGATTCGCAGATTGCACACTGGTTTGAACTGTGAGCAATAACGGCACTCAAAATTAAAGGGTAACGGAGCTCGGTACAGTCATGATGGCGAAGAAGGCGCCCAATCCTACGGACAAGCACGTGGGCGCGAGAGTGCGGATGCGTCGGATGATGCTGAGCATGAGTCAGGAGAAGCTCGGCGATGCCCTAGGCCTCACATTTCAGCAAGTCCAGAAATACGAAAAGGGAACTAACCGCGTCGGCGCCAGCCGGCTTCAGCAGATCGCCCAGATACTTCAGGTGCCGGTCTCGTTTTTCTTCGAAGGAGCGCCGCATTCGCCAGGTTATTCAGGCGGCATGAGCGAGGCGCCCTCGCCCGCTTATGTCGCTGACTTTCTCGCCACATCCGACGGTCTGTCGCTGACCAAGGCGTTTATGCGCATCAAGAGCAGCAAGCTACGCCGGCGCATCGTCGATCTGGTCGAGCAGATTGCCGGCATAGATTGACAAAGGGGGGTCAAATCCCATCTGGCGAGGAGACTGCCCACCGCGCCCGCATCTTGACCTCGCTCGCCGCCACTGCAAGAACCACCCGAACAAAACATGACGCGGCAGCGCTGCCGCGCCGCGCGAGGAGTGGTAACGGTGGCTCACACCAATTTTCTATTCACCAGCGAGTCGGTCTCCGAAGGTCATCCGGACAAAGTTTGCGATCAGATCTCTGACGCGGTCCTCGATGCATTTCTTGAAAATGACATCAAGCTCGGCATCGCCGACGACAGCCTTGTGAACACACGGCTCGGCTGCGAAACGCTTGCCACTACCAACAAGATCGTCATCGCCGGCGAAGGCCGCGGTCAGGCGCCCTTGTTCCGCAAGCACGGCGACAAGGCGGTCGTTGATCGCGAGCTGATCACCAGGATCGCGCGCGACGTGGTCAGAGACATCGGCTACGACCAGGATGGCTTCTCCTATTATGGCGCCGACATCGAGGTGTTGCTGCACGGCCAGTCGCCTGACATCGCCATGGGCGTAAACGCCAAGAAGAAAAAGGGCGGCGAGGAAGAAGGCGCGGGCGACCATGGCATGATGTTCGGTTTCGCCTGCACCGAGAGCGAAGTCTACGAAAAGAACTCGTTCATGCCGGCGCCGATCTATTTCGCGCACAAGATCCTTAAAGTGTTGTCGGACAAACGCCGTTCCGGCCAACTCTATGACCTGCAACCCGACGCCAAGAGCCAGGTCACGGTCAAATACGTTGACGGCAAGCCCGTCGGTTGCACGAAAGTGGTTGTCTCCACCCAGCACAATGCACAGAGTCGCAATGGCAAGAAATATACGCCCGGCCTGATCAAGGAGATGATTTCCGACGCGGTCGAGTCGGCGCTGCCGAAGGGATGGATGCCGCAAAGGCCATCCGACTTCCTGGTCAATCCGACCGGCAACTTTGTGATCGGCGGCCCCGACGGCGACTGCGGACTTACCGGCCGCAAGATCATTGTCGACACGTACGGCGGTTATGCGCCGCACGGCGGCGGAGCCTTCTCCGGCAAGGATCCCACCAAGGTCGACCGCTCGGCGGCTTATGCCGCGCGCTACCTTGCCAAGAACGTGGTCGCGGCCGGCGTGGCGGAACGCTGCACCATCCAGGTCGCCTACGCGATCGGCGTGTCCGATCCGATGTCGGTGCTGGTCGATACCCACGGCACCGGCAAGGTCGAGGAGAAAAAGCTCGAGAAGGTCCTCCCGGAGCTGTTCCGGCTGACACCGACGAATATTCGCCGCACGCTCAAGCTCAACCGGCCGATCTACAAACGCACCGCGGCCTACGGCCATTTTGGCCGCGCGCCGGAAAAGGACGGCGGTTTCTCGTGGGAGAAGACCGACCTTGCGACTGCGATCCGCAGCGCGGTGAGGTGAGCGGCCGTTCACCTTCGCGAAAGCGGGGTTCCAGCAATTCGATGCATCGTCATGGCCGGGCTTGTCCCGGCCATGCACGTCTTTGATAGTTGCGCACCAGCAAGACGTGGATGCCCCGCAGCAGACCGGGCATGACGAGTAATGGATCGCGACGCACCAACGACGACACGCGCCTTCTTCGGCCGCCGCAAGGGCCATCCGCTCAAGCCGCGCCAGGCAGCGCTATTCGATGCGCTGCTGCCGCGGCTTGCAGTCGATCTCACCAAGCCCGCCCCTGCCGACCTGCGTACGTTGTTTGCGACACCAGTGGATGATCTGCGGCTGGAAATCGGCTTCGGCGGTGCCGAGCATTTGATCGCTCAGGCGCAAGCCAATCCGCGCTCCGGCTTCATCGGCACGGATGCTTTCGTCAATGCCATCGCCAAGGCGCTGGCAGGGGTTGACGAGCATAAACTGGCGAACATCCGCTTCTATTTCGGCGACGCCAGCGAATTGCTCGACTGGTTGCCTAATGCCGCCCTTTCGCGCATCGATCTGCTTTATCCCGATCCATGGCCGAAACGCCGGCACTGGAAACGGCGGTTTATCCAGGACGACAATTTAAGACGGCTCGCACGTCTTCTTAAAAAAGGCGGCGAGCTCCGTTTCGCGACGGACATCGCCGACTACGCGACCTATGCGCTCGTGCGCGTGATGCGATCGCCAGATTTCGTCTGGACCGCGGAATGTGCCAACGAATGGCGCAGTCCCTGGCCTGGCTTTGCCGGTACACGCTACGAGGCCAAGGCCAAACGCGAGGGCCGCCGCCCCGCGTATTTTATTTTCCGGCGGAACTAGCCCGGGAACTTAACCGATGCCGACGGGGAGGAGCCTTTGACAAAACCGGAGAAATCAGGCGCCCACGCGCTCGCAGGAATGTGCCTGTGCGGCGCGATCAATTACACGGTCGCGGACGAGTTCGTGTACTCAGCAAACTGTCACTGCTCCAACTGCCGGCGCACGACCGGCTCGGCTTTCAAACCTTTCGCAGGCATCGAATGCGACAAGTTGAAAGTCACCAAGGGCCAAGACGATCTTATGATCTTCGGCGATGAGAACGGAAACAACACGCACTGTAAAACGTGCGGCTCTTTGCTCTACTCGCTGGTCCGAGACGGCGCGTTTGTTCACGTCGCCATGGGAACCCTGGTCGACAAGCCGGCGATCCGCCCAACCAAGCATATCTTCGTCGGCTCAAAGGCGGCTTGGTTCACGATCACGGACGATCTCCCTCAATTCGACGGGCATGGATAACCGCCGACGGATGGCCGTGCGATCTACTCGCCTGTTCCTTGCCGCACCTGCCAGAAACGCACTACACGCTGGGCTGTCGGTGCGGTCAGCCGTTCGAAGTTCTCGCGCGCAACATCGAGCGTCTGAGGCGCCGGCTTGCCGCCGGGCCGGGCATTGAGAACCGCCTTCACCGTCGGCCAGCCAAAGCCGGCGGAGCGCGCCAGAATCAGAACTGGATCGGCACGCTCGCCATTCATCAGCCTGTCGACAACTTCGACCGGAACCGCGCACAAGGTCGCAAGCGCAGCAATAGTCTCTTCGTATTTTCCGGCTTTGGCGAATTCGACGATGTCGGCTTCGCCGAGTTTGCGGATCTTGTGAAGATCGCGCACCGCCGCAAGAGCGGCGGCGTAATTGCGTGGCGCCGCCTTTACTGCAACCTCGTCGACGACCTGTGCGAGGACACGTCGGATCTCCGCCTGGGTTTCCGGCTTCGCCTTGGCCAGCAGACGCTTCTGTACGACTTCGCTCGCCTGGAGCAAAAGCTGCCGGAACAGCCGCGGCGGAATGTCGGTACGCATGCCGACCTTCTCTGCCAGCACGCCGTCTTGCTCCGCGCGTTTAACCAGTGTCGTGAACGCACTATCCGACAGCTGCGCATGTTTATTGTTGGCGATCGAGCGCGCCACCTCGCGGTCGCCGCGCCCGACGAGGATTTCGGATAGCGCCTCGCTGATTCCCAGCCGCGTTGACATCGCGAGCAGATGCGCCTGACTCTTGTTCTCGGCGATGTACATCAGGTCGGGATCGGCGATCCTTGCCTGCTTCAATACCGGACCGGCAACCGCGATATCGTCATTCCTGGCGAGCGCGCTCACGACACCGGCCGGCGCGTTGGCAAGTGGCGCGATCCGGCGCGCGAGTTCGGCAAGCGCCTTGGCCTCGATCTCCTCGATCAGGCAGCCGATGACGTCGTCGAACAGGGCGACGTGCTCCGCGTTGAAGCCGGGAGCGCCGTCGAGGAAAAGAGTGGTAATCCGGCGCAGTGTCTCCGCGCGCTTTTCCGCCGAGCCATGCTGGACGACGTCTTCCAGCTCTGGAAGCAGCGAGGCGGGAACACCCATGTGGAACCTACAAAACGCCGTAAAAAACCACCCGGCTGGCGGTTTTCCGCAAATTTAAGCGCAGATTCTGAACGAAGGGTTAGTCGTTCGCGCTGTCCCGCCCTTGCGTGAGTTCGAGAAATTGCTATATTTCCGGCGTTACAAGACACCCTCATAACCAATCGGGTTTTGAGAGTGGGTCCCGCGGGGCCCGCTCTTTTTTGTTACCAAATGGGCACAGACGACGCGTTACAGACACTTGCGGTTTCCCACGCCGCGCCGGACGAACCGCGGCTCATCACCGAGCCGGGGGTGCCGGCGCGCGTCGCGGCGATTGTTGAGCCAGTTATTGAACAGCTCGGCTACCGGCTGGTGCGGGTCCGTGTGTCGGCTGCCGACGGGTGCACCGTACAAATCATGGCGGAGCGGCCGGACGGCAGCATGACGGTGGAAGACTGCGAGTCCGTCTCCCGCGCGCTGTCGCCGGTACTCGATGTCGCCGACCCCATCGAACGGACCTATCGCCTCGAGATTTCCTCGCCCGGTATCGACCGGCCGCTCGTGCGCAAATCGGATTTCGAGCGCTATGCGGGCCATCTGGCAAAGGTCGAAACCGCAATGCCGGTCCAGGGCCGCAAGCGTTTCCGCGGCGTGTTGATCGGGACCGAGGGCGAAGCTGTACGGATCCGGCGCGATGACACGGCCGAAGGCGAAGAAGCCGAGGTCCTGCTCCCGATCGAGGACATGAGCGAGGCCAAGCTCATGCTCACCGACGAATTGGTGACCGAAGCTTTGCGGCGCGAAAAATCCGAGAAGCGTAAAGCGCGCGAGGCACGGAAAGAAGTACGACGCGAAGAGAGACATTCAAGGCATCGGCCGCAGAGGCCTGCCGCCAAAGGAGGAGAGTGAGCTATGGCAGTCAGCGCCAACCGGCTCGAGCTTTTGCAGATCGCCGATGCGGTCGCGCGTGAAAAAGCGATCGACCGCGGAATCGTGATCACGGCAATGGAAGACGCCATCGCCAAAGCGGCGCGGTCCCGATATGGGGCGGAAACCGACGTGCATGCGGAGATCGAGCCGAAAACCGGTGATCTGCGTCTTACCCGCCATATGCTGGTGGTCGAGAGCGTCGAGAACCCGTCCAACCAGATTACGCTGGAAGAAGCGCGCAAGCGCCATCCGGCTGCGCAAGTCGGCGACACCATTGCCGATCCGTTGCCGCCGCTCGAATACGGCCGCATCGCCGCGCAATCGGCCAAACAGGTGATCGTGCAGAAGGTGCGCGAGGCCGAGCGCGACCGGCAATATGCCGAGTACAAGGATCGTATCGGCGACGTCGTCAACGGCATCGTCAAGCGTGTCGAGTACGGCAACGTGGTGGTCGATCTTGGACGCGGCGAGGCAATCGTTCGACGTGACGAATTGCTGCCACGCGAAGTTTTCCGCAACGGCGACCGCATCCGTGCCTATATCTACGATGTGCGGCGAGAGCCGCGCGGCCCGCAGATTTTCCTGTCACGCACGCATCCACAATTCACTGCCAAACTGTTCGCGCAGGAAGTGCCGGAAATTTATGACGGCATCGTTGAAGTCAAGGCGGTGGCACGAGATCCCGGATCGCGCGCCAAGATAGCCGTGATTTCGCGCGATTCCTCAGTCGACCCCGTCGGCGCTTGCGTCGGCATGCGGGGTTCGCGTGTGCAAGCGGTCGTGAATGAACTGCAGGGCGAGAAGATCGACATCATTCCATGGTCACCCGACATCGCCACCTTCGTGGTGAATGCGCTGGCTCCGGCGGAAGTCGCCAAAGTCGTGCTCGACGAAGACAAAGAGCGCATCGAGGTTGTGGTGCCGGATCAGCAATTGTCCCTTGCCATCGGACGGCGCGGGCAGAATGTCCGTCTCGCTTCTCAGCTTACCGGCTGGGACATTGATATACTGACGGAGCAAGAAGAATCCGAACGCCGCCAGGCCGAGTTCGAAAATCGCACCAAGGTTTTCGTCGAGGCGCTCAATCTGGACGAAGTGGTCGGCCAGCTTCTGGCTTCCGAAGGCTTTGGCTCAATCGAAGAACTCGCGCTGGTGGATGAGAAAGAAATCGCCGGCATCGAAGGATTCGATGCCGACACTGCCCGCGAGCTGCAAGAGCGCGCCAAGGAATATCTCGACAAGCAGGAGGCTGAACTCGACACCAAACGCATCGAACTGGGCGTCGATGATGCGCTCAAGGATGTCCCCGGCGTAACGACCAAAATGCTGGTCGCACTCGGCGAGAATGGCGTGAAGACGGTCGAGGATCTTGCCGGCTGCGCCACCGATGATCTCATTGGCTGGACGGAACGCAAGGATGGCGAGAGCAAGCACGAGCCTGGCTTCCTCGAGGGTTTCGGCGTGTCGCGCGAGGACGCCGAGACCATGATCATGCAGGCGCGGGTGATGGCCGGGTGGGTCACCGAGGCGGAGCTTGCGCCGCCGGCGGCCGAAGCGGCGCCCGAAGAAGCGCCGCAGCCCCAGGCATAGGGAGAGCGGCAATCGTTATGCTGGCAGTAGCGCAGGACAGTGATCTCGACCGCGGGGCGACCAGTGTCACCCCGGGGACAGAGCGGACCTGCGCGCTGACGCGCGAGCTAAAACCGGCCGAGGATATGATCCGTTTTGTCGTGGGTCCGGCCGCAGAAGCGGTCCCTGACGTCAAACGCAAATTGCCGGGCCGTGGCATCTGGATCACCGCGACCCGCGCCTCCATCGAGGAGGCGGTCAAACGGAACGTTTTCGCCCGCGGGTTCAAGCGGGACGTGCGGGTTGGCCGCGACCTGGCGACGCAAACGGAACAGCTGATTGAACGGGCCGCCCTCGATGCGCTGGCGATGGCCGGCAAGGCCGGCACGGTGGTCAGCGGTTTTTCGAGGGTCGAGGGCGCGCTTGGCCGGGACGATATCCTGGCGCTGATCCACGCCGGCGATGCCGGCGACGATGGCAAGCGCAAGCTGATGGCCGCCCTCCACCGTAATAGAGCCGGGGAATCGCGCAGAATCGTGGTGATCGACGCGTTTTCCGGCGCGCAATTGGATTTGGCATTGAACCGTCCAAATGTGGTACATGCAGCCCTGCTTGCCGGCCCCGGAAGCGATACTTTTCTTGCGCGCGTCACGCGTTTGATGCGCTTCCGGACCGGAAATTCGCCTGAGGCAGTTAGCGCGCATGCGCCGACGGACGGCGCATAAGGACACAGTACGGAATGAGCGAAACCAAGAACCCCGGCGAGAAAAAACTCAGCGTTTCCGGCAAGACGCTGACGCTCAAGCCACGCACCGAGACGGGCGTGGTGCGCCAGAGCTTCAGCCACGGCCGCAGCAAGCAGGTCGTGGTCGAGAAGGTCAAGCGGCGCACGGTCGGTGGACCGGGCGAAGCCAAGATTGAAGCCGCACCTCCCGTCGAGGTGAAGAAAGCCCCGTCAGCCGGCAGGAAAGCGCCGACGCCTGTGGCCAGTGCAGGCTTGTCTCAGGCGGAAGCAAAGCCGAAAGCCTCCGGGGTTGTTCTGCGCACCTTGACCGACGAAGAGCGTACTGCGCGCGCGCACGCGCTCGCCGACTCGCGCGTGCGCGAGGCCGAAGAACGCAAGATCGCGGAAGAAGAAGCCCGCCGTCGCGCCAGTCGCGAGTCTGTAGACCGCAGCGAACGGGAAGCCGCGGACACACGCAAGCGCGAGGAAGAAGATCGCCGCAAGCACGACGAAGAAACCAAACGTAAGGCTGGCGAGGTTGCCAAGAAGCGCTTCGGCGGCGAAGAGGTCACGCGCACCGGGCCGGGGGCGAGGCTCACGCTCGAGGCCGAAGAGGATGAAGCCCCGCGTGCCCGCCGGCCTGGCGCGGCGCGTGCACCCGCGGCACCCCGTCCTGCCCCTCGGAGTGGCGCCGAGAAGCAGCGCGGACGTCTCACACTGGTGACCGCGCTACGTGCCGACGAGGTACGTGAGCGCTCCGTCGCGTCATTCCGACGTCGCACCCAGCGGCTTAAAGGTGTCGCCTCCGGCGAACCAAAGGAAAAGCTGATCCGCGAAGTCACGATTCCCGAGGCCATCAGTATCCAGGATCTCGCCAACCGCATGTCCGAGCGCGCAGTCGACGTGATCCGCCTGCTGATGAAGCAAGGCCAGATGGCCACGATCAACGACGTGATCGACGCCGATACCGCCCAGCTCATTGCAGAGGAAATGGGCCACAGCGTGCGCCGCGTTTCGGAAGCCGACGTGGAAGAAGGTCTCTTCGATGTGGCGGACGATCCGGGACAGGTCGAAGCGCGTGCGCCCGTCGTCACCGTGATGGGCCACGTCGACCACGGCAAGACATCGCTGCTCGATGCCATTCGATCGTCTGAGGTCGCTGCCGGTGAAGCCGGCGGTATCACCCAACATATCGGTGCCTACCAGGTGACCGCGCCCTCGGGCGCCAAGATCACTTTCATCGACACACCCGGCCATGCCGCCTTCACCGCCATGCGTGCCCGCGGTGCCAAAGTCACTGATATCGTGGTGTTGGTGGTTGCCGCAGACGACGGCGTGATGCCGCAGACGGTTGAGGCGATCCATCACGCCAAGGCGGCGAAGGTGCCGATCATCGTCGCCATCAACAAGATTGACAAACCCGACGCCAAGCCGGACCGCGTGCGCACCGATCTTTTACAGCACGAGATCCAGGTCGAATCCATGGGCGGCGAGGTGGTGGACGTGGAAGTGTCCGCCATCAAGAAAACGAATATCGACAAGCTGCTCGAAATGATCGGCTTGCAGGCGGAGATTCTGGATCTCAAGGCCGATCCGAAACGTGCGGCGGAAGGCACCGTCATCGAAGCCAAGCTGGACCGCGGCCGAGGGCCGGTGGCAACCGTTCTCGTTCAGCGCGGCACCCTGCATCCCGGCGATATCGTCGTGGCCGGCGCCGAATGGGGCCGTGTCCGCGCGCTTGTTTCCGATACCGGGGAACCTGTCCAGACCGCAGGACCTTCCACACCGGTCGAAGTGCTTGGCTTCTCCGGCACCCCGGATGCCGGCGACCGTCTGGCGGTCGTCGACAACGAAGCCCGCGCGCGCGAGGTCTCCGATTATCGTGCGCGACAGAAGCGCGAAAAGATGGCGGCGCGTGCGACCGGCATGCGCGGCTCGCTTGAACAGATGATGGCGCAGGCCAAGACTTCGGGCCGCAAAGAATTCCCGCTGGTGATCAAGGCCGACGTACAGGGCTCGGTCGAGGCCATAATCGGCGCGCTCGACAAGCTGGCAACCGACGAGGTCGCCGCGCGCGTGCTGCATTCCGCCGTCGGTGGAATTTCTGAATCCGATGTGACGTTGGCGGAAGCGTCCGGTGTCCCGATCATCGCCTTCAATGTGCGTGCCAACAAGGAAGCACGAGAGGCGGCCGAACGGGCCGGTATCGAGATTCGCTACTACAACATCATCTACGATTTGGTGGATGACGTTAAAAAGGCGATGTCCGGCCTGCTGCCGCCGACGCTGCGCGAGACCATGCTGGGCAATGCGCAGATCCTCGAGATCTTCAAGGTTTCCAAGGTTGGCAACATCGCCGGCTGCAAGGTCACCGACGGTACAGTGGAGCGCGGCGCCAATGTGCGGCTGATCCGCGACAATGTCGTGATCCACGAAGGAAAGCTATCGCAACTCAAGCGGTTCAAGGATGACGTGCGCGAGGTCGGCGCCGGCATGGAATGCGGCATGGCCTTCGAAAATTACCAGGACATGCGGCAAGGCGACGTAATTGAATGCTACCGGGTGGAGCAGATTCAACGCAGCCTGTGAGTCCGAATCTCACGGTTACGGCTTAGGAACGCTCCTCCAATTTCCACCGTCATGCCCGGCCTTGTGCCGGGCATCCACGCCTTCCTTCAGCAAGGAAGCAAGACGTGGATGGCTTGGACAAGCCCGGCCATGACAACATGAGAGTTCGGTTTTATGGCACCGCATAAACAACGGCATGGCGCCAATGCGTCGCCAGGAGGCTCGCAGCGTCAGCTGCGGGTCGGTGAACTGGTGCGGCACGCACTCGCCGAGATGCTAACGCGCGGCGACGTGCACGATCCGGTTATTGAAAAACACATGATCACAATACCTGAAGTGAAGGTGACTCCCGACCTGCGCCTTGCCACCATTTACGTGATGCCAATGGGCGGCCGCGATGCCGAAGAGGTGGTCGCTGCCTTTGAGCGGCATAAGAAATATCTGCGGGGCGAGATCGCCCACCGCATCAATCTCAAGTTTGCGCCCGATATCCGGTTCCGGGTCGACGATCGCTTCGCCGAAGCCGAGCGCATCGACAAGCTGCTGCGCTCGCCGGATGTGAAGCGCGATCTGGACCACGACAAGGACAGCGAGTGACCGAAAACAACGTGAAAGACCTTGATCGACCGCTGACTGCCGAAGTCACCCGCGATGAAGGCCGCGAGCGACCGAAACAGAAAAAGCGTGACAGGCACGACGTGCATGGCTGGGTCGTGCTCGACAAGCCGGTTGGCATGACTTCAACCCATGCAGTCAGCGTCGTGAAGCGGCTGTTCAACGCCAAGCGCGCAGGCCACGCCGGCACGCTCGATCCGCTCGCATCCGGTGCGTTGCCAATTGCACTCGGCGAAGCCACCAAAACCGTTCCGTTCGTCATGGACGGCCGCAAGCTTTACCGGTTCACGGTTCGCTGGGGCGAGGAGCGCGATACCGATGATGCGGAGGGACGCGTCATCGCGCAAAACGATCAAAGGCCTTCGGCCGATGCCATCGGGGCGCTCCTCCCATCGTTTACCGGCAGCATCCAGCAGGTGCCGCCGCGCTATTCGGCGATCAAGATCGAGGGCGAGCGTGCCTACGACCTCGCGCGCGACGGCGAAACTGTGGAACTCATGGCCCGCCCGGTCGAGATCGGCAGGCTGGATCTTGTCGGCTCCCCCAACCCTGACCACTCCGTCCTGGAGGCGGAATGCGGCAAGGGGACCTACGTGCGCTCGCTTGCCCGCGATCTTGGCCGCGCTTTGGGCTGTTTTGGCCATGTCAGCGCCCTCCGGCGGGCTGCAGTTGGGTCATTCGGCGAAGAAACCATGATTTTGCTGGAACATCTGGAGGCTCTATGTCATAGAGCCGCGTCCGGCGAGGCAAGCCTCGCGGACGCACTCATGCCCGTTGAGACCGCGCTGGACGACATCCCGGCGCTGGCTGTCAGTCGGGCAGATGCGGCAAGGCTTCAGCGAGGCCAGGCCGTTTTGTTGCGCGGACGGGACGCACCCAATTTCCGCGGCACAATCTACGTCACGGTATCGGGCCAGCTATTGGCCCTGGCCGAACTGGATAGTGGCGAAATCGTCCCCAAGCGCGTCTTCAACCTCGCCGGCCTGATGGGCAGAGCCGCGCGTAAGAAAGGATGACCGATGTCGGTGACCACCGGCCGCAAGGCCGAAGTAATCAAGACGTATGCCAAGAAGCCCGGAGATACCGGGTCGCCGGAGGTTCAGGTGGCGATCCTGTCCGAGCGCATCAACAATCTCACCGAGCATTTCAAGTCCCACGTCAAGGACAACCATTCTCGTCGCGGACTGCTCAAGATGGTGGGCCAGCGCCGCCAGCTGCTCGATTATCTGCGTCGCACAAACGAAGCGAGCTACAAGAGCTTGATCGAGAAACTCGGCATTCGCCGATGATTTATTCCGCGCTGGGCGCTTAAGCCCGGCGCGTTTCGCAGAGCAGCGCGAGAAGCGCGTTCGCTCGATTGAACCGGCGGCGATAGGCGCGGCCGGCAATTTGGCAAGAGCCGATAAGGATCGCCTCTTGCAACACGGCAAGGTTCGAAACGCCATGGCAGGATCGCCAGACGCTGTTGCTTTCCGCATCGCGACGATACGCGACAGCTTCTAGCCATCTTGCTCATGGCTTTCGGGCTCGCCAGAAACCATGAGAGAAATGCACAATGTTCGATATTCACCGAGTTGAACTCGATTGGGGTGGGCGCAAGCTAACCCTCGAAACCGGCAGGATGGCGCGGCAGGCCGATGGAGCCGTGCTCGCCAAATATGGCGAGACCACCGTTCTTGCCGCCGTCGTTGCGGCCAAGCAGCCAAAGGAAGGAATCGATTTTCTTCCGTTGACCGTCAACTACACCGAAAAATATTACGCAGCCGGCCGAATCCCCGGCGGCTATTTCAAGCGCGAACGCGGTCCAACCGAAAAGGATACGCTGACATCGCGCCTGATCGACCGCCCGATTCGTCCGCTGTTCGCCGATGGCTGGCGCTGCGACACGCAAGTGACCGTCACCGTGCTCTCGCACGACATGGAAAACGACCCCGATATCGTCGGGATGATCGCTGCGTCGGCGGCATTGACAATCTCCGGCGCGCCGTTCATGGGCCCGATCGGCGGTGCCCGCGTCGGCTTCATCAACAATGAGTACGTGCTCAATCCATCTCTCGATGAGATGCCGGAAAGCCAACTCGATCTCGTCATCGCCGGCACACAAGATGCGGTGATGATGGTGGAATCGGAAGCCAAGGAGTTGTCCGAGGAAATCATGCTTGGCGCTGTGATGTTCGGCCACCGGCATTTCCAGCCGGTGATCGAGGCGATCATCAAGCTCGCCGAGAAGGCCGCGAAAGAACCGCGCGACCTCGTCGCTCCCGATCACAAGGCGCTGGAAAAAGAAATCCTCGGTCTCGCCGAGAAGGATCTGCGCGCGGCCTATTCGATCGTGCGCAAGCAGGATCGTCAGGACGCCGTCGCCGCCGTCAAGGAAAAGGTGATGGTGCACTTCTTCCCGGAAGGCGCCGAACCGAAGCATGACAAGCTCGCAGTCGCCGGCGTGTTCAAGGAGCTCGAAGCCAAGATCGTGCGCTGGAACATTCTCGATACCGGCAAGCGCATCGACGGCCGTGACGTCAAAACCGTCCGGCCGATCGTGGCGGAAGTCGGCGTGCTGCCGCGGACCCATGGTTCGGCGCTGTTCACCCGTGGTGAGACGCAGGCGCTGGTGGTCGCGACCCTCGGCACTGCCGAGGACGAGCAGTTCATCGACGCGCTGCAGGGCACCTACAAGGAGACGTTCCTGCTGCACTACAACTTCCCGCCATATTCGGTGGGCGAAACCGGGCGCATGGGCGCGCCCGGCCGCCGCGAGATCGGCCACGGCAAGCTCGCCTGGCGCGCGATCCACCCCATGCTGCCGTCACCGGCCGAGTTCCCCTACACGATCCGCGTGGTCTCGGAGATCACCGAGTCGAACGGCTCGTCGTCGATGGCTTCCGTCTGCGGCTCCTCGCTGGCGCTGATGGACGCAGGCGTGCCGCTCAAGCGGCCGACCGCAGGCATCGCCATGGGCCTGATCCTGGAAGAAAAGCGCTTCGCCGTGCTTTCCGACATCCTCGGCGACGAGGACCATCTCGGCGATATGGACTTCAAGGTGGCCGGCACCGACCAGGGCGTCACCTCCCTGCAAATGGACATCAAGATCGCCGGCATCACCGAGGAGATCATGAAGGTCGCGCTTGCGCAGGCGAAGGACGGCCGCATGCACATACTGGGTGAAATGGGCAAGGCCCTCACTGCTGCGCGCGCCGAGCTCGGCGAGCACGCTCCGCGCATCGAGATGTTTAAGATCCCGACTGACAAGATCCGCGAAGTGATCGGGACTGGCGGCAAGGTGATCCGCGAGATCGTCGAAAAGACCGGCGCCAAGATCAATATCGAGGACGACGGCTCGGTGAAAGTAGCCTCCGCCAGTGGCGAGTCGATCAAGGCCGCAATCAACTGGATCAAGTCGATCGCATCCGATCCGGAAGTCGGTCACATCTATGAAGGCACCGTGGTGAAAGTGATGGACTTCGGCGCCTTCGTGAACTTCTTCGGCGCCAAGGATGGTTTGGTGCACATCAGCCAGCTGGCCTCACGTCGGGTGAACAAGGTGGGCGATGTCGTCAAGGAAGGCGACAAGGTGAAGGTGAAGCTGCTCGGCGTGGACGAACGCGGCAAGGTGCGGCTGTCCATGAAGGTGGTCGATCAGGCCACCGGCGAGGATATTGAAGGCAAGCAACGGGCCGAAGGCGGCGAGCAGCCGCGCGAAGCCGCCGGAGGAGCCGAGTAATCAACTTCGCCAACGAAACAAAAAAAGGGGCGGCTGCTTGGCCGCCCCTTTTTATTTGTCCGAAGAAATCCGACTAGCGCCGCGCTCTCCTGTTCGGCGTCTCATTCTGTAACCAGCGACAGATGACGCCGCCGATCACGCCGCCCAGGATCGGTGCGACCCAGAACAGCCACAGGGCGTCGAGCGCCTGAGCTCCGCCGAAGATTGCGGTCGCTGTCGAACGCGCCGGATTCAGGGATGCGTTCGATATCGGAATGGCGACCAGGTGAAACATCGTCAACGCGAGACCAATCGCAATCGGTGCAAACCCGGCGGGCGCGGCGCGTGAGGTTGCGCCAACAATCACCACCAGGAACAGCGCCGTGATCACGGTTTCGGTCAGGAACACGACCCCCATCGAGAACCCGCCGCTGCCATAAAGATTGGAAATCGTGGTGAATGTATTCCATTTGGCCGGTGGCGCGCCGCTGAGCACAAGATAGAAGACCCCGGCCGCCGCCGCGCCGCCAAGCACCTGCGCAACAATGTAGACCGGCGCTCGCTCCACCGGGAATCGGCCCGCGGCCACAAGCCCGCAAGTGACCGCCGGATTGAAGTGAGCGCCCGAGATATGGCCGACGGCGAAGGCCATCGCCATGACCGATAGGCCCACCGCAAGGGCGATAGCTATAAGGCCGGCCTGTGGCGCGGAAAACAGCGCCGAGCCGCATACGGCGGTGACGAGTGAAAACGTGCCGACAAACTCTGCTGCTAGTTCCCGCTGCATCGCCGGAATCTCCCTGGGCTAAAGGGTTCCGACAAAGATCGAATCCCTTGTTCGCATGCTTCAACAACCCGTTGGCAAGAGCAACTGACCGTGCGTTGGACCCGACACAAGATCCCGAAATTAGTTGAACTTATTCGCCGTTTTCTGTCGCCCCGCCAGCCTTGAGCGCATCCGGCTGCGGCATGGCAATGACGTTGTAGCCTGAATCGACGAAATGTACTTCACCGGTCACGCCGGTGGAGAGTTCGGATAGAAGATACAGCCCGGCGCCGCCAAGTTCTTCAAGCGTGACGCCGCGGCCAAGCGGCGAATACTTCTGCTGGAACGCGAACATGTAACGCGCGTCGGTAATACCGGCGCCGGCGAGCGTGCGGATCGGACCAGCCGAGATCGCGTTGACGCGGATCTTCTGCGGCCCAAAATCGACGGCAAGGTACCGCACTGAGGCTTCCAATGCCGCCTTGGCGACGCCCATCACGTTATAGTTCGGCATGGCGCGCAGGCCCCCGTTATACGTGAGCGTCACCATTGCGCCCCCGTTCGGCATCAGTGCTGCGGCCCGTTTGGCAGATTCGGTGAAGGCATAGCAGGAGATCACCATCGTGCGGATGAAGTTTTCGCGCGTGGAATCGGCATAGCGGCCCTTCAATTCGTTCTTGTCGGAGAAGGCCACAGCGTGCACGAGGAAATCGATCGTGCCCCATTGCTTCCTGATCTCGTCGAACACCGTATCGACCGTAGTGATGTTCTCGACGTCGCACGGCATCACAAAAGATGAACCGACTTGCCCGGCGAGCGGCTTTACGCGTTTTGCCAGCGCATCGCCCTGATAGGTGAAAGCGAGCTGCGCGCCGTGTTGGGCGAGCGTCTTGGCGATACCCCAGGCGATCGAGTGGTCGTTAGCGACCCCCATGATCAGCCCGCGTTTTCCCTCCATCAACCCCGGCATCTTCGCCCTTTCCGTCGTCATGCCCGACCTCGCGCCGGGGTATCCACGTCTTCTTGTCCCGCTTCCTTAAAGACGTGGATGGCCGGGACATTGGCGGGCGAAAGCACGCCGTCCTTTTGGACGGCTACGCCCGGCCATGACGGTCACTGATATTGTCTCGTAACAGCGTCATCAATCATGCATCCGGCCGCTTGAACACAACCGAAGCATTCGTGCCGCCGAATCCGAACGAGTTCGACAACACGCAACCGAGTTTCACGTTGTCCTGCCGTTGACGTACAATCGGCATGTCGGCAAAGACAGGGTCGAGATTCTCGATATTGGCGCTTTCGCAAATAAAGCCGCTTTGCATCATCAGAAGCGAATAGATCGCTTCCTGCACGCCGGTGGCGCCAAGCGAATGGCCGGTGAGGGACTTCGTCGCCGAAATCGGCGGGCACTTCGCGCCGAAAACTTCGCGGATCGCCTCGATTTCCTTTATATCGCCGATCGGCGTCGATGTGGCGTGCGGATTGATGTAGTCGATCGGCGCTTTGACATTTTCCAGCGCCATCTTCATGCAGCGCACTGCGCCCTCGCCGGATGGGGCCACCATGTCATAGCCATCCGACGTCGCTCCGTAGCCGACGACCTCGGCATAAATTTTGGCGCCGCGGGCTTTTGCGCGTTCGAGTTCTTCCAGGACCAGCACCCCGGCGCCGCCGGCGATAACGAACCCGTCGCGGTCCCGGTCATAGGCACGCGAAGCCTTCTGCGGCGTGTCGTTATATTTTGACGACATCGCACCCATGGCGTCGAACAGCACGGACAGTGTCCAGTCCAGCTCCTCGCAGCCGCCGGCGAAGATCATGTCCTGCTTGCCCCACTGGATCAGCTCGGCAGCATTTCCGATGCAATGGTTGGATGTCGCGCACGCCGAGGAGATCGAGTAGTTCACGCCCTTGATCTTGAACCAGGTGGCAAGCGTCGCAGACGCGGTCGACGACATCGCCTTCGGCACCGCGAATGGGCCCACACGTTTTGGTCCTTTTTCACGGGTGATGTCGGCGGCATCGACGATGGCGCGCGCCGACGGTCCGCCCGATCCCATGACGATGCCGGTGCGTTCGTTCGAAATATCCTTTTCCTCGACACCTGAATCGCGAATCGCCTGCTCCATGGCCACGTGATTCCACGCCGCACCAGCGCCCAGGAATCGCATCGCGCGGCGATCGACCGACTCGGCCGGATTGAGAGTTGGCGCGCCTTGAACCTGGCAGCGAAACCCGAGCTTGGCGAATTCCTCGGCGCGGCTGATGCCGGATTTGGCCTCACGCAGACTCGCCAGGACTTCCTGCGTATTGTTTCCGATGGAAGAGACGATGCCCATTCCGGTGACGACGACCCGTCGCATAGTCGTATTTTCCCTAAACGTTGGCCGCGATTAAAGCTGATGGCTTACAGATTGGCCGGCCGAGCCAATTCGGCAAGGCCCTCCGCCGGGTTCAAGCGCCGCTGGGCTGCAACGCCTCGTCCTGTTTAAACAGGCCAACTTTGAGATCGCTGGCGCGGTAGATCACGTTGCCGTCTGCCGAGAGCCAACCGTCGGCAACGCCCAACACCAGTTTCGAACGCATGACCCGTTTGATATCGATGCCATAGATAACCTTCTTCACGGTCGGCAACACCTGGCCGGAAAACTTGAGCTCGCCCAACCCGAGAGCCCTGCCCTTGCCCGGCGCGCCCAACCAGCCGAGAAAGAAGCCAACGAGCTGCCACAAAGCATCGAGGCCAAGGCATCCCGGCATCACCGGGTCGCCCTTGAAGTGACAGAGGAAAAACCAGAGATCCGCCTTCACGTCGAGCTCGGCCCGGATCAGTCCCTTGCCATGCGCACCGCCTTCCTCGCTGATTTCGGCGATGCGATCGAACATCAGCATTGGCGGCAATGGCAACTGTGCGTTGCCAGACCCGAATAGTTCGCCACGGCCGCACGCAAGCAAGTCTTCGTATTCGAAGCTATGCCGGCGCGTATTCATCGGCGCTGCGTCCCCATGCATCGGGCTTGGCTGAATTCCCATGCCAAGTAGGTAACACACCAAAGCTAGCGGGCAAAGATGGCGGGATACACGTGTTCCTCGCTGAAAATACGCGACATTTCGGCCTTTCCTTCAGTTGGGAGGCGGTTGCATCGGATAGGTCAATTTCGTATATGTTGTGAATGAAACAGTTTATTGCCGGCTCCTGGTTGGGGCGGGCTTTTTAGGCGCGAATATAATGACACTGACACGTACCTTGGTGCTGCCGCAGTTGAAAGCCACCGCCGAGCACTCACCTGATCGGTCGGCTCTCACCGGGTGCCCATGGCACGACGTCAAGGCCATGTTGCGCCAGGTCGGTTTGCGTCCGACCCGACAGCGCATGGCGCTGGGTTGGATCCTGTTCGGCAAAGGTGATCGTCACCTCACCGCCGAAATGCTTTATGAAGAAGCGACCCGTGCGAAAGTCCCGGTGTCGCTGGCAACCATCTACAACACGCTGCATCAATTCACGGAAGTTGGGCTCCTGCGACAAGTCGCCGTCGACGGCTCGAAAGCCTATTTCGACACAAATGTAACGGCGCACCATCATTTCTTCGTCGAGGGCGAGGATGAGGTGTTTGACATTCCGGATGCGGAAGTGACCGTCGGGAAAACACCGACACCTCCAGAAGGTTTCGAGATCGCGCGCGTTGACGTTGTCGTCCGGCTGCGGCGAAAGAGCTAGCGGCGCTGTAAGAAGGATGCCCTTTTTGTGCCCGGCCTTGCGCCGGGCATTTGCTTAGGCGGAGCAGCCTCGCTCTAGCCGGCCGGGACAGCCGGCTATATCAAGAAATTATTCCACTTTCTCATTCGGATAAGCGCCCCATAGCCGCTCCTGCCGGACATATCCGTCGAAACCTTTACCGCTGAACTGGCACCAGCTGCCGTCGCAGGACCTGAGCGTACCGAGCACACCGGATTGCAACCGGGCTGACACGGCCGATTTGAGGTCCGCGCTTTCGTAAAGCGGGACCAGCTCGTCTTTCGTCTTCGGCACCACCACGGCCATTCGCCTGCCCGACAAAAGAGAGTGATAGACCCAGCCTTCCGCGCCTTCCCAGTCACGAATGCGACGCCAGTTCTCGAATTCAGCAGTAATTTCAACCGGCATGCCCACGTGGGTATAGACCCACCGCACGTCCTGATCCTTGTTCGGGCCGGACCTGGCATTGACGCGGTCGGACTTGAGGCTCACGAAACGCGGGATCGGAAAGCCGCTTACAGAGCCGGTTATCGAGCCGGTGAGGACGTCCCCGGCAGACCATGCCGGGGCCGTTGCCCCGATACCAGCTGCCAATACGAGGCCGCCGAGGGCGGACCGGAAGCTTTGTGTTGTCACGGCCATCTGGTAGGAAAAAAGAACGGATATCGCATGACTCGCAGTGTGGGCGAGCGCGGTTAATGAGAGCTAAATCGGCGCTTCCTGGCGGTATCGCCGCCAGTTGCCGCGGTTGAGGGCAGATGGCGAAGAGCAAGAAGCCGCTGGTCATTGTGACGCGTAAGCTGCCCGATGCTATCGAGCTGCGGATGCGGGAACTTTTCGATACCCGGCTCAACGCCGACGACCAGCCGATGACGCAAGGTCAGCTGGCCGAGGCGGTGAAAATTGCCGACGTTCTCGTACCCACCGTCACCGACCGGATAGACGCCTCGGTGCTCGGCAAATCGGGCGAGCAGCTCAAGCTCATCGCGAATTTTGGCAACGGCGTCGACAATATAGACGTCGCGAGCGCGGTTCAGCGCGGCATTACCGTCACCAATACGCCTGGGGTGCTGACCGAGGACACCGCCGACATGACCATGGCGCTGATCCTGGCAGTACCGCGCCGACTGGTGGAAGGCTCGCATGTCCTGACCACCGACAAGGACTGGACCGGCTGGTCGCCGACCTGGATGCTCGGTCATCGCATTTGGGGCAAGCGCCTCGGGATTATCGGCATGGGGCGCATCGGGCAGGCCGTCGCGCGTCGAGCGCGCGCATTTGGCCTGCAGATCCACTATCACAACCGCCGCCGGGTCGCGCCCAAGATCGAGGAGGAACTTGACGCCACTTATTGGGAAAGCCTCGATCAAATGCTTGCGCGCATGGACATCGTGTCGGTGAATTGCCCGCACACGCCAGCGACATACCATCTGCTCTCGGCGCGCCGTCTCAAGATGCTGCGGTCAGAGGCCTATATCGTCAATACGTCGCGCGGCGAGGTCATTGACGAGAACGCCCTCGCCCGCCTGATCGAGTCAAATGAGATTGCCGGTGCCGGGCTCGACGTGTTCGAGCATGAGCCGGCCGTCAATCCAAAGTTGGTCAAGCTCGCCCGCACGGGCTCTGTCGTCTTGCTGCCGCACACCGGCTCAGCGACGATCGAAGGGCGCCTCGATATGGGCGAGAAGGTCATCATCAACATCAAGACCTTCATGGATGGCCATCGACCACCGGATCGGGTGCTACCGTCGATGCTGTGACAGGTCGCGGATCGTCGGTGTGTTTCCGCTCAGTGGATTGTTCGGATCCCACGCATAAGTCAGCGTCTCGAACCGCATCGAGCGGGCATCGATCATAAGAAGGCGGCCGACCAGGCCTTCACCGAAGCCCACAATCTCGCGAATGACCTCCAATGCCATCAGCGAGCCGAGCACCCCCGGCAGTGCGCCGAGTATTCCGGCTTCCGCGCAGGGAGGTATGGTGCCCTCCGGCGGCGGCTCGGGAAACAGGCAGCGATAAGTCGGATTGCGCGTACCGTCAGCCCGTGTTTCATGCGCGCGGATTGAGGTCAGCGAACCATCGAAGGTGCCGACCGCGGCGGTGACGAGAGGTTTTCGCGCAAAGTAACAGGCATCCGCGACGAGATAACGGGTGACGAAATTGTCGGAGCCGTCAGCCACGACGTCGTAGCGTGCGATCAGATCGAGGGCGTTGACAGCGGTGAGCCGTACGCGATGTGTCTCGACATTCACATGCGGATTGAGTCCCTTCACCGCATCGCCGGCGCGCTCAACCTTTGGTTTGCCAATATCATCGGTCGCGAAGATCACCTGGCGTTGCAGATTCGACAGCGATACGTCGTCATCGTCGACGACACCAAGCGTGCCGACTCCGGCAGCGGCAAGGTAAAGCAGAACCGGCGCCCCGAGGCCGCCGGCGCCGACGACCAGCGCGCGCGCGGCCTTGAGTTTGGCCTGGCCCGGTCCCCCCACTTCGCGCAGCACGATGTGGCGGGCATAGCGTTCGAGTTCTTCGGAATCGAGCATCAAGGTTAACCTAGCGCATGACGCGAAAGAATGTGAACCCGGCACCTGAAGGCGCCGGATGCCGGTAAATGCGACGCGATCCGCGGTGAACGCCCTCTGACTCCATTTTGACTCCATGGAGAAGTCCCCAGCCAGCCTTGCACGCTCGCGTCCATCGGCTAAGGTGCACGCAAAAATACAATAGGAGCGGCGTTAACACGATGCGCTTGGGTGGCTCCACTGTGATGCTCGCGCTTCTGCTCGGCGTCGTTCCGGCGCTGACACAGGAATCGCCTGGCCTCATACCCGCAACCACGCAGCCGACCGAGAAGGCGAAGCCTGCGCATCGCCGCGCCGCGCCGAAGATCGCCGCACCAAGGATTGCTGCTCCGGTAACCGCCGTTGCAAAGACCGCCGCCCTGAAGGCCGACTCTGTTGGAACAGAATCGACCGTGGAGACGTCCGCCGGACTATCTGACAGCGAGCGTGTGAAAATCCAGTCGGCACTGCTGTGGTCGGGTGATTACACCGGTTCGATTGGCGGCGAAGACCCTTTTCTTTCAGCCGTCAGAAATTTTCAAAAACGCGCAAAAGCGAAAATCACGGGAATCCTGACCTCCGTCGAACGTGCCAATCTGCTCGCAGCCGCCAAAACACACGAGGACGAATTCGGCTGGACAATCGTGACCGATCCGTCAACAGGCGTGCGTCTTGGCCTGCCTGCCAAATTGGTGACGCAAGTGCGCGAGGCCGCGCGCGGTACGCGCTATTCGTCCCCACACGGCGATGTGCAGGTTGAAACGTTCCGTATCAAGACTACGGAGCTCACGCTGGCCGCATTGTTCGATCAACAGAAGAAGGAGCCGGCCACCCGCAAAGTCGATTCCAGCGCATTGCGCGACGACAGCTTCTTTATCGGCGGCATGCAGGGTCTGAAGAATTTCTCCGTCCGTGCATATGTGCGCGACGGCGAGATCCGCGGCTTTACGTTGTTGTTTGATCAAATGATGGAAACGATTGTCGCGCCGGTGACAACGGCGATGGTGAGTGCATTTTCGCCGTTCCCCGAGCGCAGTTCGCCGTTCGCGGCCATGGCGAAACCGGTCGAATATGGCAACGGCCTGATCGTAAGCAAGAGCGGTCATATTATCACCGATCGCAAACTCGCGGCTGGATGCCAGGTCATCGTCGCCGCCGGACTTGGCGATGCCGAACAGGTTGCCGAAGACAAGGATAGTGGTCTGGCTCTGCTGCGTGTTTACGGCACACATAACGTATCTCCACTCGCGCTCGCCGCGGATCCATTCAAGAAGGGCGATGTGACCCTTGTCGGCATTCCGGACCCAAAAGAACAGAACGGCACCAAGAAACTGACCGAGATCAAGGCGCGGCTGGCCGAAAGCAATGCGATCGAACTGCGGCAGCCGGTACCCATGGCAGGTTTTACCGGCGCGGCCGCGGTCGATGCGCAAGGGCGATTCCTCGGCATGATGCAGATGCAGAATTTCGCGCTTGCCAGCACCGAGTTGATTGCGCAGCCGGTGCGGCTCGTCACCGCGACGACCATCCGCGGCTTTCTCGCTGCACACGATGTTGTGTTGGCGACGGACGGCAGCGATGCCAGAACGGCAGTCGTAAGAGTTATTTGCGTGCGGAAATAACTATTTGTTTTTCCATTTCGGCGTCCGCTTCTCGATAAACGCCTTCATGCCTTCCTTCTGATCTTCCGTGGCGAACAGCGAATGAAAAATGCGCCGCTCGAAGGCCATGCCTTCCGAGAGCCCGCCTTCGAATGCACGGTTGACGGCTTCCTTGCCCGCCAGCACCGATGGCAGCGACATGTTAGCGATGGTTTCAGCGACTTTCATGGCTTCGTCCATCAACTTCTCGGGCGGTACCAGACGCGCCACCAGACCGGATTTCTCGGCTTCCGCTGCATCCATCATCCGTCCGGTCAAGATCAAATCCATGGCCTTGGCCTTTCCGACAGCACGCGCGAGCCGCTGCGTCCCGCCGATGCCGGGAATAACGCCAAGCTTGATCTCAGGCTGACCGAACTTGGCCGTATCTGCGGCAATCACGATGTCGCACTGCATGGCCAGTTCGCAGCCCCCGCCAAGCGCAAATCCCGCGACCGCAGCCACGATCGGTTTGCGCGCGCGGGCCGCGACGTTCCAGTTTGAAACAAAATCACCGAGATAGGCATCGATAAACGGCATGTCAGCCATTTCCTTGATGTCCGCGCCCGCGGCGAAAGCCTTGTCGTTGCCGGTGATGAGCATGCAGCCGATCTTTTCATCGGCATCAAAGGTCTCGATCGCCTGTGTGAGTTCGGCGATGAGTGCCTTGTTGAGTGCATTGAGCGCCTGGGGGCGGTGAAGGCGGATAATGCCGACCCGGCCCTGCGTTTCGACTAGAATATTCTGGTACGTCATGAACAGGTCCCTGAATTGGTCCGGATCAATCGAGCCTTGCGCCGGAACGTCGCACGACTTCTTCCCATTTGGCTGAATCGGCTTTGATAGTCGCGGCAAATTCCTCCGGTGTTCCTCCCGCCGGCTCGTCGCCGATTTTGGCAAATTTCTCCTTGAATGCTTCCGATGCCAGCGCCTTGTTGATCGCGGCGTTGAGCCTGTCCACGATCGGCCGCGGCATGCCGGCCGGCGCGATCACGCCGGTCCAGGTTGGCGCCAGATATCCGGGCACACCAGCTTCGGCAATTGTCGGAAGCTCCGGAAACGCCGGCGACCGCGCCGCGCCGCTGACACCCAGCGCGCGCACCTTGCCATCGCGCGCGAAAGCCGCGATCGACTGCAGGCTCTCAAACATGATGTCGACATGACCGGCGATCAGATCGGTGATCGCCGGCGCACCCCCGCGATATGGTACGTGCACGATCTCGGTCGCGGTCATGTATTTGAACAATTCCCCGCCGACGTGGCCGGGCGAGCCGTTGCTGGATGAAGCGTTTGTGAGCTTGCCGGGGTTCTTTCTGGCGTAGTCAATCAGCTCCTTCACCGAATTGACCGGCAATTTCGGCGATACCGCGAGCAACAAATGTCCGCGCGCGATCAATGCGATCGGTTGAAAGTCGCGTTCAATGTTGTACGGCAGTTTCGCCACCATGTGCCGGGTAATGGCGAGCGCGCCGATCGGACCCATCCCGATGGTGTATCCGTCGGGCGGCGACTTCGCGACCAGGTCGAGACCAATGGTGAGCGCGCCGCCCGGGCGGTCGTCGACGATAACCTGCTGGCCAAGTTCCTTCGTCAGTTCGGCCGCAAGGATGCGGGCGACTGTATCGGTTGCGCTGCCTGCGGCTTGCGGAACGATGAAGCGGATTGGACGGTCCGGGTAATCGGCGGCTGACGCGGCGGCCACGGCAGCCGCGAGCGTCACAGCGATCAGGCCAAGCTTGCTCATGTCATCAATCCCGGCGTTCAGAGGATATAACGTGGCCTACTTCTGGCATGAGGGGCAATAGAAGGTCGAACGGCCGGCCTGGACAATGCGTTTGATCTTGCCCTTGCAGGACGGACAAGGGGCACCTTCGCGATCATAAACCTGGAAGCTGTGCTGGAAATCGCCGAGTGATCCGTCGGCCCGGCGATGATCCCGCAATGACGAGCCCCCCGCTTCAATTGCATCCATGAGCACCGCCCTGATGGCATCCACCAGTCTCTGGGCGCGTTCGTTGGGCCTGCCTTGACGATCGGCAACGGTCGAGGCTTGCCGTTTCGGCGAAAGCCCGGCGCGAAACAGCGCCTCGCAGACATAAATGTTGCCGAGACCTGCAACAACACGTTGGTCGCTCAGCGCCGCCTTGAGAGAGGTCTTTTTTCCCGCGCAGGCCTTTGCCAGCATCGCCGCGTCGAATTCATTTCCCAATGGCTCCGGCCCGAGCGCGCGAAGCAACGGCTCATCCGCGAGTTCGGAACGTCGCACGAGCTTCATGGAGCCAAAGCGGCGCGGATCGTTGAAAGTGACCGTCGCACCATTCGACATATGAAAAACCACGTGATCGTGCGCGGTGCTCTTTGAACGCTCGTGATAATATTTTCCGGGCGCACTGTCCTTGCCGACACGAAATGAACCGGACATGCCCAGATGCATCAGCAATACGTCGCCTGACGAGAGATCCGCCAGCAGATACTTTGCGCGACGCCCAAGCCCCTCGACCGTCTTGCCGCGCAGCGTCCGGGCAAACCCCTTCGGCAGCGGCCAGCGCAGATCACCACGCCGCACCTCGACGTTCGCAAAGCGCTGACCTTCCATAACGGGCGCCAAGCCACGGCGCACGGTCTCGACTTCAGGCAGTTCGGGCATGATTAACCGCTCCCGCGTTGACAGATAGCGCGCTCGGGCCACCCGCGCTATGGTCCTGCCCGAAAAGGACTATTGGCCATGGCCCGCGGCGGCGACCACACCCACTTCGGTTATGAGAACGTCCCGCTCGCCGACAAGCAGGGGCGGGTGGATGACGTTTTCCGCTCAGTCGCGCGCCGGTACGACCTGATGAATGACCTGATGTCCGGGGGCCTGCACCGGGCGTGGAAGGACACCCTAGTGACGGCAGTCAACCCGCCGAAAAGCGCGCGCGAATTTGCGGTGCTCGATCTGGCCGGCGGCACCGGCGACGTCGCTTTCCGGATTGCACAGGCCGGCGGCTCCGGGACGCGCATCGTCGTGTGCGATATCAATCCCGATATGCTTGCCGTGGGTCAGGAACGCGGGGCCGAGCGCGGCCTTGATGGCATTGTCACCTTCGAGCAAGGCAATGCCGAAGAGCTCGCTTATCCTGATCGCAGCTTCGATTGCGTGACCATAGCCTTCGGAATCCGCAACGTGCCGCGCATCGAGCGGGCGATTGCGCAAGCCCATCGCGTACTCAAGCTCGGCGGCCGATTCTTGTGTCTCGAATTTTCGTCGGTCGACGTGCCGGGCCTCGACGCGCTTTACGAGCTTTATTCGTTTCAGGTGATTCCGCGCATTGGCGACGCCGTAGCCGGCGACCGCGACGCATACCAATATCTGGTCGAATCCATCCGGAAGTTTCCCAAACCGAAACTCTTCGCGACGATGATCAAAGCCGCTGGCTTCCGCCGGGTGTCATTCACGCCCATGACGGGCGGCGTGGTGGCGCTTCACTCGGGTTGGCGATTGTGATCGCTGCCATCTCGCATTCGCTCCGTCTTGCGCGCGCCGGCTTCGTGTTCGCGCGCGAGGGCGTGTTTGCGCTGGTCGATACGCGACCTTTGCCGTTGCCTGCCAAGACTGCAATCGCCTTCGCTCGCCTCTTTGAGCGGCCCAGCACAAAAGGCGGTGAAAGCAGGCTGTCTGCGGCACTGACCAGGCTCGGACCCACCTACGTCAAGCTCGGCCAGTTCCTCGCGACTCGGCAGGACGTGGTCGGAACGAAGATCGCGCGCGACCTGGAAAGTCTGCAAGATAAGATGGCGCCATTTCCGCAAAAGGAAGCGGAGGCGATGGTTGCGGCCGCGTTTGGTAAGCCACTCTCCGCGGTCTACACAAATTTCGGACCAGCGGTGGCCGCCGCCTCCATCGCGCAGGTGCATCGCGCGGAAATCGAAGTGAACGGCGCGCGCAAACCGGTGGCCGTAAAAGTTCTCCGGCCCGGAATTGAACGCCGTTTCAAATCTGATCTTGATGCTTTCTTTTTTGCCGCACGCAAGGCGGAGGCCTTCTCACCTGAAGCCCAGCGGCTCCGCCTCATCGAAGTCGTTTCGACGCTTGCCCGGTCGGTTTCAATCGAAATGGATTTCCGTCTGGAAGCGGCGGCGGCTTCCGAGATGGCTGAGAATACGCGCGAGGATGTCGACTTCCGCGTGCCAACGGTCGATTGGGATCGCACCGCGCGCGAGGTGCTGACGCTGGAGTGGATCGACGGCGTTCGACTCAGCGACCACGGCGCGCTGGAAGCGAAGGGCTTCGATCTGGCGAAGCTCGGCCGCAATGTCATCCAGAGCTTTCTTCGGCACGCTCTCCGCGACGGCTTTTTTCACGCCGACATGCATCCCGGTAACCTGTTCGTCGATGACGACGGCAGGCTGGTGGCCGTGGACTTCGGCATCATGGGGAGGCTTGGCTCCAAGGAGCGGCAATTTCTGGCTGAAATTCTGCTGGGCTTTATCACCCGCGACTATCACCGAACGGCGCAGGTGCATTTCGACGCCGGGTACGTGCCGCGGCATCATTCGGTGGAGAGCTTCGCGCAGGCCATCCGTGCGATCGGCGAGCCGATTCACAATCGCGCTGCCGAAGACATCTCGATGGCGAAACTGTTGATGCTGCTGTTCGAAGTAACCGGCCTCTTCGACATGCGCACGCGTCCCGAGCTACTTCTTTTGCAAAAGACCATGGTCGTCGTGGAGGGCGTTGCCCGTTCGCTCGATCCCAAGCTTGACATGTGGACCACCGCTGATCCTGTGGTGCGTGAGTGGATCGCGCGCAATCTCGGTCCAGCCGGCCGGCTTGAGGACGCAGTCGAAGGTGCCGGGCAAATCGGCCGGTTCTTCGGCCAGGTGCCGGGTCTGCTCATGCGCGCCGGAACACTGCTCGACCAGTTCGACGACATCACGCGTGACGGTCTGGTGCTTTCGCCAGAGACGGTTGCCGCTATCGGCGCTGCAGAAGCGCGGCGCAATCGCTGGACCGCGATCGCACTATGGGTGATCGCAGCGCTGCTTTTTTGGATTGCCTGGATGCTGGTGTGACCCGCCTTGAAGCGCGCATTCAGGCGCTGGCGCTGCGCATATCTGCCGGATGACAGCAATTGGCCGGCTTTTCTGCGGCGTCATACTCATCGTGACGCTTCACCCAATCCATGATCTCGATTTCATTGCGGCCTTTCGGGGTGATATCGAGGTAAACGAAAACGGCGTTCACCTCCTCGTTGCCCCGCGCGTAGCTTGAATACGTGTGGAAGACCTCGCCGGCGTCATTCCTGCAGAAGACGCTGAGCCCTGGCAGCTCATCAAAGCCATCTTTTATCATTTGATAGTTGTAATAGACCTCACCTTTCGCCAGATCGTCCTTTGTGAACGACACGTGATAGTCGAAGTTGAAATCGCTGCCGAGCGATGACACCCATTGAGCGGTCCATCCCATGCGCTTCCTGTAGGCCTCGAGTTCGGCGATCGGCGCGCGCGACACCCTCACATAAGTGACGCCATGATTCTGAAGATGCACGATTGCGCCTTCCGCGTGATCGGCCTCCAATGAGCAGCTCGTACAGCCCTGGCCCAAATCCGACCGCCACATGAAATGATGGATGATCAGCTGGTCATTCGTGCCAAATAGCTCCGCGAGCGTCTTCTTGCCTCCGATGGAGTCGAAGACGTATTTCTTGTCGACTTTCACCCAGGGCAATGCCCGACGCTCGGCACTCACGAGATCACGCATGTGGGTGAGCGCCTTCTCGTTTTTCAAATGGGCTTTGCGGGCCGCCAGCCACTCATCTCGCGATACCACTTTATGCGGCTGCATTTTGGGTCTCCTGCATCTGCGTTTCTAGCGCTCGACCAGCTCTTGCAGTTTATCGATGCTCTGGGTCCAGCCTGCTTCCATTCCCGCAAGCATTTGCGGCGCAATGGGTACAAGGCCAACGGCATGGGTTTCCAAAATGAGGGTGGTCTTGCCGCCTTTCTCCGAAAACGTGACTGTGGTCTCGCCCTCGAGCAGATGATTGCCCTCTGTCGATCGCGATGTTGGTGAAGACGAGCCGCTCGGGCGCCGACACTTCGCGGAACACACCTTTCATCGGATAGTCGATGCGGTCCGGCCCGCGCATCACGATGTACAAGCTGCCGCCGACCCGCACGTCGAGCTCGCAAACAGGGTTGGTGAATCCGCGCGGCCCAAACCACTGCGCCATCATCTTTGAATCAGTCCAGGCTTTCCACACCAGAGCGCGCGGCGCGTTGAATACGCGGGTCAGAGTAACGCTCGCTTCGCCATACGGCGCTGTTTTTGCGGTGGCAGTCATTGCGGTCGTCCTTCATAGGCGCGCTCGATTGCCGCGATGTCGAGTTTCTTCATTTTCAGGAAAGCGTTCATGACACGTTCGGATTTCGTTGGATCCGGATCCGTCATCATTTGAGGTATCGCCGCCGGCACGACCTGCCACGACAGGCCGTACTTGTCCTTCAGCCAGCCGCAGGGACCCTCCTGGCCACCTTGCGAGAGCTCGCCCCAGAAATAATCGACCTCGGCCTGCGTCTCGCATCGCACCTGCAATGAAATCGCCTCGTTGAATGTGAAGTTCGGGCCGCCGTTCAAGGCCGTGAATGTCTGCCCCTCGATTTCGAATTCGACCACCATCACCGAACCGGGCGGCTTGTGGTGAACCTCCTGTCCGGCTTTGGTGTAGCGGCTGACCTTGCCAATCCTGGAGTCCTTGAAGATTGAGCAATAGAACTTGGCGGCTTCTTCGGCCTGGGTATCGAACCACAGGCACGGCGTGATCTTGTGCTTGGCGAGTGCCATGATGTCCTCCGTTCGCGTGGTTACTTCGCTCTGGCGAGATAGGCTTCGAGCTGCTCAATGGTGCCATTCCAGCCTTGCGTCATGCTATTGCGGCCGCTGTCGAAAGTTTTCTCCTCTTCGGCGCTCGCGTTGTGCGTGGTCCAGCGGACGGTGAACTTGGTCTTCCCGCCGGCAACTTCCTCGAAGCTGAATGTCGACAGCATTTCCAACGGCCAGGTAGGGTCCCCGGGATGGCGGGTGATGCCACCTTTCTCATCCGAGAATGAATTGATGAAAACCAGCCGTTCAGGCGGCACGATCTCGCGATAGACGAACCTGCCCCACATCGGGGCGCCGTTCGGCGCCTTCATGCCGTAGTGATAAGTCCCGCCCACCCGCAAATTCATTTTCGAAGCGATCACGATGAAACCCTTCGGTCCCCACCATTGCTTCATGCGCTCCGGATCGGTGAAGCACTTCCACACCAGCTCGCGCGGCGCATCGAGCACACGCGAGATGACAAAGTCGGGGCTTTTCGTCGTGACCATGGGACACTCCTACTCAATTGGCGTTGCAGGTTTGGATTGTGGCTAGTCCGCGCGCAGCGGAATGAGGGCGCGCAGTCGGGCGTCGCGCAGATAGAGGCCGCCCCAGGCCAGCAGGCCGAGGTAGAGCCCGAACAATGTGTGCGTGAAGATCGGATCGCCGAGCCGCAGATGGCTTGCGATCGCTCCGCCGAGATAGCCGGTCAACAGGATGACGCCGAGCACGGATGTTCGCGGCACGGCGTAGAGTATGGTGCAAATGAGACCGATAATCCCAAGCGTACGCGCGAGGCTACCGGGAATGCCCATTTGCTCCGACGTCGTAACGACAACGTCCAGCGGCACGAGTTTCATGGCGCCGTCCAGCAGCATAAAAGCGATAACGAGGCCGCTCATGATGCGGCCTGTCCACAGCACCGCGTTTGATGTCTCACTTGTCTGGACCATCGCCTGCATTCTTCTCTCCCCGCGCTCAGTTTGGTTCGACGATAACCATCCAGTTCACGCCGAATTTGTCCTGCGTCATCCCGAAGCGGGACGCAAAGAACGTCTTGCCGAGCGGCATTACGACTTTTCCGCCGGTGGAGAGTCCGTTGAAAAGCCTGTCGGCGTCGACTTCGTCCTTGGCGTTCACCGAAAGCGCGAAGCCGTCGAATTTTGGATTGCCGGTGTTGCGCCCGTCGGACGCCATGACCCTGGTCTCGCCGATCGTGAGCGACGCGTGCATCACTTTGTTCTCGTTACCGGGCGAACACATCGATTTGTCGGGGCTGTCCTTCCACCGCATCAGCGTGTCGACGTTGGCGCCAAGCGTTTTTTTGTAGAACTCGATCGCCTCATCACAGCGGCCATCGAAGAACAAATAGGATTGAACTTGCATAACTCGTCCTCCTCAAGTTCCCGTCATTGACAAATAGGTTGATATCAACATAATATAGACCATGTCAACCCGCCGCGAATTACCTCTTTCCGCCACCCATCTGGTGCGTGACAACTGCCTGTGTCTGCACGTGCAGCGGGCGGCGCGCGGGTTGGCGCGACGTTTTGACGCCGTGTTCCGTCCGCTCGATCTCACGCATGGGCAGTTTTCGCTTTTGATGTCGCTGAACCGGCCGAAACCGCCGACCATTGGCGCCGTCGCGGAGTTGCTTGCCATGGACCGCACCACGCTGACCGCGGCACTCAAACCCCTTGAACGCCGCGGCCTGGTGAAGGTTTCGGTCGACAAGGAAGATAAACGGAGCCGTCGCCTGACAATCACGGCAGCGGGGCGCGCGTTGCTCGCCAAGGCGTTTCCGCTCTGGCGAGAGACCCACGCTTCGATCGATCAACTGGTAATCGGGTGTCGCCCCGATGAACTGCGTGACGCGTTGCGCGCGCTGTCTTGACTGTCCGGCCACCTAGACACTCCTTGCTGACGACATCGTGACAACGTAATCGTCGAGGCGCGCCATGGTCTGCACCAGGCCTTTGTCGGCGCCGTATTCCCTCATGACGCGCGCGCGTTCTTCGGCCGACGGGAACATGCCCTGCCAGGTCAGGAGCGTTTGACCGTTGCCGAGATCTTCGAAAGTCACGGTCGTGGCGAATTGCACCGGCTCGACGTCGTCAGCGTCGTCGTGCCGATAGACGATGCGTGCCGGCGGAGTAATTTCGTCGAAAGTAATTCGGTTCTGATAGTCGCGACCGTCCGGTCCGTGCATGACGAAGCGCCACACGCCGCCCGGCCGAAAGTCAAAGGCATGCGTTGTGGTGGTGAACCCGTTCGGTCCCCACCATTGCGCCAGATGCTTAGGGTCGGTCCACACCGAGAACACCAGGGCGCGCGGCGCGTCGAGCACGCGTTTGCCGATGATCGAGCGCGGATCCTGTTCGAGGTCGATGCTACTTTTTACGGCCACGTTGCTTCTCCCGTTTGTTCTGTTTGTCCTGCTTACCGTGCTTGCCCTGCGCCTGAATTGTCAGCAGATAGTCGTCGAGGCGATTGAGACGCTCTTCCCAAAGCCGGCGGTATTCCTCGAGCCAATCATCGGCTTCCCTGAGCGCGTGCACGTCGATGCGGCATGGCCGCATCTGCGCATCCCGGGTCCGCGTGATGAGGCCCGCGCGCTCCAGCACCTTCAGATGTTTCGAAATCGCAGGCAGGCTCATGTCGAACGGCTCTGCGAGTTTCAGGACAGACGTTTCGCCGAGCGCGAGCCGCGCGAGAATCGCGCGCCGTGTGGGGTCGGCAAGAGCCGCGAAGGTGGAGCTGAGACGGTCGGCCATCGTTATAAACCATCCAGTTAAATAACTGATCGGTTAAATACATGAGGTTTTTTCCATCGTCAACGGCCAAATTCCGCACCGTGAAATTACGATGATGGCATTGATTGCAGTGCAATCATTGCTATGTTAAGCTCTTTAGCCAACAGGGGTTTTCATGGCATCGCTTACGGTTCGCCAGCTCGATGAAAAGCTCAAGAAGCTGCTGCGTCTGCGCGCCGCAAGAAGCGGACGCTCGGTCGAAGACGAGGTGCGCACGATCCTGCGGGAGGCAACTGAAGAGACCGGACGTGCCGCCCCCGAATTGATCGAACCGCGATCGCCGCCGGCAAAAGGCCGCGCCACAGTGTCGCGTCCGATCGTGCAGGCGGGCACCAAACGCGTCCTGCTGATCATCGGCGGCGGCATCGCCGCCTACAAGTCACTCGATCTCATCCGCAGGCTGAAGGAGCGCGGCATTGCGGTGCGCTGCATTCTGACAAAAGCCGCCGAGCAATTCGTGACGCCGCTGTCTGCAAGCGCACTCGTCGGGGACCGCATCTTCACCGATTTGTTCGATCCGGCTGACGAGTTTGACGTGGGACATATCCGCCTCGCGCGAGAAACAGACCTTATCGTTATTGCCCCGGCAACCGCCGACCTGATGGCGAAACTCGCCGGCGGCCATGCCGATGATCTTGCGACAGCGGTGTTGCTGGCAACAACCACAAAAATTCTGTTGGCGCCGGCGATGAACCCGCGCATGTGGGCGAGCAAGGCAACACAGCGTAACCTGGTGCAACTTGTCGCCGATGGAGCGGCCATCGTGGGCCCAAATGAAGGCGAGATGGCGGAAGCCGGTGAGCACGGATTTGGCCGTATGGCGGAGCCACTGGAGATTGTGGCCGCCGCCGAGAACCTGCTGAAGGCCGAAAGCTCTCAGTCACTGCAAGGCAGACGTGTTCTGGTCACGTCTGGCCCAACGCACGAACCCATCGATCCGGTGCGCTACATCGCCAACCGCTCGTCCGGCAAGCAAGGCCATGCCATCGCTGCGGCCGCTGCGGCTGCTGGCGCCGATGTCACGCTCGTGAGCGGCCCGGTTAACGTCCCCGACCCGTCAGGCGTCAAGGTCATCAAAGTTGAAACCGCGCGGGACATGCTCAAATCCGTCGAGCAAGCATTGCCGGTCGATATTGCGATCTTCGCGGCTGCCGTCGCCGACTGGCGCGTTGCCAACGCCGGAGAACAAAAGCTCAAGAAGCAAGCGGGCAAAACAACGCCGGACCTCTCGCTCGTCGAAAATCCCGACATTCTTGCGACGATCGCCAGACGAAAAGCTCAACGGCCGAAGCTCGTGATTGGTTTCGCCGCCGAGACAGAGAATCTCCTCGCGAATGCAAGGGCTAAACTCGCAAAAAAGGGCTGTGACTGGATTCTGGCGAACGACGTTTCTGCGGAGTCCGGCGTCATGGGTGGTGATCGTAACAGCATCACGCTCGTTCGGGCGTCCGGCGTCGAAACCTGGCCGACGCAGGGTAAGGACGAAGTGGCTGCCATGCTGGTCGCGCGCATCGCCGACGCGATTACGAAATAGCATCGGATAACCAGAGGATTTTGCGCCTCAAAGGTTCTCGATTGATCGCACTGCGGCTAGGCTGCCCTTCGGCATCGGCCGAAAGAGCACTGCCATGGTAGCAAAACTTCGGCTGAAGTCGGTCGCGGACAAAGCCTCGGTCGAGGTCCTGGTCCAGCGCTTGCCCCACTACGAAGACCTGCCGCTCCCGTCCTATCAGAGCGCGTCAGCCGCAGGGCTCGATCTGCTCGCCGCTCTTCCATCGACTGCGCCAGTCACAATCGCGCCGGGGGCCCGTGCGCTCGTTCCAACCGGGATCGCAATCGCTCTTGCCGGCGGATATGAAGCCCAGGTGCGGCCACGTTCGGGCCTCGCAGCACGCCATGGGCTCACCGTGCTCAACGCGCCCGGTACGATCGACGCTGATTACCGGGGGGAGATCCAGGTCCTGCTGATAAATCTTGGGGAGAAACCGGTTACGGTCACAAGAGGAATGCGCATCGCGCAAATGGTGATCGCGCCGGTTTTGCAGGCAAACATATTGGAAGTCGCATCTCTCGACCAAACCACACGCGGGAACGGTGGATTTGGCTCAACCGGAAGTTGATAAACCACCTCCGTCATTTGTAGCTAGACGGCTTAATCTGACGTAGCATATTACCACTCACCTTTCGTTGCTACCGTGAGTGGTGCGCTAATGTCTTTGGTCTCCCGTAAGGGCGTACTTGCCATCGCTGCCGTCATCGACGTCGCGCTCAACGCCAGTTCGCGCCCGGTGTCGGCCAAGGCGTTGGCTGCCCGTCACCGGCTACCGCCGCGCCACCTCGAGCCGGTCCTGCAAGCTCTGGTGCGGGACGGCATCCTCAAAGGAATCCGGGGTCCGCACGGCGGCTATGAGCTCGCCCGCGAGCGAGCCCGCATTTCGGCTGACGACATTTTGCGCGCAGCGACGACCGCCGAGGACGTCCAGCCGCTACCTCTCGCGGATTCTACGATGGTCGACGACGTCCTGCGGCCAGCGCTGGCCGAGACGGAGCGGACGGTTTCTGTCGCTCTGGGACGCATCAACGTTGACGACATGATCAGGTGTGCCGAAGCACTGAAATAGCCGAAAACACTGCCGGCGTGACAGGCGTTCACGATCTGGACTCTTTCGGCATGATTCACCTTGGGGGTAAAGTCGACCGATTCGCGGGAACGGCGTGGCGGACGCCGCCTGCATCCCTGGGGCAAGCCTGAATGCCGGAGACAATCCGGACGGCGAACGAGAGGCTGCGTTCGCGTCCGTGGCGAAACGGATTCGTCGCCGCCTGCGTGATCGCGAATCTTCTGATCGTGCCCGGCGCAGCCGTTCACGCCGAAGTCCGCGTTGGCGCGGCAGCGATCGAGGCGCTGCATCGCGCTACGGCAGCGCTTCGTGGACAAGAAATCACCCTCTTGACGCTCGTCCTTGCCTTGCTGGGTTTGGGCCTTTTCACGAGCGTCGTCCTGCTACGGCTGCGTCGCGTTGCCGATCACGTTGAAACCAGCGCGCGCGACGAAATCAGCTCGTTGCAGGCGGACGTCGATCGCCTCAAGACGCTGTTGCTGTCGGAGCCGCAGATATTGGTGACCTGGGCGGCGAACACCGAACACCCGGAAATATTCGGCGACATCACCATGGTGGCGCCGGGCAACAACCCCGAACGAGTGCTTGCGTTCGGCACCTGGCTTGAGGCGATCGCTGCACGCCGTATCGAACAGGCGGTAGACGATTTACGTCATAACGGCCGCGGTTTCGCATTGGCCTTCACCGCTCGCGACGGGCGTCCAATAGAAGCAGAAGGCCGCGCCGTTGGAGGACGCGCCGTGCTGCGGCTCCGCGATGTGAGCGGGATTGAGCAAGAGCTGCTCGATCTGGCTGCCCGGCACGATCAGTTGTTGAACGATGTCGAAACCATGAAGGCGCTGTTCCAATCTCTCCCGACGCCGGTCTGGGTGCGCGACAATGCCGGCCAGCTCGTCTTCGTCAATTCGGCCTATGCGCGCGCAGTGGAAGCAGAGAGCACGGCTGATGCCGTAGCGCGCCGGCTGGAACTGCTCGACCAGCCCGTGCGCGCGGACGTCGCACGCACGCGCCTTGCAGGCGGAACATTCGGAGGCCGAGTGCCGGCGATCGTGGCAGGCGAACGCCGTATTTTCGAGGTCGTTGATGCACCGGGCGGCGCCGGCAGCTCGGGCATAGCGATCGATCGCACCGAGATGGAAACCATGCGCGTCGAACTGGCGCGCATGGTCGAGGCACATCGCCGCTTGCTCGATCAGCTGGCAACCGGCGTCGCTATCTTCAATGTCGACCGCAAACTGACTTTCTACAACGCCGCGTTCCGCTCGCTATTCGAATTCGACGGCGGTTTTCTCGACCAGACCCCCACAGATGCGGCGGTGCTCGATACGTTACGCACCAAACGCAAGTTGCCGGAGGAGCAGGATTTCCGGCAGTGGAAGCAACAGCTGTACGAGGCGTACCGCGCGGTCGAACCTAAGGAGCATATGTGGCACTTGCCCGACGGTCGTACGTTGCGCGTTGTCACCACGCCCAATCCGGAGGGCGGCGTCACGTATCTCTATGATGACGTTACCGAACGTCTGGACATGTACCGCCGCTACGATGCACTCATCAAAGTCCAGAGCGAAACGCTCGATCACCTGGCTGAAGCTGTCGCCGTGTTCGGGAGCGATGGCCGCGTCCGGCTGCACAATCCGGCGTTCCAGCGGATGTGGAAATTGTCCGACGACGCGCTGAACCAGCATCCCCATGCCGAGGCGGTGACCGCGTGGTGCCAGGCATTGCACGACGAAAATGCGGTCTGGCGGAATTTGCGCGCTTCAGTGACCGCCATCGACAACCGGGAGCCGATCACTGCGCGTATCGAGCGGCGTGATGGTGCCGTGCTCGACCTGACCACGATGCCCCTGCCTGACGGCGCCACCCTGGTCACGTTCCAGGACAGGACCGACACCGTGAACGTCGAGCGCGCGCTGCGTGAGCGCAACGAGGCGCTCGAAGCCGCCGACTCGATCAAGATCGATTTCGTGCATCACGTGTCGTATGAATTGCGTTCACCCCTCACCAACATTATCGGCTTTGCGAATTTGCTTGGCGACCCGGGTTTTGGTTCGCTGACGCAAAAACAGGACGAATATCTCGGCTACATCACAGCCTCGACGAATGCACTGCTGGCACTCATCAACAATATTCTCGATCTCGCCACCATCGACGCCGGCGCCATGACGCTGAATCTGGGTGATGTCGACATCCGCGCCAGCATGGAAGCTGCAGCGGAGGGCGTCCAGGATCGACTGATCAAGAATCGCATCAGGCTCGACATCCGGACCTCAGCCACCATAGGCAGCTTTACCGCCGACGAGCGGCGCTTGCGGCAGATTTTGTTCAATTTACTTTCCAACGCAGTCGGCTTCTCGCCGGCCGGGGAAACCGTCGCGCTGCTGGCTGAGCGGCAGCCGGATGCTGTGATTTTCAGTGTCAACGATCACGGGCCGGGAATCCCCCCGGAGACGAGGGACAAGGTATTCGACTGGTTTGAAACCGATTCCATGGGCTCACAGCACCGCGGTCCGGGTCTGGGGCTCTCGCTTGTGCGCTCCTTCGTCGAATTGCACGGCGGAACGGTGACGATCGACTCGACCCCCGGCCAAGGCACAACGGTAACTTGCGTATTTCCGGTCGAGCACGTTGCAAAGCAAACGGCGGCGTAAAACATCAGCTTTATCCGGTGGTATACGCGCTTGCGGATTCTGGCGTGGGACTACGTCATCCGTTTATAAGACAACAGATATACAGCGGATGATTCGATGCTTCCCACCAGCTCCGGCGACTACAGCTTTACGGCAGCGATCGCCGACGAAGCCGCCACATATTCGCTGATGACGGATGTCGCTGCCGTCATTGAACCAGGCGATGTTATTACGTTGTCCGGCGATCTCGGTGCCGGCAAGACCACATTCGCCAGGGCTCTTATCCGCTATCTCGCCGGCGATGAGACGGTCGAAGTACCCAGCCCCACGTTCACGCTGACGCAAAGCTATGCGTTGCCGCGCTTCACCGTTGTCCACGCTGATCTCTACCGCCTCGCAGGATCAGCTGAGTTGACGGAGCTCGGCTTGGATGATGCGCCGGAGGGCGCCGTCACTCTCGTGGAATGGCCGGATCGTGCCAACGGTTTCCTGCCGGCCGATCGGCTCGACATCGGTTTGACGCTGGAGCCACAGAATGGACCAGGTGCGCGCAATGTGCGCATCACCGGTTACGGCCGTTTCGCGCCGCGGGCAGAACGCATTCTCGCGATTCGTCGCTTTCTCGAACGTTCCGACTTCGGCCGGGCCGAGCGCCGGCGCATCCAGGGCGATGCCTCGACACGCAGCTACGAGCGGCTCAATCGCGACGGCGCGACATATATCCTGATGAATTCGCCAAAGCGACCGGACGGACCGCCGGTCCGTGGTGGCAAGCCCTATAGCGCGATCGCTCATCTGGCGGAAAACGTGACCCCGTTCGTCGCCATGGCGCTTGCCTTGCGTGGACGCGGATTCTCTGCGCCGGCCATCTTCGCTGCTGACCGCGAAGCCGGACTGCTGCTGATAGAGGATCTCGGCGACGAACTCGTCGTCAGTGGCGACCCCACTGCACCAATTGAATCGCGCTACGAGATGGCGACCGACCTGCTCGCTGAATTGCACCAGGAGCAATTGCCGGAAGTGCTGCCGGTCGAGCCTGGGGTTAATTACCGGCTGCCCCGATACGATATGGACGCATTTCTGATCGAGGTGGAATTGCTGGTCGACTGGTATCTGCCCAAACTCGAGACCAGAGTTTCCGACGCCAAGCGCGATACCTACCGCACGCTCTGGCGCGACGCGTTGTTGCCGATGACGAGCGGTGGGCAGACCTGGGTGCTGCGCGATATCCACTCGCCCAATCTTCTCTGGTTGCCTGAGCGCGAGGGCACCGCCCGCGTCGGCCTGCTCGACTTTCAGGATGCCGTGATCGGGCCAGCGGCCTATGACGTCGCGTCACTGTTGCAGGATGCACGAGTGGACATACCGGAAATGATGGAGATCGGCCTGCTTTCGCGATACACACGCGCGCGACGATCGGCCGATGCTGCCTTCGATGCACCCGCTTTTGCACGCGCCTATGCGACGCTTGCCGCACAGCGCGCATCAAAGATTCTTGGCATCTTCGCCCGGCTCGAACGGCGCGATCACAAGCCGCAATACTTGCGTCATCTCCCGCGGGTATGGGCATATCTGCAGCGATCGCTGGCGCATCCCGCGCTTGCACCGCTTGCGGCCTGGTATCGCGTCAATGTGCCACCATTGAAGGTTTGATGCATGGCCGCATCGTCAACTCAAGTCATTCCGCGCCACGCCATGGTTCTGGCGGCCGGGCTCGGCACGCGCATGCGTCCTCTCACGGATACAATTCCGAAGCCGCTGGTGAAGGTCGCCGGCAAACCGCTCATCGACCATGTGCTGGACCGGCTCGCCCGGACCGGAGTCGAACGCGCCGTCGTCAATGTTCATCACTTCGCCGACCAGATGCAGCAACACCTGGCACAGCGAAAACATCCGCAGGTCGTCATTTCCGACGAACGCGGGCTGCTGCTCGGTACCGGCGGCGGGGTCAGGAAATCCCTTCCCGAGCTGGGAAACGCGCCGTTCTTCCACGTCAACTCCGACTCGATCTGGATCGATGGCGTAAAGCCTAATCTCGCTCGGCTCGCAAACATCTTCGATCCTGCCGCAATGGACGCGCTTCTCTTGCTGGCACCGGCGGCCGGCAGCATCGGCTATTCCGGACGCGGCGATTTCGCGATGACGCCGGACGGTACCTTGCGCAAGCGCGCCGAGCAGGAAATTGTACCCTTTGTCTATGCGGGAGCCGCCATCCTGTCGCCCGCGCTTTTCAAAAATACGCCTTCGGGAGAGCTTTCGCTGACGACGTTGTTCGACCGCGCTGCGCAAACGGGTCGGCTGCACGGTCTCCGGATGGAGGGCGTCTGGATGCATGTCGGCACGCCGGCGGCGATAGCCCTGGCGGAAGCCGCGATCAAGGCGAGCGCCGGCTGAATTCTTCTGTATGCTTCGCCGATGGCCGCCATCCCCAAGGTCTTTAACATCCCGGCATCAGCGCGCTTCCTGCCGGAGCTGATCGAGGCGCTGCGCGACGGCCGCCTGATCGAAGGCTTCCCGGCTTCGCGCGATCCGCTTGAGCTTGCGCGCGCCACGCTCTATCTGCCAACCCGGCGCGCCTGCCGCATGGCACGCGACGCCTTCCTGACAGCGCTCAAGGGACACGCGGCGATCCTGCCACGCATCGTTGCGCTCGGCGACGACGAAGACGAGATCATTTTCGCTGACGCTGCGACTGCAGAGCTCGCCGAAGACACCCTCGCGCTTCCGCCTGCAATCAAACCGCTGGACCGGCGGCTGCTGCTCGCGCAACTGATCGTGCGCTGGGCCGCTGCGATCCGTCCCGAACAAGGCGCGCCGCTGATTGCCAACACGCCGGCCGCAGCGCTTGCACTTGCCGACGATCTCGCCCGGCTGATCGACGACGTCATTACCCGCAAGGTGGACTGGCAGCGGCTCGATGGCCTGGTGCCGGACCAGTTCGACACGTATTGGCAATACACACTCGATTTCCTCAAGATCGCGCGCAGCTATTGGCCGGAACGCCTCAACGAACATGGAGAAATCGACGCCGCCGCGCGACGCGATCTCCTCATCGAGGCCGAGATGCGGCGCCTTGCCGGCAGCAATCAGCCTGTGATCGCCGCCGGCTCCACCGGCTCGATGCCGGCAACCGCAAAGCTGCTCGCGGCCATCGCGCAGCTGCCGCAGGGCGCGGTCGTGCTGCCCGGGCTCGACACGGAACTCGACGAGGAGTCATGGCGCGGGATCGCGAGCAGCGGAGATGATAAAAGCACGCCGGCCGCCGTGCACCCGCAATTCGCCATGCAAGCCTTGCTTGCGCGCGTCGGCATGTCACGCAATGCCGTGAAGCAGCTCGGCGGCCCAACCGCGCATGGTCGTGAGATGCTGGCGTCGGAAGCAATGCGACCGGCCGCGACCACAGATCGCTGGCAAACCCGCCTCCGGGACCCCGAATTCGCCGCCGCCGCGGACAAGGCAATGGCCGGCATCCGCGTCATCGAAACCGCCAATGCGGAAGAGGAAGCGCTGGCCATCGCGGTTTGCCTGCGTGAAGCGGTCGAGACCCCGGACAAGACCGCTGCGCTTGTGACACCCGACCGCGCATTGGCCCGCCGTGTGGTGGCCGCTCTCGAACGCTGGCAGCTCGAGGTCGACGATTCCGGTGGCGATGCGCTCGCCGACACGCCGGCCGGAATTTTCGCGCGCCTCGTGGCGGAAACCGCGCTGCGGGGGCTCGAGCCGGTGCCGCTGCTGGCGTTGCTCAAACATCCTCTACTCCGCCTACAGGCGGCGCCCGACGAACATAGTTCAGCGATTGCAGCGCTGGAGCGCGCGATACTGCGCGGCCCTCGGCCCCGGCCTGGGACAGACGGTCTTGAGCATGCGCTCAAAACATTTCGCAATAACCGGGACGAGCTGCATCGCAGCGATCCGCGGTGGTTGATCAGCGCCAGCGATCTCAATGCCGCCGGCACACTCATCGGCAAGCTGGCCGCCGCTTTGGCTCCGCTGGAAACAATTGGGGGGGATAGGCAGCCGCTTGCCGCGCTGGCAACATGCCATCGCAATGTAATCACTGCGTTGAGCGCAGATGCCAGAGGCGAAATCGCGGCCTTCTCCCACCATGATGGCACGATGCTTGCCCGCGTTTTCGAAGGACTTATCGAAACCGACTCCGCAGCCGGACTTTCGGTAGACAAACGAGACTATCCCGAACTCTTTCGCGCGATTGCTGAACAGCGAGAGTTCAAGGTACGTCCGCCAATCAAGCTCGACGCGCGTGTGAGTATTTTGGGCGAATTGGAAGCGCGCCTCCTGACCATAGACCGGCTCGTGCTCGGCGGCCTCAACGAAGGCACCTGGCCGCCCGATACCCGCAGCGATCCGTGGTTGAGCCGTCCGATGCGGCTCGAACTCGGTCTCAATTTGCCGGAGTTGCGCGTCGGCCTTTCGGCGCACGATTTC
>DATAPP010000143.1:0-1725 GCA_036265125.1 Pseudolabrys sp. | reverse complement strand
CTTTGGGGTGATGACGTTCGGGGAGATTGCGAGGTTGCGATAGATCTGCTGGACGTCGGGTTCTGGCGTGGCGGCCTTGCGGATGCGCAGACATGAGTGGTCTTTGGTGGGAAGGACGACGCTGCAGACCTGATGGGTTTTGAGAGCGTCACGGAGGCTGGCCCAGGAGGTGTGGATGCCCTGGTCGAGCAAAGTTTTTTCGATTGCGGTCAGCAGGTGATACGCCAACAGACAAAGAAAGATATGTGAATCGGTGCGCCGCTCCTTGTGGTGGAAGATTGGGCGGATGACGAGCGGCGACTTCATGTCGCGGAAGGCATCCTCGGCGCGCGTGAGCAAAGTGTAGACGCGCCAGATCTCATCGGCGGAGAGGTCCTTGCGATCGGTCTTGAGCAGATAACAGCCATCGAGGTTTTCCGCGGTTAAATGTTTGTCAGCATCGAACGTCGAAACGACGGTTGCGGTTTTTTCGTCATGGGAGAGACGGTAGTAGCGCGCCACGCGGGGATAGCGTTCGAGTAATCGGCCGATAGCCTGGTTGATCTTTTCCGGCTTGACGAGCTGTTTGTTGGCGACGCGCAGGGCGAGCTTTTCGATGTCGGCGAGTAGGCGCGCCTCCTGCTTGGAACGGATGGCGCGATCCTTGGCGATCCGTTGCTGACTGCGACACAGGACATAGGTCTGCTCGTCGGAATCAGCGCAGACCTTCACCTCGATCGTTGTCTTCTTCTGCGCTGGGTTGAGTGGCGAAGGCGCGCGCAGCACCGGCGTGAAGCCGTCGGTGTCCTCGAACTCGGCAAGCCAACGATCGCGTTCAGGCTGGCGGCTGGCAACGATGTAATGCAGCTTGCGCGCTTTGATCTCGGCGAGGTTGCTGTCGAACGCCATGCCACGATCGACGACGACGGTTGCGCCTTCCTTGAGCTCGACACGCTGGCGCAGACGATCGATCATGGTGCCGAGCGTGAGGTGATCGCGGGTGTTGCCGGCGAAGATTTCATGGGTGAGGGCAAAACCGTCACGATTGAGCACGAGGCCGACGACGAGCTGCTTGCAATCGGAACGGTGATCACGCGAATGCCCGAGTTTGGCTTTCGGATTGTGGGCGCACGCCCCCTCGAAATAGGTTGAGGTGAGGTCGTAGAGATAGATCGTTTGATCGAGGTTGAACAAGCGGCGTTCCCGCTCGATCAGTGCGGTCTCGATGGCAGCGCGGTGTGGATGCAGCTTGTCGAGCACCTGGTAGAGCGGATCTTCCTCCAGCGCCTCGAAGCTGACGCCGAAAATATCGGCGAGCGCTGTCCGTCGGATCCAGGCCGGCATGGCGTGCTCTGAGACGGGGGCGATCAACCGATTGAGCGTCATCGCACAGGCGAGCCGACAGGTTCCTTCCGAGAGGCCGCAGTCTCGCAGAATCTGATCAAGCCCAAGCCGTTGCCAGAACTGGTGGCCGACATGAACCGGTCCGGCCTCACGATGCTGCTCGGTGGTGACACGCGATGGATCAACTTCGATCAGTGCACCGGCAGGCGTGCGCGGTGGTGCCGATGGTTCGGCCTGAGCGTGCGTCTCATTGGTTTGTCGCGCCCGCACGCGCGCAACAATCTCGGCGACTTCGTTGTCATCGCGATCGAGCAGATGATCCTGACCGACGAGCGCGTCCTCGATTTTGCGGGCGAGCTTGAGCCACTCTTCGCGCGGCCGCGGGCTGAGGTCGCCGAGCGA
>DATAPP010000142.1:0-4526 GCA_036265125.1 Pseudolabrys sp. | reverse complement strand
TGACCCAAAGCGGACATGACGATTGCACTGCGAAATGTCCGCTAATGACCCAAAGCGGACATCGGGACCGTACGACTGCTGCCTGCCATCAGTACCTATGACAGCCGTAAGATCTGAATGCTACGATTTAGGTCCTCCCACCGATGGAGCCGACGATGCGTTTGCAAAGAGAATTTTCGGATTTGCGACTGTCGTTCGAGCCGCTGACGTTCTATCAGAAATTCGAGCATGTCTGCATCATGGTGCTAACCGCGCTGATCGCTATCATCATCGTGTTAGCCTTGTGGAATTTGACGCTGAAAATCCTGCTCAGCATTTTGACGACCAGTTTCGATCCGACCGATTATGGTGTGTTCCAGGCGGTGTTTGGCATGATCTTCACCGTCATCATTGCGCTCGAATTCAAGCGCTCGTTGTTGGTGCTGGCTGAACGGCGTGACGGTGTCGTGCAGGTGCGCGCCGTGGTGCTGATCGCGCTATTGGCGGTCGTACGCAAACTGATCATTCTCGATCTGTCGAGCACCGACGCTCCGCAGCTGCTGGGGCTCGCCGCGGCTATCCTCGCGCTTGGCGCGGTTTATTGGCTAGTCCAAGATCAGGAGCGCCGTCGTGATGTTCGCACCATAGGGTAGCGTGCAATCTATTAAGCACGTCCGCTTCTGGCCCAAAGCGGACATACCAACCGCACTGACGAATGTCCGCTATTGGGGGTAAAGCGGACATTGACCGGACGTGCCCCAATGTCCGCTTTTGACCCAAAGCGGACATTACGACCGCCCTAACGAACATCTGCTCGCCGGCGCCGGGGGCGCGGACGCTAAGCCAGTAAGTTCACTTTTTGCTGTGCGGTGGCGGGCTGCGAGGCTCGGCTCGTATTTGCGGCGAGAACCTTTAGCGCGCCATCGAGCACGCTCGCGGGGTGCGTATCTAAGCCGGAATTCTTCTTGCCGGAGGTGCCGGGAACCGGTCCGGGAGACGCAGCCGGGTCCTTGCACTGCTTGGCGGCGGCCGCGTCGCAGGAGCTAGTGCAAACGTAGCCGTTAACGACGGAAATCATGACGCAGACACCCCCACGCACGGCAGGCTAGGCACCGCAAGTAAACGGGTTGTGAATCGGGCCATCACAGCCGCGTGACGAGGAGGCTCTTTCGCAGTCTCGAATTGCAGGCATGATGCTTAGCGAACAAATGTCCGCTTTTGGGGGAGGAGTGGACATTTTGCCGAGAGTTAGAGAGCGCTTTCTTAAAGCCTCTCTTCTCCGTCACGTGTTTCGCGGCTCCGCTGATCGTCCACCCGCATGCAATGACGTATTTCATTTTTGATATCCGAGTCCCGAGCTAGTGATGCCAGAACAGCGCCAAGAGAATGATAATCGGAAGCGGGACGCCTACCAGCCAGAGCAACGCGCCTTTACCAAAGCCCATGACAGCCTCCATTGACGTTTGATCTTCTGTGCATGCTTAACGGCAGCGGATACGGGTTAGTTCCCTTGGGTCTCTATCGACAGGGTGCACAAAAGAGTTGGGCCGCGTCGCGGGGACAACGCGGCCCAATAGAATGAAGGTTCTTATGACCACTGCGGGATGGGAAGGGGAAACCGAGCGGTCTTACATATAATCAAACTCACGGGATCGCGTTCCGTTAGACTAAAGGCGACCAGCTATTTCCTTTCCTAAAATTCTCCGCACCTTCTCGGCCAAGCTTTCGTTGGATTGAGTGGTGCGAAGGTTACTAGCGCCTGGAGAGCGCTTCGGGCTGTGATCGTCTGACATGGCTTTAGTTCGCCTTGTAACCAAACAGCACGAGCAGAATGACAGTCGATACCGGGACGCCGAGCGGCCAAAGCAATACAGCTCTACACATGACGGCCTCCGCTTTGTCGCTTAATAACTGCGCGGGTCTCTGGGGGTTCCGTACTCGCTGGCACGCTAGCCCCCCACGCTTGGCTTACTTGAAAGCTCGCGGCTTGAACGTTTCCAAGATGAGCGAAGACTGCTTGGAGTGTTCACTTCGCTCGCTTTTGTCCAGCCGCGCTCGTTCGTTAGGGCGAAGCTCATGCTCAATGCTGCGCGTAGTAGTTTTTCTGCGCCCTAGTCGGCTGGTTTTTTGCTCCACAATAACTGTGCGAGACATTCGGCTCTCGATCTTGCTTGGGGGTTGGGTGGTCGTTCAACGCGATCGGCCGAGCTTACGTTCCTCACGCGTCGTTGAGCGCGAAATAAATCGGGCTGGTTAACGGACGCGACGCGCACGCCTGCAATGTCCGCTTTGGCCCAAAGCGGACATGTCGGCGACCATTTCAGATTTTTTCCAGCCGTCCCTGCTCAGTCGCACTAGTTCCGAAAGAAGTTCCTTCGCAATTTTGGAACGACTTTGAAGGGACGGTTTTGACCAGCTGGGACGAATAACTTTGGTCAAGGAGGCCATTATGCGGAGTCTTCGAAAATTAGGAATCATCACTGCAACTGCTCTCGTAGTAGCGGGAACTAGCGTCACCCTTCCGAACTCAGCAGATGCTCGTTGGGGAGGCGGTTGGCATGGTGGCGGATGGCATGGTGGTGGTGGCGGATGGCATGGCGGCCACGGAGGATGGGGATGGGGTGGATTTGGTGTTGGGCTTGGAACCGGCTTGCTGGTCGGCGCTGCCACAGCTCCCTACTACGGCGGTTATTACGGCAACAGCGGATACTATGGCGGGCCGTACGACTACGGTTACCCGGACTATGCCTACGGATATTCCCCGGATTATGCGTACTATGACGAACCGTATGACGCCGGGTACGCCGGCTACGGTGGGCCGTATGTAAGCTACGGCTATTCAAACTATCGTCGCCCCTATTATCGAACTGGCGGCTACTACGCCCGTGCCCATTCTTATAGTAGCGGCTCTTACGCTCGTGCCAATACTCGTGCGGGCGGCTCTTACGTTCGGGCCAACACTCGTGCCGGCGGCTCTTACGCTCGTGCCAATGCTCGTGAGGGCGGCTCTTACGCTCGTGCCAATGCTCGCGAGGGCGGCTCTTATGCTGCGCGCCCACAGCACGTTCGTAATTCCACTACGCACCATCAGGTCCACGAATATCAGCGATAACTGCTGCCGTCATTCTGCTAGCAAAAATAAAGGGCCGCTCGTCTGACTGGGCAGCGGCCCTTTTGTGCGATGTTACCCAAGGCGAGTGTCCGCTTTCGGGGTAAAGGATAATGTTTACTCCCTTAACCATCACCGTTCTCGTATTCGCTGTAATTTTGGCCGGAGCATTTGCCGGCGCGATGGTCAGACGAAGTGTGGCACAGCACCACCTGACGGAGGAGACAAAAAGCTTAGTCTCGGTATCCATGGCAGTGGTTGCTCGATTTCCGCCTTGGTTCTTGGGCTCCTGTTGTCGAATGCAAACAGCTCGTTCAACGCCGTCCAAGGACAAGTGACCTCACTCTCGGCGGAAATCCTTCGACTGGATCAACTCCTCCGTAGATACGGTTCAGATGCGAAATTAGCTCGGAAAAAGCTGCGAGAATATGCCGAAAGAAAGAGGGACGATCTATTCCCAAGTAATCCAGCAGAAGTTCACCTCGGCAATCAGTCAACCTATGAACTTCTCCAGGAGGTGGAGGATCTGGTGCTTGCTATCAAACCTGCAAACGCTCGCGATCAATGGTGGCTGGCACAGGCCATGACACTTGCCTCGAAGATCGGCGATACTCGTTTTCTTCTGGCCCAACAGACCGGGCAGGGAACGCCGAAGGCTGTCCTCTTACTCCTAGTATTCTGGCTTACATTACTATTCGCTAGTTTTGCACTCTTCGCCCCGTCGAACTTGATTACAACCGCCACCATGACCCTCTGCGCACTCGCAATCGCCGGCGCCGTTGGAATGATCCTCGAATTGGAGCGCGGGTTCGGTGGACTAGTGCAAGTTTCGTCACAGCCGATGAACCACGCCGTCGCCGTCTTGCAAGCCGATTCAAACAATGAGACTACTGGTAGTCACACATAGATGAGGATCGCGCCGCGCCCGGTCCGTCGAAGAATTTCCCGTCCCTATGAAGTCGTGCAGCGTGTTCTTTCGGCGCTTCAACGATCCGTTTTCGCCACAATGGATCATAGTCACCCCCGCTTATGGCCCAAGCGGACATCGTCGGGTGCGCTGCAAATGTCTGTTTTTGACCAAAGCGGACATCGCAACACCCTCATACAGTGTCTGCTTTAGTGTACGTCATTTGATATATCGGTTCGGAATGTGGGAACATTGACACCTACCCTTTGCTTTTGCTTTGCACATCAGCTGTGAGGTCCAATGGCTGATGTGAACAGTACAGCGTTTACCGTTTTCGTTGTCGATGACGATGAAGGCGTCTTGCGTGGCTTGAGTCGACTTCTGCGAACATATGGCTACAGCAACAAGGCGTACTCCTCCGCACAGGCTTTTCTCGATGAACACGATGCATCCGTGCCCGGGTGCGTCGTTCTTGATCTATCAATGCCTGGCATGAACGGGCTGGACGTCCAGCATCAGCTGATCCAGCGG
>DATAPP010000141.1:0-5047 GCA_036265125.1 Pseudolabrys sp. | reverse complement strand
GCCGGCAACTTGGCCAGCAATTCGTCGGGAATATCTAGATTTGAATAGACGTTTTGCACGTCGTCGTCGTCTTCGAGCTCATCACACAATCGCAACACCTGACGCGCCACGGTCTCGTCCCTGACCGCGACTGTAGTATCCGGAATAAACGTAAACCTTTGCCCATCGGTACTGACGCCTGCATTCTTGAGCGCTTCAGCTACGGCGTAGAGCTGATCGTGGGAAGTGGTGATAACATATTGATCCTCCTCGATTGTCAACTCCTCCGCGCCAGCTTCCAAAGCAATTTCGAGCAGTCTATCCTCGTCGATGCTCGAGCGCGGAACCGTGATTTGTCCTTTTCGGTGGAACATGTACGAGACGCTGCCACTCGTGGCGAGATTGCCGCCGTGCTGGGTGAAAATTCTGCGTACTTCCGCTCCGGTGCGGTTTCTATTATCTGTCGCGGTCTCTACAATGATGGCCACGCCTCCAGGCGCGTAACCTTCATACGTTATTTCATCGAGTTGTTCGCCGTCTTTGCCTTCGCCCGTGCCACGTTTGATCGCACGCTCGATATTATCATTGGGCATGCTCTGGGCGCGCGCCGCCAGGATGGCGCTGCGCAGACGGGGATTGGCACTCGGATCGCCGCCGCCGGTTTTTGCCGCGAGGGTGATTTCCTTGGATAATTTGCTGAAGATCTTGCCGCGCTTGGCGTCGATCGCGCCCTTAAAACGTTTGACCTTCGACCACTTACTATGTCCCGCCATAGGTGTGCGGAGTTATTTTCAACCTGAAACTTGCGAGTTGTGTTCACCTCGCGAGAGAATGACTTGCGAGGGGAGAAATTTACCGCGCCAATTAATCGCACGAAAACGTACTTCGTCAATCGCGCGACGACGGCAAGAGAGCAACGCCGTGCGGTAGGAAAAACTGTGAGAAAACTAGCGAATTCCCGTGCCGATGTTCATGTCCACATGGACGGTTTGATTCGAAACCACTGTGAACGGTTGCGGGCTTGCGCGAACATTGCTGTGCCCGCGAGCCTGCACATCCAAAATGTAATCGCCCGGCGGCAGTGCAACGCGATAATTCCCATCCTGATCCGGCGTGACACGCGCAACTACTTTTTGTCCGGCCTTGCTTAAAACGACAAGCGGGTAGTCCGGATAATTTTTCTCCGTATGTTTGGAAGGGCCTGCCTCAGCAAGCTCAACTTCTTTACGGGAACCGATTTTCAGTTGTCCCTCGAGATAGCCCGGCTCCGCTGCGTCGCTCAATTGTATGCAGGCGATCACAATCAAACAACCACAAGCGATCGGATATGTGACAGCGAATCGCATCGCGTGCAAAAAAACCGGGCGGGATAGCTTTTCACTATCCCGCCCAGCATCAAGCAGTTTTTTACGGTAGCTTCAGGCTCCAAGCACTGCGTCCGTGCGTGGCTGCGTAAAGCAGGCGCGCGCTTGGCACGATGGTCAAGCCACAAATCTCGACATTTGGAAGACCGCTGCCGGCCGCCAGCCATGTCGAAGTCGAAGCGGGCAGGCGCAGAACACCAAAGTCCGTTCCGGCATAGAGATCACCAGTCACATTGTCGTAAACAATTGATGTGACAGGCAGATCACCCATCGGACCCGTGCCGCCGTCACTGTTAGTCCAGGTCGCATCCGGAGTCGCCGGATTGTAGGTCACTTCAAACACATGGCCGGGCTGACTTGGTGTATTGAAATTGTAGCCGGAATACGAAATCCAGGCATGGTTTGGGTTGGCCGGATCCACAAAGATGTTCGTGATGAACCGACCAGGGTCCGCAGTTGCGCTAGGCAACGAATCGATCCGGGTCCAAGTCACACTTCCGGCTGCCGCATCTCCGTTCGTTGTTACGAAGACACGCCCGGTGCCCGTTGCCGCCCAAATTGTCCCCGTATCACTCGGTGCCCGTGCAATCCACGCTACAGCACCGCCAGTGCGGTCGGCACCGTAGTTGACTGCGGTTAGGTCGGTGGCGCCGGCTGGCCCGAGCGGAACAAAGTCACCACAGGTAGGCGGTACAGACGACAATAGAAAGTCGTTGCAGTTCGCCTCGAGGAAAGCCTGACTTCCGCCCCAGTCCTGTGTTCTCCAAACGCTGAAGGAGCCTTCATAAATCGTTTGCGCGTTGGCAGGATTTGGATCCGACATAATCGGCGGGTAGAAATACGAACCCTCCGGACTGTTGGCCATTGGCCCGCCAATATCGACCCACTTCGTCGGGTCACCATCGCGGAAGTTTGCGGCGTGCCCTTGGCCGCTGAACGTGTTGAAACGGAGGGTGGAGTTCGTGGCACTGAACCCGGATTGACCGCCGTCGCCGTAGATGATCTGCGGCCAGGTCACAGCTGAACCCGTGGTCTCAAATGTTCCGTTGTCCTGCGTGCCGCCCTGAAGATGCTTCGGATTGTCGGGTCCAACAGACAGGCTCTGGAACTGTAATGTAGAAAGTCCCTTATTCAGACTATACAGGTACGTTGGCACGCGAGAGAGCAGCTGCTGGCACAGGACGAGGTCAGCACCGCTGATCTGACGGGACGAACACTGCGAGGAGACGTCGGCGAATTGTCCGCTCGTTCGTGTGACGCCACCATCCGAGCCGAAAATGGCTGAGTTCGAACCAGGCAGCTCCAAAACTGCGTGTTGGTCGGGATGCATTCCGTTCGGCGCGTACGGCAGACCCGGATAAATCGACGCGTAGCTACCCGGAACCGGTGGATTCGTTGTCGCGTCCCAGGTCACATCACTGAAGGATGCGCCTGCGTTCGTTGAATACAAAAACGCGCGTCCATTGTTCCTGAAGCCATAGTGGCCGTAGTCAAATGAGCCCCCCACATAGAGGACGTCGGGCTTGCCCGCCGGAGTGTAAACGACGTTATCGTACCAGCATTGACCACTGCAATATCCGATGTTTTGGGACGTGGTTAGATCGATGAAGACCGGGCTCGCCGCAGCCGCATCGTCAGTGCGGAAAACCCGAGCCGCTGGACTGCCCGCAGCTCCTTCTCCAAGGTACAAACGAGTCTTGCCGTTGGGCAACATCGTGACCGCGATTGAGGGACGATCAGGATCGTTAGCAGTGAGCCGCGCCTTGATCTGGGTCCAAGTCGTTCCCGCATCCGCGGACCGGAAAGTCCCTTGATTGAAGGCCGTGGCATAAACAATATTCGAATTGCTCGGGTCGATCGCGAGGTCGATGGCACCGCGATTGGTGAAGTTACCATCCCAGACGAAGCTAAAGGTCGCCCCGCCGTCGGTTGACTTGAAAACACCGTAGGGTGGTCTTGCCGTGGGCGGATTCCCCGTTGGACCGCCGTCCGTTGAACTAACACCACGCACACCTCGCGCTGACGCGACGAAAAGAATGCTGGAGTTATTGGGATCGACCGCGATTCGCTGAATCGCACGACCGTCGAACGCGTCACCAGTATAGTTGCCGTTTGGCCCTTGGGGAGAGTTGGTATCGAGGTTTGTTACCAGATCCGCAAGCTTCGTCCAAGTATCTCCGCCGTCGGTGGACTTGTAGATGCCGACACCCGCCTCCGAATCAACGGAGACGTTAGGTTCGCCCGTCCCGGCATAAAGGGTGTTGCTGTTTGCATCATAGGTCAAAGCGCCGATGGCGTTAGTCGCGAAGCTGCCCGAAACGAAAGTCCAGCTGACGCCATTGCCAGAAAGAGCCTTGTCGGTTCGCCAGATACCACCCCCGGCTGCCGCTATCCATACCCGGCAATGGTTCGGGGAACAAGTCGGCTCACTCGCAATCGCCGTAACTCGACCGGATGTAGCATAGGGGGCGCCGCTAAACGTCAAAAGAGGCGGGAAATTCGCCGTGCTCGGACCGGCTAAGGACCACTGGCCCGTTGAGTTCCTGCCGTTACCTGCACCGCGACCTTTCGCCCTATTGAATGCCGCTTGGGCATTCACCGTGGCAGGAAACGGTATATCAGTGCCGGGATATGCGCGCTTGGCGTATTCTTCCTCGGCTGCTGCGGCTGGACCACGCTCCGTGCCAGGACCCGGCGAGAGCACTTTGTTACCCATAAGCTCGTCCGGGTCGTGTCTAAACTTATTAAAGCGTAGGCGCTGCTGGTCTGATTTGTCGGCCACCAGTGGACCTGACGATTTCGTGGCGACGAAGGCCATTCCGGCTGCCGCGAATAAGAGTGCGCCCGCACTTGCGACGCGCAGCACTGAGAACAATCGATTTCGGCTGAATGAATGTGGAGTTTTCATATTTGGTGGAGACTGAATTAGTTGAGTTTTCCAGCGAGTTTGGGAAGCGGAGAATCGAAAGATAAGCGACACAACGTCAAGGCTTTTAACCTTACATTTCCGTAATACGGACCAGCGGGTTCTGGTTACAGATCAGTCGGCATTAGCCCGTCCTTCGATGAAAACAGATCAGCCTAACAAGCAGACTTCAGCCGGAATAATTTTTACTTCACAGCTTCTCGCGGATCTTTCATTCTAGTTCGACATGAGAATTCTTCTCGCCGGAATACTTGGTGGAATCGTGATGTTTGTTTGGACATCGATCGCGCATATGGCGCTGCCGCTGGGCGAAGCTGGAATTAATGAGATTCCAAATGAGTCAGCGGTGCTTGGCGCGATGCAGAGCAGTATCGGTGAGAAGACCGGACTTTATATTTTTCCCGGTCTCGGCGTCGGCAAAAACGCAACGCGCGAGGAAAAGAGTGAGGCAATGAAACAGATGCAGCAAAGAATAGCCGCGAACCCTTCCGGCATTCTCATGTATCATCCTCCTGGCCGTCCGTTCGTGTTTGCCAAATCGCTCGTAGTCGAGTTCAGCACCGAAGCGCTCCAGTCAATTCTGGTGATTTGGCTATTGGCACAGACACGCATTGGCAGCTTTGCGGGCCGAGTCGGTTTCGTTCTGATTGCCGGAATTCTGGCCGCGGTAACAACCAACGTTTCGTACTGGAACTGGTACGGCTTTCCTGGCGTCTACACAGCCAGTTATATCGCGATCGAGCTTGTCGGTTTCGTTCTCGTTGGAGTTGTTGCCGCG
>DATAPP010000140.1:0-3518 GCA_036265125.1 Pseudolabrys sp. | reverse complement strand
CGCGACGCCGGCGAGATCGAGCGGGCCGTAACGGCGTTCGCGCGTTCGAGTAATGGCGGTCTGATCGTGGCGGCGAGTGGGTTGGCGAACGTTCAACGCAGTCTGATCGTCGAGCTTGCGGCCCGCCACAGACTTCCCACGGTCTACTCCGAGCGTGTGTTCCCCGATATCGGCGGTCTGACATCTTATGGAGCTGATCGTGGGGACGGATTTCGGCGTGCCGCCGGCTATGTCGACCGCATTCTCAAGGGCGAGAAACCGGCCGACATGCCGGTACAAGCGCCGACCAAGTACGATCTGGTGATCAATCTTAAAACCGCTAAGGCACTGGGCCTCACAATACCACCGGCAGTGCTAGCCCGTACCGACGCGGTTATCGAATAGATCGCAATGTCCGCTATTGACCCAAAGCGGACATACCGCTGGTTAGCTTACGGCGCGGTGCTTTAGTTGACGTAAGTCCACACGAAGACCAGCAGCACGGTCCCTCTACTCGAAACACCCTGCGGGACTGCACAGTCGTATCATTCCATTATGACGGCGCCGTATCAGTTATTTAGGGGCGTTTTTCATTCTCTGTGGCGCGCATACCCTGGCTGGTCGCATCCTTCTCGCACATGAAGGTGCCGTCTTTTGTGTTTCCGTAGTCTTTGTGACCAGAGAAATGAAAGATTTTCGAGTCAAGATTGGCCCACACGACCGTACCCGCTGGACAATGCACTTTCGCTAGCGCCGCGGATTTATACTGATTGGCGCCAGCGGCCATGGTTGCAGCCGCCGGAGCGGCCGGCGCCATTGCTGCGCCAGTTCGGCATTTTTCGATGTAAGCTTTTTCCGTTATGCCCTTGGCCTGATTGGCTGCTTTATGGGCCTGCCACTCTTCTTGACAGGCTTTTTCCGTCTTTTGTTGAGCAAAAGCGGGCGCGGATAAGGCTAATACGCCGATAGCTACCGAGCAGATGGTTCGAACAAGAGGTGTCTCATTTTCAACTCCATCGCTGAAAGTACAATGTCTCGTCAGAATATTCTCGCAGTATGAGGTTACTTGCATGGCCGCGCCGTGGTCGAGTGGGACCAAGGTCCAGCATCGGCCTTCTCAAAGCTGAAGGGTTTAGGAAACGCCCATGTCCGCTTTTGGCCCAAAGCGGACATCGCGTGGTTAGATAGCCGGGGTGTCGTGCGATTGCGAAGGTGGACCACCGAATTGCTATCGGCCGATTGATCACTCCAATTGGATAATTTTCCAAAACCGCTACAGGCTACCATCCCTAAACAAGGGAGGCGTATGTGCACGTCGGCTTCGCACTTTTCGGATTTATACTGGCATTCGGCGCGGGCGTCAGTTTCGTCTTTCAGCAAGCTGTGAATGCCAATCTGCGGCTCGAAATTGGATCGGCTTGGTGGGCCGGCTTTGTAAGTTACCTGGGGGGCACGATTGCTATGCTGCTGATGGCGGTCTTACTGCGAAACCCTCTGCCTTCAGGCGAGATGGTGTATCGCAGCCATGCCATTTCATGGACTGGAGGTCTGTTCGGCGCAATCTACATCGCCGTTTCGATCCTGTTGCTGCCGCGGTTAGGAGCCACAACCGTGGTTGCCCTCATCGTCGCGGGACAGCTCATTGGTTCACTGGTTTTCGACCAATTTGGGTTGCTTGGGGTGCCAATCCATCCCCTAAGCACTGCTCGACTGATTGGAGCCGCGATGCTCGTATCGGGCTCTGTCCTCGTCCGGCAATAGTAGTTGAGTGAGTTTGTACAGGCGCGACCCATGTCCGCTATTGGCCCAAAGCGGACATTCCAAATGCTCTGACCAATGTCCGCTACGGGGGTAGAGCGGACATTTTCGGCACCAAAGCGGACATCAGGTTCGACAGGTCGCGAAATGCCGTTTCATGTCCGCTATTGGGGGTAAAGCGGACATCCGTGTCGCAACGCAAAATGTCTGCTTTGACCCAAAGCGGACATCGGCGCCCCTTCCAGAGTGATAGCTTAAGTCGTTACGATGACCTGTCGTGATCTTTCGGGGGCAGAATGAGACGGCGCGATTTCATCAGTTTTTTGGGCGGCGCAGTCGCAATTCCAGTCGCAGCACGCGCGCAGCAAGGCGAGCGAGCGCGCCTCATCGGCTTGCTCAACATTCTCGGATCGGACGATCCTGAAGCGAAAGTTCGGCTTACGATCTTCCAGGAAGCTCTTCAGCAATTGGGATGGGAGGTCGACCGCAATATCAAAATCGAAAATCGTCAGGTTGGCGGCGATATCGACCATCTTCACCGTTACGCCGCAGAGCTCGTGGCATTGGCGCCCGACGTGATCGTCAGCATCGGCAGTGTGTCGGTTGGCGCAGTGCAACAAGCTACACGGGTTATTCCAATTGTCTTCGTGAACGTTCCGGATCCGGTCGGCGCGGGGTTCGTCCAAAACATGGCTCACCCGGCAGGCAATACAACCGGCTTTTCGAATTTTGAGTACAGCATGAGTGGAAAATGGGCGGAGTTACTAAAGCAGGTTGCGCCGCGAATTAGGCGGGCATTGGTGCTTCGTGATCCTTCGTCTGCGGCCGGTATCGGACAATTCGCATCGGTTCGTTCGGTGGCACAGTCCCTCGGTATTGAGCTCACGCCGTTAGACGTGCGCGACAAAGGCGAGATTGAGCGCGGCTTCGCGGCGTTTGCGAGTGCCGGGGACGGCGGCGTAATCGTTACCGCGGGTGGTACAGCGGCTCACCGCAAGCTCATAATTGACCTTGTCGCTCGCTACAAAATGCCGGCGGTTTATCCTTATCGGTATTACTCGGTAGACGGTGGCCTGATTGTTTATGGTCCGAATACGCACGAGCCTGTCCGTCGAGCCGCGGGATATGTTGATCGTATTCTCAGGGGTGAGAAACCAGGCGATATGCCGGTGCAGGCGCCGACCAAATACGATTTGATTATCAATCTCAAGACCGCAAAAGTGCTCGGCATCAGCATTCCGCAGTCGTTACTCGCCACGGCTGACGAGGTTATCGAATAGCCGAGCATGTCCGCTATTGGCCCAAAGCAGACATGGGCTGTTGCACCGTGTCAGCATCGCTCCGACGTCGAGCGGGTCGCCGCCCCGCTTGGCGGCCTCCTCCAGCGTTTGCGGACCTTTTTCACGCTGCGTGAAGGCGGCAGCATCGTGTGCGGTGAACTGGGCACCCCGGCACGCCCACGGCACTCTGAGCTTCCGCTATTGGCCCTTAGCGGACATTGCAACACCGTCATCCAATGTCGCTCTTGGGGGTAAAGCGGACATGATCCCAACACGTCGCGATGTCCGCTTTTGACCCAAAGCGGACATTGCCGGGGGTACCGATGTCCAACGAGCGCTCGACCCAAAGCGGAGATGGAATGGCCTGCTTTGCCGTAATTCTCGGCACGGGACGTCATGCTATTGAAATGCAGTATGCCTTAACCTGTTGAGCATCGCCTTTGAACGGGGAAGATCAAATGAAAAAATTCATGGTGTTGTATATGGCTTCCGGGCCTGACT
>DATAPP010000139.1:0-5174 GCA_036265125.1 Pseudolabrys sp. | reverse complement strand
ATCAGTGCGGAAGCGAAGATAACTTTGGTGGCGTTCTTCATCGTTTAGCTCCGTTAGGTTGACGCAAACGCTCGGCGGCTCTCGTTCTCCGCCAGCGTCGGATCTGGGGATGCATGGCCCTGCCGGGTTACACTTCGTAAGTGAGGAAGCCTTCTTCGTCCAAGGCGCTAAGAAACGTCATCATGTTGCTTCTCCTGTGGTTGAGTAGATACGTGGAGGAGACTGCAAAACGGTCTGCGCTATTCCCGGGAGCTGGAAGCCAATGCTTCACTTCTGGGTAACGAGATTGCGAATACCGCCCGGGAATAAATCTCGCTCAGCAGAATAGAGCGGTGGTTTCCTAACTAGAATTTTAATTTCCCTACCCGGCTAAATGCCGAGGGCGTCTAAAAGTCGTTCTGCCACATGGGAATCATCGAGATAGCCTACTATGCCATGACGACTGCCAGTTGAATTTTTCACCGCGGCATAATTTTCAATTTCTGGGGTGACCGGGAAGTTGGCTCGGTCGAGCGGATACAAGGCCACAATGTCGCGAGTATCAAACGCATTGAACCATTCCCTAACCGGCAAAGGATATTGTAGCGGTCGAAATTGGTCGCGGATCGCTCGTATTCCAAGCGGGCACCCGACAGTTAAATACAGGGGAACACGGAGCGGCCGGCGGTCCGATCGCAGAACACTGTATGCGACAACCGACCCCAAGGAATGACCAACCATCACGGTTGGCTCCTCAGTCAACAAATTCGCAACAATCCGGTCAATCTCCTCGCGAACATCTGCGCGAGTGGTATAGAGGAAAACGTCACGGCTAAAGCTCTCGAGGGCCGCGCTACTGATCCCCCCACCGTGCTTGTCAAGCGCACGCAAAATCGCTTGAACCCATTCCCAATTGAGCGGACCTTTCGGTTTGGTATTAGCGCCATATTCCGCATCTACTTGCGCGTCAGTGACGCCACTGCCTTTGCGAAATGTCTCGGCACATTCAGCTTGAAAAACCAGGAACTCGTCCTCGACCTTGCTACCCCTTGTCTGCATGTCTGAGGTCAAGGGAATGCTGTACTTGCGAATGAATCTATCAAGCGCATCGCCATAATATGGAAAGGCCACATCTATTGTGTCAGGGAGTGTGCGCCCAAGCTTCTGCGCACCGCGACGAAGAGTGTTTAGCCAATTCGATTTTAGCTCGGTAGGATCAAGGCGTTGCTGACCTCGTCCATGGATTAGGACCAGGCGAAGTGGACCGGCGCCCAAGCCCGCCGAAATGATACTCGTCGTGACGGACGCGGTCACGCCGGTCAGCAATGATCGTCTATCAAGCATGTAGCGAGTATCCTGTGAGCTCATTGCAGATTTTCTATTTTCACGACGACAACACGGTCGGTCATACAGATTTGACTCAATGACCCTGCGGGTTATTCCCAAGGCGATATTCTTTCCATCGACCTATCCGAAATCGGCGAGCCCTCGCAAAAAAACCTAGTGCCAGGCTGCGGCATCGGCGGGAGTGAAAGGCGACAAAAGCCTAACCAGGGAATTTTCGCAGTTTTCTGCGCGTGCTCGGCGAGTGGTCACGCAATCGCCATACGCCGAGAAGTGTGATGAACTCGCGCCGCTGCATGCTGTGGCCAAGCTCGATTCCTAACTCATCGGACTTGAGCCCGGCCTTTGCACCAGGACATGTAGTCGGCCGGCTAGGAAGGCCGTCAATACAGCGCCGAGATAAACTATCGTCAGATCGTCTTTCCAAGCTGCGAGCGTCCCCCGCGCAATCATTGCTACTGGGCTAGCCGGAAGTGGTCCTATGGCAGAGACTTCCGCCGCCATCCGGAGGAAGCCCGCTGCAGCCAGCAAGGGAATGAGGGCAACCAATGCAACGAGCAAGGGTTTAGCTCGCTGCATGGCATGAAACTGCCGCAACGTAATCCATAGGCCAAGGCACCCATGTAGCCAGCCCGGCGCCAACAGCGCTAATTGCATGCCTTGCGTGCCGGCCATTAGCAGATTTGCGATGACCGTAGCGTAGGAAGCTTTTGTCGAGAAAAGCGTATCGCCGAGCCGGGTTGTTACCGCATGGCCGATAAGTAGCAGAGGAAAGCTGAAGCCAGAGACGAGACGGAGAACTTCGATCCATGGCAATCTCCATTCGCGACGGCTGTAGAGAGTCCAAAGCGCTAGTGAAAAATGAATTGCGGCCGCTCCATAGAGAAGAAACGTAATCGGAGGGCTCCGCCAAAACACCATTTCGACGCGCAGCCCACTTTCTGCAAGCGCGAGCGAGACGACTCCGAGCGCATGATTAAACAGATGAATCGTGATGAACGCGAACATCACGAGTCCCGAGAGCATACGCAGTCGCCTTAGGCTGAAAGACGCGTGCAGTCCCATGGAATTCAAAACCTTCGGCAGCCCCAGTTCGGTGCCACATTCGCCGCAAAGCAAAATACGATTATTTCTTGGTGGCGCCTGGCCTTCGATTGGCGGAAGGTAGCCATGGCCGCTAGATTTTCGGCGGACAATTGCGAGTTGCCGATTAGTCGGCCATTAAGGTTCATTGCTCATCTCCATTGGGCCTTCCATTAGAAGCTGGACTGGACGACAGGGACATTTATTCCCCCACGACGAAGGGGATGAGATTAATTGCGGTTGAATGGGCCGAATCCGCGTTAATCATCCAAGCCGCTGCGCAACTTGGTGGGGTGCGCTTTCTTGTCTTTGCGGTGAGAGGAGAAGGAAAAAGGACGCTGAAGAGATTTATTCCCGCGTGCCCTCTTCAATCTGCGTTCATAAAAACGTCATCTGAAATCAGGCGTTGGCCTTAAACCTACGGGAATAATCCCGCGCGTTTTGCAGTCTCCTTCCGTGAAATCTCAATCACAGGAGAAGCAACATGAAGAAGTTTCTAACCACCTTGGCTGTGCTGACCGTCATCGCGACCCCAGCGTTTGCCCAGTCCTTCTGCACTTGTGACGGCACCGGCAACGTACTGAAGTTCACAAATAATCCGATTACTTATCAGAACGAGGCACCTGCAATACCTGCAATCGGTCCGAACGGGCTACACGCTTTTGCTATGGTTCCGCGCACCCGCTCGGCTCATGTGGCACGTCACAAGGGGGGCGCAGCCTACAATGGAAATTGGGGCTTCGGTTCGGGTATTTGCGTGGTCCCTGAAGTCAATGACCCTGTCGGAGTATGGCTACCGCCGCAGTGTCAGCACTAGCGACGTCACCTGAGCAAGCGACGGCGGTTTTCAAGGAGCGGTGGACAGCCGCTCAATGTCCCCTTTCAGGCAAAGAGCGGACATTCCAATACACGGGCGTCACGTCCGCTTTTGACCCAAATCGGACATCCAAGCGATGGCGGATTTCAAGGCGCGGTGGCTAAGCCCTGATTATAATTCCGTCGGGCATCACGACGGTGGGTCACGTCGCTGAAGAGATTTATTCCCGCGTGCCCTCTTCAATCTACGTTCATAAGAACGTTATCTGAAATGAGGTGTCGGCCTTCAACCTGCAGGAATAATCCAGCGCATTTTGCAGTCTCCTCTCGTGAAATCTCAATCACAGGAGAAGTAACATGCAAAAACTTCTAACCACCTTGGCTGTGCTGACCGTCATCGCAACCCCAGCATTTGCCCAGTCGTTCGATCCAGACAACGACACCGGCAATGTGCCGTCGTTCGGCGCTATACGCGCTTATGGCATGGTTCCGCGCACCCGCTCGGCTCATGTGACACATCACAAGGAGGGCGCAGCCTACAATGGAAATTGGGGCTTCGCTCCGGGTAATGGCGATGATGAGTGGGGTCGTTCGAGTGGGTTTTGGGACACCAACGCACCGGGGTGTCCTCTTAAATTTTGCTCATGAGTGTCGCGCTCCCGATCTCGTTGGCCGCCGCTAATGCCGTTCGGCACCGTAAGTTGGCTGCCGAATGTTCTAGAATCGACAACCAAGAGATACGACAATGTTTAGCCAGACAAAGGTTGCGCTTTCCGCCGCAATTGTTCTCAACACCGCCTTCACGGCATTCGCCGGCGACGCTGCCCATAGCGGGACATGCACGGTGCAGATCGCGCAGCTCGGGCAACAAATTCGGGGAAGCGGACCGACGGCTCCACAGTCCATCGAGGCGCAGCTTCATCACCAGCCGACACCTCGCACAGTGCAAAACGCCGAGAGCAAAGCCATCGCAAACGCCGATGCTGCGCTCCAATGCGCGCGACAACCCGCTGCTCGCTGCAAAGAGTCCGATAGGACCATACTGAAAGTACCCTGTGGGGTTTGAACATTGACTGGCTTGTGGTGATGATTGGCGTGCTTGTCGTGGCAATTATTTTTGCTGCGGGCGTGGGGCCGTATTACCTGCAACATTTCTAAATGGTCCCCGGCACAGACGAGTATTGCTCAAACTGTTTGGGGAAATCTAATCCACCACGCCGTGAAACCGCAGGACAGCCAGTGCTGCGATCGGCTGCCTGAAAAAGCCAAAGTTGGTGGAATGTGTGAGCGTTAGAAGCACAACAACAACGAGGTAAAGGACGGCCCATTTTCCTTCCATCGACCAACCCCCGTTTGGCGCGCGCAGGCACCCAAATGCAAAAAGCAGGCCATGACTACAATTGTGCACAGGGCGCTTAGCGATACGTCCGCTTTGGGTCATTAGGACATTCTGTGATGTCCGCAACATGTCAGCTTTACCCCCAAAAGCAGACATTCGTCAGGGCGAGTGGCATGTCCGCTTAGGGCCAGAAGCGGACGTAGACAAAACAAAAAGACCGCGTCATGGCGGCCTTTCCGGATTTCCAATTGCAGCTTAGTGTGCAGCTGCACCAAGTTGGACGAAGCGCACGGTACAGCGGTGCATGAAGGTGATGGCTATTCGGCCGGTTCTGGCGCCACTCGAACCTGGCGATGAATTTGCCCGCCGCCGCGAAGCCGGCTGATGAAATCACCCAGCTTATCAAGATAAATATAAACCACCGGCGTCGTGTAGAGCGTGAGCAATTGCGACACCAGCAGACCGCCGACGATGGTGTAACCGAGCGGCTGGCGAAGCTCAGAGCCGACCCCGGTACCCAACATCAAGGGTATGCCACCAAGCAGTGCCGCCATCGTGGTCATCAGGATCGGTCGAAAGCGCATCATGCAAGCCCGATAGATTGACTCCTCGG
>DATAPP010000138.1:0-2596 GCA_036265125.1 Pseudolabrys sp. | reverse complement strand
CGGCTTGCAACCCGACATTATCGTGACAAACGGGACCCCGGCGAGCGTTGCCGTCCAGCAGCAAACGCGGACGATCCCGACCGTCTTTGCGAACGTGGGCGACCCCGTCGCGAGCGGCATCGTCGCGCGGCTTGAGCGCCCGAGTGGGAACATCACCGGCTTCGGCGACCTCGGCGAAGCCTCACTAGGCGGAAGTTGCCGGGCATTTTTGGCATAAGTCATTGATAGAGAATCGAAACGAATTGCAGGCGCGCTATTTTGTACCCAAGTAATTGTCATTTTTGGCTTGACCTGGCCGAATCGGTATGATTCACGCGAGTCATGCACGTTGATCGGATTCCGAATCGGACATCGCCACCGGCTTTTCTGCTGCGGGAGACGTATCGCGAGGACGGCAAGGTCAAGAAACGCACGCTGGCCAACATCACGCATTGGCCGGATGGCAAGATCGAAGCGCTGCGCCGGTTGTTGCGCGACGAGTATGCGCCTCACGAGCCGCGCGCAGACCTTAAGCTCATGCGCAGCCTGCCCCACGGCCATGTCGCGGCCGCGCTCGGCATGCTGCGCAAGCTCGGCCTCGACGACCTGCTGGCGCAGGGCCAACGACAGGGAGCGCGCACGGTGGCGCTGGTCGCCGCCCTGGTGGTGGCGCGGCTGCTCGATCCGGCCTCCAAGCTCACAACTGCACGGCTGCTCGACGCCACCACTGCGACCTCTTCGCTTGGCACCGTGCTGGGGCTCGGCAAGGTCGACGAGCAGGAGCTCTACGACGCGCTCGATTGGCTCCTCGCCCAGCAGGAGCGCATCGAAACCGCGCTGGCCCGCCGCCATCTCAGCCATGGCACGCTGGTGCTCTACGACGTGAGTTCAACGTATTTCGAAGGGCGGACCTGCGAACTCGCCAAATTCGGCCATAACCGCGATGGCAAGTCCGGCAAACTGCAAATCGTGTTCGGCCTATTGTGCGCCAAGGACGGCTGCCCAGTGGCGATCGAGGTTTTCGACGGCAATGTCGCCGATCCGGCAACGCTCGCCAATCAGGTCAAAAAACTCAAGGAGCGGTTTGCGCTGGAGCGCGTCGTTCTGGTCGGCGATCGCGGCATGATCACCGAGGCGCGGATCGAGCAGGTTCTCAAGCCCGCCGGGCTCGACTGGATCACCACGCTGCGGGCGCCAGCGATCCGCAGCCTCGCAGAGGCCGGCAGCCTGCAACTGTCCTTGTTTGACGAGCGTGATCTCGCCACCATCACGTCGCCGGATTATCCGGGCGAGCGCCTCGTCGCCTGCCGCAATCCACTGCTGGCGGACGAGCGCGCCCGCAAGCGCGAAGACCTGCTGGTCGCTACCGAAAAGAAACTCGCCGCCATTGCGGCCCGCGTTCATCGCGCCAAAAAGCCGCTGCGCGGCAAGGACAAGATTGCGCTCACGATCGGCCGCGTTATCGACAAATACAAAATGGCCAAACATTTTGAATTGAATATCACTGACGACCGTTTCACCTTTGCGCGCAACACCGCCAAAATCGGCGCCGAAGCGGCACTCGACGGCGTCTATGTGGTGCGCACCACTGTCGCCGAAGCGGTGCTCGATCAAACCGCGACGGTCACCGCCTACAAACAGCTCTCGACCGCCGAGCGCGCCTTCCGCAGCCTCAAGACGGTCGATCTCGAGGTGCGGCCGATCTATCATCGCCGCGCCGACCGCGTACGGGCCCACGTGTTCTTATGCATGCTGGCCTATTACGTCGAATGGCACATGCGCCAAAAGCTCAAACCGATTCTGTTCGACGATCACGACAAGGCCGCGGCCGACTCCGCACGGCCCTCCGTCGTCGCCAAGGCGCAGCGCTCCGAGGCCGCCCAGCGCAAGGCCCGCAGCCGCTGCACCGACGACGGCCTGCCGGTCCACAGCTTCCGCTCCCTCCTCGCCGACCTCGCCACCGTGACCCGCAATGTCATGGCCATGGACGGCGCCCCGGAGGCGAGCTTCGTCCTCTATCCGCAACTCACCCCCGTCCAGGACCGCGCCTTCCAGCTGCTCGACCTCGGCGTCAAAGTGTAGCCAGTCCGGCCACCCGCGAATTCGAAATTCGTTAGGCCGATCAATGGTTCGTGCTTTGGACGGAGGGCAACTTCGGTCTAACGAGCTTTGCGGCACTCATAGGCGCGCATCATGCCGCCCGTGCGGAACCGGTTTTGTTCCAGAGCCGCCAAGTGACTCCGTCCGGCGAATATACCAGCGGCATAGAAGGACCCGCCGTTGATGTCACCGGCGCGCTGTATGTCGTCAATTTCCAGAGGCAGGGCACGATCGGAAAATTGAATCCGGGCGCAACGCGATCCGTGCTTTTCACGACGCTTCCTGACGGCAGCATTGGCAACGGCATTCGCTTCGATCGAGACGGGCGGATGTACGTCGCCGATTTCAAGAAGCACAACGTACTCGTGATTGATCGTGGCCAAACCAAGCCTCAGGTCTACTTTCACTCTGACCGCTTCAACCAGCCGAACGATCTGGCAGTCGCAGTCGATGGTACGCTGTATGCGAGCGATCCACGCTTTCCGCTAATGGGATGGTCCGGCCGTGCTCCAGCCCT
>DATAPP010000137.1:0-126202 GCA_036265125.1 Pseudolabrys sp. | reverse complement strand
GGTTGCTCTTATTCGCGACAAGCTCACCGAGATCCTCAAGCAGTCGAGCAAATGGGACGGCTCCACCGCCAGCCTGCAAGTCACCGACCTCAAGGAAGGCGCCATGGAGTTGCGCTGCCTGTTGAGCGCGCGTGCGCCCGGCCAGACCTTCGACTTGCGTTGCGAGGTGCGCGAGAAACTCATCGATTTTCTGCAAAGGGAGCACCCGGAAGCACTGCCCCGCTCGCGACAGCTCAGCTTCAGGGAAAGCGACCGTTCCGAAGACGCGATCCAGCGGCCAGCAGCGCGCCGCTGACCCAGCGCGGGCCATGTTGCAGTGCATGTTGTTTTTGCGCAGGGCCTGTGGGTATCCTGCCCAGGAAATCATCAGCGTTGCTGAAGATTCGAAATGACAGTGCCGGGATTAAAGGCGGGCCCTTGACGGGTCCGCCTTTTTTCGTGGCGCCGCGCGCGCCCCTGCGGCCCTGGAATTCACAGTAGTGGGCTACCTCGCCGTGTTTCAATCCACGTCACGTCTAAGCCGTAAGGCACTGACCTCATTTCGAGAATCAGAGACTCCGGCACCGCGATCCGACGAATTTTTCCCGGCTTGTCCCCGACCCCATTTGTAGCCGGGCCCACCGCGTTCGCGCACGGAAGTCCCGTTTTTCGGTCATTTTTCTGTCATGGCCGGAGGCATAAAAACCTACCCCGCCGAGGCCGAGAAAAAACTTTTCGCGGGACCGCGCAGGCCCAATACTGCCGGCGTTCTATCGGGACGTTGTCCCCGAAGTTCACCGGTTGGACACAAGATTTAGTGTTTGATTCAGATTTGATCACTATGTGTTGTTGACGAGTACTGCGAGTCCACTTAGCTTTGGTGTGTTCGGTGGCGTTGAGTTTCAGGTTCCCTCCGGACCCTCAGAACGGCTTTTCAGTCGATGAGCTCAACCCACGCCAGAACGATGGCGTTTGGGACAGGGATTTTCTGTGCCCGGGGCGAAAACTCCGGATCGAACCGGTGCCGGATCAGAGCGCCGGGCTTAGATGAGGTGGGTGGCGTCGAACGAGTACGAGCAAGGACGGCGGATCGGGACAGGTCCGTCTGAAACAAAAGGGCGGTGGTCAATCGTCCGGAAATTGGAGCTAGAGACACATGCGAATTGAGCGGCGCTATACCAAGGATGAACAATCGGCCTACGCAGGCATCGAGTTCCGGCTCACCACCAGTGAGATCAAGAACCCCGACGGTTCGGTGGTCTTCAGGCTCGACAATGTCGAGGTGCCGGAATTCTGGTCGCAGGTCGCCTCCGACGTGCTGGCGCAGAAATATTTCCGCAAGGCCGGTGTCCCTGCCCGCCTGAAGAAGATCGAAGAGAATTCAGTACCGTCGTTCCTGTGGCGTTCGGTCGCCGACGAGGATGCGCTCGCCGCCCTGCCCGAGAAGGACCGCATCGTCGGCGAACAATCGTCCAAACAGGTGTTTGATCGTCTCGCCGGCACCTGGACCTATTGGGGCTGGAAGGGCGGCTATTTCGATTCCGAAAACGACGCCCAGGCGTTCTTCGATGAGCTGCGCTTCATGCTGGCTGCACAGATGTGCGCGCCGAATTCGCCGCAATGGTTCAACACCGGCCTGCACTGGGCTTACGGCATCGATGGGCCGAGCCAGGGCCACTATTACGTCGACCCCTTCACCGGCAAGCTGACCAAATCCAAGTCTGCTTACGAGCATCCGCAGCCGCACGCCTGTTTCATCCAGTCCGTCTCCGACGATCTGGTGAACGACGGTGGCATCATGGACCTGTGGGTGCGCGAGGCGCGCCTGTTCAAATACGGCTCGGGCACCGGCTCGAATTTCTCCAGGCTGCGCGGCGAAGGCGAAAGACTGTCCGGCGGCGGCAAGTCGTCCGGCCTGATGTCGTTCCTGAAAATCGGCGACCGCGCCGCGGGCGCGATCAAGTCGGGTGGCACCACGCGGCGCGCGGCCAAGATGGTGATCGTCGATGTCGATCACCCGGATATCGAAACCTATATCGACTGGAAGGTGCTTGAAGAGCAGAAGGTGGCCGCACTGGTCACCGGCTCCAAAATCAACCAGAAGCACCTCAAGGCCGTTCTCAAGGCCTGCGTGAACTGCGAGGGCTCGGGCGACGATTGCTTCTCGCCGGAGAAGAACCCTGCGCTCAAGCGCGAGATCAAACTCGCGCGCCGGGCGATGGTGCCCGATAATTTCATCAAGCGCGTGATCCAGTTCGCGCGGCAGGGCTACAAGGACATCAACTTCCCGACCTACGACACCGATTGGGACAGCGAAGCCTATCTCACCGTCGCCGGACAGAACTCGAACAATTCGGTGCGTGTCACCGACGGCTTCCTCAAGGCCGTCGAATCAGACGCCAAATGGGATCTGACCTATCGCAAGAACGGCAAGGTTTCGAAGACGATCGATGCCCGCGAGTTGTGGGAGAAGATCGGTTACGCTGCCTGGGCCTCGGCCGATCCCGGCCTGCAATACCACACCACCGTCAACGACTGGCACACGTGCCCGGCCTCCGGCGAGATCCGCGCATCCAATCCCTGCTCGGAATACATGTTCCTCGACGATACTGCCTGCAATCTCGCCTCGCTGAACCTGCTCACGTTCCGCGACCAGAAGACCGGAAATTTCCAGGTCGAAAGTTACGAGCACGCCGTTCGCCTGTGGACGGTCGTTCTTGAAATCTCGGTGATGATGGCGCAGTTCCCGTCACGCGAGATCGCGGAGCGGTCTTTTGAATTCCGCACGCTTGGCCTCGGCTACGCCAATATCGGCGGCCTGCTGATGACCTCCGGCATTCCGTATGACTCGGATGCCGGACGTGCCATCGGCGGCACGCTCAGCGCCATCATGACCGGCGTCTCCTATGCGACCTCGGCCGAAATGGCGGAGAAGCTCGGGCCGTTCCCCGGCTACAAGAAAAACCGGGAGGCGATGCTGCGCGTCATGCGCAATCACCGCCGCGCCGCCTACAACGAACGCACCGGTTATGAAAAGGTCGCGATGCCGCCCGTTCCGCTCGACCACAGCGCCTGCCCCGATCCGGTGCTGATCGCGCATGCCAAGGGCGCCTGGGACCGCGCGCTCAAGTTCGGCGAGAAGCACGGCTACCGCAATGCGCAGGCGACGGTCATTGCGCCCACTGGCACCATCGGCCTGGTGATGGATTGCGACACCACCGGCATCGAGCCCGATTTCGCGCTGGTGAAGTTCAAAAAGCTTGCCGGCGGTGGCTACTTCAAGATCATCAACCGCGCGGTGCCTGAAGCATTGCGCACGCTCGGCTACGGCGAAGCCGATATCGCCGAGATCGAGGCTTACGCGGTCGGCCACGGCACGCTGGCGCAGGCGCCTGCCATCAACCACACCACGCTGAAGGGCAAGGGCTTCACGGATGAAGCCATCGCCAAGGTCGAGAAGGCGCTGCCAACGGCCTTCGACATCAAGTTCGCATTCAACAAGTGGACGCTGGGTGAGGACTTTTGCCGCGACACGCTCGGCATCAGCGCCGAGGATCTCGCCTCCCCTGCTTTCGACCTCCTCGCCGCGCTCGGCTTCGGCAAGCGCGAGATCGAGGCCGCCAACGTCCACGTGTGCGGCGCCATGACGGTTGAGGGCGCGCCGCACCTCAAGGCCGAACACTATCCGGTGTTCGATTGCGCCAACCCGTGCGGCCGCACCGGCAGGCGGTACCTTTCGGTTGAAAGCCATATCCGCATGATGGCAGCAGCGCAGCCGTTCATTTCGGGCGCCATTTCCAAGACCATCAACATGCCGAACGAGGCGACGGTCGAGGATTGCAAGTCGGCTTACCTTCTGTCGTGGAAGCTGGCGCTCAAGGCCAACGCACTCTACCGCGACGGCTCCAAGCTCAGCCAGCCGCTCAATTCGCAGCTGATTGCGGATGAGGACGACGAGGACGATACTATCGAGGCCTTCATCGATCGCCCCAACGCGGCGCGTGCTTCGGCGCTGGCTGAAAAGGTGGTCGAGAAGATCGTCGAACGCGTCACCGTGTTGCGCGAGCGCGAGCGCATGCCCGACCGCCGCAAGGGCTACACCCAGAAAGCGGTTGTGGGCGGCCACAAGGTCTATCTGCGCACCGGCGAATATGACGACGGCCGGCTGGGCGAGATCTTTATCGACATGCACAAGGAAGGCGCAGCGCTACGCTCCATCATCAACAATTTCGCCATCGCGGTGTCGCTCGGCCTGCAATACGGAGTGCCGCTGGACGAATATGTCGACGCCTTCACCTTCACCCGTTTCGAGCCGCAGGGCCCGGTGCAGGGCAACGACTCGATCAAATACGCGACCTCGATCCTCGACTACGTGTTCCGCGAACTCGCCGTCTCCTATCTGGAGCGTTTCGACCTCGCCCATGTGGACCCGACCGAGGTTGGCGGCTTCGACGCGCTCGGCAAGGGCGTGGAAGAAGGCAAGACGGCGCCGGCGACCAATTATGTCTCGAAGGGCCTGACGCGTTCGCGCACGGATCGTCTGTCTGTCGTGCGCGGCATTGCGCCGCCCGCGGCGGGCGGCAATGTCACTGCGCTCGCTTCAGTCGGCGGCACCCGCGCCGAGGTAGCCGGCACCACCGCGCTCAAGGCCGAGCCGGAAACCAAGCTCTCGCCGGCCGAGCAGCTCGAGCTTCGCGTCGACACGCACGACGCGCGCGCGCATGCCAAGGCGGCGGCCTCGGAGAAACGCGCCGAGGCGCGCGCAAAGGGCTACGAAGGTGAGGCCTGCGGCGAATGCGGCAACTTCACATTGGTGCGCAACGGCACCTGCATGAAGTGCGATACGTGCGGGTCAACGACGGGGTGTTCGTGAGCAAGAGCACAAAAGACATGGAACGCGCGCAAGCCGCGTTCCACAAGAAGGAAATCCAGGCACGCGAAGGCGCCACCGCTGCTGCGGAATACAAGGCTGCCGGTCTGGCGGAGCGCGCCAAGACCGAGCGGCTGAGGGCGCTGCGGCTCGCCAAGGAAGCCGCCGACCGCGAAGCCGAGGCGAACGCGCCGCCGCCTGCACCGAAGCTGCAGAAAGCGGCGAAACCAAAGGGCGCGCCCAAAAAGAAAAAGTGAGGGCACTTAACCGCGCCGGCTTCTATCATCGTCGACGGTTTGCAACGCTGTCTGACGTGGTTGAGCATTACGACACGCAGTTCAATCTCGATCTCAGTCTCAGCAACCAGCAGAAAGTTGGCCTGATCGAATATCTCAAGGGCATAGAAATACGACAGAACGCTGCAGGACTGGAAAGGACGGTGAATCATGGCCCCACTTGTGCCCCCGTTCACGCAGGAGACTGCGACCGCGAAAGTCCGAATGGCCGAAGACGGTTGGAACAGCCGCGATCCGCATCGTGTATCGTTGGTCTACACCGAGGATAGTCAATGGCGGAACCGCGCAGAATTTCCGGTTGGGCGAAAAGCGATCGTGGAATTTCTGACGCGAAAGTGGGCTAAAGAGCTCGACTATCGGCTCATCAAAGAGCTGTGGTCTTTTGACAATCACCGTATCGCTGTTCGCTTCGCCTATGAGTGGCATGACGACAGCGGGAGCTGGTTCCGATCTTATGGGAATGAGAACTGGGAGTTTGATTCTGCGGGTCTGATGCAGCGGCGTTTTGCCTCGATTAACGACCTACCGATCAAGGAATCAGATCGTAAGTTTCATTGGCCGCTCGGCCGGCGGCCGGATAATCATCCTGGTCTCTCTGATCTTGGCCTTTGATCCACACATAACCAATTCTGCGACACGCTGATCAACAGAGCTGCCCCCGCAGTTTAGCGGAATGAGGGCGGCCCTTTTGCTGCCGGTACTCCGTTGTGAATGTCCGCTTGTGGCTCAAAGCTGAGCTGCGCGTTGACCACCGTCTCTTCAGCCCTCTCCTCGCCGCAATGCGCAATTATGCGACGGGCATGGCCTTTCAATTCACGCGGGACTATGACCGCGGCGAGACTCTCGCCGACGCCATTATCCATCTCCTTGGCGTCGCTTTGGCGGTTTGTGGCACCGCGGTGCTGATCGTAATCGCCGTGCACGGCGGCGACACCGCGCGGCTTATTGCAGTCGCTATCTATCTGGCCGGACTTCTGGCCATGGTGGGTTTCTCGGCGGCGTATAACCTCTGGCCGGTCTCGCCGTTCAAATGGTGGCTGCGACGTCTCGATCATTCGGCGATCTATCTGCTGATTGCGGCGACCTACACGGCCTTCATGCTGCCGATGCACGGCGCCGCTCCAGCCATCACACTCGCAGTCATCTGGGCCGCGGCACTCGCGGGCATTGCGATCAAGCTGTTATGGCCGGGCCGTTTCGACCGCACGTCCGTTGTTTTCTATCTCGTCATGGGCTGGAGCGGCCTCTTCACCATCGGCCCGATTGCCGCCGCGCTCGCGCCGGTGACCCTCACGCTGATCGCCGCCGGCGGTGTACTTTACTCGACCGGCGTCGTCTTCCACGCGTGGAGGAGCTTGCGCTTTCAGAATGCGATCTGGCATGGCTTTGTGCTCACCGCCGCGTTCTGCCATTACGCTGCCGTGCTGACGTCCGTGACGGTGTAAATCCCCACACATTCTCCCGGCCGTCACAGGTCGGCATGACCTGTTCCGACATCGACTTCGCTTCGCCTTTGGGCAAGATTGGTCGAAACGTCGCACTCCGATTCGCCGCGGCGACCCGATTGGGGCTGGCTCTATGATGCCGCGTGGCTTGGCGCTGATCACGGTCGCTATCGCCCTGCTTCTTGCGGGATGCGCCGGACATTCGCTCGACTGCCTGACCGGAACATCAAGCAACAACTGCGCACCGGACACGTTAGGCCATCAGCAGATGGTGCAGCAGCAACAAAGCGACGACACCGTCGCATCCATCGACGACGCTCGCTGTCGTTCGTACGCAGCGCCAGGCTCGAAAGAATACCTCGATTGCCGCCGCCGGGCAGCAACCGTTCGAAGCCCGCCGCAGGCGCGCTGAGCGGAAACGAGCGTACCCTGGATGAGCGGAGCGAAATCCGGGAGTTCATCGGTCTCGCATTCGCTGCGTTCATACGGGCTATAGGCAAACCGCTTCAAATCCCCCGGTTATTTTTCAGGCGAAACAGCACGTATCCATATTTGAAGCTTTGGTTTTCATTGCCGAGAGCTTCAACCTTGAATGTTCCGGCGGTTTGAAATGCTTTCACACTCGGCCCGCGTATGATTGTTGTCTGGTCGCCATCCGGCGATCGCCAGTAAATTTTGGCGTCGGTACTGGAGTCGAGAATCGTGAACAGAACCGTATGCCACTCACCATCATCAACGATCGTCTTTGGCCGCGATCCACCCTGCTGCGTGCCCGTACCCATCGATTCAAACGAATCGATCTGACCGAAATCGATCATTTGGGCGCCTGCGCTGCCGGAGTAAAAAAGTGCGCCCGGGCAAAGCAGCGCCAGGATCGCCGCGACATGCATGAACGACCGGAGCCTCATGGCTTTCGCATCTCAAATGGATTGACCGAGATTACTGCCGATAATCCGCATCACACAAGTTTCGTTCCGGTGCGGCGGCGCGGGCTGAGGAGGCGAAATCCGGCACTTCGGGCAGCACCGCGCTTTGCTGCGCTTGTGCGGGCTACGGCTTACCCCGCGTCAAGGACCCACCAGCCACATCGGGTCCGGTTGCGCGAGCGTTAAAGGATAAGCCGCACTCACGGTCTGAATTTGGGTATTTGCCGTTTCGGAGTTGGCAGCAGCGTCGATCGGCGAATGAATCTTGACGGCGGCGGCCAGTGTCAGCGCGATGACAGATGCAATGACGATTTGGCGATCCATGATAGTCTCCTGCGTGCTTCGCCCTGAAACGGACTATTGCGCTCGCCGTACGAAGACTATGTGAGTTGCCTCACAGTCCACGGCGTAAAACCGGCTTTTCAGGACGATGCCCCAGGTATAAATGGGAATCGTTTGCATGAGCCCGCGTCGGGTATGCAGGCAGAATCGGGGACAACGTTATGGCTGTTCGCCGTTTTCTAATTTCACTCGTCACGCTCATTGCCTGCTGCTCGCCAACACTGGCCGATACCTTGAATTCCTTCCGGCAAGCTCACGGCCTTCCGGCGCTACATCGGAGCGGAGCGCTCCAGGCAATGGCGTCACGCCATGCGAGAAGCATGGCCGCTCGTCAATCGATGGATCATGCCGGCTTTTATTCGGAGCGCGGTGCGGCCGGCGCACGAGCGGAAAATGTAGCGTGGGGTTGCAGCACGGAAAGCTGCGCGATCCGCATGTGGGAAGGATCGGCAGGACATCGCACCAACATGCTGCTGCCCGATGTCAGAAGCTATGGGCTTGCATCGGCTGCCGCCGGGCGCAACCGTTATTGGTGTCTCGTGCTTGGCCGGTAGCCATCGGGATCGCGGGCAGGCCCGGCAGGAACGTCGAGCGCCGTCATACTTCCGTACTCCGGTAGGCGTTTGTTCCGCTTTCATTAGTTTGACGCACAAGGAACCCATTGCAGCCGGAATCAGTTGCCACCATATCTCTCGAACTGTTTGGCGAGCGGCATGGTTGGCAAAATGCGGTGTATGCGTTGGCTTGTCGCGGCGGCCGTGCTGGCGATAGCCGTTCCGGTAAGCATTCCGGTCCACGCCCAGTTTTTCTGGGATCAGCAATACCAGAATAAACGATCCCGACCTCAGTCGGGCGGCTTCTTCGGGAACTTCTTCGAGCCATTCAATTCGCGGTCTCGCGATCGCGAATACTCACGGCCCAGTGACGACGACTCCGGCCCTCCGGCGCAACGGCAACAACATACACAACAGCCGACTGAAAGTTCGCGTGCGCCTCCGCCGCGCAAAACAGAGGCGAAGGGCGAGCAGACTGCGCCCACCACGTCAGTCGTGGTGATGGGCGACGACATGGCCGACTGGCTTGGCTATGGCCTGGAAGATGTCTTCTCGGATTCGCCAGAGATTCGCATTGTCCGCAAGAACAAGCTCTCCTCCGGCCTGTTGCGCTACGACGGTAAAGGCGATCTCGACTGGTGGCATGTTGCGCGAGACACGCTGACGCAAGAGAAGGCCGACTACGTCGTCATGATGCTCGGCCTTGGCGACCGTGGGGAGATTCGCGAAAAGGATGTCGCCAAAGAGGCTGAAACAAGAGCAAAGGAACAGCAGGCCAAGGATCTGACCAAAGATCAGGCCAAAGATCAGGCCAGGGATCAGACCAAGGACCAGACAAAGGACCCGACAAAGGATCCCAAAGACCAGGCGAAAGATGAGGCCGATAAAAAGAGCGGACAGAAGTCCGCCAAAAACGACAATGGTGCCGAGACCAGCTCGCCCGCCCAGCAGCGCGCCAAAAAAGCCGGTGGCCCCGCCGAGTTTCGGAGCGACGAATGGGAAAAGATATACCTGCGGCGCATTGACGACACGATCGCGGCTCTCAAGAGCAAAGGCGTGCCGGTCATCTGGGTCGGTCTGCCGTCAATTCGCGGCGCTCGCTCCTCGGGAGAGGCGGCCTACCTCAATGAACTCTATCGCGCCCGCGCTGAGCGCGCCGGCATCGCCTATATCGATGTGTGGGACGGTTTCGTGGATGAAGCCGGCAAGTACTCCAATTACGGTCCCGACTATGAGGGCCAGGTCCGCCGGTTGCGATCAAGCGACGGTGTTTTCTTCACCAAAGCCGGAGCGATCAAGCTCGCGCGGTACGTCGAGCACTCACTCGGCCGATATATGAGCAATCGGGTGCCGGTGGCACTGCCGTCCGGACCGGTTGAACCCGCGCCATCCGAGGCAAAGCCGGCCGAGCGGCCGCTGATGGGCCCGGTGGTCCCGCTGACCGGAAAGACACCGGAGACGTCGAAAGACTCGGACGAGCTGCTTGGAGCTCCCGGCAGCAGCCCCATCCATGGCGACGCTCTTGCGGTGAAAATCCTGGCGAAGGGCGAGACAGTGCCCGCGCCGGCCGGGCGCGCCGACAGTTTTGCATGGCGTCCCAGCGCCAACGCAGCCCAATCAGAGCCGGTTGCGCCAGTCGCACCTGTGGCGGCCGAACCGAACGCCTTGCCAGCCAGTGCGAAGAGCGCCTTGGCCTCGGCACCCCCCGACCTCAAGCAGGACGAACACAAGAAGCCAGCGCAACAAAAGACGATGAAAAAGCCTCAAAAACAGGAAGCGTCGGCTTCAAGTTCATCTTCAACTTCAACTTCAGGTTCAACTTCAGCTTCAAGGCCAAGGCCGCCACAAGACGGTATACCGCGTCCACCGATGCCGGTTGGTCCTTCGAACGGCTCCTCGAACGGCCCCTTTGGCTGGTGGCGCTAGGCCGGACCGGCCAGCCCTCCCTATTGAACCTACGTATAGGTTTGCCGCCAACTTCCTATACCTGATGGCTACCTCCGTATGCTGGTGCGATTGCACATGCGCGCTCTAGCTTAATCCCTGTCGCTGAAACAAAAAACCGAAATGCAGGGATCGACGTCATGGTCAATACAAGTGAACGCGCAGCTGCACAGGTGTTTGGTCTGTCGCTGACGGCCGTATTTGTGGGCCTGTTGATCCTGAATGGCATTTCTTATTGACGCGGGCGCGACCCCGCGTTGTTGGAGTTTGCCATGCGTTACGTGTTTGGCGTGAGGCTCAAGAATTTAGCCGCGGCTTTGCTTTTGAGCGGCCTGATCGCGGGTGCCATTTGCGCACTGACGAGCCCCGTCACCGCCAACAATGCGGCTGGAGTTACTGTTTCGGTCAACCGGGCCAGTAAAGGCGATCGGTTACCGCAAGCAACGACAGTCACGCCCGCCCGGCATAATTCCATTTCCAGCGAAAAACCGGCGCCCAGCCAGAAACCAAACCGGACACTGATCGGTTGCGAGACAGCGTTCAGCCCCGTCGCTCATCCGGCTAACGCAAATATCCTTACGCATTGCGCAGCCTGACGCGCGCCTGCGTGGTGGCAGCGAGATTCCATTTTTGCAGGGCAAGTTCAGAAGTGTTGGATGAGAGCCACGGCGATTTTGTCGCCGGCGCAGAAGTATTTCCCGTCAAAGAGAAGGATGTCGAAACTGGCCGCAAAGGCCAGCGTGGCCAATAAGCGCAGCATACGAGTAGCGTAGATCTCGAAAATTTAAGATGTGCTTGCCTGGACTGCGGCCATCTAAATCGAGCCTGCTTAAAATCCTTCACATCCCGCCGCTCAAAGAGCCTGTACCGCCTTGCGGCAGGCGGGCGGCACTCGTTTCACATGCTCTTTCAGGCAGTCGAGCGCCTGCAGGCCTTGCGCGGTACGTTGGCGCAGTATCGCTTGTACGCGCGACTGCAATACTTCCGCGCTGCATCGGCTGCGTTATACGGCTCGGGCTCCTTCGCCAGGGCGGGTTCCATGACCGCAACGGTAGCCAGTGCGAGCATCCAGACGGCAATTGCAGCCGGGCGATTGAGGGTTGCCATAGAAATCTCGTTGATCTCTTCACGTGTTGTCCCCGGCTCTTGCGATGACGAGGCGGCGGCTTTTTCGGTCACGCCTTCTGGCGATCATTGTCAATCGGGATCACCTGTCCGGAGATCGACTTCGCCGCGTCGGAGGCGAGGAATACCGCAAGTTGTGCGATGTCCTTCGGATCGATCATGGCCTTGATCGACGAAGCGGCCAGCGCGTCTGCTTTCACCTCGTCCAGAGATCGGCCGCTGATCTGCGCGCGTCCTTGAAAAACCCGCACGATGCGCTCGCCCTCGACCGCGCCGGGCGCGATCGCGTTGGCGCGGATGCCCCATTCGCCGAGCTCAATGGCCAGCGTCTTGGTCAACCCGATCACGCCCCATTTCGTCGCAGCATAGGGGCTGCGGTTGGCAAAGCCGTAGCGTCCCGCAATCGAGGCCATGTTGATGATGCAACCCGCCTTCGAGTTTTTCAGGTGCGGGATCGCAAGCCGCGACACGTCGAACATTGCAGTGAGGTTGACCATGACGACCTTGTCCCAGTCGTCCGGAGGATATTCGGCGACCGGCAGCGTCAGACCCGCAATGCCGGCATTATTGATGAGCACGTCGAGCCCGCCAAGCGCCGCGGCCGCCTCCGGCACCATGCGCTCGATTTCGGCGCGGCTCGCCATATCGCAGCGCCGGACAATGAGACCTGGGATTTCCTTCGCGATTGCCGCAAGCGATTTGTCGTCATTGTCACAGACGAAGGCTTTTGCGCCGTTCGCCGTAAAGGCACGAGCAAACTCGCGGCCGATGCCGGCTGCGCCGGCCGTTATCAATACGCGCTGCGACATGTAATCCCTGCCCCCGATCAGACCACAGGGCCGCAAGGCCGACAACGGGCCTTCGGCCGGAGGTCGGCGGTATTGCGTTCACCCGTCTAGTGACCGAATCGGCTAATGTTTCGCGCGAGTGATTCGGTTCTCCTATTGCATCAGCCGGGACAGATCAGCCCCGGGCTGGTTTGTATTGAAATGGCGTGTTGACGCGACGTTGAGGTGCAGTGCCGTGAGTTGGCCACACCATCGAGGGAGCTCCACGATATGGCGAAGAAGCGAAAGGCAGCTGCCAAGAGGCGCGTGACACGCAAGCCCGCGCGCAGGCAGCGCGCCGGCAATCCGGACGCCACCGTCAATACGCTGGTCGTTCTGGTCGTGATCATGCTTGTGCTCGGCGGCTTATATTTTTACGCGCAGAACAAGAGGCAGGCTGCGCTGTGGCCCGGTCTCCTGCAGACATTTGGAGCGCTCATAGCGCCGGCGCCGACGCCATTGCCCTCGATCGCTCAACCGGCCTCACCACCGTTGCCGCCGCTCGCCCAATCAACGCCGGCACCATTGCCGCCAGCGGCTGAGCCCGCGGCAGCTACCGTTGCACCGCCTGACACAACCGGAAGCGTGCAGCCGTCCCAGACGACGGCAAGTGCTAAGGCGCGTCGCCCACCGAGCAGACCTATTCAGCCGGCTCCAGCCGCTGAAGCGCAGCCGCCCGCAGCCATCGCTGTGGTGCCCTCGCAGGACCACTAGTCCGCGCCACGTCATGCGGGAACGGCGGACGCCATCCGGGCGCCCGGCCAGTGCACGCAAGCTGCGTTCGCTTGTCTTTCCGTTGCCGCGCGGGAGCCCGGGGAATCAGGCGCTACTGTCGGTCAATTGCGCGATGCGCCGACGCAAGGCCGCCTTTTCGGTCTCGCATTCGCGCAACCGCTTGGCCCATTCCATGGGGATCGGCACGGCCTGCTCGTACTCGCCCAAAAATGCGACGCCGGCTTCGTTGATACCGCGCCACACCATGCGGACCTTGAACGAGCGTTCCTTGCGCGCAATCCTCAGATCGAACTGGTCGGGAACGGCCGCAGCGTTCGTGAAAGCGACCCTGGCACCGGCGAGCGAGAAATTCCGCACATGACAATCCATTGTGGACTTGCGTTGATTGAACGCAATGGTGCCACCGAAACAGGTGCGCGCACGCAGCCTCTTCCGCCTTTCAATCATCGCCCGACTCCATTCCGATTTCGCGGGCCAGAATATCACCCGACGCACCGCCAACAACCGGTTGCAGTAGACGAGTTCGCGTTAATATTAAATTCGTTGGTTACCGTCGACGGTCCGCAATTTCGAGGGTCACAAGCCGGGCCAGCAGCGTCGCCGGGTAAAGCTGCCCGACAATCGCCTCGACGTTGGCAAGACTGCGGGCGTATGGATGCACCGGAACAATGTCGCCGTACCCGACCGATGTCAGGGTCACGAAGCTGAAGTATCCAAAATTGCTGGCGACACTGAGATTGTCCTGCAAGGGCCGCATACCGGCGAAGGCATTGGGCTCGAGGAGCGCAATAAAGCAGAACAGCGCGACGAAAGTGAACCCGATATTGAGATAAAGCAGGACCGCGCCGATAACCCTGTGCAGGGTGACCCGTCCAGGCGCGAACACAGCACGTGCGATAACAACACTCAACGTCACGCCGGCAATGATCCAGGCTGTGGCATCGAGATACAGATCGATAACCGATGGCTGCCGAAATCGCAGCATCGTAGCAATAACAATAAGCGCGACGGCAATAAGCAAAGCTGCCACGGCCATTGCGCTGCCCGATACAATGAAAATCCCGACGGCTATCATCAGCCCCGCGCCGATGGCGAAGTGGTGCGCGCCAAGGACTCCCACGGATTGCAGTGGCCCCACCACGAACATGAGGAACACAAGGGCAATCGTCAGGGCCGTCAATGCCGGATCGTGGAGTCGCCCCTGGATATCCCGGAAGCGATCCCGCTTTGTGGTCATGGTTGTTTTCCCCCTGCCCTCGCAATATCCCGCGGAGCCTACTCCTCCTTCTCGGTCGTGAAATAGAGTGGATAGCCCTTGGCGCGGCCCATCTCGGTTGCCTCCTTCGCCTTTGTCTCCGCGACATCGCGGGTATAGACCGCAATCACGCAGGCGCCCTTCTGATGCGCTGTCATCATCACCTTGTAGGCGTGGCTCTCGTTCATCCGGAAGACCGCCTTGAGGACCAGCACGACGAATTCACGCGGCGTGAAATCGTCGTTGAGCAGGATCACCTTCCATAACGGAGGCCGCTGCGTCTTCGGTTTGACCTTTATGCGCGGCTTCTCAAGCGTCTTCTGGCTCATGGCGAGCCTCCAGCACCGGCCTCCCGCCGGACATGCTATTTTGCCGCCGGTGCCGCTCCCATTCCATCCAATTTCGTCTCCCTCTTCCGGACGGCGGCGTTGCGGAGTTCGCCTGCCCGTCCTTTGAATTCCAGAGAGATCGGAGTTCTTTATGCTTTATCTTGGCGTCAAGGCTGCTTTGTCAGGCATCATCATCGCCGTCGTATCGGAGGTCGCACGCCGTTCTCCAACGCTCGGCGCCCTTATCGTGTCGCTCCCTCTGGTGTCGATCCTGGGGATTCTCTGGCTGTGGCATGATACCGGCGATGCCGAGCGAATTGCCGCACACGCGCAATCGACCTTCTGGTATGTGCTGCCCACCTTGCCGATGTTCCTGGTCATGCCGGCGATGTTGCACCACGGAATTGGATTTTGGGTAACGCTCGCTGTGTGTTGCGTCCTGACCTTCATGCTTTATGTCTGCATGGTCTGGACATTGGGAAAGTTCGGCGTGGCTTTGTGATGCAGTGCAATAAAATTGTTTTGAGAACGCCGCAAAGTTTTTTGACTCAACCTTGATAATTCTGCCGCAAAAAATTCATGAGCTGCGTGCATGGTACGTCAGCGCTACTGCTTCATTAGCGCGCGGCTCGTGCACTAAGGTCAAAAACACGGCGGGTACGGGGCCGCGGTAACAATTTGTCGGGAGGTGCCCCATGGAATTGTCGCCCGATATTGCGAGATTTGCGCGTTCGCGTCCGGTGATTGAGTGTGCCCAATGCGGCGAGCGCATTTACATTCCCGAATGGTCTGAGTGCGTCGATGGCTGCCGGGTTCGTCACCTCTGGCAGTGTGATGCCTGCGGCACATCATTCGAGACATCCGTCCGTTTCGAAGCGGCGTAAGAGCTGCATACAATCCGAGCTGAGAATATCTGCGCAACCCGGGGCGCCGATCCACCCGGCATTTTTCACGGAATTTTGCGCAGGCGGCGGCGAAACCGCAGGCTATAGTGCCGCTATGATCAACCGCCGATATTGTCTGCTTCTCGGAGCCGCCGCGCTGACGGGTCTCCATCCGCGATCTGCCGGCGCGACCCCAATGAGCCGCGTTACCGCCTATGCGTTCTCCTTCAAAGGCCTCGACGGCGGAGACATTCCGCTCTCCGCTTATGCAGGCCATCCGCTGCTCGTGGTCAACACCGCTTCGCTCTGCGGCTACACCCCGCAATACGCCGGCCTACAGGCGCTGTGGACGCGATACCGTGACAAGGGGCTGGTTGTTCTCGGCGTGCCGTCCAACGATTTTGGCGGCCAGGAGCCGGGAGGCGTAGGCGACATCCACGCCACCGCCCAAGGCCAATACCATGTCACTTTTCCGATCACGGAAAAGGTTGCCGTGAAGGGCAAGGATGCCCATCCGTTTTACAAATGGGCGGCAGGCGAGCGGCCGCTCGAGGGACCTCGCTGGAATTTCCACAAATATCTGATCGGGCGCGACGGCTATCTGAAGGCGGGCTTCAGTTCGGCGGTCGAGCCGACCGATCCACTTGTTATCGCCGCGGTCGAAAGGGAATTGGCCGGGGCGTGAAAGCATCCGCAAGGCACGCTCCTCTCGCCTGTCACATTTCTGAAAAAATTCGATTGACGAATCAGTCCGTCCATGACGGATTGACAACACGATATGCGGTCACGTGGGCCGGCAGTCTTAAAAAGCCGACCCTTACGAGGTTCCTCCCGCGTGGCGTTTTAACTGGGCGGCCGCAAGGCCGCCCCTTTTATTTTCCCGCGAGTCGTTCTGGAGTTACGCCGAGGTCTTCAGGCGTTCGCCGGACACTGCCGCGGTGGAATCGGCGGCGGCAGGTTGCAGCGGATCGATCGCTTCGACAAGCTGAAGAAAAGAGCTTCCCGGCAGCGGTGGCGCAAACACGTAGCCCTGCGCTGAACGTACGCCGAGCGCACGCAGGTGCATGACCTGCTCGAAATTCTCCACGCCTTCCGCCACCACGTCCATGCGCATATTGCGCGCAAGATCGACAAGGGTCTCAACGATCGTGGTCGAGTTGCGGTCGGTGCCGATGGCATCCACGAACATCTTGTCGATTTTGATGATATCGACGCCAAGCTTGAGCATATAGGAAAGGCCGCTGTGGCCGGTGCCGACGTCGTCGATGGCGATCCGCACGCCCAGCCCCTGCAGGGCAGCAATAATCTGCCGGGTTTCCGTGAAGTTCTCGATGGGGTCGCGCTCGGTCACCTCCAGCACCACTTGCGAAAACTTGATCGGTGAATTTACAAAAATATTGCGGACGTCCTTCACAATCGTCGGCTCGCTGAAGAGTTTGCCGGCGAAATTGAACGAGATCTTCAGATCGGGGCGGCGCCCGATTGTGGGACCCGCTTCGACACAAACCCTTCGCATCAGATTGCGGGTCAGATCAAGGATGAGGTCACTCGATTCCATGAGCGGGATGAAGGCGCCGGGCAATACCAAAGTGCCGTCCGGTTTGCGCCAGCGCACCAGAACTTCCGCCCCGCGCAACTGGCCGGTACGGATATCGACAATGGGTTGATAGTAAGGAACGAACTCTCCGGCCTCGAGCGCTTGCGCGATCTCGTCCATAGGATTGCGCGACGATCGCTGCGGGGCGAGCACAACGAAACCGGTGGCGACTATCACAATCACGCCGGCAGCGAAGATGGCGAACCATCGGAGATCGGCGTGCTCGGCCGCTATACGGGCGCGCGGTGACAGAATTTCAACGTCAAAGCCAAATTTGTCCGATTTGATATCGGCCGCAAAATTCTGACCGACGTCATCGTGCGGGCGCGCGCCGACTTCCCCGATGACGGTGCCCTGCCGGGTCATGATGCGCGCATAGGCGCTGAACGGACCGCCGCGCGTAGAAACCTGTGGAAGGAAGAGCGTTGTCGGCACAAGCGCAGCAATGCCATTCGGGCCGGGCCCAACCTGCCGACGCAACCGCACCATGCGCTCGCCAGCCGGTAATTTAATAATGTCAAACCAGTAGCCGGCTGAACCGACCAGCAGTTCGGAGGAGAGCATCGTGCGCTCTCCGAGCGGCAGGCCGAGATCCGTGCACAGCGTCTCCGCGTCAGGTCCGACAACCGACACTTCCTTGACCGGAATCGTGTTGAAGGCGGCATAGCGCATCGCCTCGACCTGGACAGGCTCGCAGGAATCCACGCCGCGTGATGCCAGACTGTCGAGCGCTCCGACCGTGTCTTTAACGCGTGTCTCGGCGAGCGCGATGGCGCGCTTGGCGGATGTACCGACCTCCGCCTCGCCCTGCCGGTCGATCAGACCTTCAAGCCAGAAATTAAAGGCGACCAAAGGAGCGCCGGCCAGCACTGCGCCGACGACGATCGCAAAAATATTCCGGCGCGATATTGCGCGCACAAAAAACCCCACTGCCAGGGCCCCCTTCGTGGGTGCCGCGATAGTGAGCCATGACGCCGTAAAGACCGCCTTAAGCTTAAGGTCGGGTAAGCTCGGCTCTGGCGGCATGGGCCTCAAGCGCGTCACTATGGTTAGTGATGGGTTAAGGTCGGGACCCGATGGCAACTGGGGAGATGAAATGAGAGTGCGCTCACAGTGGACGACGACACTTACGGCCACACTGGCAGGCACATTGGCGGGATTGTTGTTCTGGGCACCCGGCGCCAGCCCGCAGGAGCGCCTCACAATTTTCGACGCTCACCTGCATTACAACCAGGAGCCGGCACCGTTCTATTCGCTTGACCAGGTACGCGAAGTTTTCCGTCGCAACGGCATCGTCGGCATTGTGGCCACCAGCCGGCCGAACAAGGGCACGCACGAGCTCATGGATGCCAAATGGCCCGAACTGAAAGTAGTGCCGTTTATCAGACCTTACCGGGTGCGGAGCGACATGCAGACCTGGTTCAACGATCCGGCAATCTTCGAACTGATCAAGAGCGAATACGCGCGCGGCTACTACCGCGGCATCGGCGAATTCCACATCTACGGAAAGTCCGCGGAGACCGAGTGGGTCAAGAAGATGGTGAATTTCGCGGTCGAGCGAAATCTGTATCTGCACGCGCATTGTGACGAAGAGGCGCTCCTCATCCTGTTCCGCCACAATCCCAAGGCCCGCATCATCTGGGCGCATACCGGATTTGCGGTCGCGCCCGTGCGCGTCGCAGAACTTCTCGACCAGCACAAGGATACGCTCTGGGGCGAATTGTCCTATCGCAGTGGTATCATTGGCGGTGACGGAAAGTTGACCGCGGATTGGCGCAGCCTGTTCGAGCGCCATTCCGATCGCTTCCTGCTCGGTTCCGATACCTGGATCAACGAGCGATGGTTCGGGTACGATACTATATTCAAAGAATATCGCGGTTGGCTTGCGCAGCTTCCTCCCGAGCAGGCGCGCCGTATCGCAACAGATAATGCGCTGCGCCTTTTCGATGCCGTGGCGCGGAACTGACAGGACGAAAGAGAAGACGAAGGAGCAGAGTCATGAGTTTCTTTCCCGGCAAGGACCCCGTCGCGGGCGATGCATATCAATGCGATGCCATCGCCCAGGTGATCGTGCCGCGCACGGTGGATCTCGGAGACTTCGCGGTGCGGCGTGCTTTGCCATCGGCGCGCACGCGCATGGTGGGGCCATTCATCTTTTTCGATCATTTCGGGCCGGCTGAATTTCGCGCCGGCAACGGCCTCGACGTACGGCCTCATCCGCACATCGGACTTGCCACCGTCACCTACCTGTTTGACGGCGAAATCATGCACCGCGACAGCCTGGGCACCGCGGTTGCAATCAGACCGGGCGAAGTGAACTGGATGACCGCGGGCCGCGGCATCGTGCACTCCGAGCGCACGCGGCCGGAACGCCGCGTGGACCACGAACCGATCCACGGGTTGCAGATGTGGGTCGCGCTGCCAGAGGCGAAAGAGGAAATGGAGGCAGGCTTTGCACATCACGAAACCGCTGAATTCCCGGTCGTCAAGGACAACGGCAAGAACATACGCGTCGTTGTCGGCTCGCTCTACGGCGCGCGTTCGCCAGTGCCGACGGTCCATGAGACCATATTCGGCGATGTACAGCTCAAGGCCGGTGCTACCGTGCCGCTCGATGCAGGTCACGAGGAGCGCGCCATCTACATCATTGACGGAGCCGTCGACATTTCCGGCGACAAATTCGAGGCCGGCCGTTTGCTCGTGTTCAAACCGGGCGATACGGTAACGATTACGGCATCAACCGATGCGCACTTTGTCATCGTCGGCGGCGCACCGATGGATGGCCCGCGGCACATCTGGTGGAATTTCGTTTCGTCCAGGAAGGACCGAATCGAACAGGCTAAAGCCGAATGGAAAGCCGGTCATTTCGGCAAAGTGCCGGGCGACGAGATCGAGTTCATCCCGCTGCCCGACAAGTGACGCAGATCACGCCTGGATCAGCCCGCAACCGTTCCCCACTTTGAGACGAGCTGCTCCGCACCGCGCTGCGATACTGCGAAGATCGTGTAGGTCGGGTTCGAAGCGCCCTCGGTCGGAAACAGGCCTGGTCCCGCGATCCACAAATTTGGAATTTCGTGGGTCTGACCGTAGCTGTCGGTGACCGAGTCACCTGCCCCGCCTCCCATGATAGTGCCGCCGAACAAATGAATGGTCGGCTGGTTTCCGCGCGCGGACCAGAATTCCTTGGCACCGGTTGCCTTGGCGATTGCGAGTCCCTCTTCAAAGTTTGCGTTCCACAGCGCCACTGCATCCTGATCGAAACTGTGGACGATACGCGCGAGCGGCATGCCGAACTCGTCCTTGCCGTCGGCAAGCTCGATGCGGTTCTCGACATTCGGCATTTCCTCGCCGAAGGCGGTGAGCCGCGTGATGCCGCGCTTGGCTCGCTGCATGAAGTCAGCAAGTGGCTGACCGAACAGATCGAGCCGCGCATTGGCGAAGCCGCCAAGATCGGAGGTTTTGAGCGCGGTACCGGCGACGATATAGGTGCTGCCAAATGCACCCTTCTTGCTGGTCTTGTCGTAGCGGTCGTACGACATGTATTGCGCGCCGACCGTGCCCATATGTGGTTCGACGTCTTCGTCGAACAGCGCCCACGTGCCGGACGCGTAATGCGCCATCATGTATTTTCCGAGCAACCCGCTTGAATTCGCGAGTCCCTTCGGGTGCTTGTCGGTCGCTGAAATCATCATCAGGCGCGGATTTTGTGCCGACCAGGCGGCGAGAATGACGACACTTGCCTCCTGCACCTGTTTTTCTTTCCTGGCGTCGTAGTACTCGACGCCAGTCACCTTATTGCCGGCATCGTTCGTAAGGACGCGCGTGACGGTGGATAGGGCCCGTACCTCGGCGCCCGCTTTGCGGGCGTCGGCGAGGTAAGTCACGACCGGGTTGGCGAGCGCGCCGATCGGGCAACCGACATGGCACCAGCCGTCGTACAGGCAAGCCGGCCGGCCCTTGAATTCGGTCGAGTTCATGCCGACTGCCGCCGCCACCGTCCGGATGCCGACCGACTCGAGGCCCTTCAGCCAGACCTGGCCGTTGCGGAAGGTCTTCATCGGCGGCATCGGATAGGGCTCGCCCTTGGGGCGCCAGATTTCTTCCGCTTTGGCATCCCCGGAAACGCCGATTTCCTGCGCGACCTTGTCATAGTACGGCGCGAGATCGGCATAGCCGACGGGCCAGTCGAGGCCGCGGTTGTGCTCGCTTTTGACTTTAAAGTCGTTCGGCAAATATCGGGGAAAATTAGCAAAATAGTGGAGCGCCGCCCCGCCGACCCCCCAGCCGGCTTGGTAGGCGTAGCCATAAGGGTTCTTCCCTTCGAGCAGGAACGGAATGCTGGCGGGCTTCACGCGCCTGCCCCAGAAATCGGAGCTGATCAGATCGGGCATCTGCCAGTCCGGTCCGGACTCAAGCAGAACGACCTTCTTGCCGGCTTTTGCCAACACCGAAGCGAACAACGAACCGGATGCACCGGCACCGACGATGACGACGTCGACTTTTTCAAGGGTGGCCATGTCACCACCTCTTCGTTGGTTCGATGTGGGCCATGTAGGGCACACCAAGCGCGGCATATCCGTCCATCGTGCCGTAAACCACATCGACGGCATCGCTGCGCATGACCAGATAGACAAAAGGTCCCGGCGGGCCTTGCCAGCCGGCGATCTTGTTCTGGCGCATCTGATCGACGAAATCACGCCGCTCATTCGCGCTGATCTTCGCGAAGGCCCGGTTGTCGTTGTTGGCATAGCTGGCGCGGTCGATCGCGCCGAGCGCCGCGCGGTAGAAATTCGCGTAAGGCGGCCGGATGTTGAGAATGCGCGCTTCCAGCAACGCTTCCTCAGGGGGGATCGAGAGTTGTTGATCGACAAAATGCGAGATGCCGGCAGCGGCTGCGCCGGGCACCAGCGTTTCACCCAGGGCCTCGAGAATTTCGACCTGTTCGGGTGACAGTGTCCGGTACGGAATATTCTGGGCGCGGGCTTGACGCGGTGACAGCAGAACCTGGCCACCGGCGACGCTGAAGGCAAGCGCGCTCAGGGCCGCACCCTTCATGAGGGCGCGCCGCTCGATCTCGGACATGATTTCCTCCCCGAGTGACAGCTATTCTTGATTTGTCGTTCTTGCGGCTTCTGGTGCGCCTGTTGCCGTCTCTGGAACGCGACTAAATCCAATCCTAAATTGAATCATGAATCAAGGAGGCCAACCCGCGATGCGGGACGTGCAGGCAAAGCAACGATCGCAGCATTGTTCCCGTTTGTGCGGGCATCAGTGGATGTGGCTAACCTACGAAATTACTTCTTCGGAAGGTCCAGCCGGATGCTCAATTCCTTGAGCTGCTTTGCGGTCACCTCCGATGGCGCACCCATCAGGAGGTCCTCGGCGCGCTGATTCATCGGGAACAGCACCACCTCGCGCAGATTCTCCTCGCCGGCGAGAAGCATTACGATACGGTCGATGCCCGGAGCGATACCGCCGTGCGGCGGCGCACCGAGCGAGAGCGCGTGCAGCATTCCGCCAAATTTATTTTCCAGCACATCTTCCGAATAGCCGGCGATGGCGAACGCCTTTTTCATGACCTCGGGACGATGGTTTCGGATCGCCCCTGACGACAATTCAATACCGTTGCAGACGATGTCGTATTGGATTGCCTTGATCGACAGCAGCCTGTCGTTGTCTTTCGAATCGAGCGCGAGGAACTCCTCGACGGGCAAGTTCGGCATCGAGAATGGATTGTGGGAAAAGTCGATCTTCTTTTCCTCATCGTTCCACTCGTACATCGGAAAGTCGACGATCCAGCAAAACTCGAAGCGACCCTTGGCAATGAGGCCGAGTTCTTCGCCAATTCTGGTGCGGGCCGGGCCGGCGAACTTAACGAAATCCTTCGGTTTGCCCGCGACGAAGAAGACGGCGTCGCCGACACCGAGCTTGAGCTGATCGGCGATCTGTTTCGTGCGTTCCGGCCCGATGTTCTTGGCGAGCGGTCCGGCGCCGCTCTCCTCACCTTCGCGCCAAAAGATATAGCCGAGGCCGGGCTGGCCCTCGCCTTGCGCCCAGGAATTCATGCGGTCACAGAATGCGCGGTTTCCGCCTTTCGGCGCCGGAATAGCCCACACCTGCGCAGTGGGATCTGAATTGAGAATATTGGCGAAAATCTTGAAGCCTGAGCCACGAAAGGCCTCACTGACGTCCTGCATCACGACCGGATTGCGAAGGTCAGGCTTGTCGGTGCCGTATTTGCGCAGCGCATCGGCATACGGGATGAGGGGAAACTTCGGCGTCACCGGCTTGCCGTTGGAAAATTCCTCGAACACGCCCCGGATCACCGGCTCGACTGCGTCAAAGACATCCTGCTGAGTGACGAAGCTCATTTCAAGATCGAGCTGGTAGAACTCGCCGGGCGAGCGATCGGCGCGCGCATCCTCGTCGCGGAAACAGGGCGCGATCTGGAAATAGCGGTCGAAGCCCGCGATCATGATCAACTGCTTGAACTGCTGCGGCGCCTGCGGCAGTGCGTAGAATTTTCCGGGATGCAGTCGCGAGGGCACCAGATAGTCGCGCGCGCCTTCCGGCGACGACGCGGTCAGGATTGGCGTCTGGAATTCGAAGAAGCCGCCCTCCTTCATCCGCCGGCGGATCGAATCGATCACCTTGCCGCGCAACATGATGTTCGCATGCAGATGGTCCCGGCGGAGATCGAGGAAGCGATATTTCAGCCTGATCTCTTCCGGATAGTCCTGCTCGCCGAAAACCGGCATTGGCAGCTCGGCGGCGGGGCCGAGGACTTCGATCTCATCGATGTAGATTTCGACCTGGCCGGTCGGCAGATCGGGGTTTTCGGTGCCGGCCGGACGCCGGCGGACCTTGCCGTCAATACGCACGACCCATTCCGCGCGCAGCGTCTCGGCGAGCTTGAACGCCTTGCTGTCAGGATCGGCTACGACCTGTGTGAGCCCATAGTGATCGCGCAAATCGATGAACAGGACCCCGCCATGATCGCGAATGCGGTGGCACCATCCGGACAGGCGCACGGTACTGCCGATGTCGCTGTCTCGAAGCGCGCCGCAGGTGTGTGAGCGATAGCGATGCATGTGTATGTCCGAGGGGCGATTCAGGGTATGGGTGTGCGGCGGGCGAAAAGCGCATGAGGGGTCGGCTTTGTCAAGCAGTCACAGCCCCTGCACACCCTGCACAATTCGGTCAGGCGAGATTTAGGGTTTGCACGCCATGATCTACCGGCTTTGGGTCAATCTTCTTTCGGGCGCCATCAGCTCGACGAACACCGATACAATTTTGCGGATCTGCCATTGTGGGATCGACTCTTTGGGACCTGCCGCGACGCCGATCAATTTGCCGAGCGTTGCGGTTTTCCGCGTCACAACGAGCGCCTGCTGGGCCGCATGCTCGGGACGTCTATAAGGACTAGCAGCACGGCCTCGACACGCCGGGGCCAATCTGCACAGATTGGCGCCACACAATTGCCCGGACCGGCGAATGGAGTCCATGACCACCGCAGAGGCGGCCGTCGCCACGTTGATCGCCCACGGCTTCGACTCCGTCTATGTGCTGCCTGGCATTCATAACGATCATCTGTTCGATGCGTTTCAGCGCGTCGGCGACCGCTTGCGCGTCGTCCACACCCGCCATGAGCAGGGCGCGGCCTATATGGCTCTGGGTGCGGCGCTGGCAACCGGCAGGCCGCAGGCCTACGTGGTGGTGCCGGGCCCGGGGCTGCTGAATTCCGGCGCCGCGCTACTGACCGCATACGGCATGAACGCGCCGGTCCTGGCCCTGATCGGACAAATTCCCGCAGCAGCAATCGGAAAGAGCCAAGGGCATCTGCACGAGATTCGCGATCAGGCTGGCATCATTGGACGGTTGGTCGATCATTCGTCCCACATCAAGGATCCCCGGGAAGCGTCCATCAAAATCGCGAAAGCCATTCAGTCCATGAGCCAGGGCCGTCCTGGACCAGCCGCGCTTGAATGCGCCATCGATATTTGGGGCAAGCGAGGGAAAGTAGCTGCCATTGTGCCGCCCTCGCCACCGCGTCCGCCGAAAATAGACGACACCAAGGTGCGAGCTGCGGCGAAGCTTCTGGGCAAGGCCAAACGCGTGCTGATCGTGGTGGGCGGCGGCGCGCAGGATGCTTCGCCTGAAGTCACGCTGCTGTCCGAAATGTTGCAGGCACCCGTGCTCGGCTACCGGCGCGGGCGCGGTGTCCTTGATTCTCGCAATCCGTTCAGTGTCACGCTTCCGCTCGGCCGCGAGTTGTGGGGCGAAGCGGACGCGGTCCTCGCGGTCGGCACCCGGCTGCTGGATCCGACGACGCAATGGGGCATCGACAGGAATCTACAGGTCGTGCGCGTCGACGCTGATCCGAAACAGCCTTCCCGGCTGCACAAGCCAAAGGTGGCGCTTGTCGGCGACGCCGCGCTCGTTTTGAGGCGTCTCATCGACGAACTCGCCAAACGCAACGAGCATCGCGTGTCGCGCATTGACGAGATGCGGGAACGCCAGGCGAAACTGCGTGAACGGCTCACCGGACTCGCGCCACAGCTCGCCTTTCTTGAAGCAATCCGTGCCGAACTTCCAGAAAATGGCATTTACGTCGACGAGGTCACACAAATCGGATTCGCTGCCCGCCTGGCCTTTCCGGTGTACAAGCCGCGTACGTTCCTGTCGCCGGGCTATCAGGACAATCTTGGATGGGGTTATGCGACGGCGCTTGGCGCGCAACACGCGAGGCCGGACGTACCGGTGCTTTCGATCAATGGCGACGGTGGATTTCTTTACACCGGCAACGAACTCGCGACCGCTATCCGCCATCGGATTCCGCTGGTGGCCATAGTTTTCGTTGACGGTGCCTTTGGCAATGTGCGCCGCATCCAGCAGGAACAATTCGGCAACCGCCTGATCGCTTGCGATCTTGCCAACCCTGATTTCGTGAAATACGCCGAAAGCTTCGGCGCTGCCGGCCGGCGAGCACGCAGCCCGGGTGAACTGGGCGCGGCCCTCCGGGAATCGTTCAAGCGCCGCGAACCGACCCTGATCGAGGTGCCCGTGGCAGCCATGCCTAGTCCCTGGGAGTTCATTCAAATGCCACGCGTGCGTGGGTTGCCATGACCCAGCCGGATCGGGTTAGGTTCGCGGCCACAATGGACCTGATTACCACCACCGATGAGCTTGCGGCGGTTTGCTCGCGCATGGCGACGCATCCCTTTGTCACGGTCGATACCGAATTCCTGCGTGAGACCACCTACTACCCCCTGCTGTGCGTGGCGCAAATGGCCTCACCGGCCGAGGCGGTGGTGATCGATGCTCTGGCCACGGGAATCGATCTCGCGCCGTTCTTTGCGCTGATGGCGAACGAAAAGGTCGTCAAGGTTTTCCACGCCGCGCGCCAGGACATCGAAATCGTCTGGAACATGGCAAAGACGATCCCGCATCCAATTGTTGACACCCAGGTTGCCGCCATGGTGCTCGGCTACGGCGACTCCATATCCTACGACCAGCTGGTCCAGCGCATCACTGGCGACACATTGGACAAATCGCATCGTTTCACCGACTGGACGCGGCGTCCGCTCAGCGAGGCGCAGATCGCGTATGCCGTTTCCGACGTCACCCACCTGCGGGACGTCTATGTGAAACTGGCAACCGATCTCGAAAAGCAGGCGCGGAGCAATTGGGTTGAGGCCGAAATGGATGTTCTCACCTCGCCGGAAACCTATCGAGCCGATCCGGAGCGCGCGTGGGAACGGCTCAAGAGTCGCGTTCGCAAGCCGAAGGAACTTGCAATCCTGATCGAGGTCGCGGCCTGGCGCGAGCGTGAGGCGCAAAACCGCGATGTACCGCGCGGCCGGGTGATCAAGGATGAAGTGATCGGCGATATCGCCGTGCAAGCGCCGACGACAATTGAGCGGCTTGGACACTTGCGCTCGCTGCCAAAGGGATTTGAGCGCTCGCGATGGGGCGAACAAATCATCGACGCGGTCAAGCGCGGGATCGAACGCGACCACAAGACACTGCCACGTTTGGACCGTTTCCGGCCGGCGGCGAATGGCGCGGCGATTGTCGAACTGCTCAAGGTATTGCTGCGGATGACCGCAGAACGGCATGGAGTTGCCGCCAAGGTCATCGCCACGGTGGATGATCTAGACCGCATCGCGGCCGACGACGAGGCAGACGTACCGGCAATGAAAGGATGGCGGCGCGAATTATTTGGCGATAAGGCGCTGGCGCTCAAGCATGGCCGGCTGGCGCTTGCCATCGACAAGGGAAAAGTAGTGACGGTCGAAAAGACCTAGAGGCTAGGTTTCGATGTATGGTTCACGGCCTATAAGGCGCGCCAGCTGCCGAAGCCGGCCAGCCAACCGGTCACTCGCCAGTTCGCCATAGCCACCCGGCAGTTTGAGCGTCAGTTTGCCGCGTTTGACCTGCATCGGCGTCTTCGGGAGCACACCGCTCTGTCCGGCGGTGAGGATGTAGGCGACCCGCATGGCGGCACCAAGGACACGGGCGCGATCGAGCATCCGCGTCGTCGCAAGCTCGCGCAATCGCGGCGAGAGTTCCTCTTCGCTCAGGCCCGCATGACGGAAATAAACCGACAATGCGAGGTACGCTCGACCCGGATGGTCTATGGCAACGAAGGAACCGTGCGCGATGATATTCATCGACTGCTCGCCGCGATAATCCGGGTGGGCGCGCCAGCCGATATCGCCGAGCAAACAGGCCGCGTGACGCAGCCGGCGTTCATCGGCGTTTTCTTCCAGCCCTGACGACGCCATGAAGCGGTCGGTCCAGGCGATCAACTCCTGGCCGTGGCCCGGCGAGCGCGAACGTAGAACATTGAGATCGGCCGCAGCCGAGATGAGCGGATCGCGTGCGCGCTCGCGCGTGTTGAGCAGTGAATACAGCAGGCCTTCGCGCACGCCGAGCACGGAAATAACAACCTGCTTGGGCTTGATCGCCCGTACCAGGTTTTCCATCACCAGGGCCGCATAAGCGAGCAATGGTCGACGGGCCGCATTGACGACCTCAATCTTTGAGAGCGTCTCGGTATCGACGTGATGCACAAGTCTTGAGAACTCCTGCGCCTCGCGTGCCGAGATGCGGTAGTTGTGCATGACGTGAAAGGGATAGCCGGTCTGCCACATATGCAGCCGCGCTAACGCGCGCCACGTACCCCCGACCGCATAAAACGTACGGTCCTCGCCGCCGTGCAACATATCGAGATCTTCGAAGGCCTCCTCGACGAACTTTTCCGCCTTCTTGAGCGATTTGCCGGTGATGTCCTGGAGTGCAAGGCCACCGAGCGGCAGCGTTACTCCGCCACGGACGCGCGAACCGCGCACATCGACCAGTTCGAGCGAACCGCCGCCAAGGTCGCCGACAATGCCGTCCGGTTTATGGATTCCGGACACGATGCCGAGCGCAGTGAGATGCGCCTCACGCTTTCCCGAAAGGATTGTGATTGTGGTGCGGCATATGCGCTCGGCTTCCGCGATGAAGGCACGGCCATTGCGCGCGTCCCGGCAGGCGGCCGTGGCGATGGCCCAGATGCGCCGCACGTGCAAAATATCGCACAAGGCGCGGAAGCGTCGGAGCGCGTCGAGCGCCGTATCGATGGCATCCGCCGGCAACAGCCCGGTCGACTGCACCTGACGCCCGAGACCGGCCAGCACTTTTTCATTGAAGATGGGCGTCGGGGAGCGGGTCAGGCCTTCGTAGACAACAAGACGGATTGAGTTCGAACCGATGTCGATAACGGCGATCGGCGGACCATGATCGAGTCGGCCTTTTGCCGATGCGGTGATCTTGGGCGACCGCTTACGCCCCTTCGATGAGGCGGCGTATAAGGCTGCGCGGCGGCGATTCCTTGAGCGATTTTCCACGGCCCGACAGACTCGGATTCGTCATGAAATACTTATGGGCGTTGAAAGGTTCTTCGCCCGCCGCCGCCTTTATGCGCGTCGAACTGCCATCCGGCAAGAGCTTCCAGCTTTGTTCGTTATCCTTGAAATTCGCGACCATAATTTGGCCGAGAACCTGTTCATGCACGGTGGCGTTGAGAATCGGACACAGGACCTCGACACGGCGATCGAGATTGCGTGGCATCATATCGGCTGAGGAAATATAGATCGCCGCCTTCGGATGCGGCAGCGGATGACCAGCGCCAAAACAATAGATGCGGCCATGTTCGAGGAACCGGCCGACAATCGATTTGACTCGGATCGTTTCGGACAGTCCCGGTACGCCCGGCCGCAGACAGCAAATACCGCGAACGACGAGATCAATCGAAACCCCTGCAGCCGAGGCGTCATAAAGCGCGTCGATAATCCCCGGATCGACCAGCGAATTCATCTTCATCCAGATCGCCGCGGGCCGCCCTGCCTTGGCGTGCGCGATCTCCTGCGCGATGTGGTCAAGGATGCGTTTGCGAAGGTTGATCGGCGATATCGCCATGCGTTCAAGCTCAGCAGGCTCAGCATAGCCGGTGATGTAATTAAATATGCGTGCGACATCACGGCCGATGACCGCATCCGCGGTAAAGAATGACAAGTCCGTATAGCTACGGGCCGTTACCGGATGATAGTTGCCGGTGCCGACATGCACGTAGGTCGCAAGCTCTCCGGCTTCGCGGCGCACCACGAGCGACAACTTGGCGTGGGTCTTTAGTTCGATAAATCCATACACAACTTGAGCGCCCGCCCGCTCGAGGTCGCGTGCCCATCGGATGTTCGCCTCTTCGTCGAAGCGCGCCTTTAGCTCGACCAGCGCTGTAACGGATTTCCCGGCCTCGGCGGCTTCCACCAACTGCTTCACGATCGGCGATTCCGCCGAAGTGCGGTACAGTGTTTGCTTGATCGCGACCACATTGGGATCGCGCGCAGCCTGTTGCAGAAACTGCACCACCACGTCGAACGATTCGTAAGGGTGGTGGACAACGAGATCTTTCTGGCGAATGGCAGCAAAGCAGTCACCACCGTGATCGCGTATTCGTTCCGGATAGCGCGGATTGTAGGGCACGAATTCGAGATCAGGCCGGTCAAGTTTCGTAAGCTGATTGAGATCGTTGAGCGCAAGCACGCCATCGACCCTGAATACCTCGTCATCTGCAACCGCGAGCGCGCGTTGGACGAAGCTGCACAATTCTCCAGGCATCGATGCATTGAGTTCGAGCCGGATCACCGATCCGCGGCGCCGTTGCTTGAGCGCGGTCTCGTATAGACGCACCAGATCTTCGGCCTCTTCCTCGATTTCCACTTCGGAGTCGCGGATTGCGCGAAAGGCTCCTTGTCCCTTGACCGTGTATCCTGGAAATAGTCGCGTGATGAACAATACGGTCGCATCCTCCAGCGTGATCAGCCGGATACCGTGATCTCCGCCGCTCGGGAGCCTGATGAATCGTTCTATTTTCTGCGGCATGCGTATGAGAGCGTTCATCGCCTTGCCGTCTTTGACCCGCGCGAGCAGCAACGCGATCGAGAAAGCCAGATTTGGAATGAAGGGAAACGGGTGTGCAGGATCAATCGCGAGCGGCGTCAGCAAGGGAAAAACGTGGGTCAGGAAGTGCTCTTCCAGCCAATTTTTCTCCGGCTTTTTGAGATCGCTTCCCTCCACCAGAACGACGTTGGCTGCGGCAAGCGCCGGGCGCAGGTCGAGCCAACGTTTCTGCTGATCGCTCGCAAGTTGGGAGACGGCGTCTCCGATGCGCGTCAGTTGCTCGGATGGAGTGAGACCATCCGGACTCTGGGTCAGGATGCCTTCGCGCAACTGGCCTTTGAGACCGGCGACGCGCACCATGAAAAACTCGTCAAGATTGTTGGCGGAGATCGACAGAAAGCGCACGCGTTCGAGCAGTGGATGATGCTCGTTGGCCGCCTCCTCCAATACGCGCCGATTAAAATGGAGCCACGACAGCTCGCGGTTGATGAATCGTTCCGGAGTTGACCGCAGAGGGGCGGTCTCGGCAGCCGCCGCCGCCGGAGCGGGATCAACGCGGCTGACGGCCGGGTCGATTTCATCAATAGAACCAGAAGCTTGCGAGCGATCTGCCATCTGAAAATAGCCTGAATATCAAGAGCCCTAGCCGAAAATCGTGGCCGCTGGATGACACTTCGCGCCCTGGCGGACCATCCCGTCAAGTCTGGCGTATCTCCGTTAAGGAGTGCGAAACAGCTCGGCGGCGAGGGCTCGCGTCACCGGGCGCTGCTGGCGCATCGATTCCTGATCGAGTCTTTGCACGGCCGCGTGTGCGGCCGCGAACGAACGCTCGATACGGTGAACAAGATAGTTCACCAAGGGCTCATCAAGCGCGAGCTGCCGATCCGCAGCAAGTTTGACAAGGAGCGAACGTAAAAGTGCATCGTCGGGCGGCGTGAGCATAATCGCCGGAACCGCTCGCAATCGCGACGCAAGATCGCGAATGGTGATGGAAAAACCTGCTACCGCCAAACGTCCTGTGAGAAGTACGTATGCTCTCTCTTCGCGCGCCAGATTGATCAGGTGAAAAAGCGCCTGCTCGTCGAGATCTGCGGCTTCCATATCTTCGACGACCAAAGCGCCTGTCGCGAGCGATGCGGGGACATCGGCGACGGACAGCAAATTCGCCGACAGCACGCGTGCCCCTGCCACTTCTGCCCAGATCGCCGCAAGATGGCTCTTGCCCGAACCCTCCGGGCCGATGAGGGCAACAATCCGGCTCGGCCAGTCCGGCCACCGCTCGATCAGGGTGAGTGCTGCAATGTTTGATGGACCGCTCAGAAAATCGTCACGCGCAAAGCTCACGGAGTGATCCAGCGCAAGCGCGAGTTGCCGCGGGGCGAACGAACCGCTCATGCCGTCAATCCGATTTCTCACCGGTGTAGAACGAGCTTTGAAGGTAGCGACGCATCGCAAAGCGCGACAAGACACCGATTGTAGCAGCAAGCGGTACGGCAACCAAAAGCCCGACAAAGCCGAACAGATAACCGAAGGCGAGCAATGCGAAAATCAGCCAGACGGGATGCAGCCCGACACTCTCTCCCACAAGTTTGGGCGACAGGACATTTCCTTCGACAAACTGGCCAACCAGGAATACTCCGAGGACCATCAGGATCGATCCGTAGTTTGGCCAGAATTGCGCTACCGCAACGGCCAGCGACAGAATCAAACCGGTCATCGAGCCGACGTAAGGAATGAAAGTGATCACCCCGGAAATCAGGCCGATCAACAGGCCGAAATTAAGACCCGTGAGCGTCAGCGCGGCGGCATAGAACGAGCCGAGGATCAAGCACACGGCAGTCTGACCGCGCAGAAAGCCGGAAATCGCCGCGTCGACCTCGAGCGCCAAGACTCGCACAGTGTTGCGCTGGTGCAGAGGGATCCACCCATCAACAGTACGAATCATACGGTGCCAGTCGTAGATCAGATAAAACGCAACGACCGGCGTAACGACGACAAGCGAGAACACAGAGACCAGCGCGCGTCCGCCCGACCACAACGAATGCAGAAATGTGGTAAGCCAGCCAACGCCCTGAGTCATCAAATCACCGATTGACTTATCGGCATTGAAGCCGGCACCAAGCAGCCTTTGGACCCAAGGCCGGCTTGGATCACTCAATAGTGCCTGCAACGTGGTTACGTAGCCGGGCACGCTTTCGATGAAGGACGACAATTGACTGCTGAGAATAGGCGCTACCAGAAGAATGAGATAAATCAGCGCAAGCACCACGACGCTTATGATCAGCAGCGCTGCCGCCAGCCGATTGACGCCCAGACGCTCAAGCCGGTCGGTGAGAGGCGTGAGCAAATACGCAATTGCAAGACCCGCTACAAACGGCAGTAATATTTCACTGAGCAGCCACAGCCCCAGCACGAACAACACCAGCGCCGCCAACCAGAAAATGAGCTGGCGCTGGAATACGCCACTTTCCATAACAGAGCTGCGGTGCGCGCGCGGTGTGGTTCGCCGGTTCACGGTTTTGCAGCCGTAGAATTTATGTGACGCACCCACTCGGCCACATAGGCCGCGATTGAAAGGAGCGTCAAAATGGCCACCAGTCCCATGAGCACCCAGGTGAGCGTCGGCAATGGATAGCCGAAGCCGACGGTCCCGAGCACCACGCAGGCAAACACGATCTGTGCCACGGTGTTCAGCTTTGATACGAGCAGCGGCTTCACCTTGACGGGCGCGCCAACCAGCCAGGACAGCATCACCGCGCCGACAATCATGATGTCGCGCGAGACCACCAATATAACGAGCCAGCCGGGAATCAGGCCCTTGATGCCCAAGGTGATGTAGATGGAAACGATCAGTGTCTTATCGGCAAGCGGGTCGAGATAGGCTCCCAGTTCGGTGGTCATCTGGAACCGCTTGGCGAGGTAGCCGTCGACAGCGTCGCTGACGCCGGCGGCCAGGAACAACATGAAGGCAATCCAGATGTACTGCTCACCGGAGGCGATCGCCCAGACCACGATCGGCACCAGCAGAATACGCCCCAGCGTAATGAGATTTGGAATACTCAAGGCAATCCCGGCTCGCGGCAGCAGCCCGGCCTCAAGCGCCGGAAACACGCCAACTCCATCTGCGGAGTATAACGACGCCCTGACCATTGCGCGACTTGCGATTCCAACGTAGGACCCCGGCGCTAACGAGGTCCATCATGACAGAAAAACGGCGCGGTCTCACTTACGCGCAAGCCGGTGTTGATATCGATGCCGGCAACCGGATGGTGGAATTGATAAAGCCGCTTGTCCGCGCAACGGCCCGCCCTGGCGCAGACGCCGAAATTGGCGGATTTGGCGGGATATTTGACCTCAAGCGGGCAGGCTATCGCGACCCGGTACTCGTTGCGGCAACCGACGGTGTCGGCACCAAGCTCAAAGTCGCCATCGAAACCGGCCGTCACGCCACAATCGGCATCGATCTCGTGGCGATGAGTGTGAACGATTTGGTGGTTCAGGGCGCAGAACCCCTCTTCTTCCTCGACTACTACGCCTGCGGCAGACTGGAACCAGAGATCGGCGCGGCGGTGGTCGCCGGCATTAGCGTCGGCTGCCGCGAGTCCGGTTGCGCGCTGATCGGTGGAGAGACCGCCGAAATGCCGGGCGTGTACCAGGGCGATGATTACGACCTCGCTGGCTTCGCGGTCGGCGCGGTTGAGCGCGATGCTCTGCTCCCGCGAGCCGACATTGTCCAAGGGGACGTTATCCTCGGCCTTTCGTCGTCTGGGGTGCATTCCAATGGTTATTCGCTCGTGCGCAAGGTGATCGAAAAAACCGGACTACCATGGACTGCACCGGCACCGTTCATGCCCAAGCAAAGTCTCGGCGAAGCCATCCTCACCCCCACCCGGATTTATGTTAAGGCGTGTCTTGCAGCGATCCGGGAAACCAATGCGGTGAAAGGTCTCGCGCATATCACCGGTGGTGGATTTCCCGACAACATCCCGCGGATTCTTCCCAAGGGGCTTGGCGCTCGCATCGACCTCGCACGTGTAGCAGTTCCAGCCGTATTTCAGTGGCTCGCGAGCGAAGGCGGCATAGCGGAAAGTGAAATGTTGCGAACCTTCAATTGCGGCATTGGAATGATCGTTGTCGCCTCACCGGAAAAAGCGGACGCAGTCATCACAGCTTTTACGCGCGCAGGCGAGACTGTGGTGATGCTCGGCAACATCACCAGCGCGAGCGGCGACACAAGTGTCGCTTATGACGGCAAACTCAATCTCGGGTGAAGTATGAGTCGCAAACGGGTCGCCGTGCTCATCTCCGGACGCGGCTCCAACATGGCGGCTCTGATCGATGCTGCAAAAGACAAGAACTATCCGGTCGAGATCGTCCTGGTCGTTTCCAATCGGCCGGATGCCGGCGGCCTTCTGGTCGCGCATGCCGCCGGAATTGCCACCGAGATTGTCGACCACACGACGTTCGGCAAGGATCGCGCCGCGTTTGAACGCGCGCTGCAGGCAACACTTGAAAAGCAACACATCGATCTTGTGTGTTTGGCTGGGTTCATGCGGTTGCTCACCGCCGCTTTCATCAAAAACTGGCAGTGGCGCATTCTCAACATCCACCCTGCCCTACTGCCGGCGTTCAAGGGCCTCGATACTCACAAGCGCGCGCTTGAATCCGGAGTCGAACGTCACGGCGCCACCGTGCATTTCGTAGTCCCGGAAATGGATTCCGGGCCCATCATCCTGCAGGGCGCTGTCAGTGTGCACCCTGGCGACAGCGAGGAGGCCCTCGCCGCTCGTGTGCTCAAGACCGAACACCGGATCTACCCTCTGTCACTCAAACTCGTGGCGGAAGGCCGTGTGAAAGTTGTGGATGGACGTTGTCTGATCGATGGTCTTCCGGTGCCCGATTCGGAAAGTCTGGTGCCCGATCCCACCTAGGTATTCCGCGCTGCAGTGCACAGGCCATTGAATACCTTCGCGCGGTCCGGTGTTATAGTCCTTCGCAGGTGCATGGGTGACGCGCGCCAGACGAGCGGTGCGATAAACAAAGGGGAGACGACGCCATGAATGGTAAAGGGGAGACGAAGCTTATTTTTCCGGGCCTTGCAGATTTTTATGTGTCCTGGAGGGAGATCGCCTACACGCTGGTCCGCGTGATCACTGGCTACATCCTGTTCATGCACGGCTGGGCCAAGATAACGGGCCCAGGTCATGCTGGTGTGAGCGGCATGATGGCGAAAAATAATCTCGTCCCCGGCGGCGCCTTTGCCGGCGCGGCCATGTTTCTGGAGACAATCGGTGCCCTCTGCATCATCATCGGATTGTTCACTCGGTTTTTCGCGGCCGCACTTGCGATTGAAATGGCGATCGCGTTCCTTGTCGTCCACATGGGCAAGGGCTTCTCGGTAGGCCAAGGCGGGTTCGAATATGTCCTCCTGCTCGGAGTTGTGTTGTTTGCAATCGCAATCCGGGGCGGCGGCCCATACTCGGTCGATCGGATGATCGGTAAGGAGCTATAAACTGCCGGCACTCAACAAGGCGCGCGCGGTTTCAATCCGCGCGCGCTCGTCGTATCCAGACCTTGTTGTCGTGGAAAGCGGCGCCGCCATAGGGCGCAATCGGGTCGGCGCCCGTGAGCGTATTGATACCGCAGCCATCGGCAAAGGCCGAGTTCGGCCAGATTGATTCCGCAATCAGCACGCCGTGACGCACGCCGGCGAAAAGTTTTGCGTGCAAGCGGACCTCACCCCTTTTGTTTCCAAGCACCACGTAGTCGCCGTCGGTAATTTCACAGGCGAGCGCGTCATCTGGATGGATCATCACCGTCGGCCGCTGCTCTTGGGCGCGTGAGGTCGGGGTTTCGTTGAAGGTCGAGTTAAGAAAGCCGCGCGCCGGCGAGGTCGCAAGCCGGAACGGATGCTCTTCATCCGCACGTTCGATCGAAGTCCAGTGATCCGGTAGCGGCGGCATTTCCGCGATCGGCCCGCTCTTGCAGGGGCTGCGGAACGGGACATTGTCCCAATCCGGTTTGAACCGGAACCTCCCGTCCGGCCACGGAAATCCGTCCAGGTAATGCGATTGCCGGAATGGCGGCTGGCAGTCGAGCCATCGATTGTCCTCAAGCTCTGCGAGCGTGCCCCGTTTCGAGACCTGCAGCATCTGATCTATCAATTCGCGCGGACTCATTTCGAACCCGCGATGTTGGGCGCCGACGCGCTTGGCCAGCGCGCAGATCACCTCGTGATTGTTGCGGCATTCGCCCGGCGGCTCGACCAGCTTGGGACCAAGGATGAGATACTGATGGCCACCGCCGCGGTAGATATCATCGTGCTCAAGGAAAGTTGTCGCCGGCAGGACCACGTCCGCCATGAGCGCCGTCTCGGTCATGAATTGCTCATGGACACAGACGAACAGATCGTCCCGTGCGAACCCCTGCTTGACCTTGTTCTGGTCGGGCGCCACCGACATCGGATTGGTGTTTTGAATGATGAGCGCGCGAACCGGGCCACCGCCTTGCAAGACTTCGCGTTCGCCTGTCAAGATTGCACCGATGCGGGACTGATCGAGCATTCGTACAGCGCGATCCCAAGCGTCGAGCCCCTCAATGAACGTCTTGTCGAGGCGGAAAATGTCGGCACTGATGTGAAACGCACCGCCGCCTTCGTGTTGCCAGGCGCCCGTCACTGCCGGGATGCAGCTAGCGGCGTGCATGTTAGCGGCGCCGTTGCGCGAGCGCGAAAACCCATAGCCGAGCCGGAAGAAGGCGCGCTTGTGCTCGCCGATGAGCCGCGCGAACGCCTCGATTGTCTCGATGGTTGCCCCAGTTATGGCAGAGGCCCAGGCAGGATCGCGCGTGCGCAGATGCGCCTCAAGTTCACGTGGAACATCGGTATATTTTTCGAGATAGTTCCAGTCGGCCTTGCCATCGCGGAAAAGGCAATGCATGACCGCGCAAGCGAGCGCGGCATCGGTCCCCGGTTTTACGAGCACCGGCAGATCAGCGTGCTCCATCGTCTCATTCATGTAGATGTCGACCGCCGCGATCTTGGCACCGCGTTCCTTGCGCGCCCTCACTGCGTGGGTCATGACGTTGACCTGCGTGTTCGCCGCGTTGGTGCCCCAGATCACCACAAGATCGGATTTCGCCATTTCACGCGGGTCGACGCCCGCTATGCGCCCCACCCCGGCCGCAAAGCCTGCATAGGCGGGGTTAACGCAGATCGTCGAATGAAAGCCGGAATACTTCTTGACGTGGCGCAAGCGATTGATGCCGTCGCGCATCACGAGCCCCATGGTGCCGGCGTAATAATAGGGCCAGACACTTTCGGCTCCGTAGCGCTGTTCGGTCTGAAGAAATCTTTCGGCGACCAGATCGAGAGCATCATCCCAAGATATGCGTTCAAATTGGCCGGAGCCTTTGGCGCCCGCGCGACGTAACGGATGCAATAGCCGCTGCGCGTGATGCTCACGTTCGGCATAGCGCGCAACTTTCGCGCAGATCACACCCGCGGTGTAGTCGTTATCCTTCGCGCCGTGAATGCGTCCGATGGTCCGCTCGTCGAGAAGCTCGACCTCGAGCGCACAGGTTGACGGGCAATCATGCGGGCAAGCGGTTGCCCCGGTGCGAACCGCCGAACCGACGCTTCGCACCGCTCTGTTCATCTCGTTATCCCAGGCTGGAGTGGCGGCCTACGCTGCCTCTTCCCGCATACGCCTCGATTTTACCAGATACATGCCGACCAGAACGACGAAGATGGCACCCGCGATCCCGCAGACAATTTCCAGCGTTTCTGCTGTTGCTTCCGAAAAATGTTCGGCAATGATGGGATCCTCCGGCAGCAGTCCGCCCGCGATCCAGCCAAGCAGCGCTCCCCCACCCCACACCACGATCGGGAAGCGCTCGATGATCGCCAGGAACAAAGCGCTCCCCGCGATGACGACGGGAATGCTGACGGCAAGGCCGAGCCCGAGCAGTACATAGTTGCCCTTGGCTGCCGCCGCCACGGCAATCACGTTGTCGAGACTCATTACGATGTTGGCGACGACGACGACACGAACTGCGCGCCACAGATCTTCAACCGCTTCGGGCGTGTCCTCGGCATCATGTGCCTGAGGCGAGACGAGCTTGATGGCAACCCAGAACAGCGCCAGCCCCCCCGCGAGCTTAAGGTAGGGCAACTTCATCAAAGTCGCCACGATCCCGGTAAACAAGATCAGCAAAACTGCCGCAGCGCCCGCACCAAGAATCATTCCCCAAAAACGTTCCTTGGGCGGAAGTGCACGGACAGCAAGCGCGATGACAACCGCATTGTCGCCGGAAAGAAGAATATTGATTCCCATGATTTGCAGCGCGGCCAACCAAAATGCCGGGCGCATCATTTCGGATACCAGAGCGTCCACAGTCCGTTCCCCAAGTTGCTCTTCGGCTTCACCGGCCCGCGGCGAAGCAATCGGTTCCTCGTTAGTCTACAGGGCCAAGAGGGAGGTACCAGTAGCCAAAGCGCGGCGCAATGCCGCCCTTTGGGTGCTACCCGACAACCTCGTTTTCCGAGAAAAATTGGGCAATTTCCCGTTCCGCGGTGTCAGGCGCGTCGGACCCATGGACCGAATTTTCGCCGATCGATTTTGCGTGCGTCTTGCGAATGGTTCCCGCGGCGGCCTTGGCAGGGTCGGTAGCGCCCATGACCTCACGGTATTTCGCGATTGCATTGTCTCCTTCCAGTACCTGCACCACGACGGGTCCGGATATCATAAAGTCGACAAGCTCACGAAAGAACGGACGCTCGCGATGCACGGCATAGAATTTCTCGGCCTCTGCGCGGGAAATGCGCACGCGCTTCTGCGCGACGATACGCAGGCCTGCCTTCTCGATGATCGAATTGATGGCGCCGGTCAGATTGCGCCCGGTCGCGTCGGGTTTGAGGATCGAAAAAGTGCGCTCAACCGCCATCGGATCTTCCTTCACTGGAGAATAATCGAAGAGTTACGGAGTTTCATTGGAGAAATTGTGCCGCGGGGCTTATACCGGCGAGCCTTCCAGGCGGCAAGATCGGTCGCCTCAGGCCCCGATTTTATTGCAGGAGCGCAGCATGCTGGCCCGTTACAAAATGTTTGCCGGTTACAATGCCTGGTGCAACGAAAGGCTCTATGACACCGCGGCCCAGGTCACGGATGCGGACTATCGCGCCGATCGGGGGGCCTTCTTCAAATCGCTGCACGGCACCCTTAACCATCTCCTTGTCGGCGACCGCATCTGGATGCGCCGCTTCACCGCCCAGGGTGCTGTCCCGTCCGGTCTCGATGCAATCCTCTACGATGATTTCATGCAGTTGCGGGCGGCGCGGCGCGTGGAAGATGAACGCATTCGCCAGTATGTCGGCACATTGAGCGAGGACGATCTCGTTAAAACGATCCGCTTCCGTACCGTCGTCAACCCGCAGGACATAGAACAAGCGCTTGCGCCGGCGCTTGATCATTTTTTCAATCATCAGACGCATCACCGCGGCCAGGCACATGCGTTGCTGAGCGCCATCAACGGCAAAGAGCGCACGCCGAGTTTCGATCTGATCATCTATCAGCGCGAAACCGGCCAAGGCGTATTGCGCAAGACCGACTAAGACGCAGTCAGGGGTTGCTTCGCGTTGCGCCCTCGGCCAAAAGGCGCGGGCCATGATTGTGATCGACGAATTGACTGTCCGCATTGCCGGCCGCCTGCTGCTGGAAAACGCGTCCGCGCGCATCCCGACCGGGGCGCGCGTCGGACTGGTCGGCCGCAACGGCACCGGCAAGACAACGTTGTTCGGTGTAATCGCAGGCGATATTTCGCCCGAGCATGGCTCGGTCAAGATTTCGCCGCGCTGGCGCATTGGCCGGCTGGCGCAAGAAGCGCCAAATGGCCCCGAAAGCCTGATCGAGGTCGTGCTGCAGGCTGATAGCGAGCGCACACGTTTGATGGCGGAGGCCGAAATCGCGCGCGATCCGCACCGTATTGCCGAAATCCAGACAAGACTCTCCGATATCAACGCGCATTCGGCCCCTGCCCGCGCTGCTTCGATCCTGTCCGGGCTGGGTTTCTCCACCGCTGATCAACAGCGTCCTTGTGCGGAATTTTCCGGTGGCTGGCGCATGCGCGTGGCACTCGCTGCGACCTTGTTTGCCAAGCCGGAGTTGCTCCTGCTCGACGAACCGACCAACTATCTCGACCTTGAAGGCACGCTCTGGCTGCAGGATCACCTGGCACACTACTCGGCGACTCTGATCGTTATCAGTCACGACCGCGATCTGCTCGACACCGCGGTCGGCCACATTCTATCGCTGGAAGGGCGCAAGCTCGTGTTCTATCGCGGTGGATATTCGGCGTTCGAACGGCAGCGGCGCGAGCGTCTGGTGCTCGATCAAAAGATGATCAAGAAACAGGAAGCGGAGCGAAAACACATCCAGGCCTTCGTCGATCGCTTCCGCGCCAAGGCGAGCAAGGCGCGGCAGGCGCAATCGCGCCTGAAGATGCTGGCCAAGTTGGAACCCATTGCCTCGCTGGTGACCGAGGAGGTGCGACCAATTCATATTCCTGCGCCGGACAAGCTGCTGTCACCGCCGATCATCGCCACCGACGGCGTCGATGTCGGCTATGAGCCCGGGCACCCGGTCCTGTCTGGTCTCAACTTGCGCATCGACAACGACGACCGCATCGCTTTGCTCGGCGCCAACGGCAACGGCAAGTCTACCTTGGTCAAGCTGCTCGCCGGCAGACTGCCGCCCGAGGACGGCACGATCACGCGCGCGTCGAACCTCAAGGTCGCCTATTTCGCCCAGCACCAGCTCGACGAGCTTGAACCCCAGGCCAGCCCCTACGATCATGTGCGCCGCCTGATGCCGGACGCGCCGGAAGCGAAAGTACGCGCGCGTGTAGGCGCCATCGGGTTTTCCGGCCTCGCCGGCAATACCAAGGTGGAGAAATTATCCGGCGGTGAGAAGGCGCGGCTGCTGCTGGGCTTGGCAACGTTTAGTGCGCCGCACCTGATCATTCTCGACGAGCCGACCAACCATCTCGACATCGACAGCCGAGCTGCGCTGATTGAGGCGATCAACGATTTTCCGGGAGCGGTTATCCTGGTGTCGCACGACCGCTATCTGCTGGAGGCCTGCGCCGACCGGCTTTGGCTGGTGCAGGGCGGATCTGTGAAACCGTTCGACGGCGATCTCGACGACTATCGACGACGCGTGCTCGACAGTTCCGGAGCCGATGATGCGGCCGCGATTAAACCCGCGGCGCGGCCCGATCCGGCCACTGCGCGCCGGGCCGCCGCCGCAAAGCGCGCAGAGACCGCGCCATTGCGCAAGCGGGTATCGGAGGCCGAGGTCAGGCTCGCGCAGCTCACGCGCCAGCTCAACAAGCTTGATACCACGCTTGCCGACGGCGGATTGTTTGCACGCGATCCGGCTCGCGCTGCCGAGCTTTCCAAGACGCGCGCCAATGTGGTTGCGGCCATCGCCAGGGCGGAAGAGGAATGGCTTGCTGCCAGCACCGCACTCGAAACGACCTGAGCAATCGGCCGACACCGGTCCGGTCAAACTACTGCACGGAGTTGCGCTTGGATTACTGGCTGGCGGTCTTTGGCGGCGTTTTCTTCTTGGGAGTCTTTTTCGGTGCGGCCGGCTTCGGCTGCTCGGGCGCGCGTTCCACGACGCTCAGACGGCCGCCAGCAAAGGTGTAGATACCAGGCCACGGTCCGCTCAGATAAGTGATCACAACCTTGCGCTCGCCCCTCTGATCGGCGCTGATGGCAACGTCATTCGGTCTGCCTGCGCGTTGGACAGCCTGACACTCGGTCATGCCAAGAGCAATTCCGCCGGCCACCGGCGGCGGCCCGGCTGCCGGCTCCAATCTTTGCAGGCCTGAATTGGAAGCAGCAGCCGCAGGGGTGGCAGCGGGCGCCTGTGAGCCAGCAGGCGGCGCGGACTCGGTCGTTGCCGGCGATGGTTCCGCTGCTTGTGCCGTTGCAGCGGCAGGCACCGCGCAGCCCCCGTCAGCACTCACCATGTCTTCAGCCCCGACAGGGCCTTGCGGACCGAGATTGACCCCCGTGGTCACTGGCCTTGCCCAATCAGGTTTTGCGAACATGGCGACCGGCTTCGAAAACCAACCGCCGTCGTTTTGATCCTGCAGGACTTCTGCCGAATTCTTGCAGCCGCACATGGCAAGCGCAGTGGCGCAAGCAAGCGCGATACGGAAATGGGCGGAGCGACGCGACAAGACGGTTGATCCTGCAGATTATTTGTTTGTCCCTTAAGACGTATTTTGCGTCATCACAATGGCGGGCGGCAAGCCCCGCTCGTTCAACGGGTTACCTGTCAATACTCGGCCATTGACCGGTAGTTCAATGGACGAGTAGGCCCACGGACGCGCGCCGCCCGTTGCATTACGCCTTTTTCGCCCACCGTCCCTGCTCGTCCGCCTGCCAATAAGTTGCTTCTAGACCCTTCTCTTTGGCCGCAGACCAGTGAGCGCGCGCGGCGGTCACGGCCTCCTCATCGTTGCCATCGAACAAAAGGACGATGCGCTGGTAGTTTTGAGGGTCGGCCGGCATCGGCGCACCGTCGATGAGAAAACGAACGGTGGCACCGTTGGGGTTGTTTTCGGTGAGCGTAAAAAGCACAGGCTGCTGAGCCGCCTCGGGCTCGCGCCAGGTGCCGTGGGGCAGAAAGCCGTCATCCCGGTAAGTCCACAAATGCGCATCGAGAGCCTCGATGTGCTCTTCGGACGATCCCTGCACAACGACCTTCCAGCCACGTTCGAGCGACTTTTCCAGCAGCGCCGGCAACACGCCTTCGAGCTTCTGACCCTGCAGATGGTAAAAGAGTATCTCGGTCATCGCATGTCGCGGTGCGCTATTTCTCGTAGTGGTCCTTCACCAGGCGATCCAGGAGCCGCACACCCCACCCGGATCCCCAGCTTTTGTTGATGTCGGTTTGGCGCGAATCAAATCCGGTGCCTGCGATATCGAGATGCGCCCACGGAATTTTGTCATCAACGAAACGCTTGATGAACTGGGCAGCCGTGATCGCTCCGCCCCAACGACTGCCGCCCGTATTTTTCATGTCGGCAAATTTGGAGTCGATCATCTTGTCGTACTCCGGTGCGAGCGGCATGCGCCAGACCAACTCTCCTGTTTCAAGCCCGGCCCCGGTCAGACGCTCGGCGAGTTGGTCGTTGTTCGAGAACATACCCGCATATTCCTGACCGAGCGCGACGATGATGGCGCCGGTGAGCGTAGCCAGATCCACCATGAATTTCGGCTTGAATCGCTGGGCCGCGTACCAGATGACGTCGGCAAGAACGAGGCGGCCTTCGGCATCCGTATTGATGATTTCAACGGTCTGGCCGGACATTGATTTGACGATATCGCCCGGCCGTTGTGCGTGCCCGTCCGGCATATTTTCGACAAGACCGATGAGGCCCACTGCATTAACACGTGCCTTGCGCGCAGCCAGCGCATGCATCAGGCCGACCACGCAGGCAGCGCCCGCCATGTCGCCCTTCATGTCTTCCATGCTTGCGGCGGGCTTGATCGAAATTCCGCCAGTGTCGAAACAGACACCTTTGCCGATAAAGGCAACTGGTGCTTCGCCTGCCCTGCCGCCATTCCACCGCATCACCACCACGCGGCTTTCGCGCGAGGACCCTTGTCCGACGCCGAGCAATGCATTCATGCCGAGTTTTTTCATTGCCTTGATGTCGAGAATTTCGACTGCAACGCGGAGCTTCTTCAGTGCGCTCGTGCGGCGTGCGAATTCCTCTGGATAGAGCACATTGGCGGGCTCATTGACGAGATCACGCGCCAACAGCACACCGTCGGAAATCGCTGATCGCGGTTGATAGGCCTTGCGCGCGGCCGCAATATCCTCGACGGCGATCGTCATGCTGCGCGTCGCCGGCAACCTCTCGTCATCCTTGCGTCTGGTTTTGTAGCGGTCGAATGTGTATGCGCGCAGACGCGAACCTTGCGCGAGATCGGCGGCTTGCTCGGATTTCATGGCGCCGCCAGGCAGTTCTGCAAAAACAGCGGCGTCGCTTGCGGACGTCGGCAGCTTGCCCGCCGCGAGACCCCCGAGCCTGATGAAATCCTTTGGCTTGAGGTCGACCGACTTACCCAGACCGATCACAATGAGGCGCTCAGCCTTGAGGCCTGCCGGAACGATGAGTTCCAGCGTCGCGTTTTTCTTGCCGTTAAAGCGCTCGGCCTTAGCGACCCGCGCGACCTGGTCGACCACCGCCGCCCCCAGGATTCGGCGGGTGGCCGGGCCGAACTTCAATCTCTCGTCGCAGAAGACAACGACAACGCCCTTTGAGGGGGCCGTGAAAGGTCCAAAGCCAACTTTGAAGGCGTCGGTCATCGATCAAAAGTCCTTTTCCCTGGCAACCGGGCCATATGGCCCGGCCACGCGGCCCCTGCAAAGCCCCAAAAAGGAGGATTCCGGCCATTTTTCCAAAGAACACCGGGAATTTGCTCCAGATCCGCGTGTTTCGGCGGTATCCTTGGGGCCAGTTTGCAGCCCACGGCGCTGTTGCCCAGAATCCCCGCATTTACATTTTGTTGTGCATGTTCAACGGCTTTGCCTTTGCCCGGCCATTTTGTGGCGCGATCAAAGGTTAGGTCTGACGGGGCTTGGGTTTTAATCTGGAATTGCTTCGCGTCCGGTGGGGAGCCGAACGCGGGGTCCGGTCTATGCCGGATCAGGGGACGATGCCGCGAATGGGGTCGATCAGTCGATACATTTTCCGCACCACGCTGGGTGCGTTCCTGGTTGTGCTGGTCAGCCTGACCGCCGTGATCTGGGTCACGCAGGCATTGCGCGACATCGACATCATGACCAGTCAAGGCCAGACCCTTCTGGTCTTCATCGGGGTCACCGGCCTGATCATCCCGTTGCTCGTTCTTGTGATCGCCCCGATCGCGCTGCTGATCGCGGTCGCGCACGTGCTCAACAAGATGTCCAACGATTCCGAAATCATCGTGATGAATGCCGCCGGAATGTCGCCGTGGATTTTGTTTCGTGCCTTTATGGCGGCGGCAATCGTAGTGTCGCTCTTGGTCACTGCAATCAGCGCCTATTTTGCGCCCAAAGGTTTGCGCATGTTGCGTGACTGGCTGACCGAGGTGCGCGCCAACGTGGTGAGCAACATCGTGCAGCCGGGCCGCTTCACGGCGCTCGAAAGCGGCGTCACCATCCACATTCGCGAGCGGCGTCCAAACGGACAGCTTTCCGGGATATTCCTTGATGACCGGCGCAATCCGAACGAACGCCTTACCGTGCTCTCAGAGATCGGCGAGCTGCTTGATAACAGCAGTGGCACGTATTTGGTTCTGCAAAAAGGTATCGTGCAGCGACACGAAACGGGCCAGCGTGATCCGGCCATGGTCGTTTTCGACCGCTACGCGTTTGATTTGTCCCAGTTCGCGGGTGGCGCGCAGGCGGTGAAATATTCGATCCGCGAGCGTTATCTCTGGCAGCTGCTATTCCCCGATCCGAAGGATCAGTTCTACATCGAGCAGCCCGACCAGTTTCGCGCCGAACTTCACGACCGCCTTATGGCACCATTCTATCCAGTGGCCTTTGTCGTGATCGCCTATGCCTATCTCGGTGCTCCGCGCACGACCCGGCAAAGCCGCACGCTATCGATGCTTGGAGCCATTGGCGGCGTCGCTTTGCTGCGTCTGATCGGTTTTGGTTCGACCGTATTCGGCGCCGCCGTTCCCTGGCTGTTGTCGCTGCAATATCTGGCTTTGGCGGTTGCCTTCGGCCTTGGATTCTACGTCATTCGCCGCGGACTGATTTTGGAGCCGCCCGCTTTCATCACCGACTGGCTGGCGGCGCTCACCGAGCGCCTCAGCCGGCGTTTCGTCACACCCTGATGTAACCGCATGCAAGTACTCATCGGAACATTGTCACGATATTTCGGGCTGCGGTTCCTGAACTCAGTCCTGGTGGTGTTCGCGGGAATATTCGCTCTCGTTACGCTGATCGATTACATCGAGATGATGCGCCGCGCCGGCGACATCCCGAATGTGTCGGCCGTGCTGGTTGCAAAAACATCCATTTACCGGGTGCCGCAGGTGGTGGAGCGCATTCTGCCGTTCTGTGTGCTGATCGGCGCGATGTCCTGCTACCTCAATCTCTCACGGCGTCTGGAGCTTGTGATTGCGCGGTCCGCCGGTCTGTCGGCATGGCAGTTCGTTACGCCAGCCCTCGGTGTGGCGTTTGTGCTGGGTATCGTAGCGACCACCATCTACAATCCAATGTCGGCGATACTTCAGGAACGCTCCAAGCGTTTTGAGTCCGAACTATTCGGGCAAACCGCAAATGCGCTCAGGCAAAGCGGCGGAACTTTCTGGGTAAGCCAGCGCACCGACGAAGGCCAGGCGATCATCAACGCTGTCAGCAGCCGCGACCAGGGTATCAACCTCAACGGCGTCTCAATATTCGCGTTCGAAAACGACGGTCGATTCAAACAACGTATTGAAGCGCGCGCCGCGGTGCTGGAACCTGGCGCATGGCGGCTGCGCGACGCCCGCGTCTATGCACTGGGGGTGTTGCCGGCTATCCAATCAGAATACCGACTCAAGACCAGCCTGACACCTGAGCAAGTACGCGAGAGTTTTGCCACTCCGGAAACTGTGCCGTTCTGGGAACTTCCCCAGTATATCCAGACCGCCGAGCACGCCGGTCTGGCTGCCGCAGGCTATAGATTGCAGCTCCAGAAGCTTTTGGCGCGGCCGTTTCTATTGGCCGCCATGGTTCTCCTTGCTGCCGCCGTGAGTTTACGATTCTTCCGCTTTGGCGGCGTCCAAAAAATGGTTTTAAGTGGCGTGGCGGCGGGGTTTCTGCTTTACGTTTTGTCGAAAGTAACCGAGGATTTGAGCAAGGCTGAGCTGATGCACCCTGTGGCAGCGGCTTGGCTGCCTGTGCTTGTCGGCGGTGTAACGGGGTTTATTGCGTTGTTGTACCAGGAGGACGGGTGATGGCGGGGCTGATTAGCACTCGTCCATCAGGGCCGCGGCCGTATCGCCGTGGCGTCGCGATGATTGCCGCTGTCCTCGGCCTGCTGGCCTGTGGCGGATTGATTGCATCTGTCCCTGCGGCAGCACAGGAATTGACGTTTCCAACACGACCGCCGCCGCCGCCGAAAAAATCCAAGATTGCTCTTGAGCGCGAAAAGTCCGGGCAAAAGCAGATGCTCGTTCAAGCGACCGAGATCGACTACGACTATGCCAACAACCGCGTTGCCGCCGTCGGCAACGTCCAAATCTATTACGGCGACTCCACTCTGGAGGCCGACCGCGTCATTTACGATCAGAAGACGAAGCGTCTGCACGCCGAAGGTAACGTCAGACTCACTGAACAAGACGGCAAAGTGACCTACGGCGAGATCATGGACCTGTCGGACGATTACCGCGACGGTTTCGTCGACTCGCTTCGACTAGATTCACCCGATCAGACTCGCATGGCTGCGACGCGCGCCGAACGCTCAAGCGGCAACTACACTGTGTTCCACAACGGCGTCTATACCGCCTGTGCGCCGTGCAAGGACGACCCGAAGAAACCGCCACTCTGGCAGGTGAAGGCCGCGCGCATCATCCACGACCAGGGCGAGAAGATGATGTACTTCGAGGATGCCCGCCTCGAATTCTTTGGCAAGCCGATTGCGTGGCTGCCGTATTTCTCCGCACCCGATCCGACTGTCAAACGCAAGACCGGCATGCTGGTGCCTGTCCTCTCATCCAGCTCCGTTTACGGCAGCGCGCTCGACGTGCCCTACTACTGGGCACTGGCGCCTGACTACGATGCCACCTTCGCGCCGATGATCACCACCAAGCAGGGACCGCTGCTTGAAGGTGAATTCCGTCAACGCCTGATGAGTGGCGCCTACTCGATTCGTGCTGCCGGCATATACCAGCTCGACAAGGACTATTTCCTTCGTAGCGACGGCACGTACACTCCAGGCTTCCGCGATTGGCGCGGGAGCCTGGAAAGCACAGGCCTTTTCGCGATCAACAACAACTGGGTGTGGGGTTGGGACGGAACGGTGCTGTCCGACCGGACATTCCTGCAGGATTACAACCCCCGTCTTTCGCGATACCGCGTAACCGATCCGTTCACGCAGACGACCAGCGAAGCCATCTCTCAGCTTTTTATTTCCGGCAAAGGCAACCGTAGCTATTTCGATGCCCGCACGATCTACTACTTCGGCTTCTCGGACGCGGACGCGCAAGGCCAGATTCCCGTCATCCATCCGGTGATCGATTACAACTATGTCTTTGATCGCCCCATTCTCGGTGGCGAACTCGGCTATCGGGTGAACTTCACGAGTCTCACGCGCCAGGATGCCGACTTCGATCCGATCACCCAGAGCGCACTACTGAATGGCACCTGCACGCAAACGGCCAACCCGGCGATCAAGACAACTGCCAGCTGCCTGTTGCGCGGCGTTCCTGGAACCTACAGCCGGTTCTCGGCCGAGATGACGTGGCGCCGAAGCATCACGGATCAGTTTGGCCAAGTCTTCACACCCTTCGCGTCGGTGCGAGCAGACGTGGGCGCGATTGACATTAAAAACGATCCGGCCGTCGCCAATTTCATGTCTACCGGTGACACGGACCTGGTACGCGCCATGCCAACCGTGGGCCTGGAGTACCGCTATCCGTTCATCAACGTGCAATCATGGGGCACGCAGACGATCGAACCAATTGCGCAGGTGATCGTGCGGCCAAATGAGCAACAGATCGGACGCTGGCCGACTGAAGACGCGCAAAGCCTGGTCTATGACGACAGCAATCTATTCCGGGTTGACAAATTCTCTGGCTGGGACCGCGTCGAAGGTGGTGGCCGCGCCAACTACGGCCTGCAGTACACCGCACAGTTCAACCAGGCTGGCTCCGTCAACGCGTTGTTTGGCCAATCGTACAGTTTGTTCGGAACAAACTCCTTTGCCTTCGGTGGCACCACGAATACCGGCCTCGACAGTGGTCTCGACACGACCAGATCCGACTACGTGGCTCGCCTTTCGTACCAGCCAAACAACATCTACATGTTCACGTCCCGCTTCCGTTTTGACAACGACACGTTCAACCCGCAGCGTATCGAGCTTGAGGCGCGAGCGAACTTCGACCGCTGGAGCGGCAGCCTGCTCTATGGTGACTATGCCGCCCAGCCTGCGTTGGGCATCCTCGAGCGCCAGCAAGGAATATTGGGCACCGGACAGGTCAAGCTCGACTCCAATTGGGTCCTGATCGGAGGCGCACGCTACGACATCAATGCCGGAAAATTCGACCAGACCCGGGTCGGAGTGGGCTATGTCGACGATTGCCTCATACTGGGCTTGAACTACATTACAAATTATACGTACAGCGGAAACGTTCAGGCCAACCATACAATTATGCTGCAGATAAGCCTGCGCACGCTGGGTGGCACGTCGGCGAGCCAGGGTGTCGGGCGGCCAACCTCAAACTGACGTCGCATGTTTCTGGAAACCACGGATATCGGAATGCGAGAACAAGCGTGAAAAGCGTAGAAAGCAACCGATGGCTGATCGGCGCCATTGTCGCCCTGGTGCTTGCCATGCCCGTCATGGCGCACGCGCAGGTGGTTGTCGTGGCCAACGGCTCCCCGATCACCGAGTTTGATATTCAACAGCGTACGAAGCTGGAGGCCAGTTCGACTCACAAAAGCCCAACTCGCCAGCAGATCATTAACGACCTGATCGACGACCGGCTCAAAATCGCGCGCGCCAGGGTCTATGGGCTTGAGGTTGGGGACGCCGAAGTCAACAGCGCCTTCGAAGGCATGGCGACACGCCAGCGTATCACGCCGGCTCAATTTGCTCAGGTCCTCGAGCGTGCCGGCATTTCTCAGAATGCGGTCAAAGCTCGCATCCGGGCAGAGCTGACATGGCAGCAACTGATCCGCGGCAAATATAACTCCTCACTTCAGGTCGGTGAGAGCGACATCGCCAGCGCGCTCAAGGACCGCAATGAAAACGACGCTGCAGCGGTCGGTTATACGTATACGCTTTATCCGGTGATGATTGTTGTGGCGCGCGGTTCGAGCGAGGGCGTAGTGACGGCCAAACGCAGCGAGGCCGAAAACCTGCGCGGCAGGTTCGCCTCCTGCAATGAAGGCCTTGCTCTGGCGCGCAGCTTGCGCGACGTGGCGGTGCGCGATCCGGTCACACGAAACTCCGCAGACTTGACACCGCAGCTACGTGACGTGCTCGGCAATATCCCGGTCGGTCACTTGACCGCACCTGAGGTGACGGCCCAGGGACTGCAGATGTTCGCCGTTTGCAGCAAGAAAGAGAGCACAAATGAATCCCCGCTCAAACGCGAAACGCGCGAACAGATTTTTTCCAAGCGTTTTGAATCCGAATCCAAGAAGTATCTGGATGAAGTTCGCAAGCAGGCGATGATCGAATACAAAATCAAACAATGAGCGAGCCCCTTGCCCTCCCTCTGGCTTTGACATTGGGCGAGCCGGCGGGCATTGGGCCCGACTTGACCATTCAGCTGTGGCGACGGCGCGTCGAGCTCCGATTGCCAGCCTTTTATCTCATCGCAGATCCCGAATTCATCAGGCAACGAGCACGCGTGCTCGGCGTTGACGTGACTTTGAGCGTGGTGACTCCGGCGCAGGCGGCCAAAACCTTCCCACGTGCTTTGCCGATCGTGGCTCTCGATACCTCCGTTACTGCATCACCCGGCGCGCCTGATGCTTCGAGTGCGCCGGCCGCAATCGCCTCTATCCGGCGCGCGGTCGCGGACGTGCTTGCAGGCAGCGCCGCCGCGGTCGTTACCAACCCGGTTGCGAAGAATGTGCTCTACCGCTCGGGCTTTGCAGAGCCCGGTCACACCGAATTTCTCGCCAAGCTGGTGCAGGAAGCGACAGGCAAATCGGCACGACCCGTGATGATGCTTTGGTCCCCGGAGCTTGCCGTTGTACCGGTGACAATCCATTTGCCGTTCAAGGACGTGGTCACGCAACTCACATCCGACCTGGTCGTGGAGACAGGACGGATCGTGGCTCGCGATCTCACCGCGCGGTTCGGCATTTCACGCCCTCGCATCGTAGTCGCCGGGTTGAACCCGCATGCCGGCGAGGAAGGGGCGCTGGGCGAAGAGGACGGAACCATCGTAGCGCCCGCAGTGAAGCGGCTACAGGCGGAGGGTATCGACGCGATTGGGCCGCTTCCGGCCGACTCTTTGTTTCATGAGCGGGCGCGCGCGACCTATGACGTCGCGCTCTGCATGTATCATGACCAGGCACTGATCCCGATCAAAACGCTGGCGTTCGATCACGCCGTGAACGTGACGCTTGGTTTGCCATTCGTGCGGACCTCGCCCGACCACGGTACTGCATTCGATATAGCGGGAACCGGCAGTGCTGACCCATCGAGCCTGGTGGCAGCGCTCACGCTCGCGGCGCGCCTGTCGACGACCGCGCCCGCGCTTGTACCCGCGAAATAATGGCACAAATCGATGACCTGCCGCCGTTGCGCGAGGTCATCCGTCGCCATGGTCTGACGCCGAAAAAATCCCTCGGCCAGAATTTCCTGTTCGATCTCAATCTGACCGCACGCATTGCGCGCGCCGCCGAACCGCTCGAAAACATAACGGTCGTGGAGATCGGCCCCGGTCCGGGCGGGTTGACGCGTGCACTGTTGGCCCTCGGCGCTCGCCGTGTCGTCGCGATCGAGCGCGATCAACGCGCCATTGCTGCGCTTGAAGAGATCGGCGCGCGCTATCCAGGGCAGCTGGAGATCGTAGCCGGCGACGCCCTGCGCATCGATCCGCGCGATCAGCTTGGCCCGGAACGCGCCCGCGTGGTGGCGAACCTACCGTACAATATTGCCACTGCTCTGTTGATTGGCTGGCTGACCGCCGAACCGTGGCCGCCCTGGTACGATTCGTTGTTGCTGATGTTCCAGCGCGAAGTCGCTGAGCGCATCGTTGCCACGCCCGGAAGCAAATCTTACGGACGTCTGTCGGTGCTGGCCGGGTGGCGCACGGAGGCAAAACTTCTGTTCGATGTGGCGCCGTCGGCATTCGTACCACCGCCAAAAGTTACGTCGTCGGTGATTCGGCTCACGCCGCGGCCGGTGCCACTCGCCTGCCAATCGATTGCGCTTCAGCGCGTGACCGAAGCTGCCTTTGGGCAGCGTCGCAAGATGTTGCGGCAAAGCCTGAAAACGCTCGGCGTCGATGCCGGAGCTCTGCTCTTGGAAGCAGACATCGAACCAACCGCGCGGGCCGAGGAAATTCCCGTCGAGGGTTTCGTGGCGCTGGCAAATATTTTCAGTGGGCAGGCTAAAACACCCGTGTAGAGTTGCCATCGAATGCAAATGCATCGCCAATCATTGACGGCTTACGGCGCGCCATTGTGCGAGACCGTCGTGGACGTACCGCGACCGCAAGGCTCCGAGGTCCTGGTGCGGATCGAGCGATGTGGGGTCTGCCATTCCGACCTGCACATGCAGGATGGTTACTTTGCGCTGGGTGGCGACAAGAAACTCGACGTCCGCGCTGGGCGCACGTTGCCTTTCACGCTCGGCCACGAGATTGCCGGCACAGTCGAAGGCGCGGGACCGGATGCCAATACAAAATCCGGCGCGAGGGTCGCCGTGTATCCCTGGATCGGTTGCGGGCAGTGCGCTGCGTGTAAAGTGGGTGACGAGAACATTTGCACCGCTCCACGTCATCTCGGAGTTACCGTGGACGGAGGCTTTGCGACGTATGTCCTCGTGCCGTATCCGCGATACCTGATCGACTACGCGCCGCTCCCAGCGGGGTATGCCGCCGCACTGATGTGTTCGGGGTTGACGGCTTATGCCGCGCTCAAACGGCTTGCCGATCGCGCTGCGCGCGCGCCGCTCTTGTTGGTCGGCCTCGGGGGCGTTGGCCTCATGGGTCTTGCGCTCGCGCGCGCGATGTACGGCACGGCGCCGTTTGTCGCCGATATCGATCCGAAAAAACGCGAGGCGGCGCTCGCCGCCGGAGCCGCGGAGGCCTTCGATCCGTCCGACCCGAGCGCACGCAAGGCGCTCCTGAAGGCCAGCGGGGGCATTTACGCCGCCTGTGATTTCGCCGGGTCGGATGCTTCGTTGAATTTCGCCACTGGTGTCCTGGCCAAAGGCGGAAAGGTCGCGGTCACCGGCTTGATCGGCGGGGCCTATTCAACCGCGGTGGCCATGTTTCCGCTCAAGGCCATGACAATCGAGGGCACGACGACTGGCACATTGGCCGAGGCGCGCGAACTGATCGAGCTGGTGCGAGCCAAGAAGGTCGCACCCCCGCCCCTCGCGGAGCGGCCGCTCACTCAAGCATCAGCGACCCTCGACGATCTGCGCGCGGGACGAATTGTAGGGCGTGTGGTGCTGACCGCCTAAAGTTTCGCCTGGAGCCCACGCACGAAGTCGGAAAGCCCGATCTGACGCTCGCGCTTGACGCGCTCCGCGGCAAGGACCGCGCTCACGTCGGCGAAAGCCTGATCGAGATCGTGGTTGACAACCACATAGTCGTATTCCGCCCAGTGGCTCATCTCATCTGCAGCCTTCGCCATCCGGCGGTGGATTGTCTCGTAGTCGTCCTGCGCGCGCGATCTCAATCGCCGCTCCAGTTCCGGGATCGAGGGCGGCAGCACGAATACGGATACCAGGTCGCCGCGCGCCTTAGCGCGCAATTGCTGGGTGCCTTGCCAGTCGATGTCGAACAAGACGTCGCGGCCGGCAGCAAGCGCATCCATAACCGGCTTGGCCGGTGTGCCATAGTAGTTGTCGAAGACCTCGGCCCACTCCAGCAATTCGTTGTTGTCGACCATCGCGTCGAAACGCTTGCGATCGATGAACCGATAGTCGCGGCCCTCCGTTTCGCCGGGACGACTTTTACGCGTTGTTACCGACACCGACAACGATACGCGGTTGTCCCCGTCGAGTAGCCTGCGTGACAGCGTGGTTTTGCCTGCGCCCGAAGGCGAAGACAGGACCAGCATGAGACCACGCCTGGCGACGGCAATATCCGGCTGCCGCTGATCAGCCATGTCAGATCACTCCAGGTTCTGCACCTGCTCGCGAAATTGCTCGACCACGCTCTTGAGCTCGAGCCCGATATTGGTCAGGTCGACATCATTGGCTTTCGCGGTGAGCGTATTTGATTCGCGGTGCAGTTCCTGCGCCAGAAAATCGAGCTTGCGGCCGATTGCGCCGCCGTCGGCGAGAAGCTTCTTCGCCTGCCCCACATGCGAGGCAAGCCTGTCGAGCTCCTCACGAATATCCGCCTTGGCGGCAAGCAGAACTGCCTCCTGGTGCAGCCGGTCGGAATCGAAACGCTCCGTTGCGGAAAGCAGTGTTGCCACCTGCTCGGCCAGGCGAGCCTTGATCGCTTCCGGCTTGCGCCCGGGCGCCTTCTCGGCTCGCTGAGCGAGAGCTGCGATCTCGTCGAGTCTTGTCGACAGCAGGCGGCCAAGCGTAGTGCCCTCCGCCCCTCGCATGGCGACAAGCGAGGCCACCGCCTGCTCGAAGCCGGCAATGATTGCAGCCTCGGCTGCGCGATGGTCCTCTTCGCGCTCGTCTTCCTCGGTCACCTCGATCACGCCCTTCAGGGACAGAATTCCGTCGAGGCTCGGCGGCGCCGCATCCACCTTTCCCGAAAGACTCTTGAGTGTCGACAGAACCGCGCCGAGCACCGGCTCGTTGACCTTCACCGTCGGCTGCACGCCTTTACGCTCCACAGCGAGATTCGCATAGACGGTGCCGCGCGAAAGCTTTTCGGTGGCGCGCGCCCGTGCCGGCACTTCAACCGCGTCCCAGCCTGTCGGCAGCCGGAATCGCAGGTCGAGGCCTTTGGCGTTAACGGATTTGATTTCCCAGCTCCACGCATAGGCGCCGGTGAGGCCTTGGCCGCGAGCAAATCCGGTCATGCTCGACAGAGCCATGGGTGTCCGTCTCGTGCTGTTATGGTTCGAAAGCGCGGCGACCTTAGCCGCGGGAACTCAACGTCACAAGCCTACGGCCTGGTGCCACCCGCAGCCGGCGCGATCCCGTTGCCGTGCTCGATTCCACGCAGGCGCGCGACGTTCTTCTGGTGCTCAGCGTAGTTGTCCGAGAAAACGTGACCACCCGCACCGTCGGCGACGAAATAGAGTTCCTTGGTTCGCGCGGGATTTGCAGCTGCCTCAAGCGAAGCGCGCCCGGGGTTGGCGATCGGCCCCGGCGGCAGGCCATCGACGACGTAGGTATTGTAAGGCGTCGCTTGTTCGATCTCACTCCTGAGGATCGGCCGGCCCAGTGAGCCTTTTCCGCCGGTCAACCCGTAAATAATCGTGGGATCCGACTGAAGGCGCATTCTGGTCTTGAGTCGATTGACGAAAACAGCGGCCACCCGCGTGCGTTCGTCCGGTTTGCCGGTTTCTTTTTCGACGATCGAAGCAAGCGTGACCAATTGCTCCGGGGTCTTGACGGGCAGATCCTGCACCCGACGTTCCCAGACCTCCTGCAGCACGCGTCGATGCGCTTGCTGCATGCGTTGGATGATCTGCTCACGCGTCATTCCGCGAGTGAATCTGTACGTTTCCGGCAGCAACGTACCCTCGCGCGGGATTTCCTTGATTTGCCCTGTAAGCACTTCGCTTTCCAGCAGGCGCGCAACAATCTGTTCGGACGTCAGACCCTCCGGGACGGTGAATGCGTGCTGCACCACCTTGCCCTCGGTGATCGTTTCGACGACGTCGGCAACACTGGACTGCTTGCTGAACTGGTATTCGCCATACTTGAGTTCGCCCCTTGCCTTGAGTGCAATGACGCCGCCCATGAAAACGTAGGGTTGATTTATCACGCCCTCACGCTGCAACAGATCGGCAATATCGCGAATACCGAGGCCGCGCGGGATGTTGACCACCTTGTCCTCGGAGAGCGGGCCGGGCGCCTCAAACCGCTGCTTGCCGATGAACAATCCGGCGCCTACCGCAATGGAGATCACCACGAGCAGCGTGAATATCGCATTTCCAACCACGATGATCGGATGGCGTGCCCGCCGCGAAGGACGGGATGGTAGCGGTACTCTTTCTGGTTCGAGAGCGGCCCGTGGACTGCGCGGCAATGACGCCTTGCCGGTCGACGGACCGTTGCTGCCACCGCCTCCCGGTCGGTTTGAATTCACTTAGTCCGCTCCCGCTGTCAGCACCGGCCCGTATCCTCGTCACATCGCCCCGCCGCAGCGGGAAAGACCATCAATGCCGTCGCACGTTAGAAAACATTATGGCGAAAGCTTGGGACGCTCGCCGGCGTAGCCCCCTAGGCAGCGTAGCGGCGGAATATCAGCGAAGCATTTGTTCCGCCGAAACCGAACGAATTCGACAACACGGTGTCGACATCGCGTTTGCGTGCCTGGTGTGGGACCAAGTCAATCGGCGTGTCGACTGAAGGATTGTCGAGATTGATCGTGGGTGGCACAACCCGATCGCGAATCGCAAGGATGGAGAAAATCGCTTCGACCGCGCCTGCCGCGCCAAGCAGGTGCCCGATGCAGGATTTGGTCGATGACATCGACATCCGGCCGGCCGCATTGCCCACAAGTTTCTGCACGGCGCCAAGCTCAATCTCATCGCCGAGCGGTGTCGAGGTGCCGTGTGCGTTGATGTAGTCGATGTCTCCGGTCGAAATCCCTGCAGTGCGAATGGCGCCCTTCATGCAACGCAGCGCACCATCACCGTCAGGGGCCGGCGCGGTGATGTGATAGGCATCACCTGACAAGCCGTAACCGATCAACTCGGCATAAATTTTTGCGCCGCGCGTCTTGGCATGATCAAGCGCCTCAAGCACGACCACACCGGCCCCCTCGCCCATCACAAATCCATCGCGATCCTTGTCATAGGGACGCGACGCGCGGGTCGGGTCGTCGTTGAAATTGGTTGAGAGCGCCCGCAGCGCCGAGAAGCCGGCGAGTGATATACGATTGACCGGCGACTCTGCACCGCCGGCCACCATCACGTCTGCATCGCCGAGGGCCACCATACGAGCCGCATCGCCGATTGCGTGTGCACCGGTTGAACACGCCGTGACAACTGCATGGTTCGGCCCTTTCAAGCCGAATGCGATCGATACGAATCCCGAGGCAAGGTTGATGATGCGGCCCGGAATGAAGAACGGCGACACCCGACGAGGGCCCTTCTCATGCAGCTGGATAGCGGCGTCCGCGATGCCTTCAATACCGCCGATGCCGGAACCGATGAGCACGCCCGTGGTCGTCTGCTCGTCGTAGCTCGTTGGACGCCACCCGGCATCGTCGAGCGCCTGGCGAGCCGCACACATCGCAAAGAGGATAAACTCGTCGACCTTGCGTTGCTCTTTCGGCTCCATCCACTGGTCGGGATTAAAAGTCGCATTCGAGCCGTCCCCGCGCGGGATCTCGCAGGCAATCTTGCATGCGAGGTCAGAGACGTCGAAGCTGTCGATCTTCCCGGCACCGCTCTCGCCTTTGAGCAGTCGCTTCCAGGTCGGTTCCACGCCGCACCCGAGCGGCGTAACCATTCCCAAACCTGTAACGACGACACGTCTCATGGCCGGCTCCAAGCCGAGTCATTCGTGCCGCTGCATCGCGTACAGATCATAAGCCAATGACGAGCAAAAGCGATTGAGCAGCGGCGCGGCGCGCCTGCTCAGCTTTTGGCGTTCTTTTCGAGAAATTTGACCGCGTCGCCGACGGTCAAAATGGTCTCGGCGGCATCATCGGGAATTTCGCAGCCGAATTCCTCTTCGAAAGCCATCACGAGCTCGACGGTGTCGAGACTGTCGGCGCCAAGATCGTCGATGAAGCTCGCCTGATCGGTCACTTTGTCGGGCTCTACGCCCAAGTGCTCCACGACAATCTTTTTCACCCGCTCGCCAATGTCACTCATCGTTCCGACCTCGTGCTTTTTAGATTGGGCTGCATCCAGACTCAGATCGCAACCATCGCGTATGGCCTCGTGGTGGTTGACGGTGCTGAGACGATCCCCAATTGCGGAATATCGGTTTCGACGCCCGCGATTAGCCGCCCCAGCCAGGCCAAAGTCCGGTTACCATACTTCAAATACGTTGACTAGCGCGTGAAAGCGAAGCGAGCAAGCCCTGAAAAGCCGCCATTTTCGCCTCCCAATTTCCGCACGCCCTTCACGAAATACCATCCCCGCATTCGTGGCCAACCGTCAAACCATGGCCATCCCGCCGTTCACATGAATGGTCTGCCCGTTGACGTAGGCCGCCTCATTCGAGGCCAGAAAAACTGCGGCCGACGCCACGTCCTCAGGAGTTCCGAGCTTGGCGGCGGGAATACGCGATAGAATGGTTTCGCGCTGCTTCTCGTTCAGCTTTTCGGTCATAGCCGATGCGATGAGACCCGGCGCGATACAATTGGCAGTAATGTTGCGTTTGGCGTACTCGGCGGCAACCGACTTTATCATGCCGACCATGCCGGCCTTTGAGGCGGTGTAGTTTCCCTGTCCCGGGTTGCCGGTAAATCCGACCACCGAGGAAATAGCAATCACACGTCCCCAACGCCGACGCATCATTCGCGACACCGCTGCGCGGGTTAGCCGGAACGTGGCCGTCAGGTTAACCGCAATGACCTGATCCCAATCCTCGTCGCGCAATTGCACGAACAGATTGTCTCGATTTACCCCGGCATTGGCGACCAGAATGTCGACCTTCTCCATTTTTTCTTCGGCGCTCGGCACCAGTGCTTCGACCGCATTCTTGTCGGCAAGATCACATGGCAGCACATGCACACGATCGCCTAACGCAGCAGCGAGAGTATCAAGCGCTTCTTTGCGTGTACCGGAGAGCGCGACGGTCGCACCCTGCGCGTGCAGCGAGCGCGCGATTGCACCGCCTATCGCTCCGCTGGCGCCGGTCACCAGCGCGGCTTTGCCCGACAAGTCGAACATCATCAGTTCCTCCCCGCCGTGACGGCAGCAACGTCCTCTGGACTTCCGATCGCAGTAACGGCTGCGCCTTCCGCAAGGCGCCTGATCAATCCGCTAAGCACCTTTCCGGCACCAACCTCATAGAAATTCGTCACACCGGCGCCCGCCATGTACACCACTGATTCGCGCCAGCGTACGGTCCCCGTGACTTGCGCGATGAGCGACCGCACAATCTCTGCCGGGTCCTCTACCGCCTTTGCCAGCACGTTCGCGACCAACGGCACCGCCGGCGGCTTGACGGATACTTTGGCCAGCGCTTCCGCCATCACATCGGCTGCCGGCTGCATCAGCGCGCAATGAAAGGGAGCGGATACCGGCAACAGCATTGCACGTTTTGCGCCTTTCGCCTTGGCGATTTCCACCGCACGCTCGACCGCCGCTTTATTGCCAGAGACAACCACCTGACCGGCACCATTATCGTTGGCGGCCTGGCACACTTCGCCTTGCGCAGCCTCCGCTGCAACCGCTGACGCCGCATCGAATTCGAGACCAATGAGCGCTGCCATCGCGCCCATGCCGACCGGCACGGCCTTCTGCATCGCCTGCCCGCGCGTGCGCAACAGCCGCGCGGCATCTGCGACGGTGAAGGCGCCGGCCGCAGCAAGCGCCGAATATTCACCAAGCGAGTGCCCGGCGACGAATTGCGCATCGCGCGCCAATACAAGACCTGCTTCACCCTCGAGCACGCGCAACGCAGCAAGCGAGACGGCCATGAGCGCGGGCTGCGCATTTTCAGTGAGGGTGAGTGCGTCGGCGGGCCCCTCGAAGATGATGCTGCTGAGCCGACTGCCGAGCGCGACGTCGACCTCTTCGAACACCTGCTGCGCGGCGGCGAAATTCGCCGCCAGCGTCTTCCCCATCCCGACGGCCTGGCTGCCCTGGCCCGGGAACACAAAAGCGACGGCCATGTCTTGTCCGTTGATTACTGCACCGAAATCGCGCCGAAAGACACCTCGATACTGGTTCTGTCAAGTTTCGCAGCCAGCGGTAACGTTGCAACAACACTCTTTCCGCTAGATTCACGTGGATCTTTCAGAGGCCAAGGCGATGAGCGACCTGGTCACCGAGGACGAACTCACGCGGGCGCGCAAGGACCCCGCTTTCCGCCAGCGATTCCTGGCGCAAAACCTTGATCGGCTGATCGAAGCACTCAAAAAGATGCGGCGGGTCGGCGAACAAACGGCCGATACCGACCGTCAGCTTCGCGAGGGCGCCGACCTCGCAGTCAAACTCGCCGATCGTCTTCAAAGCGGCGACCTTGGCCCGCGCGCCGCCTGAACCGAGGTCATCGTGTTCCGGCCTTGCCTCGTTTTGTCTTGCCTTTTTGCGAAAAACCCCTATAAACCGCGCGCTCCGTCGATCCTGGTTGGGAGCTTAACGGACGGCCGGCTGGCTGCAGTTTTGAGCCGGTAGGGCTTTTTGGGCCCGGCGTCCCGTGTTTCCGCCTTCAGAGCATTCGAGCCTTTCCCGAAGGGCTCGAGGGGCTAGGCGCCGGGATCGAGGACTTGGAACTGAACAGGGAAAGGCATTTCATGCCGTTGTATGAACACGTCTACCTCACGCGCCAGGACCTGAGCGCGCAGCAGGTTGAGGAATTGACCACGCAACTGTCCGGCGTGATTGGACAAATGGGTGGCAAGATCACGAAGAATGAGTACTGGGGCTTGAAGTCCCTCACTTACCGCATTCGCAAGAACCGCAAGGCGCACATGACGCTGCTCAACGTCGATGCGCCGCCGGCAGCGCTCAACGAGATCGAACGCCAGGAGCGGCTCAACGAAGACGTGTTGCGTTACCTCACCATCCGCGTCGAGGCGCACGAGGAAGGTCCCTCGGCAATGATGCGAAAGTCCGATCGTGACCGCGACGAACGCGGCGGCCGCGGCGAACGCCGTCCGCGGCGCGACGAGGGTGGCGAGGATATCGAGGTCAGTGAACCTTCGGTAGCGGAGGAATAGGCCATGGCATTCTCATCGCAAGGCGGCGCACGCCGCCCGTTCTTCCGCCGTCGCAAGACCTGCCCTTTCTCCGGCGCCAACGCGCCCAAGATCGACTACAAGGACGTCAAACTGCTCCAGCGCTACGTATCGGAGCGCGGCAAGATCGTACCGAGCCGTATCACTGCGGTCTCAGCGAAGAAACAGCGAGAATTGGCGCAAGCAATCAAGCGTGCGCGCTTTCTTGGCCTGCTGCCTTACGTGATACAGTAGGATGATAACGAGGCTTCCAGGAAACTGGAAGCCGATGGTTGGGGCGGATCAGGTTCCGTCTCTAACCGCTCTGGAGAGCGGGACAGCTCGTGATGGTGCACTTCGCAATTATAGGAATTGGAGCCGGAGCCGCGGCGGCCTTGCTGTTCGCCTCGGTGACTTCGGGGACGTTGCTGTCGATTCCGTTATTCTATCTCGCACCGTTGCCGATCATGATCGCCGGGCTCGGCTGGAGTTATTGGGCTGCGCTCACCGCCGCGCTGACCGGCGCATTGGCTCTGGGCCTCGTATTCGGCGCCGTGTTCGTGTTTGCATTCCTCGCGGGCGCCGGTATTCCCGGCTGGTGGCTTGCATATCTCGCCATGCTCGCCCGCCCTGCGGGCGCTCACGGCCACGAGGGCCCGCTTGAATGGTATCCCACCGGGCGCGTCGTGGCATGGGCAGCAATCCTCGCTGCGCTCGTCGTTGTCGTTGCCATCCCAAACCTGGGTACCGATGGAGAGAGCTTCCGGGCTGGTCTGCACGATGCACTTGCCAGAATGCTGAAAGTGCAGACCGGCACACCCGTCGACACGCCGCTAACATTGCCGGGTGGCACAGACCCTGAGCGGTTCATCAATTTCCTGGTGTCGGTGATCCCGGCAACCGCGGCCGTTCTCGCCACGCTCACGAATCTCTTCAATCTTTGGCTCGCCGGCCGCGTGGTTAAATTCTCCGGACGGTTGAAGCGGCCGTGGCCGCAAATTTCGGCGATGCGTTTCCCGCCACTGCTGACCGCGGCGCTCGTGCTCGCGATCGCCCTGAGTTTTGCGGGCGGCCTGATGGGGGTCGTCGGAAGCATATTTTCGGCGAGCCTGCTCATGGCATACGGCGTACTTGGCTTCGCAGTGTTGCACTCAATCACGCAGGGCATGAACTCGCGCCCATTCCTGCTCGCCGGGACCTATCTCGTCGTGCTGATGGTTGGCTGGCTGGTATTGGCACTCTGCCTGCTCGGCATGCTGGATACGATGATCGACGTGCGTGCACGCGTCTCGCGTAAGCGCGGACCGCCTGCGATTACATGAGAGTCACACAGTCACCAACAAACCAGGTTCAGATCGAGGAGTAACGACAATGGAAGTGATCCTGCTCGAGCGTGTCGGAAAGCTCGGACAAATGGGCGACGTCGTGCGCGTGAAGGACGGATTCGCCCGCAACTTCTTGCTGCCGCGCGGCAAGGCACTTCGCGCCACCGCTGACAACAAGAAGCGATTCGAAGAGATGAAATCCGATCTGCAGGTCCGTAATCTCGAGATGAAGGGCGAGGCCGGCAAGATTGGAAGCAAACTCAACGGCAAGACTTACGTGGTGCTGCGTCAGGCGAGCGAGTCCGGGCAGTTGTTCGGTTCGGTGTCGAGCCGCGACATCGCTGCCTTAATCAAGGTCGACGGCGCCGAGGTCGGGCGCTCACAGATCGTGCTCAACGCTCCGATCAAGACGATCGGTCAATACAAGGTACCACTGGCACTCCATCCCGAAGTCGAGGTGGGAATTACAGTTACCGTCGCGCGCAGCGCCGACGAAGCCGAACGTTTGGCGCGCGGCGAAGACGTCACCGTGCGGCGCACAGAGGCGGAAGAGGAATCCGCTGCTGCGGCGGCGGCTGCGGAAGCCCTGTTCGAGCCGGAAGCGATCAAGGCTGCCCGCGATGAAGGGGGCGCGGAAGATGATGGAGCGGCAAAGCAAGCCGGAGCGCAACCCGGTGACGCACCTGCCAAAGCCACCAAAGGCAAAAAAAAGAAGAAAACCGAAGAGGCGTGAGCGCTCTAATCTGACTTTTCGGACTTGGCTCCCTCGGCAGGCTTTGCTTCGCCGGCCGAGGGGACTGCTGGTTTGGATTCAGTCGACTTCGGTTCGGGGGCCAGTATGTCGGAGGGCCTGGTCTGGGGCGCCTTCGATTCCGAAGACTTACTTACGCCCTTGGCTTCGCTCGGCTTCGCACCCGGCTTTTTCCTGTCGCCAGGCTGAACCTTTCCATCGCCTTTGGCACTCCGCTTGGACGCTCGCGCCGGCGAAGCCGGGCCCGTATCCAACGATTTGAGGTAGTTAGCAATCGCGGTGGCAGATTCCCGGCTCGCCGTATAGTGCGTGCGCAGGAAGCTATCGAGCCCGAACAGCCCGCCAGCCCTGGCCAGCGTTTGCGGCGATTTATGACAGGCCGAGCAATCCGAGGCGAAAAGTTGCGTGCCACTCTTGCCCCGGTCGAGGCTTTCCTGGGCCCTCGCCCCGCCAACCAGGCACAGCGTAACTATGGCTGTCCCCCACCAGATGCCGCGACGTAGCGCCTTCAGGCCCATCAATGGTCTCGCTGCCGCCGCCCACCGGTTTTCCACGATCAATGTCTTGATAGCGCATTATATTGGAATTGTGACCCACATCTGAACGGATGGCCGCCCTGCGTGTTGCAGGATTGCTGGCGTGCAGGAACTTTGATTAAATACCTAGGTCCGAACGTTTGTGCGTGCGCAGCGTTGTCTTGCAGGGGCTTCGCCAGACAGCATGCGGGTGCGTGGGTCACGGATGCGGCCGATGGACCGGTTGCTTCAAATTCTGCTTGATGCCTTTATCCGGCGAGGGACGTTTAGTCTCACCACCTCGCGCGGACAAACCTTCACATTTGGCGACGGCACGGGCGTGCCGGTGGCCGTGCGCTTTACCACTCATGCAGCCGAACTCGGCATCGTGCTCGATCCCGAGCTCAAATTCGGCGAAGCCTATATGGACGGCACGCTGGTGGTCGAGAAGGGCACGATCGCCGATGTCCTCTCGGTCGTGCTCGGACAAGAGGCAGAAGCCCCCAGCTGGGCCCGGACGCAATGGTTGCTGCGCTTCATTGCGCGGCGCCTAGCCCAGTTCAATTCGCCCAAGCGAGCACGCCGCAACGTGGCGCATCATTACGATCTCGACGGACGCCTATACTCACTCTTCCTCGATGCCGATCGACAGTACAGCTGCGGCTATTTCGAAACACCGGACACCTCCCTCGACGACGCACAGCTCGCCAAAAAGCGTCATCTCGCTGCAAAGCTCATCCTTGATCGTAAACAGCGCGTGCTCGACATCGGCTGCGGCTGGGGCGGATTGGGCCTGTACCTCGCAGAACTGGGGGGTGCCGATGTCACTGGTGTAACCCTTTCGCAGGAGCAACACGCCGTCGCCAGCGGGCGCGCGGCCGAAAAGGGCTTAAGCGACCGCGCCCGTTTCCTGTTGCAGGACTATCGTGATCTACACCAACCGTTTGAGCGTATCGTCTCGGTCGGCATGTTCGAGCATGTCGGCGTTGGCCATTACGAAGCTTTTTTCCAGAAATGCGCTGAACTGCTCGACAATGACGGCGTAATGGTCCTGCATTCGATCGGCCGCTCGGAAGGGCCCGGCGTTACCAATCCCTGGATCGCAAAGTATATATTCCCTGGCGGCTATATCCCGGCACTATCGGAAGTGCTGCCCGTCATTGAGCGCGCGGGCCTGCTGGTGACGGACATCGAGATCCTCCGCCTGCACTACGCAGAGACGTTGAAGGCCTGGCGCGAGCGTTTCCTCGCCCACCGAGACGACGCTGAACGCATCTATGAGCCGCGTTTCGCGCGCATGTGGGAGTTTTATCTCGCGGCCTCGGAAATGTCGTTCCGCGAGCAAAACATGATGGTAATGCAAATCCAGCTTACCAAGCGCCAAGGCGTCGTGCCGATCACGCGGGATTACATCATGCATGAGGAGCGGCGCCTCGCCGCCGCCGAAGCCGCGCGCAGGCCGCAGTTGCGGCTCGCGGGCGAATAGCGCCGCACTGGTCGACGTTACTCGACCCCGCGGTCAAGAAAAAACCGGTTTTTCCCACCGCTCAATACAGCATGTGAATTGCGGTATAACCGCAGGCCGAGGACGCTTCTGTCGTGCGACGCGTGCTATGCCACATTTCCCGGGTATGCACTGACATCCAATGGCCCTCGCTGATTTGACAGCCCGCAAGCAGGTCGAAGAACCTGCCCCGCTCTATCGTTCCGCTCCGCACAACATAGAGGCGGAACAGGCGCTCTTGGGCGCGATCCTGGTCAACAACGAAGCCTTCTATCGCGTTTCTGATTTTCTGGAGCCGGCGCACTTCTTCGAGCCGATCCACCAGAAGATCTATCAGCTTTCGCGCGATTTGATCCGCGCAGGCAAGCTGGCTACGCCGGTGACGCTCAAGACTTTTCTTGACGCCAACGTCGATATCGGCGGCCTCACGGTCGGCCAATACCTGGCGAGACTCGCCGCGGAAGCAACCACAATCATCAATGCCGAGGACTACGGCCATACTGTCTATGACCTTTCGATCCGCCGTGCGCTGATCCAGGTCGGTGAGGACATGGTCAACGTCGCCTTCGACGCACCGGTTGATTTTTCGCCACGCAATCAGATCGAGGATGCCGAACGCAGGCTTTATGAACTGGCTGAGACCGGTCGGTACGACGGCGGCTTTCAGCGGTTTGCCCAAGCCCTCACCACCGCCATCGACATGGCGGCGCACGCATTCCAGCGTGACGGCAAATTATCCGGCACGGCCACAGGGCTTGACGATCTTGACCGCATGATGGGCGGCTTGCAGCAGTCGGACCTGATCATCCTGGCTGGCCGCCCCGGCATGGGCAAAACCGCGCTCGCCACCAACATTGGCTACAATGTCGCCAGGGCCTGGCGCGGCGAAGTCAAACCGGATGGTCACACGGTCACGGTCAATGGCGGAATCGTCGGGTTCTTCTCGCTGGAAATGTCGGCAGAGCAACTCGCGACCCGTATTATCGCGGAGCAGACTGGAATTCCATCCAACCAGATCCGTCGTGGCGGCATCAGCGAGAGCGACTTCGAGAAGATCAAAGACTACTCGATCGAACTGCAAAATATCCCGCTCTATGTGGACGAGACCGGCGGCCTGTCGGTTGCCCAGCTTGCGGCTCGCGCACGGCGGCTCAAGCGTCAACGCGGCCTCGATCTCCTGGTGATCGACTATTTGCAGTTGCTGCAAGGGTCAACGCGCCGCTCCCAGGAAAACCGAGTGCAGGAAATCACGGAAATCACCACCAAACTCAAGGCGTTGGCGAAAGAACTTAACGTGCCAGTTTTGGCGCTGTCGCAACTATCCCGCCAGGTGGAAAGTCGTGATGACAAGCGGCCCCAGCTCTCGGATTTGCGCGAATCCGGTTCAATCGAGCAGGACGCCGACGTGGTGTTGTTTGTCTATCGCGAGGAATATTACCACCAGATGCGCAAGCCGTTGGAATCCAGCCGTGAAAAGTTCGCGGAATGGCTGGCGGAAGCCGACAAAGTCCACGGCAAGGCGGAAGTTATCATTGGCAAGCAACGTCATGGGCCAACTGGAACCGTCGAACTGCAGTTCGACGCCGCCGTGACCAGGTTCTCTTCCCTCGCCCGCGATACGCGCCTGCCAGAGCGAATGTAGGGAATTGAGACTGCCACATGGACTGCCGGCTCCTGGGCGGGTAAACCCGAACGCCATGGCCGAGACCGCCTTGCAGCCTGACTTACCCGCAGAGCCCGCTGCGGCTCTCCCCGGACTGCATCAAGCCGCTCCCGAGGCTGGCGGTATCCTCACGGTCAATTTGGACGCGATCGTCGCGAACTGGCAGGAGCTGGGCCGGCGCGCGATGCCGTCGGAGTGTGCGGCCGTCATCAAGGCTGCGGGCTACGGTTGCGGCATCGAACCGGTGGCCCACGCGCTTTCGCGCGCCGGCTGCAAGACCTTCTTTGTCGCTGATCTCGCTGAGGCACGGCGCGCCCGGACTGTTGCCCCGGATGCCACGATCTATGTGCTCAATGGTCTCCTGCCTGGTACGGCGTCGGCTTTTCCCGACATCGGTGCACGTCCCGTGATTGGCAGCCTGGTTGAACTGGCAGAATGGGATGCGTTCTGTTCAGTGAACCAATGGCGGGGCGGTGCGGCGCTGCACGTCGACACCGGAATGAACAGGCTCGGTATTTCCACTGATGAAGCGGCAGCGCTGGCGCCGCGTATTCGCGCGGAAAATCACGGCATCACCTTGTTGATGAGCCATCTTGTTTGCGCCGAGCAACCGGACCACCCGCTCAACGAACACCAGATGAACCTATTCCGCGAAGTTCGGCTTCTCTACCGAGGTATTCCTGGTTCGCTCGCCAATTCGTCAGGCATATTTCTGGGCAATGGTGCACATTGCGACTTGGTGCGTCCCGGCGCCGCGCTTTTTGGGGTCAACCCGACGCCCGGCCGCCGCAACCCGATGTGCCCGGTCATTGAATTGCAAGCGCGCGTCGTCCTGGTGCGCAACGTCCCTAAGGGAGAGACTATCGGCTACAACGCGACCTGGACGGCCAAGCACCCAACGCGCGTCGCAGTGGTTGCCGTAGGTTATGCCGATGGTTATCCGCGGGCTGCGAGTGCAACCGACGGCGCGCCGGGATCAGACGCCATCGTTTCCGGCACGCGCTGCCCCCTGGCTGGCCGTGTTTCGATGGACCTCATGGCGATCGACATCACGGCCCTGCCCGACCATTCGGTCAAACGTGGCGATCTGGTCACCCTGATCGGCGGTGAGATCGGCGTTGATGACCTGGCGGCTGCAGCCGGCACCATTGGTTATGAAGTGCTCACCAGCCTGGGCCGTCGCTACAACCGGATCTACCGGCAAACCTGAGGCACCTGCGCTCCGCCTCTGGGCCCCGTGCGGGCATGAGCGAACAACGGTCTTCCGCAACCCCTGAAAAATAAGCATTCTTTAAAATGTTCTTGTATTGTTCTCGGTGGCGCTTTAGGGTCTGCAGCAGCTTTTTGGGCGATTCTTATGTCGAGACGCACCCTGGCCTTCGTTTGCCAAAACTGCGGCGCCGCCTTCAGCCGCTGGCAGGGCAAGTGCGAAGCCTGCGGAGAGTGGAACACACTCAGCGAGGAAGGTGCGGAGCGTCCGGCGGGGCCGGGTCGTAAGCCGGGCAAAGGCCGGCTTTTCGTGTTGGAGCCTCTCGCGGGCGAGACGCATGACGCCCCGCGTCTGGCCTCTGGTATTGCCGAATTCGACCGCGTGACCGGGGGCGGCTTTGTGCGCGGCTCCGTATTGTTGGTTGGCGGCGATCCCGGCATCGGTAAGTCGACTCTTCTGATCCAGGCCACCGCCGCGCTCGCTCGCGCAGGACATCGGGCCGTCTATATTTCAGGCGAGGAAGCGGTGGCGCAGGTGCGCTTGCGCGCGGAACGTTTGGGATTGCGCGATGCCGCCGTCGAACTGGCGGCGGAAACGGCTGTCGAGGACATCATTGCGACCCTGTCGGAAGGCAAGACGCCGCGCTTGATCGTCATCGATTCCATCCAGACGATGTGGACAAGCACAGTCGAGTCGGCGCCCGGGACTGTGACTCAGGTGCGCGGCTCGGCGCAGGCCCTGATCCGTTATGCCAAGAAGTCCGGCGCGGCAATCATCCTCGTCGGCCACGTCACCAAAGATGGTCAAATCGCCGGCCCCCGTGTCGTCGAGCATATGGTCGACGCCGTGCTTTCCTTCGAAGGCGAAGGCTCACACCAATTCCGCATCTTGCGCGCCGTCAAAAACCGGTTCGGCCCGACGGACGAAATCGGCGTCTTTGAAATGACTGGCGCCGGCTTGCGCGAAGTCGCCAACCCGTCAGAACTGTTTCTGTCGGAGCGCGATCTAGGCCAGCCCGGTACTGCCGTGTTCGCCGGTATCGAGGGCACCCGGCCGTTGCTGGTCGAAATCCAGGCGCTGGTTGCACCGACATCGCTCGGTACCCCCAGGCGCGCCGTTGTTGGTTGGGATCCAAGCCGGCTGTCGATGGTTCTGGCCGTTTTGGAAGCACATTGTGGGGTCCGACTCGGGGCTCACGATGTTTACCTCAATGTTGCCGGCGGCATGCGCATCCAGGAACCGGCAGGCGATCTCGCTGCGGCGGCCGCACTGGTTTCTTCGCTGGCCAATGCACCCTTACCGGCGGATGCGGTTTATTTCGGCGAGGTATCGCTTTCCGGAGCGGTCCGGCCGGTCGCTCAGGGCGCGGCACGTCTCAAGGAGGCTGCAAAGCTGGGCTTTACTTGTGCGGTCATGCCGGAAGCCGCACGCGGCGAAACCGTAGAGCCCAGTCTTAAGGTTATGGATGTCGCAAGCCTCGCCAATCTGGTGGCTGACATTGCGGCCCGGGGTAAAGCGTGCATGGCTGCTAAAACTGGTGGACAAAACCGGTGACGGGGCCGCGATGCCCCGCTATACACGGCGCGTCTAAACCGGTTAGTTGCGCTGTCGATCGCCCGACCGCAACCGCAGAAATGGGCCTAAAATTAAGCACTTAGGGTCGACATTGCCGCCCTGGTCCGGAGCCGCTATGGCTGCCCGGGATTCGTCACGCCGAGCGGTTGTCCTGCGCGACATGACTTGCCGAAACTTGCGGAGTTTATGAGTCTCGATGCCGATCACGCTGCTCGACATCATTCTGCTCGCGGTCATGTTGATCTCAGGGCTGCTCGCCATGATCCGGGGGTTCATGCGCGAGATCCTGTCGATCGGCGCCTGGGGCGTCGCCGCCGTGGTCACACTTTATTCTTACAGTCGCATCCTTCCGATAGCGAAGCAGTACTTCAATAGTGACGCCGTTGCTGCCGGCATTTCCGCTGGCGGCGTTTTTCTCGGCACGCTGCTCATCGTCTCGATCATCACGGCGCGCATTTCCGACATGGTTCTCGACAGCCGCGTCGGCGCACTTGATCGCACGCTCGGTTTCCTTTTCGGGCTTGGGCGCGGCCTGATCATTGTCGTCGTCGCCTTCCTGTTTTTCGCCTGGTTGGTGCCTGACCGCAGCCAGCCCGACTGGGTCCGCGGCGCCAAGTCGAAGGTGGTGCTGCAAAATACCGGACAATGGCTGATGTCGATGTTGCCGGATGACCCCGAAAGCACCATCTTAAAGAGGCTGAAAAAGCCGAAACCGGAAGATCAGGATGTGCCTGATGCAAACCCCGACCAGCGCTCGGAACTGCCGCTGACACAGCCCAGGGCAAGTGGAACGCGATAGCGATGCACACACACCCACAGGACCACAGGCCCATGGCTGATGCGGAGTTCGATCCCAACGCCGACCGCCTGCGTGAAGAATGTGGAGTGTTTGGCATTTTCGGCCATCCTGACGCTGCCGCCATCACCGCGCTCGGTTTGCACGCCCTCCAGCACAGAGGTCAGGAGGCAGCCGGCATCGTCTCCTTCGATGGCAAACGCTTCCACTCGGAGCGCCGTCTCGGTCTGGTCGGTGACGCTTTCGCCCGGCGCGAAGTGATTGACCGCCTGCCCGGCACGTCCGCGATGGGCCACGTGCGCTATTCGACCACCGGCGAAACCATCCTGCGCAATGTGCAGCCCCTGTTTGCAGAACTCGAAGGCGGCGGTTTCGCTATCGGGCACAATGGCAACCTCACCAACGGCATCAAACTGCGGCGCGACCTTGTGCACGAAGGCGCCATGATGCAGTCGACCACGGACACCGAGGTTATCCTTCACCTCGTTGCGCGCGCCAGGCGCAACCGCTTCGTCGACCGCTTCATCGAAGGCCTGCGGCAGCTCGAAGGCGCATATGCATTCGTCGGCCTCACCAACAAGAAATTAGTCGGCGCTCGCGACCCGCTCGGCATTCGGCCGCTGGTGGTCGGCAGACTCGATGGCTGCCCGATCCTTGCGTCCGAAACATGCGCACTCGACATCATCGGCGCCCAATATGTGCGTGATGTAGAAAACGGCGAGGTTGTCATCTTTGATGAGGAAGGCGCGCAGTCGCATAAGCCGTTCCCGCCGATGCCGGCGCGCCCCTGCATTTTCGAATACATCTATTTCTCGCGGCCCGACTCCATCATCGGCGGCCGTCACGTCTACAACGTGCGCAAGACGATGGGTGCCGAACTCGCACGGGAAGCCCCGGCCAACGCCGATGTGATCGTTCCGGTGCCGGATTCGGGCGTGCCTGCGGCGATCGGTTTCGCGCAGGAGGCCGGCATTCCCTACGAGCTCGGCATTATCCGCAACCACTACGTTGGCCGGACCTTCATTCAACCGACGCAGGCGATCCGCGATCAGGGGGTTCGCCTGAAACATTCTGCCAATCGCGCGGTCGTCGAAGGCAAACGGATCGTACTCGTCGACGATTCGATAGTGCGCGGGACGACCTCGCGGAAGATTGTGCAAATGATGCGCGATGCCGGTGCCAAGGAAGTACACTTCCGCATCGCTTCACCGCCGATTACTCATCCGGACTACTACGGCATCGATACCCCCGAGCGCGACAAGCTGCTCGCCGCCACTCATGATCTCGAAGGCATGAGAAAGTTTATTGGAGCGGACTCGCTGGCATTTCTGTCGGTCGATGGCATCTACCGCGCCATGGGCTTCGAAGGGCGGGATCCGGCGCGGCCGCAATTTACCGATCACTGCTTCACGGGCGACTATCCGACGCCCCTCACCGACCTCGCCGCGCAAGAGGCGAGCCCACGGCAATTGTCGCTGCTGGCAGAAGCCATCTAGCTCGCCTTTCACTATCTATCGCGTATGGCCAAGCCCCTCACCGATCGTATTGCGCTGGTCACAGGTGCCTCGCGTGGCATTGGTGCCGCGCTTGCGCTTGAGCTTGCGCAGGCGGGCGCGCACGTGGTGGCTGTGGCGCGCACGGTCGGCGGGCTGGAAGAGCTCGACGACAGGATCAAGGCAGGTGGTGGCTCGGCAACGCTTGTGCCACTCGACGTCAAAGACAGCGAGGGCATCGCACGGCTCGCACTTGCCCTGAACGAGCGCTACCAGCGGCTCGATGTGCTCATCGGCAATGCTGGCATTCTTGGTCCCCTCTCCCCACTTGCCCATGTCGAGCCGAAAGATTGGGACAATCTGATTGCTGTCAATGTCACCGCCAATTGGCAGTTCATTCGTTGCATGGACACGCTCCTCAGACGCTCGCAGGCTGGCCGTGCTGTCTTCCTGACGTCTGGCGTAGCCCACATGGGAAGGGCTTATTGGGGGCCTTACGCGGCCTCGAAGGCGGCCCTGGAAGCACTTGTGCGCACCTATGCGGCGGAATGTACGACCACACCTGTGCGCGTCAACCTGTTCGGTCCCGGCCCCACGCGCACGCGTATGTATGCGAGTGCTTTCCCGGGCATCGATCCGCTAACGCTGCCAACGCCAGAAGAAGTTGCGAAGGCGATATTGCCCTTGTGCCTGCCGGAGTGCGCCGAGACCGGGAAGCTCTATAATTTTCGTGAGCGCAAGTTTCTCGAATTTCATCCTCCCGCCTGACCTTGGGCGGCTCAATGTTTCCGTTTTGCCCGGCCTTTGTAGGGATTATCTTTTTCGCGCAGTGCGAGGCGGATCGGCGTTCCCGGAAGATCGAATGTGTCGCGCAATGAATTGAGTAAATATCTCTTGTAGCCATCCGGAACGGCATCGGCACGCGTACAGAACACCACAAAGCTCGGCGGCCGACTCTTCGGCTGGGTAATATAATTGAGCCGCAGCGAGCGCCCCGATACCGCCGGCGGCGGATGCGCACTCACCGCGTGCTCGAACCAGCGATTGAGCGCACTGGTGGCGACGCGTTTGTTCCAAACCTGATATGCATCGACGATGGCTTGCATCAGCCGATCGAGGCCTTCGCCGGTGAGACCGGAGACCGCTACCAGTGGAACACCCCTGAGCTGGGTCAGCTTCTCCTCGGCCTGTTCGCGCAACTTGCCGATAGCGCCTGCCGTCTTGTCCTTCAGGTCCCATTTATTCACGGCAATGACGATTGCTCGGCCCTCCTGTTCGACCAGATCGGCAATGCGCTGATCCTGCTCCTCGAAGGCATTTTCGACGTCCAGCAGCACGACCACGACTTCGGCAAATCGAACCGCATTGAGCGCATCGGCAACCGAGAGTTTTTCCAGCTTTTCTTCCACGCGAGATCGGCGACGCAGCCCCGCGGTGTCGTAGATACGAAATTTGTGTCCGTGCCAGTGATGTTCTACCGCAATAGCGTCCCGCGTGATGCCTGCTTCCGGTCCGGTGAGCAATCGCTCCTCACCAATAATCCGGTTGATCAATGTCGACTTGCCCGCATTGGGACGGCCGACAATCGCCACGCGGATCGGATGGGGCTCGGTTGAATCCGCCGCTGCCTCGGTAGCCGACGCAGTGACCTCGGGCAGTGCTGCCCGCAGCGCGTCGTATAGATCGGACAGTCCCTCATTGTGCTCGGCCGAGATCGCAACCGGCTCACCGAGGCCGAGTTCATAGGCCTCCAGTCGCCGCGCCTCCGCGGCCCGTCCCTCGCTCTTGTTGGCAATGAGAACGGTTGGCTTGCCGGACTTGTGTGCGAGCGCGGCAAATTCATGATCCGCTGGCATTGGGCCGGCCCGCACGTCGATCATGAAGAAAATCGCGTCCGCCTGCTCGATCGCGGTCTCCGTCTGCACCCGCATGCGGCCAGAAAGACTTTCTGGCGTCGACTGCTCGAGGCCCGCCGTATCAATTACCGTAAAAGCGATATCGCCGAGCCGCCCCTCGCCCTCGCGACGATCGCGTGTGACGCCGGGGCGATCGTCGACCAAGGCGAGGCGCCGCCCGACAAGGCGATTGAACAAGGTTGATTTGCCGACATTGGGCCGGCCAACTATGGCAATGGTGATGGTCATCCGCTGTCGCTGCCGGGCCTGATACGGCAGTCCATAAAATAATCCAAGAATGTGTTTGCGGCCCCGGTCAGCTCGGGGTCAAGCCCGGGGTCAAACGTCCGCACATAACCCACGCATCAGCGTGAGAAGGTGCCGGGTTGCGGCGAGGATGGCCACGGCGCAGAAGCATTTGACTGTCCTTGCGCCGCAGGCCAGGGCGACTGGCCTTGCTGTTGCGGTGCCGGCTGCTGGTCCGGCCAGGGCGTCGACTGCTGTTGTTGTGCCGGCGCAACAGTAACCTGTGCCGGCTGCGAGACCGTACGCGGCTTTGACGCACGCTTCGGTTTGGGCTTGGGCTCCTCAGGTTGGACGGCCGCAGTCTTTTTGTCCGGCTCGGCGGCGACCGCCTCCTTGCCTTGTTCGGCTGGCGGCGTTTGCGCAGCATCGACCGGCGGCTGGCTGCCTTTCATGTATTCCGGCGGAATACCTTGGGAAACGCCGGGAACACCACCAGGAAACACATCCTTGCGTTCGCCCGGAAGCTTCTTCTTCTCGCTGATACCGAAAACATCGAGCTTGTCGGGATCAAATCCCCCAGAGCAAGCCGCCAGCGCAGGAACGAACGTGGCGAGGACGGTCAGCAGTGCAACGCGATGGATTGTGCGCATGACTTACCCTCAGCCCTTGCCTTCGGCGGCGATCAATCCCGACAGCACGTCCGCGCGTGCGCGCGTGCCGATCGGCGACTCCGCATCAGTGGCGATCATGTCGAGGTAACGGCGCGCAGCAGCAAAATCGTGATTGCGCCAGGCTGACAGCGCGAGAAGTTCACGCGCCGTGTGACGAAAGCTGCGCGTCGGCTCGGCGAGTGGCTCTAGCCGTCTGCGCAGGTCCGCCAGCGTGGCCGTATCAACAAGCAGGAGGCCGGCGCGGATGGCGGCGAGATCCTGCCAGGTCGCTCCGAGGGAGGCGTCGGCCGAGAGTTCATCATAAGCCTTCACCGCGTCGGCCGGCTTGATCTGAGCGAGCGCGCCTGCCGCTCGCATCCGCGCCAGCACGCGATAACCTTTCGGGGCTTCCGCTGCCACCTTAGCGAAAGCAGCTTCCGCCTCGGCATATTTGCCCTGTTCACCCAAGGCCGCTGCCGCCTCGAATGCAGCGCCCGCTGCCGCGGCCCGCTTGGCCACCCAGTATTCGTAGCCACGCCATGCGCCGATGCCGGCGACAATCAGGACAGCCAGCGCGATAAGGTAGATGCTGTAGCGATCCCACAGCTTTTTCAGCTGCTCGCGCCGGACTTCCTCGTCAACTTCATGAAAAATATCGGCCACGATGGCTCCCAACCTGCCCCCCGACCCCTTCCTGGGCCGAATTGCGCCGTAAACTAACGATGTGGCGCGCCCAAGGCAAAGGCAAGCCCGACATTCGTTAATATTTCAGGGCCTTAGCTCTTCTTGCCTTTCATCGGGTAGACGTGCTCTGGCCCGGGAAAAGCGCGCGAGCGTACCTCCGCAGCGTAGTCGGCGACCGCCTTCTCGATGCCGGGCCCAAGCGAGCCGTAGCGCTTGACGAATTTTGGAACTCGTGGCGACAGGCCGAGCATGTCCTCCAGCACCAAAATCTGCCCGTCGCAGGCCACGCTCGCGCCGATTCCGATTGTCGGGATCGGCACCGATGCGGTCAGCTTGCGCGCCAGCGGCTCTGCCACTGCCTCGATTACCACCGAGAATGCACCCGCCTGTGAGACCGCAATCGTGTCTTCCTCGATACGCGCCCAGTCGGTTTCGTCGCGGCCTTGGGCGCGGAATGATCCGATCGTGTTGATGGACTGCGGGGTCAGACCGACGTGGGCCATTACCGGCACGCCGCGCTCGGCGAGAAAGCGGATGGTTTCGCCCATGCGCTTGCCGCCTTCGACCTTGATTGCGCCGCAACCGGTTTCCTTCAGCACCCGCGCCGCATTCATGAATGCTTGTTCTTTCGACGCTTCATAGGAAGCGAATGGCATATCGACAACCACCAGCGCACGCTTCGATCCGCGCATCACAGCATGCCCCTGCAGGATCATCATTTCGAGCGTAACTGGAACGGTGGTCTCGAGCCCATGCATCACCATGCCGAGCGAGTCACCAACAAGAACCACATCGCAATGCGCGTCGACAATGCGCGCGGTGTGCGCATGATAAGACGTCAAGCACACGATCGGCTCTGCGCCTTTTCGCGCGCGTATGTCGGGGGCGGTGAGCCGCCGGATTTCGTCTTGAACTGACATAACCGATTATTTCCCGAACACGGGCACGCCAATCACCACCGGATGGAAGGCGTATCCCAAAGCCAGATAAACTGCGACCCCGAGCCCAACGACGATCGCGTCATTTGTCCAACTCGCTGGCGCGACCAACGGTCCAACGTCTTTACGGCGTTTCGCAGCGATGCGGGCATACACGCCCCACGCCAAAAAGGTGCCGAAGAGCAGGATCGAGCCGAGATCCCCGTTGGAAAGCAGGTGCGCCAAGGCCCAGGTCTTCACGCTGGCGAGCGCCGGATGTTTCAGGCGCGTCTTGATGTGGCTTGGGATAAAAGCGGCGACAAGGAAGATCACCGCAAACAGCATCAATCCGACGGTGATGTGCCGCATGAACGCGGGCGGCGACCACACTTGAATCCACTCATGCGCGCGATATAGCCCGTAGCCCCAAACGATCAGGGCGAGCCCGGCAAGAGAAACCAGCGCGAACACGCCACGATAAACGGTCAGCCCCACCCGCGCGATAACATCGGCGCGCGCGCCGCGGAACGAGACGAAAACATGCGTGCCCAGAAAAACCATCAGGCCGAGAATTAGAATGCTTAAGCCCATGCTACACTCGCCTCAGATTGCCGCCGCAGTAGAGGATAGCGGCAACCAATGCAAGCGGTCCGCGCATAAGGCATATCCCCGAATGACTGCAGCAACGGCATATCGTTTGCTAAATGGCGCCATCGTGGCGGTTTCGCTGTTGCTGGCAGCCGGCGCCGCGCCCGCGCAAGACTGGCCGGCAAAGACCGTGCGTATCGTGGTTCCCTTCGGGCCAGGATCGACACCCGACATCGTTGCGCGCCTGGTCGCCGATGGCCTGCAGAAGAAATATCCCGCCAGTGCATTTGTCGTTGAGAACAAGCCCGGCGCCAGCGGCAATATCGGCACCGATGTTGTTGCAAAGGCCGCGCCCGATGGCTCCACACTCGGGGTAAGCATTGGCGGGCCGCTCGCCATTAACACCCTGTTGTTCGCAAAATTGCCCTACGATCCTCAAAAGGATATCGCGCCCGTTACGCAACTTGTCACCCAACCGAGCGTACTCGTCGTCAATCCGAGCCTTGGGGTCAATTCCGTCGCCGAACTCGTCGCGCTCCTGAGGAAAAATCCCCGCAAGTACAATTTTGCTTCGATCGGAATCGGATCGCTCTCTCACCTTGCCATGGAAGCAATTGCGATCAAGGGAGGCGCCGAACTGGTGCACGTGCCCTACACAAGCTCGCCGCAGGCGATCACCGCTGTTATCCGCAATGACGCCCAGATAACGTGCCTTCCCGCAATTTCGGTAACGCCACAGGCGGCAGCAGGCGCAGTCAAAATTCTTGCTGTCTCAACCGCCCGGCGGTCGCCCTATTTGCCGGATGTACCGACCCTGAAAGAGGCCGGCATTGATGTGGAAGCCGATGCCTGGAACGGCTTGATTGCCCCTGGCGGCACACCCGAACCGATCATCGATAAAATCAGCAGGGATGTCGCCGAAATCATCAAGCAGCCGGCAGTGCGCGAAAAACTGGCGACACAACTGATGGAACCGGTTGGCTCTTCATCGGAAGAGCTGCGTGCACGGATCGATGGCGAGATTGCGCGCTGGGCGCCAGTAATCAAGTCGGCGAATGTGAAATTGAACTAAATCGCCTTGCCCCTCACGTCCTTGATGTCGGTGAAGGAAATGTCAAGCGCACGTTCACGCGTGTAGTCCAGAATGAACTGATTGCGCGCCATGAAAACTTTGTCGCCATCAAGATCTTCGGCGCAACTCGAATAATTGGTCTGCACGAAATCCTCGATCTTTTTCACGTCGGCCGAGGCGATCCAGCGAGCCAGCTGAAACTCGGGCTGCTCGAAACCGATCTCGAGGCCATACTCTTCAGACAACCGCACCTTGAGCACGTCGAGTTGCAAGGGGCCGACCACTCCCACAAGCGCCGGCGCTCCGTCGAGTGGGCGGAAGACTTGAACGACCCCCTCCTCCGCCATCTGCTGAAGCGCTTCCTTCAATTTTTTGGCCTTCATCGGATCGCCGAGCTTGACGCGGCGCAGGATTTCCGGCGCAAAATTCGGAACGCCGAGGAATGCGATATCCTCGCCTTCCGTGAGCGTATCACCGATCCGAAGCGTCCCATGATTGGGAATGCCGACGACATCGCCAGCGTAAGCCTCTTCAACAAGCGCGCGGTCCTGCGCAAAGAAGAATTGCGGCGTCGATAGCGTCATCGGCTTGGCGGTACGTGTCAATTTCGCCTTCATCCCGCGCCGCAGCTTTCCAGAACAAAGGCGTGCAAAGGCAATGCGATCACGATGATTGGGATCCATATTGGCCTGAATCTTGAAGACAAAAGCAGTCATCGTGTTCTCGTGGGCGTCAATTATGCGCACGTTGGATGCCTGCGCACGCGGTGCCGGCGCAAACGCGGCCAGCGCATCAAGCAAATCCTTGACCCCGAAATTCTTGAGCGCCGAACCGAAGAAAACCGGCGTGAGGTGCCCTTCCCGGAATGACTTGAAGTCGAATGGCCGGCCAGCTTCCTTCACCAAAGCAAGCTCGTCAGCGACGGCCTTCGCATCGAGCATCGAATTTTTCGCGGAAAGCGCGGCAAGGTCGAGTGGCTGGCGTTCAACCGTTTTCCCATCCTCGCCGACAAGCCGCATCTCGCCTGTCGCAAGATCGTAAGTTCCGGCGAAGTCACGGCCGCGCCCGATCGGCCATGCCATCGGCGTGGTATCGAGGGCCAGAATCTTTTCAATTTCGTCCAGCAACTCGAACGGATCGCGACTCTCACGGTCCATCTTGTTGATGAACGTGATGATGGGGATATCCCGTAGTCGGCAGACTTCGAAAAGCTTGCGTGTGCGGGCCTCGATGCCTTTTGCGGCATCGATCACCATCACCGCTGAGTCGACGGCTGTCAGGGTCCGGTACGTGTCTTCTGAAAAGTCTTCATGACCCGGCGTGTCGAGCAGATTAAAGACCCGGCCGTCGTAGTCGAAAGTCATGACCGAGGTCACAACCGAAATACCACGCTCACGCTCGATCGCCATCCAGTCGGAGCGGGTCGAGCGGCGGTCGCGCTTGGCTTTCACCTGTCCGGCAAGGTTGATTGCGCCGCCAAACAGCAACAGTTTCTCGGTCAGCGTGGTCTTGCCGGCGTCCGGGTGCGAAATAATCGCGAACGTTCGCCGACGGTCAACCTCCGCGGCAAGCGGCGTCGGAGCAATCGAATCGGAGGTAACCACAGGCCTGTTCATGGGGCGCATGTGGCAGGGAAAGCGAGCAGGATCAAGGGGCCGCTTTAGCCCAGCGCAGCCATGTACTGTTCCGGTTTGAAGCCGACCAGCAATTTGCCGCCGCCGGCATCGAGCACCGGACGCTTGATCATCGACGGTTGCTTGAGCATCAGCGCGATGGCTTTCGTCTCGGAGAGGCCGGCTTTATCTTTGTCGGGCAGCTTTTTGAATGTTGTCCCCGCGCGATTGAGCAAAGTCTCCCAGCCGACTTTATTCGCCCACCGCTCAAGGCGGTCGCGCTCAATGCCCGTCGACTTGTAGTCGTGGAAAGCGTAGTCGACACTGTGCTTGTCCAGCCAGGCTCGCGCCTTCTTCATGGTGTCGCAGTTTTTGATTCCGTAGATGGTGATAGCCAAGGTCACTCCCATTCAATCGTGCCAGGCGGCTTCGACGTCACGTCGTAAACGACGCGGTTGACGCCCTTCACCTCGTTGATGATGCGGGTTGCCACCTGACCCAGGAAATTCATGTCGAAGCGATAAAAATCTGCGGTCATGCCGTCGGTCGAAGTAACCGCGCGCAACCCGACAACATATTCATAGGTGCGATAATCGCCCATGACGCCAACGGTTTTCACCGGCAGCAACACGGCAAACGCTTGCCAGATATCATCATATTGACCGCTTCGGCGGATCTCCTCGATGTAGATCTCATCAGCGAGCCGCAGGATATCGAGTTTTTCGCGCGTGATCGCACCAGGACAACGGATGGCAAGGCCCGGCCCGGGGAATGGATGCCTGCCGACAAAGGCCTCCGGAAGGCCAAGTTCGCGGCCAAGTGCCCGCACCTCATCCTTGAAAAGCTCGCGCAATGGCTCGACCAGCTTCATGTGCATGCGCTCGGGCAAGCCACCGACGTTGTGGTGCGACTTGATGGTGACCGAGGGTCCGCCGGTGAAGGACACACTCTCGATAACGTCCGGGTAGAGCGTGCCTTGGGCAAGAAAATCGGCGCCTCCGATCTTCCTGGCCTCTTGTTCGAACACGTCGATGAACAGTTTGCCGATGGTCTTGCGTTTGACCTCCGGATCCTCGACACCCTCAAGTGCCTTGAGGAAAGTGTCGGAAGCGTTCACATGCACCAGCGGGATGTTGTAGCTCTCGCGGAACATTGTGACGACTTTTTGCGCCTCGCCGAGCCGCATCAATCCGTGATCGACCAGCACGCATGTGAGCTGGTCGCCAATTGCTTCGTGGATCAACACGGCAGCCACTGCCGAGTCGACACCGCCTGACAACCCGCAGATCACCCGGCCCTTGCCGACCTGTTTGCGAATCTTGTCAATCGCCTCATCCTTGAAGGCGCGCATGGTCCAGTCGCCGGTAAGGCCCGCAATCTTGCGCACGAAATTTCGCAAGAGCGCCGCGCCGTGAGGCGTGTGCACGACTTCGAGATGAAATTGGGTCGCGTAGAACTTGCGCTTGTCGTCACCGATAATGGCAATCGGCGCGTTGGGCGATGTGCCGAGCACCTTGAAGCCTTGTGGCAGCACGGTGACGCGGTCGCCGTGGCTCATCCACACAGGATATTTTTCGCCTTTGCGCCACACGTCCTCAAAGAGTGGCGTGTCACCGGTCACCGTCACTTCAGCGCGGCCGAATTCGCGATGATGCCCGCCCTCGACCTTACCGCCCAACTGGGCCGCCATTGCTTGCTCGCCGTAGCAAATTCCGAGCACCGGAACGCCCGCTTCATAGATCGCTTTCGGCGCCAGTGGCGCATCCTTATCGAGAACAGACGCGGGCCCGCCCGAGAGGATGACCGCCTTCGGCTTCATCTCACGGAAGGCAGCCTCGGCCTTCTGATAGGGAACGATCTCGGAATACACCTTTTCCTCCCGGACCCGGCGCGCGATGAGCTGGGTGACTTGGGAGCCGAAATCTACGATCAGAACCTTGTCGTGCATGGACGGCGATATGGCTCGAACGTGTCCGGAATCGGGGGCGCAAAGGCCGTTCGATGCCGCCGCTTTTGCGGGCTTTGCTCTGCCGGGTCAAGCCTGTCGATGTTTCCAAGTAAAGCAATGTCGGCCGATGGATTGGCCATTGCTAACTGGCAGCAGGGCTAACGTTCACTGCCGAGCGTTGTCGACCGCCGGCCCTAGCAGCGGAATTGTCGATATCCATTTTCCGATGCGTGAGCGGCCATGTTCATCAGGCTTGGCGGCATCCGCAGGCGGCACGGAGTCCGGGATCGATTCCGGTGGCACCGGATGATTGTCGGTCGCCTGCGCAGCGGCGGGTGGCGGTGCGATGGGGATAGCCGGTGGCAAGGGAGGCGCAGCGGATGGCCCCACGGCCGGAGCCACCACGTTAACCGGGGGTGGAGATAAAACGGCCTCAGGTGACGCTGGCCTCATAGCAGGTCCGTCGGCCGGGGCCGGTACAGGGGCGGGCGTAGCGGCCGGCGCCACGCCCGGCGCTACCGCAATGGCTGCAGGCGGGGTTAAAACCGTATCTCGGGACGCCGGGCGCGTAGCCGGAGTAGGCGCCGATTGCAGTTTGGCGGCATCAGGCGCATGCGTCGGTTTTGGTGCGGGCGCACGTGTTTCATCTTTATGAGTGACCAACGCCTCACGCACGGCATCAAGCCACTGCGTATCCGATATCGCTGGATCGCGCCGTACGGGCTCCGCGATAGCAGGGGCTGCGGCTGTAACCGGCGGCCTGGCAACAGGCGTTTGCGGCCGCGGCTCGGCTTTGCGCACGGGTTCCTTCGTCACCGTCTCGCTGCGTTGTACCTTCGGAACGCTCGGGGCCGCCGCGGCAGGAGCAGCCGTCTTGTCGACCGCCAGGAGTGCCTTGAATGCCGTGGTGGCATCGGGGTCGACCGTACCGCAGGTTTTCTCGAACGCCTCGACGTCCCTTCGCACCAGCACGCGCCGGGTAGCTGCATCGACGCTTCTGTCAAGCATCGCAACAATGTTGCCGCGTAGGCTTTGGCAGGTGGTCTCGGGAGAAAAATTAGCACGATAGAACGAATAGGCGCTGGCTATGCCCACTGGAACAGCCAACAGCGAGCCAACCATCTGGATGGCCGTTACGAACCGCGCCAGCTTCGACGCCTTTCGAACCGGGTACAAATTGGCGGGCAAAGCGTCCTGCGCGTCCCCATCAAACGGCGGATCGCGCCTGGCCACCAGCATGGAAAAAACTCCAAAAAGAGTCTTGCGGGTTCCACAAACACGCGATCATCGCGGATAAATTTGGCCCGGATTGGGGCACAATCGGGGAATTCCGTTTGCGAGTTATTACGAAATCGACAGGAGCACCCCTTCACCCCCCACGTCTCAATACAGAGGCGAAAAAGCCGTCAGTGTCGGTCGCCCGCGGAGTCATTAAAACGCCCTCCGGGGACAGGCGCGCTGCCTTGCCGAACATGAAGGCGCGCTCGCCGAGACACTGGATAACCTCGGCCGGCGGTTGGACTGAAAACTCCGGGTGCTTTGCGAGAAAGGCCTGGATCTGGGCGCCGTTTTCCTCTTCCAGCACCGAACAGGTGACATAGCCGATACGTCCACCGGCTTTGACGAGAGGCACGGCGCGATCGAGAATTTCCGCCTGCTCCTTCCGACGCTGATCCAGAGCCCCCGGCCGCATCCGCCATTTGGCATCGGGGTTGCGACGCCAGGCGCCGGTGCCGGTGCAGGGAGCATCGATCAAGACCAAGTCCATGCGGCCCGCCAGGTCATCGATTTCCCCGCCGACCGATTTGGGAGTGCGGACCTGGACATTGCGCGCGCCCGAGCGCTTGAGCCGCTCGTGAATCGACGCCAGCCGTCTTTTGTCATCGTCGGTCGCGAAAATCTGACCCTTGTTTTGCATCATCGCGGCCATAGCCAAGGTCTTGCCACCGGCGCCGGCGCAGAGATCGAGCACTTGTTCACCCGGTTTTGCCGCACAGAGCAGCGCGGCCAACTGCGATCCTTCGTCCTGCACTTCGACCAAGCCTTTGATAAACGCCGGTTCGGCATGGATTGCAGGGCTTTTTGCGTCTGCCGACAGGCGAATGCGCAAACCCCAAGGCGACCACCGCGCAGGCTCGGGCTTTAGATCGGACAACATTGCGGCGGCTGTCTCGCGCTCGGCTTTGAGCGTGTTTACCCGCAGATCTAACGGCGCGCGCGATGCAAGCGCCGTCCCCTCGTCTGCACGCTTATCGCCAAACGCGCGCGAAAAATGCGGTTCCAGCCACTCAGGATAGTCCCCGACAACATACGGCGGTGCACCGTTGATATCGCCGGCATCAAGACGTTTGCGCTCATCGGGACTGAGCACCTCGGGCGCATATTGCGAGCCGTCGGCCAGTCCTGCGATTGCGTCGGTGTTGAGACCGCGCTCGCGCCTGAGCATTCCCAGGAGGACCGCCCGCGATGTATCTGCGCCCATCAGAAACGCGCTCGACGCCCGACGTCTCAGCCCGTCATAGACCAGCCCAGCGATGGCCGCTCGGTCGCTTGAGCCGGCAAAACGATGAGTGAGTCCCCAGGCCTTGAGCACATCGGCGGCCGGGCGGCGTTCGTTTTCGACCGCGGCAAAAACCTCGATCGCGGCAGCGAGCCGGGCTGCCGGGGTCATGGCAGCGCGAGAACGATGCGCACGATGAAAATCAGCCACATAATAACCAATACAATTGCGCTCGCTCCGAAAAACGCACCGCGGACGCGCACATTGTTGTTGGTCACATGAACTCCGGCCTGAAATACACGCAGCACAACGAAGACCCAGGCAAGAAGCACATAAATAAGATCGGCATGGTGGGTCATGAGCGAGAGAATAGTCAGGACATAAAACAGGACCGGAAGTTCAAATTGATTGGCATACGAATAGGCGAATTGAGTGGCGCGCGCGGGCCAATTCGGCTCGCGCAAGGCGATATCCTCAAAACGGGTCTCTCCGCTCCGGATCGTCGATGTGCGGAAATACATCATGCCGAACATCACCGCGAAGGTGAGTAGCACCTCGACAAACAGCGGCAGCAAGACAAATCGGATTGACATGGAATAGCCCTCTCAGCTCTCCCGGGAGGGAGATAACTACACACGGCTCGGATAGTTCGGGCTTTCCCGCGTGATCGTGACGTCGTGCACATGGCTTTCCCGCAAACCCGCCCCGGTAATACGAACAAATTCCGCTTTGGCATGCAGTTCGTCGAGATTTTTTGCGCCGACGTAACCCATGGCGGCGCGCAGCCCGCCAGTGAGTTGATGCAACACGGTCGCGGCGGCACCCTTGTAAGGCACCTGCCCCTCGACGCCTTCCGGCACCAACTTGAGGCTGTCCTTGATGTCCTGCTGGAAGTAGCGGTCGGCCGAGCCGCGCGACATTGCGCCGACCGAACCCATGCCGCGATAGGTTTTGTAAGAGCGCCCCTGATAGAGGAATACTTCGCCCGGTGTTTCGTCGGTACCGGCCAGCAGCGAGCCAACCATGGCACAGTCGGAACCGGCAGAGATCGCCTTGGCCAGATCACCCGAATACTTGATACCACCATCGGCAATGACGGGCGTGCCCGTCGCCTTTGCCGCATCCACGCAATCCATGATCGCAGTCAACTGTGGCACGCCCACACCTGCGACAATCCGGGTCGTGCAGATGGAGCCAGGACCGATGCCGACTTTGATGGCGTCCGCACCACAATCGATCAACGCTTTGGCGCCCTCCGCGGTCGCGATATTCCCGGCAACGACCTGAACTTTGTTTGATTGCCGCTTTATGCGCGTGACCGCATCGAGCACGTACTTCGAGTGACCGTGCGCTGTGTCGACGACCACAAGATCGACTCCGGCCGCGATCAGGGCCTCGGTGCGGGCGAAACCCTTGTCGCCGACTGTGGTTGCTGCAGCAACGCGAAGGCGACCCTGTTCGTCCTTGCAGGCATTCGGATTGGCAACGGCCTTCTCGATATCCTTTACGGTGATGAGGCCGACGCATCGATATTGCGCATCCACCACCAATAGTTTCTCGATGCGATGCTGATGCAGCAAACGTTTGGCTTCATCCTGGCTCACGCCTTCGCGTACGGTGATGAGCTTCTCGGTCATCAACTCGGAGATTTTCTGGCGCGGATCAGTCGCGAAACGGACGTCGCGATTTGTGAGGATCCCGACCAGCTTGCCGGGCTGCGCGTTGCCAGCACGTTCAACAACCGGAATTCCTGAAATACGGTTGTCTTTCATCAGGTCGAGAGCCTGCTGAAGGGTCGCATCCGGCTCAATTGTGAGCGGATTCACGACCATGCCCGATTCGAACTTCTTCACCTGCCGGACTTGAGCCGCCTGCTCGTCCGGCTCCATATTGCGGTGAAGCACACCGATGCCGCCGGCCTGCGCCATTGCGATGGCCATCTGGGCCTCCGTCACGGTGTCCATTGCCGAGGCAATGATGGGGATATTGACCGGGATTGAGCGCGTGATGCGCGACCGGATATCAACGTTGGCGGGCAAGACCTCCGACAGGCCGGGCGTGATCAGCACGTCGTCGAATGTGAGCCCTTCGCGCGGGCTTGCGTTGTTTTTTGCGGCCATTGCCAACTCCGTATCGCCCGAAAAGGCATCAGACCGGCCGGCATGGGGTTAAAAATCCCCGTTGCGAGGGGTTCCTCGCCTCCGTCACGGCCCGCTTTTGGGTTGGCGTGGGTCGATAGCACGGGATCGAGACGATTCCTAGGGCAATCGCAGATAGCTGTTATGAACTCGTAAACGCGAAGGAGCCTTCCTTCCGCCGTCGCTTTACGCTTTCAAGATGCCCGTTTCGATGACACCCCACGCCAGCCGGATCGCCCATGTTTCGTGACCGCATTGTTCCGCTGATCATTGCGGTTGCGCTGTTCATGGAAAACATGGATTCGACTGTGATCGCCACCTCGCTGCCGGCGATTGCGAAAGACATTGGCACTAACCCGCTCGCGCTCAAACTGGCTGTCACATCCTATCTATTGTCGCTGGCGATCTTCATTCCGGCGAGCGGCTGGACTGCCGACCGGTTTGGCGCCCGCACGGTGTTTCGCGCTGCGATTGCGGTGTTCGTGCTCGGCTCGATTGGCTGCGCGCTTTCGGGCTCGCTCACGGATTTCGTCATTGCCCGCATCGTTCAAGGCATGGGCGGAGCGATGATGACACCGGTTGGCCGCATCGTGTTGGTGCGCACGATCAGCAAGCGTGAATTGGTGGGCGCCATGGCTTGGGTAACTACGCCGGCACTCATCGGGCCGGTGCTGGGACCGCCAGTCGGAGGCTTCATCACGACATATGCGACGTGGCATTGGATCTTCCTCATCAATGTTCCGATTGGCCTGCTCGGAATACTCCTCGCCACACGCTACATACCGGACGTGCGTGCGGAGAAGCACGAACGTTTCGATATCGTCGGCATGATGCTCGCGGGCCTTGGTATCGGCGGCATGGCGTTTGGGCTTTCGGTACTCGGGCTTAACTTTCTTCCTTGGACGGTAGTGGCCGGACTTGTGTTCGGTGGCGCGTGTTTCACTGCCGCGTATCTCGCGCACGCGCGGCACACTCCCAATCCAGCGCTCGATCTTTCACTATTCAGATTGCCGACTTTTTTCGCGAGCGTTGTCGGCGGGTTCATCTTCCGCCTTGGTCTCGGCGCACTACCCTTTCTGCTGCCGCTCATGCTGCAAATCGGCTTCGGCATGACTCCGTTTCAGTCCGGCATGATCACGTTCGCAACTGCGCTTGGCGCCATGGGAATGAAATGGGCGGTGACTTTTATTTTGCGCCGCTTCGGCTTTCGCAACATTCTGGTTGTTAATTCCGTGGTCAGCGCCGCCTTTCTTGCGGTCTGCGCGACTTTTACCGCCGCCACACCTATTGCATTGATGATGATCCTGCTTTTCGTCGGCGGATTCTTTCGGTCGCTGCAATTCACGAGCATCAACACGATCGCCTATGCCGATATTGAACCCGATCGGATCAGCCGAGCGACCGCCCTGGTGAGCGTCGCCCAACAACTGGCCGTGTCGACCGGCGTTGCAGTCGGCGCCATGGCCGTGGAGCTTACGGTCTACCTCCGGGGCGGCGGTCCGTTGCAGGCCAGCGACTTTCCGCCCGCATTTCTCGCCGTCGCAATAATTTCCGCACTGTCCGTAGTGATCTTCGCCCGGCTGTCGCCGGAAGCCGGGGCGGAAATGGCCGACAGGCTTCCCACACCAGCAGAACCTTCGGACCAACGTGCAGGTTAACTCTTGATGTCAGCGGCGCCGCGAAATCCCTTGGCCAAAAGGTACAGCTCGGCTGAATCCGTGCGACTTGCCGGCGGCTTCACATGCTTCACGCTTTTGTAGTCGCGCTTGAGCGACGCCAGTAACGCAGCCTCAGTGCCACCTTGCAGAACCTTAGCAAGGAAGGCGCCGTCGGGCGCAAGCACGTCGCGAGCGAAGTCAGCAGCCGCCTCCACCAACGCCATGATTTTGAGGTGGTCGGTGCGCGCGTGTCCGGTCGCGTTGGCCGCCATGTCGGAGAGCATCACATTGGCGGGTCCGCCCAGCATTTCCTTCAGCTTGCCCACCGCGGCAGGATCGAGAAAGTCGAGCTTGATAAAGTCTACGCCCGGCACAGGCTCCATTGACAGAATATCAATCGCGATCACCTTGCCATGCTGCGGCGCGCCAACCCGTTCGGCAGCAACCTGACTCCAACCCCCTGGCGCGGCGCCGAGGTCGACAACACGCATGCCTTTCCTGAGGAAGCGCGCTTTGTCGTCGATTTCGATCAGCTTGTATGCCGCCCGCGACCGCGCGCCCTCTCGCTTGGCGCGTGCAACGTAGGGATCGCTCAGCTGACGTTCCAACCACTGACGCGAAGATGCCGTGCGGCCTTTACCGCCCCGAACGCGAACCTTTTTTTGGCGCGGGTCGGCGCCCTTGCCGCGGACGGTCACGATATCGCCGTCTGATTGCCGCCGCCCCATGCGCCATCCTCGCGCATCATCTGTACTAGCATGCCTTCCCGCAGCCCTCGATCGGCTACGCGAAGGCGCGGACAGGGAAACGCGCGCCGGATCGCCTCGAGAATTGCGCAACCGGCAAGCACTAGATCAGCCCGCTCGGCGCCGATACAGGGGCTTGCCACACGGTCCTCGTAACTCATGGCAAGCAGGCGCTCGATGACTGCATCGATCTGTGGGGCGCTCATCCAGCAACCATCAACGCGGTTACGATCGTAGCGCCGGAGATTAAGATGCACACCGGCGATTGTCGTCACAGTGCCTGAGGTTCCGAGCATGTGAATGCCCGTCGTTGCTTCTGTGCCGTGTTCGCGTACGAACGGCGCGATCAGTGCTGCAACCTCCGACACCATCGCCTCGTAGCTTTCACGCGTGACAGTAATGCCGCCGTGCCGTTCGGCCAGCGTCACTACGCCGTGCGGCACCGAAATCCAGCCACGAATTTGCGGTAACGGCGGTCCTCCTCGACCCTTTTGCGAGCGCGCGAGGCGCACGAGTTCGGATGAACCGCCTCCGATATCGAACAAAATCGCACCGTCGGCCTGCGGATCGATCAGTGGCGTGCACCCGGTTGCGGCAAGCCGCGCTTCCGTCTCGCGATCGATGACTTCGAGAGCAAGACCCAGTTCATCCGCAACGCGAGTCAGAAATTGCCCACCGTTCTGCGCCGCCCGGCACGCCTCCGTCGCGATCAGATGGGCGCGCGTAACGCCCTTGTTTTTCATCTTGTTGCGGCAAATGGCCAACGCCGCTATCGCACGGGCAATGGCGGTCTCGCTCAGGTGCCCCGACGATGACACCCCCTCTCCCAGCCGCACGATGCGGGAAAACGCATCAACGACGCGGAACCCCTCGCCCGACGGACGCGCGACCAGCAACCGACAGTTATTTGTGCCAAGATCCAGCGCCGCATAGGTCGCGCCGCCCCGATCGCTGCCGTAACCAGCATCGGGCCGTTCAGACGACCGCCGACCCCACCTGGACCGCGGAAGCGGCGCCCGGTTGATAGCGGGGTCGAGGCCTGGGATGTCCCCGGCCTCGCCACTCATGCAGTCAAAACCTTCCTAAGGTCCGCAAGCCGCCATCCCCGGCGCGTCGCGGTTGTGGCCATGTTTTCTCGTCTCGAAAAGTGTATCAGTGTCTACGCCTCACGCAACCCTCCGTCCCGTAAGCTATTCTTGTCGAAATGATCCGCCTGCACTAACTGACAACACGCCATCGAAAGCCCTGCCGAAATGGATGACCGAACCACCGAAACCGCGCTTTCTCTGACCAAATTCGGCGTCGGTCAGCCGGTCCGCCGCAGCGAAGACCCTAAATTAGTGCGGGGCGAGGGCTGCTACACGGACGACCTCAGCCGCGCCGGCCAAGCCTATGCCGTGATGGTCCGCAGCCGCGACGCCCATGGGACCATCCGATCGATAGACACCGCCGCCGCCAAGGCAATGCCAGGCGTACTCGCCGTCTGCACGGCGGCCGACTTGTCTGCTTACGGTCCACTCAAATGCAATTTGCCGCTGAAGAACCGGGACGGATCGCCGATGCGTTACACGCCGCGACCCGCGCTCGCGGGCGATAAAGTCCGCTTCGTCGGCGATCCTGTTGCGTGCGTCGTCGCCGAAACAGTTGCGCAGGCGAAGGATGCTGCTGAAGCGGTAACGGTCGATGTCGAGCCATTGCCGGTCGTGCTCAAGCCCGCTGACGCGGTCAAACCCGGCGCGTCACTGGTCTTTGATGCTGTGCCGAACAATATTGCGCTCGACTTTCACTATGGTGATGCGGCCAAAGTCGCCGAGGCTTTCGCCAGGGCGAAACACGTCACACGGCTTGAGACTTCCAATCAGCGCATGGTGGTCAACGCGATGGAGCCGCGTTCCGCGATTGGGGAGTACAACAAGACGGACAGCAAGTGGACGCTCTATTCATCGAGCCAGGGCGTCCATGGCATGAAAACGTCGCTGATGGATATCCTGAACTCGCCCGCCGAGAAGGTGCGCGTGGTGACTGGTCAGGTCGGCGGCTCGTTCGGCATGAAGGCCTCGGTTTATCCGGAATACGTCTGCATCCTGCACGCCGCGCGTTTGCTGGGCCGGCCAGTGAAATGGACCGACGAGCGCTCCGGCAGTTTCGTATCCGATCATCATGGCCGCGCGCAGGATATGGTGATGGAAATCGCCTTCGACGAGACGGCGCATATTCTGGCAATCCGTCTTACCGGCTATGGCGACATGGGCGGCTACCTTGCTGCGTTCGGTCCGCTGTTGCCCACCGGCAATCAGGTCAAGAACATCACCAGCGTTTACCGCACGCCGCTGATCGAGGTAGCAACCAAATGCGTATTCACCAATACCAATTTTGTGTCGGCTTATCGTGGCGCTGGCCGACCCGAGGGCAATTATTACGTCGAGCGCACACTTGATCTCGCCGCGAATGAACTCGGTATCGATCGTGTCGAGTTGCGCAAACGCAATATGATCCGCAAGAGTGATCTGCCATTTAAGTCTGCTTCCGAAATGACTTATGACTGCGGCGATTTTCTCGGCGTGCTCAAAAAAGCGCTGGAGGCTGCAGACTACGCCGGGTTCAACAAGCGCAAACGCGAAAGCAAGAAGCGTGGCTTGCTCCGCGGGCTAGGCATCGGCTGTTACCTCGAAGTCACCGCTGCTCCCGGAAAGGAGCTGGGCGCGATTCATTTCGAAGCCGATGGCACGGTGACGATCATCACCGGCACGCTCGACTTCGGCATGGGCCACGCCACAACCTACGCGCAGATACTGAGCGATCTGCTCGGCGTGCCATTCGATCGCATCCGAATGGTTGAAGGCGACAGCGACCGTATGGCGTTCGGTGGTGGCAGCGGTGGATCGCGATCTGTGATGTTTGTAAGCACGGCGCTGAGTGAATCCGCCACGATCGTGATCGATCGCGGCAAGCAGATCGCCTCACATGTGCTAGAGGCGTCTGCCAGGGATATCGAGTTCAAGGCAGGCCGTTTCATCATCGCCGGCACCGATCGCTCGATCGGCCTGCTTGACGTGGCAGCGCGGTTGCGTGGGGGCCTCAAACTTCCGGACGGTGTGCCGAACTCGCTTGATGTTGACCATGTGGTGAAGGACCCGGTCCCCTCCGCCTTCCCGAATGGCTGCCACATCGCCGAAGTCGAAGTTGATCCTGAAACGGGCGCCGCCAACGTGGTGCGTTACACCGCGGTCAATGACCTCGGCACGATCGTCAACCCACTTCTGGTTGAAGGGCAAATTCAAGGCGGTGTGGTGCAGGGTCTCGGGCAGGTATTGTTGGAGGAGGCAGTCTATGACTCCGACGGCCAATTGGTGACCGGCTCGTTCATGGATTACGCCATGCCGCGCGCGCACGACGCACCGATGATCAACATCGTGAGTCACCCGGTACCGACCAAGAGTAACCCTCTCGGTGCCAAAGGATGTGGCGAGGCCGGCACGTCCGGCGGATTGCCGTCTGTTGCAAATGCGGTGATCGATGCGTTGTCGGAATACAATATCAGGCACCTCGAGATGCCAATGACGCCAGCGCGTATCTGGCAGGCGATCCAGGCCGCAAAGGCGCGCCCGGTATCCTGAAAATGCTACGGGGCCATCGTTTTCGATGGCCCCGTCCAATTTCGCTGCTGCCCTCAGTCAGACAGGACCAGGCAGCTTCACGTTCTTGAGCGGCATGGAACGGACACGCGTACCGGTGGCCGCAAACACAGCGTTGGCGACCGCAGGTGCCGTCGCTGCCGTCCCGGGCTCGCCGATGCCGCCCCATTTCTTGCCGCCGGAGAGCGCGAGATAGACCTCAATCTTCGGCGTATCAGCCAGACGCATGACCTGATACTCGTCGAAATTGCCCTGTTCGACGCGGCCCTGCTTGATGGTGATCTCGCCATAGAGCGCGGCCGAGAGGCCATAGATCACCCCGCTCTGGATTTGCGCCTCGACGATGCCCGGGTTGACCACATGGCCGCAATCGACGGCCGCCACGACGCGGTCGACCTTGACCTCGCCTTTTTGGCTCACCGTTACCTCGGCGACCTGGCCGATGATCGATCCATAGCATTCGTGAATAGCGATGCCGCGGCCACGGCCTTGACCCAGCGGCTTACCCCAATCGCTCTTCTCCGCGATGGTGTCGAGCACGCCGAGGAAGTCGGACTTGCCTGCCAGCAGCGTGCGGCGGAACTTGTAAGGGTCCTGCCCCGCCGCTTGCGCCAACTCGTCGATGTAACTTTCGACGAAGAACGCATTCTGCGAAGAGCCGACCGAACGCCAGAACATCACGGGCACGTGGGTGTTCTTGAGCATACAGCCGACGCGCACGCTTGGGATCGCGTACGGAATATTGGCGAAGCCCTCGACAGCCTGCGCCTCGATACCGTTCTCAACCTTGTTGATGCCGGTCGAACGTAGGATCGAGCCTACGGCGATTTTCGCGTCGAACGCCGTCGGCATGCCATCCGATCCAAGTGCCGTTTTCATGCGCACCGCCGCTTGAGGCCGGTAACGGTCTTGCGTCATGTCTTCTTCGCGTGTCCACACCAGCTTCACGGGCTTGCCGACCTCTTTGGCAACCAAAATTGCCTGGCGCATCTCATCGTTGATCGACCGACGTCCGAAGCCGCCGCCGAGGAAGCAATTGTGTATGACGATCTGCTCCGGCTTGAGCCCGGAAGCAGCCGCCGCTTGCCGAAGGGTACCCATCGGCGTCTGCGAGCCGAGCCAGACTTCAAGTTTGTCAGGCTGAAGATGCACGGTCGCGTTGAGCGGCTCCATCGTGGCATGAGCCAGATGCGGAGCTTCATACACAGCCTCGACAAACTTTCCACCCTTGCCGAAAGCATCGTCGACGTTGCCGTCATTACGCGCGCTCACCATCGGTCCATCAAGAGTATCGCGATAGAGCTTGGCGAACTGCGCGCTGTCGGTATTGCCGGCCTCGCCGACATCCCACTCGGGTTTAAGTAAAGCCAGTGCCTCCTTGGCGCGCCAGAAGCGGTCGGCCACAACGACGACGGCGTTGTCGAGCTTAACCACTTGCAGAACGCCGCGGCGGCCTTTTGCCGGACCCTCGTCAACGCTCTTAAGCCTCCCGCCGAATACGGGACAAGCCGAGACAGCCGCATAGACCATATCCGGCACCTTGGTATCGATGGCAAACTTGGCCGAACCGTTGATCTTGAGCGGGGTATCAAGTCGCGCAATCCGTTTGCCGATCAGTTTGAACTGATCGGGCGTGCGGATCGCGGGCTCCTTGTCGAGCTTGATGTTTGCTGCATCGGCTGCGAGCGCGCCGTAATCGAAGCTTCGTCCCGTCGCCTTGTGGGTGATCTTGCTGTTGGCCGCTTCACAATCAGACGGTGACACGTTCCAGCGCTGCGCCGCTGCAGCAACCAAACGTTCGCGTGCACTGGCGCCAGCCTGCAAAAGCATTTGCCACGACGTGCGCACGCCGCGACTGCCGACGGTTGTCATCTCGCCGTAGACATTCTTTTCGCGCAGGTTTCTTGCGGGCGAAGCGTATTCGACCTTGACCTTCGACCAATCGCATTCGAGTTCTTCTGCGACAATCATCGGCAACGCCGTGATCGCGCCCTGCCCCATCTCCTGGTGCGGCGAGCGGATCAGGATGCTCCCGTCCGGATCGATCGCCAGGAACGCATTGATCTCATTCGGCGTGCTCTCGGGACCCCATGCCTGGGCGCCGATGCTGGCAGCATCGGCGAGGCCCGGGAACGCAACGCTGATGGCGAGACCGCCTGCGGCAGATGCTGAAGCAACAACAAAATGACGGCGCGTGATGGATGTTTTCATGATCTGATTCATGGTTCGCCCCCTCACGTCTTCATCTGGGCTGCAGCGCGGTGGATCGCGCTGCGGATGCGGACATAGGTTCCGCAACGGCAGATGTTGGTGAGATTGGCGTCGATATCGGCGTCAGTCGGCTTTGGGTGCTCCTTCAGAAACGCAACCGCTGCCATGATCTGTCCGGATTGGCAGTAACCGCATTGCGGAACGTCCTCGGCGAGCCAGGCCTGCTGAACGGGGTGCTTCGCGTCCGCTGAAAGGCCTTCTATCGTCGTGATGCTCTTGTTGGCCACGTCGCCAACCTGAATGCTGCAGGAGCGAACGGCTTCGCCGTCCACATGGACCGTGCAGGCGCCGCACTGCGCGATGCCGCAGCCGAATTTCGTACCCGTCATTCCGAGTTCGTCGCGGATGACCCAAAGCAGTGGCGTTTCCGACTCAACGTCCAGCGAATACGCCTTTCCGTTCACCGTAAGTGCAATCATGGAGCCCTCGCTCTTTCCCGCCTGGCCGGGAACCCATCAGCTGCCGGCCTTGTCCGTTAAAGTCTAACACCGCCGGCAGTCCCTTCACTTCACAGATGCTTGTGCCATACGAAAATTTTTATGGGGCCTTAAGAACCGCGGCCGCATACCAAGCCAACATGGGCAGACCCCCAGAAATGCATTGGATTACCAATGCCGCCCGGGGCATAGTCCGCCGCCTTTTCGGAGTTCCTGCAGCATGAGCCAGGCGGCTCATATCCTTGGCGCAAGCCGGCCATCTTACGTTCGCGTGGTCGCCGCGGTCTGCGCGGCGCATTTCGTGTCGCACTATTTCATCATTCTGCTGGCGCCCCTCATGCCGTTTGTGCGCGCCGAATACGGCGTGAGCTACACGGAGATTGGGCTTGCATTTGTGGCGTTCAATATCGTTACAGCGACTCTCCAGACACCGGCGGGGTTCCTGGTCGATAGGATTGGCGCACGTCCGCTGTTGGTTGCCGGCCTGATTGTCAGCACCGCTGCCTTCATCACCGTTGGCATTGTCGACTCATTCTGGGTCCTGATCGCAATGTTCGCCGTCGCAGGCGTCGGCAATACGGTCTTTCACCCGGCCGACTATTCGCTGCTGTCGCAACACGTGCCGTCCGAGCGCATTGGACAGGCCTTCTCTGTGCATACTTTCGCTGGGATGCTCGGTTCGGCTGTCGCGCCGGCGAGCCTTCTCATAATGCAGAGTCAATGGGGCTGGCGCGGCGCTTTCATCGGAGCGGGCGCACTGGGTATCGTGGTGGCGGCAATTCTGCTCGCGATGCGCGATTTTTCCGCCGTTCAGGCCAGTTCTGCCCCCGCCACACGCCAGAATGCGGACAATTCAGCCGCGGGGTGGCAACTATTATTGTCGGCGCCGATCGTACTCAATCTCGTCTTCTTCGTTCTCCTCGCGATGATAAGTGCAGGCCTTTATAATTATTCCGTGGTCGCACTCGGCGCGCTCTATGGAACCCCGGTTCCTACGGCCAATGTGGCCTTGTCCGGCAATCTCCTGCTTTCAGCTATTGGGGTTTTGATTGGTGGGCTGCTCGTCGGCCGCACGACACGGCACGGTTTGGTAGCGGCTGTCGGTCTTGGTGCGATGGCGCTGTTTACGACCTTGATCGCTGAAATTGAGTTTGGTCCCGTTGTGCTGATTTCGGCCATGTCGTTGATCGGCTTTTTCTCAGGCATCATCATGCCGTCACGCGACATGATCGTCCGTGAAGTCACTCCACCCGGTTCGTTCGGCAAGGTATTCGGTTTCGTCACCACCGGCTTCAATATCGGCGGGATTATTTCGCCGCTGATTTTCGGTGCAATCATGGACTATGGAAGCCCGCGCTTCGTATTTCTCGCGGTAGCTGCCTTCAGCCTGGTTGCCATTGTCACGGTCGCAACACGGACGCGTCGCGCCGAGTAAACGGCGCAGTTCACCTTATGGACTTGTCAAACTGATGGAATTGCCCCATGTGAGGGGGCTTCTTGATGGCTGCCGGCGGGCCATTGCGGCTCCTAGCCCCGTTGGGGAATAGTTCAACGGTAGAACATCGGACTCTGACTCCGAGAATCTAGGTTCGAATCCTAGTTCCCCAGCCAACGCACCCTTTTTCACTCCTCGAAATTGCAAAAAACCATTTCAGTTGGCAGTTGCCACTGCGCCCGCAATTACTCTGGCCAATAAGCGATTTGTGGATCATCCTATCCGTGGCTGCTGGGTAACCAAATAAAAACGGGGAACAGGGAGGAAACGTCGTGGCTCAAACGATAGAGGGATTCGTCGGCAAGGCGTTGGACGACGCGAAGATCTCACAGATGCATGTCAAGGTGGTCGCACTGATCGCCGCCGGTTATTTCTTCGACGTCATCGATCTGATCGTGCTCGGATCGTTGATCCCGGACATGATCCAATCCAAATTTGCTACTGGCGCTGAAGCCGCCCTCGTCGGCAGCGCGACAGTATTCGGCATGTTCATTGGAGCCGCCGGTCAAGGCGAGTTCAGCGACCGCTGGGGACGCAAGACAGTCTACCAGTTCAACCTGTTGCTGTTCGGCGTTTTCACCATCCTCGGGGCTCTCGCGCCGACTGTTTTCTGGCTGATGGTCTGCCGATTCATCGCGGGGCTTGGTCTCGGTGGCGAACAGCCGCTTGCCTTCGCCTATGCTGGCGAATATTCGCCCAAGTTGATCCGCGGGCGCATTCTCGCAATCGTGCATTTCATAGGTGGAGCGTGCGTCTGGCCGATTGCTTCTTTGTTTACACTCACTTTTCGCGATTCGATCGGTTGGCGCGGCGTATGGATTGTCATTGGTATCGGCGCGCTGATCGTTTGGCTGTTCCGCTTCTGGCTGCCGGAGTCCCCTCGCTTTCTGGCAACTCACGGCCGTGGGAAGGAGGCTCTCGACGTTCTCGCCCGCATGGGAATCGAAGGGCCGAAAGAACCTCTCACAACCACCGCTGCAAGCGACTCGAGATCTGATCCCTTTATGCTCGTCTTCAAGATGTTCCCGAAGCGGGTGATCGCCGGCATGATCTGCTTCTCGGCCTTCTTCGGTGTCGCAATCGGACTGGGCACGTGGCTGCCCAACATCATGACGGCAAAGGGCTTCACCATCACAAAATCGCTCACCTACACGTTCGGCATGACGCTGGCGGTGCCGTGCGCGAGCCTGTTCATGATGTATGCCCTCGACAGGTACGGACGGAAGCCCACGTCGGTCTGCGCCTTCGTCGCGGCTGGATTGATGGCGATCGTTTTTGCAAACGCGGCCACTGACACACAGTTGCTGGTCGCCGGATTCATCATGATCTTCTTCATCCAGGTTGCCGGTAACTCGATGCAGATCTTTGCGTCGGAAGTGTTCCCCACCAACGCGCGCGCATCGGGCTTTGGCTGGGCCGCCGGAGTCGGACGGCTCGCCACGGCCTTCATTGTACCCACGATCCTGTGGATTCAGAACACTTACGGTCTCACCACCGTATTCGTATGTCTGGCCGTCGTTCTGGTGATTGCCGCGTTTTCGGTTACCCAGATGGGTCCGGAGGCGCGTCAAAAAGGCCTGGACGAAATTGCACCGCCAACCGGCTAACGGCTGGGCGGCGAAGCAGTTACGGGGCCCGGCCGGCACCACGCCAGCCGGGCCCCGGCGCGTCGAATTCGTTTTGCAATGAATTTTCCGGTTTGCCGATGACCGCAGGAGCGTCAGCGAAGAATGTTCGGTTCCTGGCCCGCAGCGACCAGGGCGGCAAACCCGATGGCGTGCAGGTCATCCTGCACAAGGGACATGCCTTTGTCGGACACATGTTCAGCGATGGTTATTCGGTTATTGATGTGCGCGACCCGCGCCAGCCAAAGACAGTGGCTTTCGTCGCAGCCCCGAAGAACACCCGGTCACACCATCTGCAAATTCACGATGACATTCTGCTCGCCGTCAACGGCCCCAACATCTGGGCCATGCAGCAATATGCGACTCAACAAGATTACTACGCCAAATCGCTGATCGACTCCGTGCAGACGGAGCAGCCGTTCGCGGCAGGCCTGCGCATTTTCGACGTGGCCAATCCGGCAAGCCCACGGGAAATCGCGTTCCTGGCAATGCCGGGCTTCGGGGCGCATCGTATCTGGTGGGTCGGCGGCCGCTACGCCTACGTGTCGGTGCATTTCGAGGGATTTATCGACCACGCTTTGGCTGTGATCGATGTCTCGGACCCCAAGCAGCCGAAATTGGCTGGACGGTGGTGGTTACCAGGCATGAACCGGGGTGGCGGTGAATCTCCGCCGGCCTCGTTCGGCAAGCGAACCGCGCTGCATCATCTTATCAGCGCCGGCAACCTCGGCTATGCAGCCTGGCGCGACGGCGGCTTCACCATTCATGATCTGAGTGACCCGACAAATCCTAAATTGATCAGCCACCGCAACTACGCGCCACCTTTCGGCGGTGGAGCACACACGCCGTTGCCGCTGCCGAAGCGCAAGCTTCTCGTGCTCGCCGACGAAGCGACTTCGGCGAATTGCGCAAACGGCTTGGCCTACACCTGGTTGATCGATGTACGGGAGCCATCAAATCCGGTTTCGATTGCCACGTTGCCAACCCCGGCGGAGGAAAACTTCTGCGCAAAGGGCGCTAAATTCGGACCGCACAATTTGCATGAAAACCGCCCTGGCTCGATGCAAACTGACGACCTCATTTTCGCGACCTATCATAATGCCGGACTGCGGATCTACGATATTCGCGATCCGTTCCAGCCAAGGGAAGCCGGCTATTTCGTTCCACCCCCGCCGGACCGTATCGTCGATCAGCGGCCCAACCCGGCCAAGGTAATCCAGTCCTGCGACGTATTCGTCGATCCAAACGGCGTGATGTATCTCACTGATACCAATGCCGGCCTTTACATCCTGCAATACGAACGCAGTTAGCGAAATATGGAGTGCTGAAGGAATGTCTCAAAAGTTCGGGCGCCTTGCCCTACATATGTGGACAATCGACACGACCCCACTCGCATCCGCACTCGACGCCGCGAAGCAGGCGGGTTACGACGCCGTCGAGCTGCGCCGGACCGATTTCAAACGGTGCTTCGATGCCGGCATGAGCGCTCCCCAGGTGCTCGGACTTATCAAAAAAAGCGGGATACCTTGCGGGGTACTCGGAGTTGAATACGGTTGGCTGTTTGCCACAGGCGATGAGAGCAAGCGGCTATTCCAGGTGTTCCGCGAGTCCTGCGAGAATGCGGTGGCACTTGGTTGCGACACGTTGATGAGCGCACCGGGCCAGGTGAACGGGCCGATCAAGGATGCAATCAAGTATCTTAAGGATGCCGGGGATATTGCGACTGAATACAATCTGAAGCTGGCGATTGAATTCAATTCACAGCATGACGTGCTCAACAGCTTGGACGTCCTGACCGAATTGATCGAAGGCGCCAACAAGCCGAATTGCGGCTACTTGATCGACGCCTATCACTTCACGCGTAGCGGCGCAGGTGGCCGCGGTTTTGAAAAAGTGCCGTCCGAAAAGATCTATTGCTTCCAATACAGCGACCTGTCTCCAAATCCGGTGACAGGCGTGCGGCGGCCAACCGACCGGCTTCCACCCGGCCAGGGCGTGGTGAAATGGCGAGAGATGCTCGGGCTTCTGGCTGAAAAGGGCTATACCGGCTACCTGAGCTACGAAGCGCCCAATCCGGATCAGTGGGCTCGTTCGCCCTACGACGTCGCGCGCGAGGGCGTAGAGCTCACTCGCAAATTGTTGAGGGACGCCGTCCCTGGTTACGTCAGTTGAGGTCAATTATGGCATCAGAACCAGAGCTTCCACTTTTTCTCGGGTTGAACGACAAATCCATCACCGACATTCCCAAGACCGTCGAAAAACAGCGCTATATGACAAGCGTTGCTCCCAAGGCCGCCAATCCCGGCAAATGGGTGGAACAGCCGCGAATGCCAATCCCCACCGGCGAACATGCAGTGATCGAATGCCAGGGCATGATTCATTCAGTCGCTGGCTACGCAAAACATCGCGTCGACCAGAATTTCCATCAGGTTTTCGATCCTAAGACGGGCGGCTGGTCGCTGAAGGCCCCCTTTCCGCTGCCATGCAACCATGTGGCGGGTGTCGCGATCGGCTCGAAAGTCTACACATTTGGCGGGTTCATCGAACAGAACCGTTGCCCGCATTCAAAGTGCTTTGTCTACGATACCACGACGGACCAGTGGGCACCGATTGCTGGCCTGAGCCGTCCTCGCGGTGCCATGTCGGCGATCGTCCTGGACGACAAGATCCATTTGCTTGGCGGACGCGATGTGCGCTCGGTGGAATGGCACGAGATCTACGATCCCTCGACCGACAAATATACGATTCTCAGTGGCATGCGCGGGTCGACCGGAACGCAGCCATTCGTCGGCCAGCGAGATCACATGGGGGTCGCCGTCGTTGATGGAAAAATCCATGCCATCGCCGGGCGCATGGACTCTTACGATTTCAATACCGGGCTCAATGCAGTTTATGACCCGAAGACCGACGCCTGGACGTTCCGAGCGCCACTACCCACGCCGCGCAGCGGACCATCGTGCGTCTTCATCAACGGCAAGATCGTGGTGTTCGGCGGCGAGGCCACTGGAAAGGTATTTGGGACCAACGAAGCATACGACCCGAAGACAGATACGTGGGAGCAGCTCACGCCAATGGCCGTCCCGCGTCACGGACTGCATGGCGCGACCTGCGCAGTGATCGGCAACAAGATACACGTACCTGGTGGTGGTCCCGTCCCGGGTGGCCAGATTCAGGGCGCTTATCACGACGCCTTTACGTTCGGCTGAACAAAGCACGTCAGAAATAGTACGGCCGCCCTCAAGGGCGGCCATACTCTTGAGGATAGAGCAGGCTAGCGCGCCGGGCGCAGAATAAGCTCGGCCACCCCGGCTGCAACGTTGAGGCCCGCCTGCCCCTGCACAGAGAGCGGCTGCAGCGCCACGGTGCGATCCGAACCGCCCACCAAGACGTTGGCGCCGAGACCCGCGCCGACCGTCGCCTCGGCGGTGGCGCCGCTATAGTTGCCGGCCAGCGCGCCGAAGCGTCGCGTTGTCGGTGCGTATACGGCCCAAACCATCTCGCCTCCGGCGGTGGCGCCGAGATCAAGACCGAATTTGTTGATCCCGCCGACGTACACTTCCCGCGGTCCCGGCTGAGACGGCGTGAACATGCAGGTCACGTCCTTATGCGACGTAATAATCAAGCCGATACCACCGGAAATATCGCATGTCAGTGTCCCCGCCTTTATCCGCTCACCCTGGGCGAGCGTCGGTACAGGCGATGCCACCGCTGCGACAAACGCCAGGGTGGCGAAAACGCTCAATGGCCTATGCATATCAAACTCCGCTTCGATCATCGTGGCCTATCAACGTCGATGGAAACAACAAGTTCCACTGCGCTGCCAACCAGGATTTGCACGGGTCGTGACCGCGATTGATGCATCACGAGACACAGCGGCCGGCAAAATTCGCGCGTGAACCAGCCGACAGCGAACTGAAAACCGGTTCGCATCCGATCAACATTGCCGGCGCGCGCGGCGGGAGCATTCGCCGTCCATTCGCCAGCGGCGCCTGCAAGCGGTCGCCCTTGTGAGTGCGGTCGACAACCTGACCCACTTCTTCGACCGCCGGCCATGTGCCTGCAGCCAGACCGAGACCAACCGGGGGCGCCATCGCGTCCATTGCGATAACAACTACGGCGCCAGCCAGAATATACGATATGAACCTGCGCATCGCCGCTTTCCGTTTCCTGCCGACACGGAAACTGCGGGCGATCAATTATGTTCCGGACAGTCTTACCGTAGGGCCAGAATTTGACTGGGGGGAATGACGATATGGCAGCGCAGTCCACTTGGATCGAATTTCAAATCCACTTCAGCATCGAGCGCACGCGCGAGGTTGCGCTCGATAACCATGCTGCCAAACCCTTTTCTGCGTCTGACTTTGACCTTCGGTCCGAGCTGCTCGTGCCAATCCAGTTCAACCGAGTTGTCGTCCCCGTGATCGCGTTGGTTCCATGTGATGGATACTCGGCCATTTGGTACGGATAGAGCCCCGAATTTCGCGGCGTTGACTGCAAGCTCGTGGAGAGCGAGGCCCAGATTCTGGGCCGCTTCGGGTTTGAGGGCGATAGCCGGCCCTTCGATCGATACCTGATTTACCGGGGCGTCAAGATAGCCGCCAAGTTGCGACCGGATGAGTTCGCCGAGCGAGGCGCCGTACCAGCTCTCGCGTACCAGTAGATCATGCGATGCGGCGAGCGCCTGCAACCGTGCGCCAAACTGTGACAAAAAGGTGTCGACTGAGCCCGTATGACGTGCGGTCTGCCGCGCCATTGCCTGGATGACCGCCAGCAAGTTTTTCGAGCGGTGGGTCAACTCACGCAACAACAGCCGCAGGTGAGCTTCGCCCTCCTTGCGCTCAGTCACATCGACGGATGCGCATGTCAGCCCGACAACATCACCGGCTTCGTTTCGAAGCGGCTCAATGTGCAAATCATGCCAGCGAACCCCGGGCGCATCTTCGAGCGGCACCTCTGTCCGCTTGGCCTCACCGCTCCTAAGCACTTCGCGTTTTGCGGCGATTAAAGCGGTACTGCTATCCGTAGGAAGAATCTCTAGATCCGTATGACCGAGAATCTCTTCAATGGACCGGCCTAGCATCGGATTGCTGATCGAGGTGTAACGAAGATCGCCGTCTTGCGTGTATACGGTCACCTGCGAGCCGCGGAGTGCTGTTTCGTATCGCGCGAAGCGCGCCCGCAACAGGTTTAACTCCCAGCTCTGCGCACTGACCTGGTCCTGTAGCCGACGGTATTCTTGTTTGAGCTTGGCCAGTTCTGATTCCTGCGCCCCTGACATGCTACGCACCATGGTACTCGTTTTCGTTACTTCCTTGCACGCGACACGACCGGACGCGAGCATTGCCCCCCGCAACGATCATGGCGGCTTTTGCCATCAAGGCGTTCATCGAACCAAGTGTCAATGAAAGAGGTCACGTTAGCCCCGTTGGCTGTCGACCGTTACGGTGGCGGCGTTAGTCGAATGCAACAACCAGACTCAACGCACGGAGTACGCAAACTGTTGCAATATTTCGCTGAATGGCTGCCCACCCCACCAGGGCTGAACCGTTTGACGAGACCAGCCCCGCGCGAACACAACTTATCGTGCCTATTGAGGCGACCGGCTCGAACGAGGTTCAGGCCGGCCCGACAACCTAGCTGGCGCGACGCTCACGTCGTCTGGCGTTACGTTCGAAGAATAGCGCCTGACTGAGCACCGCCGACACTGTCGACGGTTGAAACGGCTTGGCGATCAGGAAGGCCGGTTCCGGACGCTCGCCGGTAAGGAAACGCTCTGGATAGGCGGTGATGAAAATGACCGGCACTTCAAACGACCGCAACATTTCGTTCACTGCATCAAGGCCCGAACTGCCGTCCGCGAGTTGAATATCCGCGAGAATGATCCCGGGCCGTTTGGCCTTTGCCAAAGCCACGGCCTCGGTGTGTGTGCGGGCAACGCCGAGCACGCGGTGGCCGAGACTTTCCACCAAACCCTCTAAATCCAGAGCGATGAATGTTTCGTCTTCAATAATCAAAACATCAGTCGCGATTTCAGCAGCGAGTTCGCGCCCGGATTCTTCGACAAGATCGCGCAAGGTCGGCGCGTCGATATCGAGCACCTTGGCGGCATCGTCCTCGGACAACCCCTCGAGGGCGACGAGCAGAAACGCCTGGCGTGGCTTCGGAGGAATCTGGGCGAGATGGCGCTCGACCGGCTGACTCGGGCTCCCGCCCGACGACTTGCCGTTCAGCGCGACTGAATTCCAGATCTTCGTGAAAAGCCGATAGAGCGCTATCCGAGTGGAAAGCCCGGCATCCAGAACTTTCGGATCCTGGATCAAGGCTTCGAGAGTCGCGGCCACATAGGCATCGCCGGAGGCCTGGCTCCCCGAAAGAGCCCGCGCGTAACGGCGAAGATAGGGCAAATGTTGGGCAACTGCTTGTGATGTCGACAAAAATCCCTCCCGAATCAAAGCGCTTCGTGGGGTCGCCCCCACATTCCGATCAACCTGTAGCGCGCCAACGCCATTGCCGCAAAAAAGTTCCGTTCCTAAGGAACCATCTGCCAGGTCATGGGTTTTGTTCAGAACCAAGGGGGCAACCGGCGCCCGCCCCGGGCCTCGGATTTGTTTGGGTGAACAATGAACGAACGGAAGCCCGTGGGACAGCAAAATTCGATGGAAACCGCGGCAACTCGCAGCAAGAGACTCAACGCGAAGCCGGGAAAGCTCGGCCGCGACGTGCAAGCCCGGCTCGGCCAGCAGCTGCGAGCCATGTACGACGAAGTCTTAAACCAGGGCGTACCTGACCGGTTTAGCGACCTGATTGATCGCCTAGAAGGCAGCGGCAAAAAGGACCCGCAATAATGCCGATGGACGAGTCGGTTCGCAAAGCGGTTCTCAGTGCGGTGCCTAGCCTCCGCGCGTTCGCGATTTCTCTGTGTGGGAACGTGGATCGCGCGGATGATCTGGTGCAGGAAACATTATTGCGCGCGCTCGCCAATATCGACTCCTTCCAGCCCGGCACCAACATGTCTGCTTGGCTATTTACTATCCTGCGCAATCACTTTCGTTCGGAGTATCGGAAGCGCCGGCGTGAGGTCGAGGATAGCGACGGTCATCATGCGGAATCACTGAAGTCGCAGCCTGATCAGTACGGTCATGTTGAATTCCGGGAATTCCGTGAAGCGTTGGCGCAACTTCCTTCGGATCAACGCGAGGCGCTGATCCTGGTGGGCGCTTCCGGCTTCTCTTATGAGGAAGCGGCCGGGATCTGCGGCTGCGCGGTCGGCACCATCAAGTCACGCGTCAACCGAGCCCGCACACGCCTGGCCGAATTGCTCCACGTCAACAGCGCGGAAGATTTCGGCCCCGACGAAACGACTCGCGCGGTGCTCGCAAGCGGCGGCGAATGACATTGCCTGCCGGTTTACATTCCCATAGCGCAACTCTCATGCGGCCAAACAGCGGCAGACCCCGCACGACCGAAGTCGTACAGGGCCTGCTGGACACACACTTACGCTGACGAACGCTACGGTACAGTTGGTCGCCCACGCAGCAGACCAGCGATCACCGAAATTGCGAACAGAACAATCGCGACGAAAAAAACAATCTTCGCAGCTTCAACGGCGACGCCTGCGATCCCGCCGAACCCAAGTAGTGCAGCGACAAGCGCCACAATCAGAAATGTAACGGCCCAACCCAACATGGCGGTCCTCCACATCGAATGCGGCACGAGAGCCGCCAGTCGAAGCAACGCTCAGGCCTGTGCAAACGTTCCAATGCGTACCCTTTTCAGAGCCCCGTCCGATGACAAACGGGTTTCACTCGCGGCATATCTGACGACACGATGAAAATGAATTGGGCCAGCTAGCGTACTAACCGAAAAGATGGGACTGTCACCATCATGCGCGCGCGAAAGAAATCGGGTCTCAAGACGTATCGCGGCAAGCGGCGCTTTGGCGTTACCACCGAGCCGAAGGGCGAGGTGGTGCGAAAACATGGCAATGCTTTCGTCATCCAAAAGCACGCAGCGCGACGGTTACATTACGACCTTCGTCTCGAACTCGACGGCGTGATGAAAAGCTGGGCGGTGACGCGCGGCCCGAGCATGGTGCCAGGCGAAAAGCGGCTGGCAGTGCAAGTTGAGGATCATCCCTTAGCCTATAACAAATTCGAAGGCACGATCCCGCAGGGTGAATATGGTGGCGGCACAGTCATGATCTGGGACCGTGGCCACTGGCAGCCTGAAACCGATCCACACAAAGGCCTCGCCAAGGGCCATCTCGCATTCACCCTGGACGGCGAAAAGCTCAGCGGCGGCTGGCACCTGGTGCGCATGCATCGCCGGGCGGGCGAAAAGCGCGACAACTGGCTTCTCATCAAACAGCATGACGAGGCCGAACGCTCTGCCCGCGATACGGACATCCTGGAGGAGAAACCTCTCTCAGCCGTGACCGGACGTACGATGGACGAAATTGCGAACGGTCCTAAAAAAGTGTGGCAAAGCAACAGATCAAAAGCGAGCCAGCCGAAGGTTCGCCCATCGAAGACTGCGAAGAAGGCTCCCAAGCGAGCGCATTCCGCCGCCATCAAGCCCATGCGCCGAGCCGAAAGTTTAAATCTGGCCGAGGGCAATTCCTTTGCGGGTGTCGGCCACTCTGCCCTCCCCGCATTTGTTGCGCCATCCCTTGCAACGCTGTCGGACAAAGCACCCGACAGCGGGAAATGGGTGCACGAAATCAAGTTCGATGGCTACCGCATTCAGGCCAGACTCGATCGTGGCAAGGTCAAATTGCTCACGCGAAAAGGACTTAACTGGACCAGCAAATTTCCAACGGTCGCGGCCGCAATCGCGAAACTTCCGGCAAAAAACGCGCTGATCGACGGAGAGGTGGTGGTCGAAGGAGACGACGGCCTATCCAGCTTTTCATTGCTGCAACAAGATCTGAAAGCATCACGACACGATCGCATGACACTCTATGCATTCGACCTCATGCATCTCGACGGAACGGACTTGAAACAATTGCCCCTGGTTGCGCGCAAAGAAGCGCTTGCGAAGCTGCTCAAGCGGCAGCGCCCACGAGGCCCACTCCGTCTGAGCGAATCGTTCTCCGAGGACGGCTCAGCACTGCTTCAGCACGCCTGCAGAATGGGATTGGAAGGCATTGTGTCGAAAGTCGCTGACGCTCCATACCGTTCGGGGCGCGGTCATGACTGGATCAAGACCAAATGTTCGGATCGTCAAGAACTCGTGGTCGCCGGAGTCGTACCGTCGACCGCCGATGCGCGTGCTGTGGGGGCTCTTGTGCTTGGCTTCTATGAACGCAACAAGTTGCACTATGCAGGACGCACCGGAACCGGTTTCACGCACGAAACCGCCCGCTCGCTTTTCCGCAAACTCAAGCCCCTGGAGACTGCGAAAGCACCGTTCGAAACGATCCCCGCCGGGGAGCGAGGCGCGCGCAAACCGATCTGGGTTGAGCCAAGAATGGTGGTTGAGATTGATTTCCATGGCTGGACCCACGGCGACCGTGTGAGGCAAGCGTCGTTCCAGGGCGTGCGGGAGGACAAGTCCGCCAAAGACGTCGTGCGCGAAAAGACCGTCGCCGTAGCAAGCCGGAGGCAGAGCGTAAAACGCAGCGCACCGGTCAAGAAGAACGACGCCCGCGTTGCGGGCGTGGACCTTACGCATCCCGACCGCATCTATTGGGACGACGCGGGTGTCACCAAGCGCGACCTGGCCGACTTCTATGTCCAGGTGTGGAAATGGATGGGGCCGCATCTCGTGGGCCGCCCGATCGCATTGGTACGCTGTCCGGAAGGAGCCTCCGGCCAGTGCTTCTTTCAAAAACATGCGCGCGCCGGCATTCCGACTGAACATCTGCATCTCGTCACCGAAAAAGGCGACAAGATCATCTCCATCGATGATCTCGATGGCCTGATCGCCCTGGTGCAGGGAGGCGTGCTGGAAATCCATACCCGCGGAACGACGATTGACGACCGAGAAAGCGCTAACCGTCTAGTTTTTGATCTCGATCCGGGGCCCGGCACGGGCTGGAAGGACGTTGTGGCAGCTGCCCGCGACGTGCGCGAGCGGTTATCCGCTCTTAAGCTCAAAAGTTTCCTGAAAACATCGGGTGGCAAAGGCCTTCACGTCGTGCTTCCGATCAAGCCCACGCCCTGGGAGGAAGCAAAGGCCTTTACCAAAGCAATCGCCGAGGTCATGGAAGCGGATGATCCGGACCGCTACGTCTCGACGGCGACCAAGGCGAAGCGCAACAAGCGAATATTCGTCGATTATCTGCGCAACAGCCGTGAGGCGACGGCGGTGGCGCCCTACTCAACCCGTGCACGCCCGGGTGCGCCTGTCTCAGTGCCAATCGATTGGCCGGAACTGGGTAGCCTGAAGGCTGCCAACCAATACACGGTGAAAAACCTTATGCAGCGCCTGTCGCGCCAGCAAAAGGACCCATGGGCCGAGATCGGCCGCGTGAAACAATCGCTGCCAAAGTTGAAGTAAAAGCCCCTCACCCTGTCTAATGCCCAACGCATGGAACATGGGAACACGCCCGCGCGTTGGCGGTCGGGCATATTTCCAGGGCGTTCAGAATGAATAAAAGGAAGAACAATCGCGACGATCGATTGAACGATCATTCGCCGCGTCTGACCCCAGAGTTTTCGCGGTTCGCGCATGCGATCTCCACATGGGCAGGACATCCGATTACATTTTTGCTGGCTGTCGCCGTGGTCATTGTCTGGGCCGCGACGGGACCGCTGTTCGGCTATAGCGACACATGGCAGCTGGTGATCAATACCGGCACCACGATCGTCACCTTTCTGATGGTATTCCTGATTCAGAACACCCAGAATCGGGATACATTGGCGATCCAACTGAAATTGTCCGAATTGGTCCTCGCGATGAAGGGAGCAGAAAACAAATTTGCCGCGATCGAGGACCTCAGCGATGATGAACTCAAAGCACTCCATGACGATTGTCGCGCCAGGGCGGAAATGACGTTAAGCCATTTGGAGAAACGAAAGCCCGCGCCTGCAACCGATCGCAAGTCGCGCGTGGCCGCGCACCGCGCAAAAACGTCCACCCGATCAACTTCGTAATTTCCGGGTCTTTTCGTGGAACTTTCGGTCTGCTAACCAGTTCCGCAAAAGTACCGTCACGACTGCGTGCGCGGAGAGCCTCGGAATGACATCCAGCAAACGGATGCTGGCAACGGTCGTGCTGGCGACGTGCGCGGCCTGCACAACTGCCTTCGCTGAGAGCCCGCGGCAGTTTTCCGGCGTGGCTGCCTTCTACAGTACGAACTACTCTGGCCGTACGGCCTGCGGCGAACGCTATGACCCGAAAAAATATACCGCTGCGCACCGCAGTCTCCCATTCGGCACGCGCTTACGAATTACCGATCCGCGATCGCAGCGGACCGTCACAGTTGTGGTCAATGACCGTGGACCATTCACGCGAGGTCGCGTCCTCGACCTCTCACTTGCTGCCGCGAGGGCCTTGCACATGATCGATCGCGGGCTGATGAAAGTCACGGCTATTATCGAATAGGCGCTCTTTTTGAATTGCACGATATTGCATCCGTGATGCGGTGGGCACAGGCTGATCTCAGCTATACTGAGCGCGATCCCCCCTTTCAGCGTCGTCCCAGCAAACTCCAAGGATACGATCATGCCCGCCAAACGCCCGGCGCCACGTCTTGCCCTGATTGATGAATCGCACATGAGCGAAGCCCAGCGTACGCTGTTGGACAGCCTTCGGGCGGGGCCACGCGGCGCTTCAATCACGCCGCGCGGACCGTTTGCGGCCTGGATGCATGCCCCCGCGTTTGGCGAGCTCGCACAAAAGCTAGGCGCTCATTGCCGATATCAGACAGCGCTTCCGCCCCGTCTGTCAGAATTCGCCATCTTGTGCACCGCAAGGTTCTGGCGCGCGCAATACGAGTGGTTTGCCCACGCACCGATCGCCGAGAAAGGCGGCGTTAAGCCGAATACCATTGAAGATGTGCGTCTCGGCAGAATGCCGAAAGCGGCGCCGAAGGACGAGCGCGCGATCTATGATTTCGTTCAAGAACTCTACAAGACCCGCCGGGTGACGGATCGAACCTACAAACGCGTGCAATCCATTCTCGGCGACGCCGCGACTGTGGAGCTGGTGGGGCTACTCGGCTATTACGCGCTAATTTCAATGACCCTCAATATTTTCCGGATGCTGCCGCCGCAGCATGAAAAACTGGCATTCGCCGAGCCAAAATAGAAAGCACGCACGCAGTTCGGGTTCCGGCGCAGTACGCGCCGGAACCACCCTCTGGGAAACATCAGCTGGCTTTCGCCCGACTAGCAGGTTTGTCGCGTCTTAACGATCACATTGCCGTTCGGCAGCCGGGTCCTCACGCGCACGGTGCGACAGTCGGCATGGTGGTGGCGCCACCCGTAGTGATGGTCACGATTGACATGCTCCCGAACCACAGTTCTATCGCGATCATGCACCACAACCTGCGCAGAAACCGGACCGGCACCAACAAGCACTGCCCCGACGGCCGCGCCTAGAACGACCATTCTCATATCAGCCTCCTTTGTTTCCCCCGGGCCCGGAGCAACGCAGGAGCCTCGATTTTGTTTCCTGCTCGAAAGCATTTTGCGGCGTTTACCGCAAACGTCTGCGAGACATGTGGATCAGCGATTGCCTGATTTTATGAGCCTGTCACACGCTGTCTTCAGTGGCCCTGCTGCATTTGCATCTTGCCTGACGGCGCGCCGCCAGCTCGGGCGCCAATGCCTTCAACCGTAAAATCGACCGCAACTTTGCCAGATTTCTCAAACTCGAGCGTCGCTTTGATGTGCTGGCCCTCCTCCAACGAGCGATTCAGCCCGACGAACATCACATGGTCTCCACCCGGCTTCAGTTCGACCGTCTGTCCCGGTTTGATCTCGAGTCCCTTGTCGAGTGGACGCATTTTCATCACGCCGTTATCCATTCTCATCTCATGGATCTGGAAACGGCTGGAAACATCCGATGAGCCCCCGACCAGGCGGTCAGCCACACTCCCTGTGTTCGTGATCGTCATGTAGGCGCCCCCGACAGAAGCGCCCTTTGGCGTAGCGCGTGCCCAAGGGCTCGAAATTTTCAAGCTCCCGAGTGTGACATCTTCGGCCTGCGCCGGGCCAATCCAACAACCGAAAAGGACGGCAGCGGCGATAAACGACCTGCGGATCATCGGCGAACTCCTGACAAAGTGCTCTTACCCGACGGAAAAGATGTTCGCCACAGTGCATTTTGGTTGGGATGCCATGCATTTCCGAAACGGCACCTTTTTCATCAGGGAGTCGAATGCAACCGGCCGGCATGCTAATCTGCAGTATGCCTGATCAGAACTCCTCCCCGTCCACCGAGGACGGGCCGCGCGTCGTCAACTTCCGACGCAACAACGCCGGCACGCGACCGCCTCCGGCGGCGCCGGTTGCGGACTTGGCGAAGTACGAACGGGGCGAGAGTTCAGACGACTATCGTCATCGTATGATCGTAAACGTGACGGTATTTGTCTTCGTGATCGGGCTGATCGGTGCCGGAATTTGGCTCGCCGATACCATGGCCACGATGCGTAAGAACCAGGATTGCGTGCTTTCAGGACGCCGCGGGTGTACGCCGGTCGAAGTGACTAAAGACCGCTGGTAATCCCGGACACGACGGTTCCCGGGTCTCAAAAACCTGCCGATGGCCAGATTTCGCGCTAAGTGGCCGTCACCATTGAACTCGCCGCTATGCTTCGCTATACGGGCATCCAATCGTTCGCAGGCGAAAGTACGGATTGGGGGCTGTTGCGCAAGCTCGGGGCGCGTCGGCCGCCTACTTGCCAGAACTCCAAATCAACCAGAGAGTTACCGATGTCTTCGACTTTCGACACCATTGCCAATATTATCGCTGAAACCTGTGATATTCCGCGCGACTCCATAAAGCCGGAAAGTCATGCGATTAACGATCTCGGGATCGACAGTCTCGATTTTCTTGATATTGCTTTCGCCATCGACAAGGCCTTTGGGATCAAACTTCCACTTGAGCAGTGGACCCAGGAGGTCAACGACGGCAAAGCCACTACAGACCAGTATTTTGTACTTAAGAACTTGAGCGCTCGCATCGACGAACTTGTCGCTGCCAAGGGAGCTTGAAGCGCGGTCACATGCGTCTTGAGTACTTTCAGCTGATCGACCGTATTGTCGACCTAAAGCTGGCCGACCGCAAAATCGCCACCGAAGCGACGGTTCCGGCCACGAGTACGATCTTCGAAGGGCACTTTCCCGGTTTTCCTCTAATGCCCGGCGTCCTGCTGATTGAGGCCATGGCCCAGACATCGGGCTGGCTCGTGGTCGCTGTGAATCAATTCGAGCGTATGGCGTTCCTTGCAGCGGTTAAGGACGCCAAGTTCCGCATGTTCGTTACGCCCGGCCACAAGCTGTCAGTGAAGGCCAGCCTTGTTCATGAGGGCTCGGGATATGCGATCACGCAGGCGAGCATTTTGTTGGACGGCAAGCCCATCTGCGACGCAACCTTAACGCTGCGCGTCCTCGATTTTCCGAATGCTGAGATGAAGCTGCGGATGCGCGAAGCTGCCGAGCGAGTCGGTTTTCCGGCCGAGGTGCCGGCCAATGGCTGAGAGCACGCGGGACGTCTGGATCACCGGCATTGGAATTGTTTCATGTCTCGGTGAAGGGCCCGACGCGCATTGGCAAAAGCTGATGGAAGCACGGCCGGGCGCCGATACGGCTACTTTTGCTCCCTTCATTGTGAACCCACTGGCGCCGATCAATTTTGATCTTCAGATTCCCAAAAAGGGTGATCAGCGCCAAATGGAAAATTGGCAGCGGATCGGCACATATGCCGCGGGGCTTGCACTTGATTCGGCGGGCGTGAAAGGCAACACCGATTTACTGTCGCACATGGACATGATCGTCGCAGCCGGTGGCGGCGAGCGTGACCTGACAGTGGATTCGAACATTCTCAGCGGGATCACACACGCAGCAAATCCGGCCGCGTTTCTAAACGAGCGCCTGATGAGCGATTTGCGGCCGACTTTATTTCTGGCCCAGCTCTCGAACCTGCTGGCGGGCAATATATCCATCGTTCACGGCGTGACAGGCTCGTCACGGACGTTTATGGGAGAAGAATCGGCCGGTATCGACGCGGTGCGTATCGCGCACTCGCGCATCGGGGCAAGGCAAAGCGACATTGCTCTGGTGGGCGGCTCATATAATGGAGAGCGGCCTGATCTTCTGATGCTCTACGAGTTTGCTGGCCTCGCGCTGAAGAACAAGTTTGAGCCGGTGTGGGAGCGCAGGGGTGGCCAAGGTGGTTTTGCGTTGGCGTCGCTGGGCGCATTTCTCGTGATCGAGGGACGCGATCATGCGGAAAAGCGCGGTGCCAAACCATTGGGTCGCCTCAGCGCTGTGGTCTCCGACCGTGCGAACCGGAAGCCTGGAACGGTTACCGAAACGCTGTCGCGGCTATGGGATCGACTCAGGGACAAGATAGATATCGGCCATGCCGCATTATTATCGGGGGCGACAGGCGCCAATCCTGCAACCGCAGAGGAGCGGCATTTTCTGGAGCTGCACTCCGATCTTGCCGTGCGTGCCACTGGATCATATCTCGGTCACGGATTGGAGCCGCAATTCCCCATGAACATCGCGCTGGCCACGGCCATACTTGATCATGGTAGTCTGTTTCCGCCCTGTGACTCGACCGGTTTGGAGCGGCCAACGAACGGGGACGTGACACAAGTCCTGGTGACCGGCGTCGGGCACTGGCGAGGCGAAGGCCTCGCGCTGGTCGAGCGCATCGGCTGAGGAGAGCGAAAGATGACAGCGGGCAAAGACAAAATGGGGCGACCGCTGGTGGTCGTAACTGGCCTCGGCATAGTTACATCGCTCGGCGCGGGTAAAACGGACAATTGGGCAAAACTCACAGCTGGCGAATCCGGCATCAAGGCCATTACCCGTTTTCCCACCGATGGTTTAAAGACACGCATCGCCGGCACCATTGACTACCTGCCGCCGCAGGCGAACGCCGCCGCATTGACGGAGTCATTCGCGCAACTTGCAGCCGAAGAGGCTATCGTACAGTCGGAGCTCGGCAAGCCGGGCCAATTTCCAGGTCCCCTATTTTTGGCCGTACCGCCAATCGAGTTGGACTGGCCGCAGCGACTCGAGGTTGGCGCCAAGTCAGGAGCCAACGACAAGGTCACTTACTCGGACATGTGGCGCGTGAGCGCGGAATTTCCTGCCTATCACCGTCGCTTCCTGCTCGGTTCGGTTGCCGACACACTGGCGGAGAAGTTCGGTACACAAGGGTCGCCGATTTCGCTCTCCACTGCATGCGCGTCAGGCGCGACGGCCATTCAGCTCGGTGTTGAGGCAATTCGCCGGGGCGAGACCGACGCGGCGCTCTGTATCGGCACGGACGGTTCAATCAATCCAGAGGCGGTGATCCGCTTTTCATTGCTTTCAGCATTGTCGACGAGCAACGACGTACCACAGACCGCAGCCAAGCCATTCTCAAAGAATCGCGATGGCTTCGTAATGGCCGAAGGCGCTGGCGCGCTGGTGCTTGAAAGCTATGATGCCGCCAAAGCACGCGGCGCGAAGATCCTGGGTGTGCTCGAAGGTTGCGGTGAGATGACCGACGCGTTCCATCGCACGCGTTCGAGCCCCGATGGGAAGCCGATCATTGGTTGTATAGCAAACGCAATTGGAGACGCCGGCCTCACGCCGAACGACATTGACTACATCAATGCCCACGGCACCAGCACCCCTGAAAATGACAAGATGGAATATCTTGGTTGCGCGACCGTATTTGGCGATCGCATGAAGAGCCTGCCGATTTCCTCCAACAAATCCATGATCGGTCATACTCTTTCCGCTGCCGGGGCGGTTGAGGCGGTATTCACCCTGCTCACGCTGCAGCAGCAACGCATTCCACCGACTATAAACTATGCCATCCCGGATCCGGCGATTCCGCTCGACGTGGTACCGAACAGGGCGCGAGATGCGAGCTTGCGGCACGCCATTTCGAATTCGTTCGGCTTTGGTGGGCAGAACGTTTCGCTGGTGATGGGGCTCGAGCCGGCCTAGCGGCCGCACGAGCCAATCATCATGCGTGCGTTAAGACTGATCGCCGACCGCAAGCTGGAGCTTGCTGACGTCCCTCCGCCGCCGCCACCCGGGGAAGGCGAGGTCCAGATCCGTATCAAGGCTGTGGCGCTCAATCACCTCGACCTTTGGGGCTTCCGTGGGATGGCGTTCGCAAAGCGGCAATTGCCGATCGTTGTTGGCGCCGAAGCCTCCGGCGAAATAGCCGCGATCGGTAAGGGCGTCACCGGCTTCAAGTCCGCCGACAAGGTCGTGATGTATGGGGCGATGACTTGCGGACGCTGTGCCGCCTGCCGCGAAGGCCGCGACAATCTTTGCGAGAATGTCAGTGGCATCATGGGCTTTCATATCGACGGCTTTGCCCGCGACCTGATAAACCTGCCCGCACGCTTGGTAATCCCTGTACCGGCCAGCGTTTCGCTGCGAGACGCAGCGTGCGCTCCGATTGCCTTTGGTACCGTCGAGCACATGTTGTTCGACAACGCCAAGCTCAAACCGGGCGAAACCATTTTGGTACATGCAGGCGGCTCCGGCATAGGTTCTGTCGCCATAAAAATGGCGAAGGCCCTCGGCTGCACTGTCATTACGACAGTTGGCGACGACACGAAGGCGGAAAAAGCTCGAGCGCTGGGCGCTGACCACGTCATCAACTACAAGACCGAACGCTTCGAAGGCGTCACTCGCAAGCTCACCGCAAAAAAAGGTGTTGATGTCGTTTTCGAACATGTCGGCGGCGAGGCCTTTAATGGCTCCCTGCTCTGCCTCAAGCGCGGCGGCCGGTTGGTAACTTGCGGCTCGACAGCGGGCCCGACAGTCACCATCAATTTGATGCAGCTGTTCCAGCAGCAGTACAAGATACTTGGCTCATTCGGCGCTTCCATGCGTAATATTCGCGACAGCCTGTCAAAAATTGCTGCCGGCATGGCGCCCATCATCGATACCGAGGTGCCGCTCGCCGATTTCGAGCGCGGCCTCGCCCGACTTGAGAGCCGTCAGGTGTTCGGCAAAGTCATCGTGAACTTCTAGTACATGATCCCGAAGAGTAGCGACGGCTTTCGGAAGAGATCATGGATCACATAGATACGAGCGTTTTGCGATGAGGCGGATGATGCTGCGCTTGCGCCGTGGATTTAAGCGCGCGAGCAATGCCTTGGTCGGAAAGCTGGCGATCACCGCGCTCAGCGGTCTGCGCTTGATCGATGCGGACAAAATGGCCGACTTTGCCGGCGGACTCATGCGTGCGATCGGCCCGCTACTGCCTGAAAATCGGATTGGCCGCGCCAACCTTGTTGCGGCTTTTCCCGAAAAATCCAAAATCGAAATTGACGCCATTCTGCGCGGCTGCTGGGACAATCTTGGCCGCATGGGCGCGGAGTTTGCGCATCTGGACCGGCTTTGGAATTTTGATCCCGAACAGCCCCCGGAACGCAGTCGTATCGAACTCGCGCAACCGGATATCGACCGCTTTCTCAGGCTGTTGAACGACGGAAAGCCGGCGCTGATTTTCGCAGCCCACCTGGCCAATTGGGAGCTGCCAGCCGTTTGTGCGGCAAACTACAAGCTCGATAGCGCGGTGCTCTATCGGCGGCCAAATATTTCCGGGATCGATCGTTGGCTCACCGAGACCCGTACAGCCAGCATGGGCGAGATGATCTCAACCGATCTTTATGCGCCAGTGAAGATTTCCGAAGCGCTCGAACGCGGCGCACATGTCGGCATGCTTGTCGATCAGTACTACGTGCGCGGTGTCCCGGTGACGTTCTTCGGCCGGCGTACCATGGCAAACCCGCTTCTGGCCCGGCTCGCCCGCCATTTCGACTGCCCGATCCATGGCGCCCGTATTGTACGCCTGGCGAACCACCGATTCCGCGCCGAGCTCACTGATGAAATCAAGCCAGTTCGCGATGCGGGGGGAAAAGTCGATGTCGCTGGCACCATGCAGATCATCACATCGGTGATTGAGGGCTGGATTCGCGAGCATCCCGAACAGTGGCTATGGATGCACCGCCGCTGGCGGCCCGAGGAGCCGCAACCCGCTAACGGCCGGTTTTGATCTTCGTCCACAGCCGGTTCACAAAACGCTGCGATTTCTGGTCGCGTGCGCTCACTGTATAGAGCCGGTTCATCGTGACAGCGTCAGGATATACGCTTTTGTCATCGAGCACAGCCTTATCAAGGAACTGCTGGCTCGCCAGATTGCCGTTGGCGTAAGCGACCAGGTTGCTGTTCTTTGCAGCTACTTCCGGACGCAAAAGATAATTGATGAAGACGTGCGCTTCGATGGCGTGACTCGCATCCTTCGGAATGGCGAGGTTATCGAAAAACATCTGCGCGCCTTCCTTCGGAATCGAATACCCGATTTCCACACCATTCTTGGTTTCTATCGCACGCCTCTGCGATTGCTTGATGTCACCCGACCAGCCAACCACCAAACAGATTTCTCCGCTCGCCAGTGCGTTGAGATATTCCGAGGAGTGGAATTTTCTTACTGAAGGCCGAATCTTCGTCAGCAGCTCGGCAGCCTTCTCCAGCTCTTTCTGGTCGTTCGAATTCGGATTGAACCCGAGAAAATGCAGCGCGGCGGGCACGAGATCGTCAGCGGAATCGAGCATATGCACTCCGCAGTCCCGAAATTTTGCCAGATTCTCGGGATTAAACACGATTTCCCAGCTATCGATCTTGCCATTCGGTCCAAGCCGCTCACGCATCGCCTTTACGTTGTAGCCGATGCCCGTGGTGCCCCACATGTAGTTGACTGCATACTGGTTGCCGGGATCGTAAACTGCCAGCCGCGTTGCGATGTCGGGCCATACATTGCTGAGATTCCCAAGTTTGCTTTTATCGAGTTTCTGGAAAACGCCTGCTTTGATCTGTCTTTCCAGGAAATACGCAGTCGGCACCACCACATCGTAACCGGATTTACCGGCGAGCAATTTTGTCTCAAGTATCTCATTGGCGTCGAAGGTGTCGTACTGGACCTTGATTCCTGTTTCTTTGGTAAAGTCTTCGAGAACTTTGGCGTCGATGTAGTCGGACCAGTTATAGACATTTACGACACGCTCATTTTGAGCGAGCGCCATACCAAAGTCGTGTACGCCAAGGCTGAAAGCCACGGCGATAATCGCAAATCGACAGCGCATGGAACACCCCAACTCGCAATGCTCAGGTTTTGGTGGGCAACCCAGCGGCTTTCCAGGCAATGATGCCGCCGGCAAGATGGGCGGTGTAAGGATATCCGGCGTCCTGGGCAGCCACCGAAGCGGTTACGGATCGCCTTCCGGAGCGACAGGCAAACACAACCTGCTTCCCCTGGGGATCGGGAATCGCTGCGGGGTCGAAACACGATAGCGGCACGATCACCGCATCGGGATAGCTTTCGACCGACGTCTCGTTGGGTTCCCGCACATCAACCAGCAGCATGAGTCCCTCACGCAGGCCAATGAAGACTTCTTCTGGCGTCAGGTTCGTCACCTCGTCCGCGCGCGGCATTTCATCGGCCATTACCGAAACTCCGTTATCTCAGAAGCTGGTTTTAACCGGAAATCCAAGGTGAAGCATCAGTCTTTCGGCTGGGTCCAAAAACCTAGATCGTCACCTGGGTGCCGACCTCCACCACCCGTCCCGTGGGAATTTGGAAATAGTCGGTGGCATCGTTGGCAACACGGGTAAGGCCGATAAACAAGCGATCCTGCCAGTGCGGCATACCAGAATGCGCGGCAGGTTTGAGCGAGCGTCGCGACAGGAAAAACGACGTCGACATGATGTCAAACTGCCAACCGAGCTTGCGCGCTATCGCCAGCGCTCGGGGCACGTTCGGTGTTTCCATGAAACCGAAGCGGAGCACAATTCGCGAGAATGTCTTTCCGAGCGGCATCATCCGTACCCTCTCTGCGGGATCGACGTGAGGCGTGTCCGCGGTCTCGATTGTAAGAATCACATTGTTCTCATGCAGGACTTTATAATGCTTGAGGCTGTGCAGCAGCGCAGTCGGGGCACTGACTGGATCGCTGGTGAGAAATACTGCCGTACCCGCCACACGTGCCGGTGGTTTTTTCTCGAGGCTCTTCACGAGTGATTCAAGCGGCGTTTCAAGACGGCGAGTTTTTTCAAACAGCAGCCGGCTGCCGCGCCGCCACGTGTACATCACAGCCATCACCAGCGCGCCGAGCGCCAGCGGCATCCATCCGCCCTCCACGATCTTGAGCAGGTTTGCAGACAGGAAGGTAAAGTCGATGAACAGGAACGGCAGCATCAGCGCCAAAGCTCCAATCAGCGGCCAGTTCCACACTCGCCAGATCACCACGATGGCCATCATCGCCGTGACAACCATCGTGCCGGTCACCGCGATTCCATAGGCCGAGGCAAGCGCGCTCGACGAGCGAAACAGTGCCACCAGCAACAGCACGCCCATTAAAAGCAACGTGTTGACGCGAGGCATATAGATTTGTCCGAACAAGGATTCCGACGTGTGGCGGATTTCAAGGCGCGGCAGAAGTCCGAGCTGAATTGCCTGTCGTGTGAGCGAGTAGGCACCGGTGATCACAGCCTGACTTGCGATCACGGTCGCCAGGGTGGCCAGGATTACCATCGGGAGCAACGCCCAATCCGGAAAAAGCAGGAAGAAAGGATTTTCGACCGATTTCGAATCGGCCAGCACCAACGCACCCTGCCCCAGGTAATTGACAGTAAGCGCCGGCAGCACGACGACCAGCCAAGCCATCCGGATTGGGCCGGGGCCGAAATGGCCGAGGTCGGCATAGAGCGCTTCCGCGCCCGTCACGACCAGGAAGACTGCACCAAGCGTATAGAATCCGATGATTCCGTTATGGAGGAGGAAACTCACTCCGTACCAGGGATTGAACGCCAGCAGAACAGTCAGGTTTTGTCCCACACGCCAAATGCCCGCGGCCGCGATGATCGTGAACCAAAAAAACATGACCGGACCGAAGAAGGCGGCGACACTGGCCGTCCCCCGCGACTGCACCATGAATAATATGACGAGAATGAAAACCGTGAGTGGCACCACATAGGCGTCAAACGCCGGGGTGACGACTTTCAACCCCTCGACCGCCGAAAGAACCGACAGCGCCGGAGTAATGATGGCGTCACCATAGAAAAGCGCACCGCTGATAACACCGAGAAAAATCACGATGCCACCTCGGCGCACCAGCGAACGAGATGCGAGCGCCATCAGTGCTAGTGTCCCACCCTCGCCCTTGTTGTCGGCGCGCAGCAGGATCAACACATACTTGGCCGTCACGACCAGCAGCAGCGCCCAGATAATCAGGGACAAAATGCCGAGTACGACCGGCTCGCCCGCCGCATTGCCCGGCCCGGTCGCCGCAAGCACGGCCTCCCGGAATGCGTAGAGCGGGCTGGTGCCAATGTCGCCATAGACGACCCCAATGCTACCGAGCGCCAGTGACCAGAAGCCAACCTTGGTCGGTGACTCGCTGCCGTTAGTGGCCGCGATCGAGCCGCCGGGGACGGCGGCAATGCTGCGGGGCATGAATGGCCTAAGAATTTTTGCAGTGCAAAAGGATCCGCGGGACGCGGCTTATAACGCTCCGAGCATTGGCCCGGCACCGCCATTTGCGCAATACAATTCCCTGAGCCATGCAGAAACTGCAGGCGCAGCTGGGCTTCTTTAGTAACGAATTCAATGGCTTATCTGACCTCGCAATGTGCGGCTACACTGTCACTTGGGTGCCGACCTCCACCACTCGCCCGGTGGGTATCTGGAAAAAGTCGGTCGCGTCGCTCGCCGAGCGCGCCAGCGCAATAAACAGATGATCCTGCCACGACGGCATGCCCGATTTGGCTGACGGCTTGAGCGCACGCCGCGACAGAAAAAACGAGGTCGACATGATGTCGAATTGCCAGCCGTGCTTGCGCGCAATCGCAAGCGCCTTCGGTACATTCGGTTGCTCCATATACCCAAATTTCAGGGACACCCGCGAAAAGTGTTTGGACATCGGAGTGATACGCACGCGCTCTTCCTCGCGAACACGAGGCGTGTCGGCCGTGATGATCGTGAGGATCACATTGCTTTCGTGCAGCACCTTGTTGTGCTTGAGATTATGCAACAATGCTGTCGGCGCAAATTCGGGATCGCTGGTGAGGAACACCGCTGTGCCGGGGACAAAATGAGGCGGCTTCTTCTCCAAACTTCGGAATAGGGTATCGAGCGGCACTTCAGTCCGTCGCGTCTTATTGATCAGGATGCCGGTACCGCGCCGCCACGTCAAAATCAAAAGTACCATAGTTGCGCCGAACAGGAGTGGCGCCCACGCACCTTCGAATAATTTGAGGAAGTTGGCCGAAAAGAAAACCACATCGACGACAACAAATGGCGCAATCAACAGCAGCGTTTTCCAAAGTGGCCATTGCCATCCCCGCCAGATAACGACGAAGGCAAGGATCCCATCCACGACCATCGTTGTTGCGACCGCAATACCATAAGCGGACGCGAGTGCGCTCGAAGTACGGAACAGACCGACCAGGAGCAGCACACCGATCATCAGCGAGACAGTCACACGCGGGATATAAATTTGGCCAACGTGCGAGGCTGAGGTGTGCAAGATGGCGAGCCGCGGCAACAGACCGAGTTGAATCGCCTGATGCACGAGTGAATAGGCACCCGTAATGACCGCCTGGCTCGCTATCACAGTCGCCGCAGTCGCCAGCACGACCATCGGCAGCAGAAAGGTTTCGGGAACCAGCCTGTAGAACGGGTTCTCGATCGCCGCAGGGTCAGCCAGTACTTTGGCGCCCTGGCCAAAATAATTGACTAGAAGCGAAGGGAGGACGAGACCGAGCCACGCAGTTTGAATGGGCTTGCGCCCAAAGTGACCGAGATCCGCATAGAGGGCCTCGCCGCCGGTAACCACGAGGAATACGGCACCAAGCGTGACCAAGCCAATTGCACCGTGATGGACAAGGAAATCGATGCCGTAGAACGGATTGATCGCAGTCAGAACGGTGGGATCGTCGCGAATGTGCAGAGCGCCGGCAATCGCGATCGACAAGAACCAAACAACCATGATCGGACCGAACATGGCCGCCACTTTGGCAGTGCCCCGGCTTTGCGCCGCGAACAGTGCAATCAGAATGATGACCGTGAGCGGCACAACAAACTCGCTGAACGCGGGGCTTGCGAGTTTAAGCCCCTCCACCGCCGAGAGCACCGAGATCGCCGGAGTGATCACGGAGTCGCCAAGAAACATCGAGGCACCGATGACCCCGACGATAAAAACGAAGGCGGTTCGCCGTCCGAGCGCGCGCGTTGCCAACGCTGTAAGCGAGAGCGTACCGCCCTCGCCGTTATTGTCCGCGCGCAGCAGGATTAGAACGTATTTGAGGGTCACCGTTATGATGAGCGCCCAGACGATGAGCGAAAGCACGCCGAGAACGACGCCGCGGCTAACGACATGGTCGTGGCTTGCCGCCATTGCCGCCTCTCGAAAGGCGTAGAGCGGACTTGTCCCGATATCACCGTAGACAACCCCGACGCTGCCGAGCGCCAGCGTCAGGAGTCCCGGAGGCGCGTCATGCCCTGCATGCGCCGAAGCCGTGGCTTGGTTCGCGCCGTCACTCATTTGAAATTGCCGTGATCCGCTGAAGGTTTAGAAGGCGGGCCTTATATCACCGCAAGGACCCTGGGAACACCGGGCGTACCATATCCGGTTGATTGCAATAGGCCGAAAGCTATCGCGCTACGGGTTCAAATCGGCCGGCAACGGTGGCTCTTCGCGCATCAAGGTAATGGTAACCCGGCGGTTCGGCGACATCGAGGGATCGTCCGGGAACAGCGGGTCTGTGTCGGCCTTTCCAGCCACCATAAAGATATTTCCCGATGGTACACCCTCTGCGTCCAAAATTTGGCGTACCGCATTCGCACGATCGGCTGACAATTCCCACGGCCCATAACCAGGTTTTGGCGGCACCTTGCTCGTGGCAGTATGACCGACGATGGAAACCCGATACGGCATCGCCTTGAGCTGAGGCGCGATCTTCTGGATCAGCTTACGCGTTCGCTCATAGGGCTCCTTGCCCCCTTCTGGAAACATTGATCGTCCGTCCTGGTCCACGATCTCGATATTGAGACCATTTTTGGTTTCCTCGAGCATAATGTGCTTCGATGCTTCGGTGATTTCGGGCATTTCCTGTAAGGCCTGCCGCAACGACGCCGATGCAAGCGAAAATTTGCGGTCCTCCTTGAAGCGGGCGCCATAGCTGCGCTGCCTGTCACTGTCCTCCGGTGACGGGGTTGCTGACGCTTCTGACGGATCAATGTGCGCGGCACTTTTTAGCCTAGGGCGGGTCGGCAAGCCCAGCACTTCGATAATGCCTGAATATCGTACACGGTCCTGAACGCCGAAGGCATCACGCATAGAGCCGGCGACGACCTGTAGCTTGGCCTGATCTTGTGTAGAAAACGCGACGAGCATCACGAAAAAGCTGACCAACAGACCCATAAGGTCAGCGAAGGTGACGAACCACCCATGACCGCCACCGTGACCTGCGTCCTTGCGTCTCGCCATCAGATGCCTTCAACGCGCCGTTCTAAGCCGGGACTGCCTCCGCCCCGTCATCTGCTTCTTCTTCGCTGTGGCGATGCTTCTCCGGCAGGTAGGCGAGCAACATCTCGCGCACGAGTGTCGGACTCTTGGCTTCACGGATCATCAGAATGCCGTCGATGATCAAGGTACGATTGATTTCCTCGTCCACGAGTTTGAGGTGGAGCTTGTCGGCAATTGGCAGACACAGCAAGTTGGCGACGGCAGCGCCGTAAAAGGTCGCCAGCAACGCCACTGCCATAAATGGACCAAGTTTCGACGGGTCGGTCATGTTCGCGAACATCTGCACCATGCCGATCAATGTGCCGATCATGCCGAAAGCCGGCGCGCAGTCGCCCACCGCACGATAGATCTTCTGACCTTCATCCAGATGGGTAAGAAAGTTGTCGCGGTCGCGCTCGAGATTGTCGCGGATAAAATTGCCGTCGTAACCGTCGGCAACGAAGCGGACGCCCTTGGCGAGAAATGGGTCTTCGATTTCAACCTTTTCCAGACCGATCGGCCCTGATTTGCGCGCGACTTCGGCCAGACCAGCCAGTTCGTCGACCAAGTCGCGTTGACTCATGCGCCGGAGTGTGAAGGCAAATTTGGCGCCGAGTGGCAGTCCGTGGAAAATCGAGGCGAGCGGGAAACGGATCAGAGTGGCGGCGAATGAACCGCCGAAGATCACGATGGCGGCGTGCATGTCCGCAAACATGCGCATGTCGCCGCCGAGCAAGATGAGGGTTGCGAGGACGCCGGCGCCGGCGAGGAGCCCTAGCCCAGTCGAAATATCCATAACTTACCTACCCAACACGCGCACGCTTTCGGACGAACCGAGGTCCCGGGACGACCCTAGACTGGCGCTGTTAAGAGGGGGTAAAGGCTAACCGTTGGTGAAACGAAAAACGCCCGAAAAGGGCCCTCAACTCGTGACCCGTCGCTGAAAAGCTGCAAAAATCGTTGCAAATGGGCACCAACTGCCCGGTGATCCCCGCCAGAGGCCCAAAATAATCGGAGGAGTGCAACCCATGCGTGAGATTGGCCATTTCATAGGCGGCAAAGCCGTTAAGGGGGGCCCCGGGCGCTTTGGCGACGTCTTTGATCCCAATACAGGCGAGATCCAGGCCAAGGTCGCGCTGGCCAGGCACTCGGAAGTCGAACACGCAATTGCCAACGCACAGGCCGCCCAACCAGGCTGGGCGGCGACCAATCCGCAGCGCCGTGCCCGGGTCATGTTCAAATTTCTCGACCTGATCCAGAAGGAATTCGAAACCCTGGCCAAACTACTGTCCTCCGAGCACGGAAAGACGGTTCCCGACGCACGCGGCGACATTCAACGTGGCATTGAAGTGGTGGAGTTCGCCTGCGGGATTCCCCATCTGCTGAAAGGCGAATTCACTGAAGGCGCCGGGCCTGCGATCGATCTGTATTCCATTCGGCAACCACTTGGCGTCGTCGCGGGTATTACCCCGTTTAATTTTCCAGCGATGATCCCGATGTGGAAATTCGCGCCGGCGATAGCCTGTGGTAACGCCTTTATCCTCAAGCCGTCGGAGCGTGATCCTTCGGTTCCGATGCGTCTTGCCGAGTTAATGATCGGCGCCGGACTGCCGCCTGGCATACTCAACGTTGTCAATGGCGACAAGGAAGCAGTCGATACGCTTCTCACGGATCCGCGTGTAATGGCAATCGGCTTCGTCGGATCATCTGCCATCGCAGAATACATCTATTCCACCGGCTGCGCCAACGGCAAACGGGTTCAATGCTTCGGCGGCGCCAAGAACCACATGATCGTCATGCCTGACGCCGACATGGATCAAGCCGTCGATGCGCTGGTCGGCGCGGGCTATGGCTCCGCCGGCGAGCGCTGCATGGCCGTGTCGGTCGCGGTGCCGGTGGGCAAGAAGACGGCCGATCTCCTCATCGAGAAGCTGATCCCGCGGGTGGAGTCCCTCAAGGTCGGTCCCTCCACCGACAAGCAGGCCGACTACGGTCCGCTGGTCACCAAGGCCCATCTCGAAAAGGTGAAGAGCTATGTCGATAT
>DATAPP010000136.1:0-18218 GCA_036265125.1 Pseudolabrys sp. | reverse complement strand
CGCCCTGGGCAGACCGTCAAACCAGGAGGCGACGTGATCGGGCAAGTGTGCCGCACCGGAAACATCACTCGATGAGCCCATTGCAGCAGCCATCGCAGCGCAGGCGCGCGCGTCGTCAAGAGCCGAAATCAGCACGGTGGCCTCGGTCTCGCATTTGGGCAGCACCTTCACGGTGATATCTGTCATGGCCGCGAGCGTGCCCCAGGAACCGGCCAGCAGTTTGCAGAGGTCGTAGCCGGTGACGTTTTTCACAACACGCCCGCCGGACTTGATTGTTTCTCCGCGACCAGTAACTGCGGTGACGCCCAGGAAATGATCGCGTGCGGCACCTGATTTGATCCGGCGTGGACCGGACAAGTTGCCGGCGATCGTACCGCCCAGCGTGCCCCGGCTCGCTTCGCCACCCAGCAGCGGCCCGTAGTCGATGGGCTCGAAAGCGAGCTCCTGGTTGTTCTTCTCAAGCAGCGCCTCGATTTCGGCGAGCGGCGTGCCGGCGCGCGCCGAGAGCACGAGTTCGGCCGGCTCATACAGTGTGACGCCACTCAGTCCCGAGAGATCGAGAGTCAGGTCCGTCTGGCTTGGCCGCCCGACAGCGCGCTTGGTCCCCTGACCGGCGAGCTCGAGCGCCTTTTCGTTGCCGAGCGCCCAGCGCACGGCCTCTCCGACCTCTTTCGCATCACGGGGTTTCAGAGTGTCAGCCATTACGCAAATACATTCATTCCGCCGCCCGCGCGGCGGGCTCCCGAACGAAGGCCGGCATGATTTCGCGGGCGAAACGTCGCAGCTGATCCACACCGCCGGCAATCGTGAGCAGCACATAGGAAACACCGGCATCCCGCAATGCTTCGATCATGCGAACAATTTCGTCGGGCGTGCCGTAGAGCGCGTTCTCTTCCGTGGCGCCCGCTTTGTCAGCGTAAGCCAGTACATGCGATCCGGTTTTTGCCGAAGGATCGCGCGAAACATTGACGGTACGTCTGGTGTATTCAGCCTGACGCGCCAGCGCGGCTTCCTTGTCGGCACTATCCTTCGCCACGTAGAGCTGGCGCGCAACCGTCACCTGCATCGGATCGAACGCGCCGCTGCTTGCTTCGCGTTCAGCCTTGTAGATGGCAATACGCTCGCCGAGTACCGCAGGCGAAGCGTACTGGTCGAGAATGAGATTGAATCCGCGGGCAGCGGCACGCCTGATCGAATGTGGGTTGCCGGCGGCGACCCACAGCGGCGGATGGGGCCTTTGCGCCGGTGGCGGCTCAACGACGATATCCTCGAAGTGCCAGAAGCGGCCCTTGTGCGAGAAACGTTCGCGCGTAGTCCAGGCGCGCGTCATCACTTCGATCGCTTCCTCGAAGCGCGCTTCGGCCTCCTCGGGTGCAATCTGAAATCCCTTGAATTCGCTGTGGCGGTAGCCCTTGCCGACACCGAGATCGAGGCGGCCACGGGAAAGCAGATCGAGCGTCGCCGCCTCTTCGGCCAGCAACACCGGATTGTGCCACGGCGGCACGATCACGGCCGTGCCAAGCCGCAGCGTCGTCGTGCGCATCGCCAGCGCGGTCTGGAGCATCAGTGTCGAGGACACCTGGTTCCAGCCGCTGAAATGGTGTTCGACCGAAAAGCTTGAGTGGAAGCCGAGCGCTTCGGCTTCGACATTGAAGTCGAGGTAGTCAAAAAAGCCGCGGCCCGTCTCTGGACCGAAGCCTGGAACATCGGCTTTGGGTGAACAGAACAAACCGAAACGCATTACTAAAACCTCGGAATATCGGGGAACGGCACCCTGCCGGCGTGCACGTGCAGGCGTCCCAGTTCGGCGCAGCGATGCAGCTGCGGGAAGACCTTGCCGGGATTGAGCAGGCCCTTGGCGTCAAAAGCGCATTTCACGCGTTGCTGCTGGTTGAGATCGATCTCGGTGAACATCGTGGGCATCAGGTCGCGCTTCTCCACGCCGACGCCGTGCTCACCAGTCAGAACGCCCCCGACCTCGACGCAGAGCTTGAGAATTTCTGCGCCAAATTCCTCGGTCTTCTCCAGCTCGCCGGGAACATTGGCGTCATAGAGAATGAGCGGGTGCAGATTGCCGTCGCCGGCATGAAACACGTTCGCGACACGCAGCCCATATTTTTTGGACATCTCTTTCATGCGCTTGAGCACCAGCGGCAACTGTGCGCGCGGGATCGTACCATCCATGCAGTAATAGTCGGGCGAGATGCGCCCGACGGCCGGGAATGCCGCCTTGCGGCCGGCCCAGAACAGTTCCCGTTCGTCTTCGGAGCGCGAGGCCTTGCACGAGACCGCACGGCACTCGCGCGCGATCACGTTGACGCGTTCAATCAAGTGGTCGACTTCGGCTGGGGGCCCGTCGACCTCAACGATCAGCAAAGCTTCGACATTGAGCGGATAGCCGGCGTGGGCGAATTCCTCGGCCGCGGCGATCGCAGGGCCATCCATGATTTCCATGCCACCCGGGATGATTCCGGCCCCGATAATCCGTGAGACGCATTCCCCGGCGTCTTCCGACGTCGGAAAGCCGACCAGCATCGCGCGCGCGGTCTCCGGCTTTCTCAAGATACGCACCGTCACCTCTGTGACCACTCCGAGCAGCCCTTCCGACCCGTTGATGATACCGAGCAGATCGTAGCCGGCCGCATCGAGATGCTTGCCGCCGAGACGCAGAACTTCGCCGGTCATCAGGACAATTTCGCAGCCCAGAACATTGTTGGTGGTCATCCCGTATTTGAGGCAATGCACGCCGCCGGAATTTTCCGCCACATTACCGCCGATCGTGCAGGCAATCTGCGACGATGGATCCGGGGCATAGTAAAAGCCCGCACCGGCAACGGCGCCGGTGACCGCAAGGTTGGTGACGCCCGGCTCAGCCACAACGACACGATTCTCGAAATCGATTTCACGGATTCGATTGAACTTGGCCATGCCAAGCAGAACACCATCGGCGAGCGGGAGCGCACCGCCGGACAGCGACGTCCCCGCCCCCCGGGGGACCACCTTGATGCCCTCGCTGTGGCAATAACGGAGGATTTCGGCCACCTGTTCGGTGGTTTCCGGCAGTACCACCACCATGGGCAGCTGGCGGTATGCTGTGAGGCCGTCACTCTCGTACGGGCGCATTTCGCGCTCAGCCGCGATGACACCCTCGCCTGGAACGATGGTCCGGAGGACGGCAACAATGCGTTCCCGGCGATCGAGGACCGCGCCATCCGGTTCCGGCATCCGCACAGACATTCCGTGAACTCCCACTCGTGCGGCCACGATACCAGCCATTTGACGCGTTACACATAGGGCTGGCAAAACCCACCGGAAACCCGGCCATGCCCAAAAGCGTTGGCCCGGGGGCGACTTCAAGAAACCTCACAACGGGAGCATCATGATGAAATCGGTACTTGCGGCGGCTGTGGTCATGGCCGCGATGATTCAGTTTGCGCAGGCTCAGGACGTGGCCGCCGGCGAACAATCCTTCAAAAAGTGCTTCCCCTGCCACTCCGTCGGTGAAGGCGCCAAGAACAAGGTGGGCCCGGTCCTTAACGGTCTTGACGGCCGTCATTCAGGGACAGTGGCCGATTTCAGTTATTCCGACGCCAACAAGAATTCCGGCATCACCTGGAACGAGGAGACCTTCAAGGACTACATCAAGGACCCGCGCGCCAAGATTCCGAACACCAAAATGATCTTCCCCGGCATCAAAAATGAAAAGGAAGCCGGCGACCTGTGGGCCTATCTCAAACAGTACGGTCCGGACGGCCAAAAGAAGTAGAATTGTCAGAGGGGCAGCAACGGAGGCGACAGGCACCTTAGTCAAGGTCGCGAGGGGGGTGACACCATAAGGCACATTCGTTCGGTCAGGAGTCTGCACTATGATCAAGGACATTGTCGTCAACCTGGGCTTCGGCGCCCATGACCCGGCCTGTGACTACGCGGTTTCCGTAGGCGAGGCTTTCGAGGCCCACGTCCTTGGCATCGCTGTATCCTACGATCCGGTCATTCCCGGCACGGTGATGGGCGGCATTCCGCCTGAAATCATCGAAAGTCAGCGCGCAGAATCCAGCACGAAGGCACGCGCCGCCATTGCCCGTTTCGAGCAGGCCGCCAAACGCGCCGGCATTTCGGCGGAGAGCCGCACGATAAACACCAGCATTTCGGGTGCCGCCGATCAGATCGGCCGCATCGGCCGCCGTTTCGATCTGATTGTTGTCGGTCAGCCGGAACGGCAGAAGTCGATGCCCGACGAAGTGGTCGACGAAGGCGTGCTGTTCGAATCCGGCCGCCCCGTCATTTTCGTGCCATTCATACAGAAAGGCGGCATGAAACTCGATCGCGCGATGATTTGCTGGGACGGCGGTCGTGCCGCCGCCCGTGCCGTCGCCGACTCAATGCCGCTTTTGAAAAAGGCGCAGCAGGTGGAGATCGTCATCATCTCCGACAAGCCGGCCAGGCAGGACGAAGTGCCCGGTGCCGATCTTGGTCAGCACCTCGCCCGCCATGGTCTTAAAGTGGCCGTCAAGCGCATCACATCGCCCGACATCGACGTACCGTCCACGATCCTCTCTTATGCTGCGGATTCGTCCGCCGATATGATCGTGATGGGCGGCTACGGGCACTCGCGTTTGCGCGAGTTCGTGCTTGGTGGCGCTACACGCGGCCTGCTTGAATCGATGACGGTGCCCGTACTGATGTCACATTAGGGCTTCATTTCCCTCATTCCCGTCCGCGCCTGCGCGGGGGACCGGCTCCCGAACGAACCCGCGGGAAACACAGGAATGCTTGAACTCCACGTCACGCTGCTCGACGGAGAAAAAGTGCTGATCCGGCCTCTCAAGCCGGAGGATGCCGCGCTTTACCCCGACTACCTCGCCGAAGTCACCGCGGACGACCTGCGGATGCGGTTTTTCCTGCCGATGCGCGAGGTTCGTCCCGAATTGATCGACAAGCTCATCCACTATGACCCCGAGCACGCCATGGCATTCATCGCGATTGCCGAAGCGAGCGGCCGCATGCTGGGCGTGGTGCGCCTGCACGATGATCCCGATGGCGATGGTGGCGAGTTCGCCATCCTGGTGCGCTCACATCTCAAAGGTAACGGGCTCGGCTGGTTGATGATGAAGCAGATGATCGCATTCGCGCAAGAAAAAGGGCTTGAAACCGTGCACGGGCAGGTGCTGGAGGAAAACACGACCATGTTGCAGATGTGTAGCGAACTCGGCTTCCACATCGCCGACGACCCCGAGGAACGCGGCATGAAGGTCGTCACGCTGGAGCTGCACGAGCTGCCGGCGCTCACCGCCCACTGACAGGATTCACGGCAGTGCGCATTGCGCGACGAGACCGCGCGCTCGCGCATCAACAACGCCAAGCGCGCGCAACGCGAACAGCGTCACCATCTGCACGGCCTCGCGTGTCGTGCCGCCCGATGGAGCCGACGGTCCGACGAGCGCTTCCAGCACCGCGCCGATGACGGCAGGCGCTGCGACCCGAGCGTCCTGATCAGGCAAGTGCCGGCCCGCGATCGCGGTGCTGATGCGCTTTTCCAGCTCGGCGGCGAGAGCGCGGCGGAAGTTCAAACGCGAGGCATCGACATCGACATCGACCGGTTCGGCCATCATCGCCCACGCAAGCCGGCGCTCCTGCAACGCACGCGCAGCGAAGGTGACGATGCTGGCGGCGAGCGCCGACAGCGGACCGGGCGCTGCATCGGCGGCACTCCGCATTGCGGTGAGCTCGCGTTCGGCCATACCGGCGATCAACTCGGCGACAAGATCGCTTTTGGACGGAAAGTAACGGTAGACCGTGCCGGCGGCGATATCGGCGCGGTGCGCCACGGCCGCAATCTGCACGGCACCCATGCCGTCTTCACCGGCGATCGATTGCGCTGCGTCAAGGATCGTCTGCTCACGCTCCGCAAGACGACGGACCACGTTCTCGGTGCGACGATAGGCCATGCAATGACTGAATGCTGATTCACCGAAATTTGGCAAGGGCGAGCCACCCGTCGTCCCCGCGAAAGCGGGGACCCATACGCCGCAGCCTATCAAGCAAGCAATTCGGTCCGATCCCGCCAATCCAAGTTGTTTTCTTCAATCAACCGAATCTTCCAGTCGCGATTCCATTTCTTGAGCTGCTTTTCGCGTGTAATTGCCTGATACGCAGTCTCAAACCCTTCCGCATGAACAAGCCGGTGCACTCGGTATTTCTTCGTGAAGGCATCGGCCGTACCCGACGATGCTCTGCGAGACGGCGGGACAAGTCGTTCGTGACACCGGGTGCCGTGTCGACCACTCGCCAGAATGTACACGAAATACTCTGCCATCAACGAACGCAGGTGGCTGTGGGTCCCGCCTTCGCGGGGACGACGGTATCAACTACTTTTCCCCGCCTGCGACTTCTCCCTGATACCCATCAACGTCGCGGTCGGCGTGATCGCCTCGGGATCGATCTTGAGATGGAGGATCGACGGTTTGCCCGAGGCCCGGGCTGCGGCAAACGCCGCCGGGAAATCAGCGCTTTTCTCTACCAGCGCACCGTAGCCACCAAACGCCAGCGCATAGGCTGCGAAATCGGGATTTCGCAAATTGGTCGCAATCACGCGGCCGGGGTACTCGCGCTCCTGATGCATGCGTATGGTGCCGTAGATCCCGTTATCGGCAACCAGCACGATCACCGGCAATTCATATTGCACGGCAGTGGCAAAATCCTGCCCTGTCATCAGGAAGTCGCCGTCACCGGCAACGCAAACGACCGCACGATCGCGATAGAGAGTCTGCATCGCCAGTGCTGCCGGCAACCCATAACCCATGGAGCCTGACGTGGCCCCGACAAGGCCGCCGAACTTGCGCACGCGATAGAAGCGGTGGACCCAGCCGGAGAAATTGCCGGCACCTTGCGTGACTATCGCGTCGGCTGGCAGATTTTCGCGCAGCCAAACCATGATCTCCCCGAGATTGACCGCGCCCGGCACAGGTGTCGCCTTCTCACCCCAGGCAAGATAGTCGGCATGCGCAGTGTCGCTTTCCCCCCGCCAGGCGATTTCCTTCGGTGGCTGCATGGCTTCCAGCGCCGCGCAAAATGCGGTCGGCGTCGCATTGATGGCAAGATGCGGATGATAGACGCGGCCAAGTTCTTCGGCGCCCGGATGCACGTGCACGAGCTTGGTCTGCGGCTCGGGAATATCGAAGATGCTGTAACTTTGCGACGGCATTTCGCCGAACCGTCCGCCGATCAGCAACACGAGGTCGGCGCCCTTCACGCGGGCGAGCAGCTTTGGATTTGGCCCGATGCCGAAGTCGCCGGCGTAACAGCGATGCATTGCGTCGAGCAGATGGCCGCGCCGGAAGGTCGTTGCGACCGGCAGCGCAAAGCGCTCGGCAAAACGCATCAATGCATCACTCGCATGCTCGGTCCAGCGGCTGCCGCCAATCAGCACGACGGGACGTTTCGCTTCGCCAAGCAGCTTTTGCAGTCGATTGATGTCATCTGCGCCCGGCCAATTTTCCACTGCCGCGAAGGCGGTGGCGTCGGCCACCGATACCCGGTCGCGCAGCATGTCTTCCGGCAGCGCGATCACCACTGGCCCGGGACGTCCGTTACATGCGGTGTGAAAGGCCCGCGAAACGATCTCAGGGATGCGCGAAGGGTCGTCGATCTCCGTTGCCCACTTCGCCATGGTGCCGAACACCGCGCGATAGTCGAGCTCCTGGAAGGCCTCACGATCGCGCATTTCGCGGCCGACCTGACCGACAAACATGATCATCGGCGAGGAATCCTGGCGCGCAATATGAATGCCTGCCGATCCATTGGTGGCGCCGGGTCCGCGCGTAACAAAGCAGATGCCGGGCCGACCGGTTATTTTACCGACAGCCTCGGCCATGATGGCGGCGGTGCTCTCGTGACGGCAGACGGTTAGCTGGATGTCGCTGCCGTAAAAAGCGTCGAGCGCGGCAAGATAGCTTTCGCCGGGCACGCAAAAGGCGTGACGCACACCGTGAATCGACAACTGATCGATCAGGATCTCGCCGCCGCTCCGGGCGTTATCTTTGCCGCGCATCGAGGTCACTTCACGATTTTCGCCGGCGGAATTTTCGGCGAGAAGGGAGCCGGCGTCGTCAACCAGTTGGATTGCTCAATGACGTTGCCGGCTTTCGCGTTCTCCGACAGGAAGTGCTTCCATTCCGGATCCTGCATCATCCTGGCGCGCTTCTGTTCGCGATCGGCGGCGCTCTCATAAACCCAGCCATGCACCAGCGTGTTGAGCTGCCCGCTCTCGGTGACGAGGTAGTAGTGCGGCTCGCCCATGTAGCGGAGCTGCACCGGATAGGCGAGCTTGCTGTAGAGGTCGAGTTGCGCCGGTACCCTGCCTGGAAGGAGCCGATAGGTCCGATGGTCGATGAGCACTGAGTTTCTCCCTTGAAAATGCCGCCCGGTCCGGCGGTCAGGCGCGCACTCTCCCGGCAAGGCGCGTGCCGGTCAATAGACTTCAGGCCGGTTGCATGGGAGGTTTCTCGACAACGCGGTGCTCGGCGCGCTGTTCGGCGGGTTTCTGATAGTGCGCGAGATTGCTCGCAGTATTCACCAGCGCGAGATGCGAGAAGGCCTGTGGGAAATTGCCGACCAGCCGGCCCGTGCGCGGTTCATATTGCTCGCTGAGCAATCCAACATCATTGCGCAGCGACAAAAGATGACTGAACAGGCGCAATGCTTCGTCACGGCGGCCGAGCATGAGATAGGCATCGGCGAGCCAGAAGCTGCAGGCAAGAAAAACACCCTCGCCCGCCGGAAGGCCATCGGCTGCGGTCGCGCTGTCGTAGCGCAGCACCAGGCCGTCTACCAACAGGCGGCGCTCGACGGCCGCAATGGTCGCAACGATCCGGGAATCGTGCGCTGGAAGGAAGCCGATTGCCGGCAACAGCAGCAGGCTGGCGTCCAGTTCCTTCGACCCATAGGCACGCACGAACGTGCCGAGATCGGGATCGAAGCCTCGCGCGCAGACGTCGGCATGGATGCGGTCGCGTATGTCGCACCATTCCTGAATCGGCCCGGCCAGCTTGAACATAACCGCGCTGCGGATCGCGCGGTCGAAAGCGAGCCACGCCATCGCCTTGGAATGCGTGAAATGCTCGCGGCCGCTGCGGACTTCCCATAGTCCCTCATCAGGTTCGTGCCAGATGCGCGCAAGGTGCAGCAGAAATTCACGCTGCATGGCCCAACCTTCTTCGTGAGCGCCAAGCCCGCCTTGCCGCGCCTGATGCAGCGCGTCCATGACCTCGCCGAAAATATCGAGTTGAAGCTGGCTATGAGCCGCATTGCCGATACGCACCGGCCGCGAATTCTCATAGCCGGGAAGCCAGGGCACCTCCCATTCGGTCAAACGCCGCTCGCCCCGCAGGCCATACATGATCTGGATCTGGCGCGGGCTGCCAGCGGCCGCCCGCAACAACCACTCGCGCCACATTTTTGCTTCGTCATAGTAACCCGCGTTCATCAGCGCGAGCAGCGTCAGCGTCGCATCACGCAGCCAGCAGAAGCGGTAGTCCCAGTTGCGCGGGCCGCCGATGAATTCAGGCAGTGAGGTCGTTGGCGCTGCCGCCATTCCGCCGGTTGGCGCGTAGGTGAGCGACTTGAGCACGATGAGCGACCGCGTCACCGCCTCGTTCCAGGGGCCCTCGATCTTGTTGCGGCCGGCCCAGTCGGTCCAGAAACTCTCGGTCGCCGTCAGGGACTCGAAGACGTCGATCGGCTCGGGCAGATCCTGGTGCGAGCGCGCAAAGGATAGCGCGAACGGCACCTCTTCTCCGGGCTGCACGGTAAAATCACCGACAGTCTTGAAATTTTCGCCGCGCATGCGTGCGGGTGTGCGCAAGACGGCCATGTCGGGGCCGGCGATACCGCGCAGCGTGACGTCATCAACGCGTGTCACCCAAGGCACGATCGCACCATTGGCAAAGCGCAAGATCAGTTCGCTGTGGAACGCGACCTTCCCTCGTTCGCCTTTGACGATGCGGATGAGATGCGAATGCTGGCGACGCGGCGGCATGAAATCGATCAGCGTGGCCACGCCTTCGTCGGTCTCGAAACGGGTCTCAAGGATCAGCGTGTTCGGCCGATAGCGGCGGGTTACGCGGATACCTTGCGCTTGTGGGGCGAGTTGCCAGCGACCATGTTCGGGCGTGCCGAGGAGCGCGGCAAAACAGGCGTCGGAATCGAAGCGCGGCCAGCAAAGCCAGTCGATCGAACCATCGCGGCCGACGAGCGCGGCCGAGCCGAGATCGCCGATCATTGCGTAATCTTCGACGCGCGATGCCATGACTGGTCCTCAGTTAGCAAAATCGAGAACGACCTTGATGTCACCATCGCGTCGTTCGAATGCCTCACGCCAGCGCAAAAGAGGTACCCGGCGCGTGATCAGACGCGAAAGCCAATGCGGATCGGCCTTGGTCAAAGCCCTTGCGGCGGCTGCGTAGTGACGCCGATTGGCGTTGACCGAACCGAATACGACGTGGTTTTCCAACACCACCGTACGGTTGAACCCGCCCACGTCAAACGCGAGCGCATTGCCGCCTGAAGACACACCTGTAAGGCAAACGATGCCATTCGGCGTCGTGCGCGCGATGACGTCAAGCAGGACCGACGAAGCGCCTGTACATTCGATGACAATATCCGGACAAAGGTTCCCGAGATCGCCGGTGTGATAGATGGCACCCAATGCGCGGACGAGCTCAGGCTTGATGCCTTCGCGCGCACGATCGAATACATGCACCTCAAGACTTTGCTGCACGCCCATCAGTGCCGCCAGCAACCCGACCGGGCCGGCACCTGTCACAAGTGCGACGCGTGGCTGCCAGGCTGCGCTGCGCGCGCCCACCCGGAGCGTTTGCTCCCACGCTTTGGCAACGACGCTCGCAGGTTCGAGCAGCACGCCGCGCGTGTCCAGCAATGGATCGATCTTCACGAGAAATTCCGGCTCGACGCGGAATAGCTCCGCGCCAAAACCGTTACGCTGCTTGATCCCGCGCTCGGTGTAGAGCCCATTGCTGCACATGTCCCATTCGTCAATTGCGCAACACGCACAGGGAATCGGATCAGGACGTCGCACAATCCCGACGACCAGATCACCCCGCTCGAAACCACATTCTTCGGGTGCGCGATCAACCACACCAAGTGACTCGTGGCCGATAATCAGACGATCACTACCCGGCGGCGCCCAGCCGTAGTCTCCGTTGATGATTTCGCGGTCCGTGCCGCAAATACCCAGCGCCAGCGCGCGCACCAGCACAGCGCCGTCGCTTGCTGGCGGTGCCGACAATTCATCGAGCCTGAGCGAGTTGGATTCGCCGGGAATGACCGTCAGAGCGCGCATTCAAATAACGCTGCGAGCGTCGCCCCGCAGCTTGTCTCAAATTGTCTCAAACAACGCGCCGTTCAGGCCGTCGGTTCCACCGTGGCTACCTGATAAGTATGCATTTCACCGTCTTCGTCGCGAATGGAGACATACTCGCCCGGGCGGAAAACATGCGCACCGAAACGGTACCCGCTTTCGTCGTCATATTCCGCCGTCTGATCGTAGTCGAAGACCCATCGACCGTGCTCTGGTCCCCCCGGACGATGGAGAAGAAAGCCGTGCTGATCGTCCTCGCCTTCCGCAAATCGTCGTACGCGGCAAAGATCGCGATGCTGTTTCCACAGGGCGGTATCGATATGGCCTGTACCGTCGAGCGGCGCGACGAATTCGTAGCCATACCGCGGGGAGCCCTGCGGGAACTCCTTGGAACGGGCGAGGTTGAGCCTGATACGTTTGAAACTGCGCGGCAGGGTCGCCACGGTCTGTCTCCTGCAAACCTATAAGTGTGGTCATCCTCCCGCGCGACGGCAAGGGTATTACCGGCGTTGACCGGGCACGTTGATTTGACCGCTTTTCGCCGGCGACGGGCTTATCATCGTTTAGTCGGATTCAACCGGCTTGCGCATATTCGCGTGCGGACGTGCGCATGACGGCTAAAAGGCTGAGGCATGAGCGATGACATACAGCAGCCGGTGATCGACCTCTTGAGCAATCCGGCCACCCATGGTGGCGCGCCGGTCAAGCGTATCGACACCCACGCCGCCTCGGTTTTCCTCGCCGGCGAGCGGGCGTTCAAGATCAAGCGCGCGGTGCGCTTTCCGTTCCTCGATTTTTCCACCCTTCGGAACCGGCGGGCCGCGTGTGAAGCCGAGATCGCAGTCAATCGCGCCTACGCCCCGTCGATTTACCGCGGTGCGTACCCGATAGCACGCGAGGCAAATGGCCGGCTCGTGATCAACGGAAAAGGCCAGCCGGTCGAATGGGTCGTCGAGATGCGTCGTTTCGACGAGAGCCAGACTCTCGACCACCTGGCTGAGGTCGGCAAAATTGACGAGGCGCTCGCCGATGAACTCGGGCACGCCGTGGCGGTGGCGCATCGGGTGGTGCCCACAGCAACGGACGCGCATTTCGTCGAGGCACTCGCCGACATTATTGCACAGAACGAGGCCGTGTTCGCATCTGAACCGGATCTGTTTTCGCTGCAGGACCTGCGTGCCTTCGCCACAGAAACGCGCAAAGCATTCGAGCGCGTGAAGCCATTACTGCTTCTGCGTGAGCGGGCCGGGCTGGTGCGGCGGTGTCACGGCGATCTGCATCTTGGCAACATCGTCCTCATCGACGGCAAGCCGGTGCTGTTCGACGCGATTGAATTCGATGATCGCATCGCCACGGGCGATGTTCTATACGATCTCGCCTTTCTCCTGATGGACCTTGTTGAGCGCGGGCTTCATCATGCAGCGAATATTGTGTTCAATCGCTATTTGACCGATACACAGCGCATTCACGATCTCGACGCCCTCGCCGCATTGCCCCTGTTCATGTCAGTTCGCGCGGCGATCCGCGCCAAAGTTGTCGCCGCCCGGCTGAGACAGCACGGATCGCAAGGAGAGCTTACGCACGGCGCACGTGACTATGCCGCACTGGCACAAAGATTTCTGGCACCGGCCAAACCGCAGCTGATTGCGATCGGCGGACTCTCCGGCACCGGAAAGTCGCTGCTCGCGCGCGCCCTGGCGTCTGGTTTTCCGCCATTGCCGGGCGCCGTGGTGCTGCGCAGTGATGTCGAACGCAAGGCGCTGTTCAAGGTCGGAGAAACCGATCGGCTGCCGGACCGGGGTTACTCCGTAGAGACGACAGCCCGCGTCTACACCTCGCTTGCGGAAAAGGCGCGGCGCGTGACGGCCGCCGGGTATTCCGTCATCGTCGACGCAGTCTTCGCCGAGCCAGCCGAACGGACCTCGATCGCGAAATCGGCAAACGGGGTGCCGTTCCAGGGCCTGTTCCTCGCCGCCGGTCTCGAGACCCGTATTGCGCGCGTCAGCAGCCGCAGCGGCGACGCTTCCGACGCCGGCACGGCTGTTGCGCGCAAACAGGAAGATTTCGACCTCGGCCACATCGCCTGGTCGAAGGTCGATGCGTCCGGAACGCCCGACGAAACGCTCCTGCGTGCCGAGGCGATGCTCGGGCTCAAAGACTGACTGAGCCATGCATTGCGCGCCCTGCTGTCCGGCAATGCGGCCCCGTGACATTCAATGCAGAACTGATGCATAGCTTGGGCAAACACGCCCCGCCTGGTTGCCGAGGATGACTGCCGCGACAGCTCGACACTCGTTCGCCTTGCGCCTGGCGGCCGGAATTGCCGGCTATTGCGCCTTCATCAATCTGTATTCGCCGCAGTCAATCCTGCCGCTGTTGTCGGAAGAATTCGGCGCGAGCGCCGCCGAGGTTTCGACCATCATCACCGTAAGCACGCTGGCCGTGGCGCTTACAGCGCCGTTCACCGGAGCAGTCGCCGACGTTCTGGGCCGCAAACGGGTGATCATCGTGGCGATGTTTGTGCTGGTCATTCCGACCGTGATGGTCGCCCTTTCGACCAGCCTGACGTCGCTTATCTTCTGGCGCGCCGTGCAGGGCCTGGTTTTACCGCCGATTTTCGCGGTGGTAGTCGCCTATATCGGCGATGAATTGCCGCAGCACGAGGCGACCACCGTCGCGGGCATCTACTCGTCCGGCTCAAGCCTCGGCGGCTTCAGCGGCCGGTTGTTCACCGGCCTGCTTGCCGATCTCATCAGCTGGCGAGCGGGCTTCATCGCGCTCGCGGCGATCACCTTTGCCGGCGCGATCGCGGTCGCGTTTCTTTTGCCACATGAGCGCAAGTTCGTGCGGTCGGAAGGATTGCTCGCTTCGAACAGGCAGATGCTTGCCCATCTGCGCAACAGGCAACTGATCGCGACCTACGCAGTCGGCTTCGGCGTGCTGTTCAATTTCATCGCGACCTTCACTTATGTCAGTTTTTATCTTGCAGCACCGCCCTACAATCTCTCGGCGAGCTGGCTCGGCGCGATCTTCGTCGTCTATCTCACCGGTTCCGTGCTCACGCCGTGGACCGGCTGGGCGGTCGGGCGGTTCGGGCGACGCCGCTTCGTGGTACGCGTGATCGCCGTCTGGGCCGCGGGAATCGCGCTGACACTCGCCCCGTCGCTGGCGCTGATCATCGCCGGATTGGCGATTTCCGCCGCCTGCGGCCTGATATGCCAGGCGGTTTCAACCGGGTATGTCACGGTCACCGCCAAAGCCGGCCGTTCGTCGGCGGTCGGACTTTATGTCACCAGCTTTTACATCGGCGGGAGTTTTGGCGCGGCGCTCGGCGGCGCGGCCTGGACGATCGGCGGCTGGCCGGCGTGCGTTGCTATTGTCATCGCCATGTTGGCGATCATGTCTGCCATCGTGTTTTTCGCCTGGGCCCGCCGCGTCCCGGCTGCGACCAGCATCCCGCCGATCGAACCACCTTAACCTGCGCTAGGATGCCAGAGTGGCGCGTAGCCCCGCCCGAGTACGGAGAGGATCGATGGCGGCGTGAGCACGTCGACCTCAAGATTGCGAGGACGCGGTTTCGATGCCGAATAGCCGGAAGGTGTCCACGGCAACAAGTGTTTGTTGCGAACGGCAAAGACTCCGCCATCGAGCGCAACCATTGCACCATCCGGCAGCTGGTCGAGGCTGCGGCGATGAGTTCGCTTGGCCTTGCCGTTCAACCGCTCGGCGTGGAGGACCCTGTCCATCGCGTCTGCCGATGCACGCTGCTTTTTGCCCGAAAATAAAACTGCAAATCGTTCGGCATCCTGGCGGCGGCATTCGAAGCACGGCCGATGGCCGGCGGCGAACGCCGTGACCTCGTCGAGGAAGAACAACTCCGTATAGTAGTGGCCCCACACGTCGCGCTGGCGGCCCTTGAACTCCAGCACGCAGCAGATCCACTGCCGCGACACCCAACGCCGCGAGCCGAGTGTTTTGTCGTCGCGATGGAATTTCCCGCCGCGATTGCCGAACAGAGTGCCTCGCGCGGGTGTCGCAAAGAGGTCACCGAACGGATCGACCCGGTTTGGCAGTGGCATCGCTGGTCCTTAAAAAGCACGCACCAATGCTGCCGCGCCCATTCCGCAAACCACGGCCAGCAGGTCATTGCGCCGCAACGCCATCACAACGAGTGCCGTCAGGACAGCCAGGGTGGCTGCGGTGCCGCCACGGACGGCCAGCGGCAAAATGACCGCCACGACAACTGACCCCGGAAGTGCATTGAGAATGCTGCGGACGCGCCGCGTCAGCGGAACATATCCCATCAGCCAGAAGCCGCCGGCGCGGATCGCGTAAGTCACCGCGGCCATTGCGAGGATGGCCATCCACGTACCGAATGTGCCCAACTCGGAGTTCATTCGTCCTGCTCATCGAAGAAGCCGCCCGCGATGGCGCCGGTGATCGAGCCTGCGATGATGAACCACCAGCCCGGCACCAGGCGCTCGACGGCAACGGCAACGATCCCGCCGACGATCCAGCCCCAGGCACGGCGCGCACCCGCCCACAGCGGCACCAGCATCGCGGCGAAAAATGCTGGCATCACCAGGTCGAATCCGTACCGGGCAGGATCGACAATGAAGCCGCCAATGAAATACCCGATGCCCGTGGCTGCCAGCCAACCCGTCATGATTGCACTGGCCGCGCCGAAATATACTGCGATGTCCCGACCGCCATCTGAGCGATAGCGCATGGCGATCAGCCAGGTCGCATCGGTGAGAAAAAACAGACCCGTGTAGGCCTGCCACGCCGGCACCTGATCGAACCAGGGACGCATCGCGACGCTCATCAAGAAGAGCCGTGCACCCACGACGGCGGTCAGCAGGGCGATCGTAACGATCGCACTCCAGGTCAGAACGTGCGGCCAGATTTCCAGTGCAACGAGCTGGGCGATGCCGGAGCACACCAGGAAATTCATCATCATGCTTTGGAAGAACGAAAGGCCCTGGCGGGCGGCGGCGGCCCCGACAACGAGCCCGAACGCCATGATGCCGGGCGCCACCGGAAGTCCGAGGCGCAGGCCGCGCCTGAAGCCGGACCAAGTGGACTCGTCCGGTATTGTTTGGGGTGAAGGCATGGAGAATCCGCGAGAGCCGCGATTTTGGGAGAGGCCCGCCGTCGTCCCGGGCGAGCGTAAGCGAGGCCCGGGACCCATACCCCGCAGCCTATCGATAGGACAAGGTATATGGGTCCCCGCCTTCGCGGGGACGACAGAACGGAAATAGGCTTGGCTCAGCCCTGTGGCTGCGGGGCGACCTCGCCCGACGGCGATTCAGGCCGCGGACGTTGCTTACCGGCGGGCGGCACGGCGGAGGAGCGCGGCGTGGTCGGCTCGATCACCGACTCGCGCACCGGTCGCCGGCCTTCGAGCAAGTCCTTGATCTCGTCGCCCGTCAGCGTTTCGAACTCGAGAAGCCCCTTGGCGAGCACTTCGAGATCAGCGCGCTTGTCGGTAAGGATCTGCGTGGCTTCGGCATAGCCGGCCTCGACCAGCCGGCGGATTTCGCCGTCGATCTTGCGTGATGTTTCTTCGGAGATGTTCTGCTGGCGCGACACCTGGTAGCCGAGGAAGACCTCGTCCTGGTTCTCGCCATAGGCGACAGTGCCAAGCTCGTCGGACAGTCCCCAACGCGTCACCATCATGCGCGCAAGCTTGGTCGCCTGCTCGATGTCGGAGGCGGCGCCCGAGGTCACCTTCTCCTTGCCGAACACCATTTCCTCAGCGACGCGTCCGCCCATCATGATGGCGAGGCGTGAGGTCATCTGCTCGCGGCTCATCGAGAGCTTGTCGCGCTCGGGCAGCTGCATGACCATACCGAGCGCACGGCCGCGCGGAATGATGGTGGCCTTGTGCACGGGGTCGGTGGCTATGACGTTGAACGCCACGATTGCATGGCCGCCCTCGTGGTAAGCGGTCAGCATCTTCTCCTCGTCGGTCATCACGAGCGACTTGCGCTCGGCGCCCATCATCACCTTATCCTTGGCGTCCTCGAACTCGGCCTGCGTGACCATGCGCTTGTTGCGTCGCGCGGCCATCAGTGCTGCCTCGTTCACCAGATTCATCAGATCGGCGCCGGAGAAGCCGGGCGTGCCGCGCGCGATGGTCTTGAGGTTCACATCAGGAGCCAGCGGCACCTTGCGCACATGCACTTTCAAAATACTCTCGCGGCCGACGACGTCGGGATTTGGCACGACCACCTGCCGGTCGAAACGGCCGGGACGCAGCAGCGCCGGGTCGAGCACATCGGGCCGGTTGGTCGCGGCAATGAGAATAATGCCCTCATTGGCCTCGAAGCCGTCCATCTCGACCAGCAACTGGTTGAGTGTTTGTTCGCGCTCGTCATTGCCACCGCCGAGACCGGCGCCGCGATGACGGCCGACCGCATCGATTTCGTCGATGAAGATGATGCAGGGCGCGTTCTTCTTGGCCTGTTCGAACATGTCGCGGACGCGGCTCGCGCCGACGCCGACGAACATCTCGACGAAGTCCGATCCCGAGATCGTGAAGAAGGGAACGTTGGCTTCACCGGCGACCGCGCGCGCGATCAGCGTCTTGCCGGTGCCGGGGGGGCCGACCAGCAGCACGCCGCGCGGAATACGACCGCCGAGGCGCTGGAATTTGCCGGGGTCGCGCAGGAATTCGACGATCTCCTGCAGGTCCTGCTTGGCCTCGTCGACGCCGGCGACGTCCTCGAAGGTGACGCGGCCATGCGCTTCGGTGAGCATTTTTGCGCGCGACTTGCCAAAACCCATCGCCTTGCCGGCGCCACCCTGCATCTGTCGCGACAGGAAGATCCACACGCCG
>DATAPP010000135.1:0-16389 GCA_036265125.1 Pseudolabrys sp. | reverse complement strand
CGTGGATCAATGTCTAGAATATGATCGTATGTCCAAATGTGAGATGGTTGTAAAGTACCTGCGGGGACCAGCCCATATTTTATGGGCCCTGCAGATGAGTAAACCTGAGTCAACGTGCGCCCGCGTAACGTTGAGCGAGCGTCTCGAAGTCGTGCGATCCCTCGAGGAGCAAAACCCTCGCACAACCGGCAGACATCAAATCGACCTTCAACGCATCACAGCAGCTCTCATTGCGGCGGGCTACAGAACCTTAGATGCGCAAGCGAAAGCGCTCGGAGTTCATCGCGCCACGGCTTGGACCATCATCAGGACCAAACACAAGCTCGGCCGTCTCAATCTCAAAACGACCGAGCGCATGCTCGCCAATCCGCAGCTGCCGCCAGGCGTCCGCAGCGTTGTCGAGGAATACCTGGCTGAACGACCAAGGCAGTCAAGATTTAAACGCATTGATGGGGAACCATTTAAACGCATTGACGGGGACCAACCTCAGAACGCACCTAAGGAGGGTGTGCTATGGGGAAGAGCAGACGAAAAGCAAAAGCGAAGCAAGCTTCAAAGTTAGGGGAAATACAGAAGGCCTTAGTATCTGCCGGATGCATCACGGTTGCCGAGCAGGCAGCCGTCCTCGGGCTACGGCGAAGCACGACCTACGCCGTGCTCAATCTCGATAACAGGGCCGGTCCTTCGGCCAATGTTATCAGACGGATTCTTTCATCGCCGAATTTGCCACCGCAGGTGCGATGTAAATTCAAAGAGTATGTCGCGGACAAAATCTCGGGCCGATATGGTCATAGTGAGAAAAGAGCGCAGGCATTTGCCGAAGCGCTCGAAGAAATGTGAGACTTAGCTTGCGACTAGCGCAAACAGAAAGAGACTCAGCCACCGTGGAATGCTTCGGCGGCCAAGGCTCTTAATGCGCGACGCAAGACCAGAAAACGCGCGATGCCAGGATAAGTGGCTTTCGTTACGGAAGCCTAAAGCGGCAGCCACCCGAGATCGCGAACAGAGCCGAAATAGCGTTCTGTGCGCGCAAGGGAAAGCATTTTGAGAGGGGGGTGCATTGAGGAACTGTATTTGATGGACTCGCTGTGCGGGCCAAGACAGAGGAGCCGCGCACGCGTTAAGGCCTGACATGCGCGGCCCCCAACCGTACGCAACCCAATGGTAACTGGGGTGTCAGATTGCGCACGATCACCGTTTCAACACCGATCTGCCACTCGCTGTTCCTGAGTTCGAACGCGCCGCCTGTACCGGGCTGAACTGGTGTGTCTGTTATGCGGCTAAATAGGCCGCCACAAAAAGCAATATCACCGCCACCAAGCCGATCAGCAGTACATAGCGCACATTGTGCCCGGTCACGCCGGCATGCGCCTCGTTGGTTGTTTCAACTACCCGGTCATTCTCGACGTGTGGCATTCGGGGCCTAGTACCAGCGTCCCCGGCCATACCAACCGCCGCCACCGAGAAGCAGAATTACGAGGATAATGATCAGAAGAGTTGTGGTGTCCACATTGTCCTCCTGTTAGCGACAGATTCGCAACCGGAGCGGTCCGAGCTGGAAGTTATCTAGCATCCATCCAAGATCGCGGCCGTTCTAGTGCGGCTCGCATTCGGTGAAGTTTTTCGAGACGCCGCGACAAAGTCATCCTTGTGATCACTCTGGGTCGCGCAATTTTCACCGGGAAGGACCTGCCGGGATCAACCAGCACGTTCGTAAGCCATACATGGCGCCAAGCGATCTCGTCGGCGCTTTGCTCTAAATCGGCAGTAGCAATTTCCTTTGGGACCATGGCGCGTCTCCCACTTGTATCAAATCAAGTTTCCGGGAGCCAGAAAAGTTCCCACGCCACCACCTATGTCGCGTTCATGTCGCATGGAGTTGCCGGGAGTGATTGGGAATCGTTGATACGTAAGGAGAACTGTTGCGACATGGCGCAACATGAAGGCGGAGCGGCTTGAGCGCGAAGCCACTGGGAAACTTGCGTTTTGGGAAAGAACAAACCGGAATGACGTGGGCGGTTCGCGCCCGTGTCAATCGCATGGCCAAATCCCCTTTTTGCGGCACGATCACTCGTGGATGCCGCAGAATGTTGGCTTGCCACCCTTTGTATGCTGCGCTAAGCCTCGGCGCTCCCGTCCTTGAGGCTAATCCAACAAACAAGGGCCCATTTGAGCGGGGTAAGCGGCGCCTTTCGGGCCGCCGAGCAGTCCGGGGCGGGCGTATAATCACGTAGGCGGGGCTGTACGCTTGAGGTCGCTGATGAGCGCATTGCTGCTGGACTACCTGCCCCTGGCGGTCTTCATCGCGGTCGCGCTTGGAATCGGCCTCGCGTTGCTCATCGCCCCCTTCATCGTCGCCTACAAGCAGCCGGATCCGGAGAAGCTTTCCGCCTACGAGTGCGGATTCAACGCGTTCGATGACGCGCGCATGAAGTTCGATGTTCGCTTCTATCTCGTCGCCATTCTTTTCATCATTTTCGACCTCGAGGTGAGTTTCCTGTTTCCCTGGGCGGTCGTTTTGCGCCAGATCGGCCATTATGGCTTCTGGTCGATGATGGTGTTCCTTGGCGTCCTCACAATCGGCTTCATATATGAGTGGAAGAAGGGGGCGCTGGAATGGGATTGATGAGCCCATGAGCGTCGTCGCACCCGCGCCAAGGGGAATTCTTGATCCGCGCACCGGCAAGCCGGTCGGGGCGGACGACTCCTTTTTCACCGGCATGAACGCCGAGCTTACCGACAAGGGCTTTCTGATCACCGCCGCCGACGATCTGATCACCTGGGCGCGCACCGGCTCACTCATGTGGATGACGTTTGGGCTCGCCTGCTGCGCGGTCGAAATGATGCAGATGTCGATGCCGCGCTACGATGCGGAGCGTTTCGGGTTTGCGCCGCGCGCTTCGCCGCGGCAGTCAGATGTGATGATTGTTGCAGGCACGCTGACAAACAAGATGGCGCCCGCGCTGCGGAAGGTCTACGACCAGATGCCGGAGCCGCGCTACGTGATCTCCATGGGGTCGTGCGCGAACGGCGGCGGGTACTATCATTATTCGTATTCTGTCGTGCGCGGCTGCGATCGCATCGTGCCTGTCGACATCTATGTCCCCGGATGTCCTCCGACCGCGGAGGCGCTCCTTTATGGCGTAATGCTTTTGCAGAAAAAGATTCGCCGTACCGGCACGATCGAACGCTGAGCGGAGCCGGAACATGGAAGAAACGCTCGACAGACTTGGGCAAACGATCAGCAACGCTCTGGTTAACGCCGTCACCGGCTACACGGTCGCGCGGGGCGAACTGACAGTAAGCGCTAGAGTTGGCGACCTCATCAGGGTTGCGACGTTTCTGCGCGACGATCCGGCCTGCCAGTTCATCAATATCATCGATGTGACCGCCGTGGATTGGCCGTCACGTGAGCAGCGTTTCGACGTCGTTTATCACTTTCTGTCGCCGCGTCTGAATCAGCGCGTGCGGCTCAAAGTGGTGACCGACGAAACGACTCAAGTCCCGTCGTTGATCGATGTCTTCCGTGGCGCCGACTGGTTCGAGCGCGAAACCTACGACCTCTACGGCGTGCTGTTTACCGGTCATCCGGACATGCGCCGTATCCTCACCGATTACGGATTCGAGGGCCATCCGCTGCGCAAGGACTTTCCGCTCACCGGATTTGTCGAAGTGCGCTACGACGACGAGCAGAAACGTGTGGTCTACGACAAGGTGACGCTGGCCCAGGAGTTCCGCACCTTCGATTTCCTCTCGCCATGGGAAGGCACGGACTACGTGCTGCCCGGGGATGAAAAGGCAAAGACCGAAGGGAAGGGCTCCTGACATGAAGCCAACCCTAAAGTCCGGCCTCAAGCACGTGTTTTCCTACAAGGTGCCGGAAAACAAGACGGTTCCGTACACGTATCCGGAATCGCCGATCATCGCGCAAATGCCAAAGGTGTTCGCTACCGGGTTCATGATCGTGCTGATGGAATGGACCTGTACGCAATTGCTCGGCGAGCATCTCGACGCGGGTGAAGGCAGTCTCGGCACGCACATAGACGTTTCGCATCTGGCGGCGACCCCGCCCGGCATGACGGTCAAAGTCGACGTGGAGGTTCTCGAGGTTCAGGGCCGCAAGATTGTGTTCAAGGTCAGCGCCCACGATGGCATGGACCTGATCGGTGAGGGGCGTCACGAGCGCGTGGTGGTGAGTTGGGATCGCTTCAACGCCAAGGTTGCGGAAAAGACAAAAGCAGCAGCGGAGCTGGTAGGCTGATGGCCGAAACCTCCCTGCGCAATTTCACCATCAATTTCGGACCACAGCATCCGGCCGCCCACGGCGTGCTGCGCCTCGTGCTCGAGCTCGACGGCGAGGTGGTGGAGCGCGTGGATCCTCACATCGGGCTGCTCCATCGGGGCACCGAAAAGCTGATCGAGCACAAGACCTATTTGCAGGCGGTGCCTTATTTTGATCGGCTCGACTACGTCGCGCCGATGAATCAGGAGCACGCCTTCTGTCTTGCGGTTGAAAAGCTGCTCGGCATTGAGGTGCCCAGGCGTGCGCAGTTGATCCGGGTGCTTTATTCGGAAATCGGGCGGCTGTTGTCGCATCTGTTGAACGTCACCACGCAGGCGATGGATGTCGGCGCGCTCACGCCGCCGCTTTGGGGTTTCGAGGAGCGCGAGAAATTGATGGTGTTCTACGAGCGGGCGTCCGGCTCACGCATGCATGCGGCCTATTTCCGCCCGGGTGGGGTTCATCAGGATCTCACGCCGAAGCTGGTCGATGACATCTATGCATTCTGCGATCCGTTCCTGACGGTGGTGGACGACCTCGACGCGCTGTTGACCGGCAACCGCATCTTCAAGCAACGCAACGTCGACATCGGCGTGGTGAAGCTTTCCGATTGCTGGAACTGGGGTTTCTCCGGCGTGATGGTGCGCGGTTCGGGTGCGGCATGGGATCTGCGCAAGGCGCAACCGTATGAGTGCTACTCCGAACTCGATTTCGATATCCCGATCGGCAAGAACGGCGATTGCTTCGATCGCTATCTCATCCGCATGGAAGAGATGCGCCAGTCGACCAGGATCATGAAGCAGTGTCTTGAAAAACTGCGTTCACCCGCCGGGCAGGGCCCTGTCACGGTGGATGACCACAAGATCGTGCCGCCGAAGCGCGCCGAGATGAAGCAGTCGATGGAAGCGCTGATCCACCATTTCAAGCTTTATACCGAGGGTTACCACGTGCCGGCCGGCGAGGTGTACGCCGCCGTCGAAGCGCCAAAGGGCGAGTTCGGCGTTTACCTGGTCGCCGATGGCACCAACAAGCCGTACAAGTGCAAGATCCGCCCGCCGGGCTTTGCGCACCTGCAGGCGATGGATTTCCTTTGCCGCGGGCACCTGCTGGCTGACGTGTCCGCCATTCTCGGCTCGATCGACATCGTGTTCGGGGAGGTCGATCGATGAGCGTCCGCCGCCTCGCGCCGCCGGAAATCCAGCCGAAAAACTTTGCCTTCAGCAAGGACAATCTTGCCTGGGCGAAGAAAGAAATCACCAAGTACCCGGAGGGTCGTCAGCAATCGGCGATCATTCCACTGTTGTGGCGCGCGCAGGAGCAGCACGGCGGCTGGCTGCCGGAAGTAGCGATCCGTCATGTCGCCGACTTCCTCGGCATGGCGCATATCCGCGCGCTCGAGGTCGCGACCTTCTACACCATGTTCAATCTGCAGCCGGTCGGAAAATTCCATGTGCAGCTCTGCGGCACCACGCCGTGCCGGTTACGCGGTGCGGACGATCTGGAGAAAGTCTGCCGCAAGCGTATTGGCGAGCAGGGTGAAGTCACAAAGGACGGCAAATTGTCGTGGATCGAGGTCGAATGCCTTGGCGCCTGCGTCAACGCGCCGATGGCACAGATCAACTATGATTATTATGAAGACCTCACCGCCGAAAGCTTCGCGAAGGTCATCGACGATCTCGCAGCCGGCAAGAAGGTGAAGCCTGGTCCGCAAATCGATCGGCAATTATCGGCGCCCGTCGGCGGTCCGACCACGCTCAGGGAAAAGGCGTGAGCCATGCTCGCTGACAAAGATCGCATCTTCCGGAATCTCTACGGTCAGCACGACTGGGCCCTGAAAGGCGCTCGTTCGCGCGGCGCCTGGGACGGCACCAAGGCGTTTCTGGAAAAAGGCCGCGATGCGATCATCGAGGAGGTAAAAACGTCGGGCCTGCGCGGGCGCGGCGGCGCCGGCTTCCCGACCGGCCTGAAATGGTCGTTCATGCCGAAGAAGTCGGATGGCCGACCGCAGTATCTCGTCGTTAACGCAGACGAGTCCGAACCCGGCACCTGCAAGGACCGCGAAATCATGCGGCACGACCCACATCTGCTGGTCGAAGGCTGCCTGATTGCGGGTTTCGCCATGGGGGCGAATACCGGCTACATTTACGTGCGTGGGGAATTTATCCGCGAGCGCGAGCGCGTACAGGCGGCGGTTGACGAGGCCTATGACGCCAAGCTGATCGGCAAGAATAATGTCAACGGCTGGGACTTCGATCTCTACGTTCATCATGGTGCCGGCGCCTATATCTGCGGCGAAGAAACAGCGCTTCTGGAAAGTCTCGAGGGAAAAAAGGGCCAGCCGCGGCTAAAGCCACCATTCCCGGCCAACGTTGGTCTCTACGGTTGCCCGACGACAGTGCAGAACGTCGAGTCGATTGCGGTCGTGCCCGATATTCTGCGGCGTGGCGCATCCTGGTTTGCCGGTATTGGCCGTCCCAACAACACAGGAACCAAGCTGTTCTGCATTTCCGGGCACGTCGAAAAGCCGTGCAATGTTGAAGAGTCCATGGGCATACCCCTTCGTGAACTGCTTGAAACACATGCGGGCGGCGTGCGCGGTGGTTGGGACAATCTGCTTGCGGTCATTCCCGGCGGATCGTCGATGCCGCTCGTGCCCGCGGGGCACGACCAGGCCGACACCCTGCTCATGGATTTTGACGGGTGCCGCGACAAGAAATCCGCGCTCGGCACAGCCGCGGTGGTAGTGATGGACAAGTCGACCGATATTGTCCGCGCGATGGCGCGCATCTCCTATTTCTACAAGCATGAAAGCTGCGGCCAGTGCACGCCATGCCGCGAAGGCGTGGGCTGGATGTGGCGGGTGCTCACCCGCATGGCGGAAGGCCGCGCGCAGAAGCGCGAGATCGACATGCTGATGCAGGTCACGCAGCAGATCGAAGGTCACACCATTTGCGCCTTTGGCGACGGCGCTGCCTGGCCGGTGCAGGGGCTGCTGCGGCACTTCCGGCCGGAGATCGAACGGCGCATCGATGAATATTCGCGCAATGCAGATACGCACGGCGCGGTGCGCGAGGCGGCGGAGTGACAACAATGACCGATGCCCGCCATCTCGCCCAGTTCAACATCGCACGTATCCGCTATCCGCTCGATGACCCACGCATGGCCGAATTCGTCGACAACGTCGAACGCGTGAACGGTCTTGCCGACAAGATTCCCGGCTTCGTCTGGCGTCTGCAAGACGAGAACGGGCACGCCATGAATATGCGGGTCTATGACGACCCGACCATTCTACCGAACCTGACTGTGTGGGAAAATGTGCAGGCGCTGGAGCGGTTCGTGTGGCAAACGCTGCATCAGCGCTTCCACGCCCGTCGCGAAGAATGGTTCGCGCCGGTGAAGACCACGCTGGTCCTGTGGTGGATTCCGGCAGGACATCGCCCCGACATGGCGGAAGGCACGGTCAGGCTCGATCACCTGATTGCACATGGCCCGAGCGACTACGCTTTCGGCTGGCGGGAGATCGCCGGCGCAGAAATATGGAAGACGGCGCATTGCGGAGCGCCGAGCGAGCACGCCGCATGACCAAGATCATCGTTGACGGAAAAGAGATCGATGTCCCGCCGGAGTACACGCTGCTCCAGGCGTGCGAGGCCGCGGGCGCGGAAATCCCGCGCTTCTGCTTCCACGAGCGGCTGTCGATTGCCGGAAATTGCCGGATGTGCCTGATAGAAGTCGTCGGCATTCCCAAACCGCAAGCCTCCTGCGCCATGGGCGTGAAGGATCTGCCGCCGAACAAAGACGGGTCGCCGAAGATTCTCAATACCAAAACTCCGATGGTGAAGAAGGCACGCGAAGGCGTGATGGAATTCCTGCTGATCAACCATCCGCTCGACTGCCCTATCTGCGATCAGGGCGGCGAATGCGATCTGCAGGACCAGGCAATGGCCTATGGCGTCGATGCAAGCCGCTATCAGGAGAACAAACGCGCGGTCGAGGACAAATATATCGGCCCGCTGGTCAAGACCATCATGACGCGGTGCATCCACTGCACGCGCTGCATCCGCTTCTCGACCGAGGTGGCAGGCGTACCCGAACTCGGTGCGATCGGCCGTGGCGAGGACATGGAGATCACGACCTATCTCGAACATGCGATGACTTCGGAGCTGCAAAGCAACGTGGTCGACCTCTGCCCGGTCGGAGCGCTGACCTCGAAACCCTATGCCTTTGCAGCGCGTCCCTGGGAGCTCAACAAGACGCAATCGATCGACGTGATGGACGCGGTCGGCTCCGCGATCCGCATCGACACGCGCGGTCGTGAAGTCCTGCGCATCCTCCCGCGCGCCAATGAGGACGTGAACGAGGAGTGGATATCCGACAAGACCCGTCACGTGGTCGACGGTTTGCGTACGCAGCGGCTGGACCAACCGTATGTGCGTGTAAACGGACGCCTGCACCCGGCCTCGTGGCAGGAAGCTTTTGCGTTCGTTGCGAACAAGGTCAAAGCGAGCAGTGGCAAACGGATCGGCGCCATCGCCGGCGATCTCGCCAGCGCGGAAGAAATGTTCGCGCTCAAGGACCTGATGGGCCGCCTCGGCAGCACCAATATCGATGGGCGCCAGGACGGTGCGGCCTTCGACCCGAAATGGGGCCGCGCGTCCTACCTGTTTAACGCGACCATCGCCGGTATCGAGCAGGCCGATGCGCTGCTGATCGTCGGCGCGAATCCGCGGCGCGAGGCAGCGGTACTCAACGCGCGCATCCGTAAGCGCTGGCGCGCCGGCAATTTCCCGATCGGCCTGATTGGCGAGAAGGCTGACCTGACCTACAAATACGACTACCTCGGCGCCGGCGCCGACACGCTCGCCGATCTCGGAAACAGCAAGTTTGCCGATTTGCTGAAAGCAGCCGAACGCCCGCTGATTCTGGTCGGGGCCGGAGCCTTCGCGCGCAAGGATGGCGCCGCGATTGCGTCTCTAGCCGCGAAAGCGGCAGTGGAGTTCGGCGCTGTCAAAGACGGCTGGAATGGCTTCGCCGTATTGCACACCGCGGCCTCGCGCGTTGCGGCGCTCGATCTTGGCCTGGTGCCCGGCGCGGGCGGTTTCGATGCGGCGCAGATGGCGGCGGGCGGTCTTGATGTGTTATTCCTGCTCGGTGCCGACGAGATCGATGTCGCGCCCGGTCCTTTCGTTGTCTATATCGGGACCCACGGCGACCGCGGCGCACATCGTGCCGATGTGATCCTTCCGGGCGCCGCCTACCCGGAAAAATCCGGGATCTACGTGAACACCGAAGGCCGCGTGCAGTTGGCCAACCGGGCTGCGTTTCCACCCGGTGACGCGCGCGAGGAGTGGGCTATCCTGCGCGCGCTGTCCGACACGCTTGGACACAAGCTTCCCTACGATTCGCTTGCCGCCCTGCGACAGACGATGTTCGCCGCCCATCCGCATCTGATGCGAATCGATCAGATTGCCGCGGGTGACTTGGCCGACATCAAGAAGCTCACAAAGCTCGGCGGGACACCGGAAAAAGCGCACCTGCGCTCGTCTGTTGCGGACTTTTATTTCACCAATCCGATCGCGCGCGCCTCTGCCATCATGGCGGAATGTTCTGCCTTGGCGAACGCGGCGGCAAAGACGGCGGCGGAGTAGGGTCATGGAGTTTTTCTGGACCTATCTCTGGCCGTTGATCGTCATCGTCGCGCAATCTTTGCTGCTGCTGGTGATCCTGCTTGTCGCGATCGCCTACATCCTGCTGGCCGACCGTAAGATATGGGCGGCTGTGCAGATCAGGCGAGGGCCCAACGTCGTGGGGCCCTGGGGCCTGTTCCAGTCTTTCGCCGACCTGCTGAAATTCGTGGTCAAGGAACCGGTCATTCCCGCCGGCGCCAACAAGGGCGTTTTTCTGCTTGCGCCGCTGGTCACCTGCGTGCTGGCGCTCGCTGCGTGGGCGGTGATCCCGGTCAATGCTAATTGGGTGATCGCCAATATCAATGTTGGCGTGCTCTACATTTTCGCGATCTCGTCGTTGATGGTCTACGGCGTGATCATGGCCGGCTGGGCGTCGAACTCTAAATACGCCTTCCTGGCCGCGGTGCGTTCGGCCGCACAGATGGTGTCCTACGAAGTCTCGATCGGCTTTGTCATCATTACGGTGCTGCTGTGCGCGGGCTCATTGAATCTGTCGGCGATCGTCGAAGCGCAGAACGGTAAATACGGGCTGTTGAGCTGGTACTGGTTGCCGCTGTTTCCGATGTTTGTCGTGTTCTTCATTTCGGCCCTGGCGGAGACCAATCGGCCACCGTTCGATCTGGTCGAAGCAGAATCGGAGCTCGTCGCCGGCTTCATGGTCGAATACGGCTCGACGCCCTATATGATGTTCATGCTGGGCGAATACGTGGCGATCGGGACCATGTGCGCCATGGCGACCATCATGTTCCTGGGTGGATGGCTGTCGCCGATACCGTATCCGCCGTTCACCTGGGTGCCGGGCGTGATCTGGTTCACGCTCAAGGCGTTTTTCATGTTCTTCCTGTTCGCCATGGTCAAGGCCATGGTTCCGCGTTATCGCTACGACCAACTCATGCGGCTCGGCTGGAAAGTGTTTCTGCCGCTGTCGCTGGCCATGGTGGCGATCGTGGCGGCCGTCATCCAATATGGCGCGCTGGCGACAGCGCGATGAAGTGAGGACGTGATGAGACTCGATCGCGCTGCCAAGGGCCTGTTTTTGATGGAGTTTGTGACCGGCTTCGTGCTGGCCATGCGTTATTTTTTCAAGCCGAAGGCAACGTTGAACTACCCGTTTGAGAAGGGGCCGATTTCGCCACGCTTCCGCGGCGAGCACGCATTGCGCCGTTATCCAAATGGCGAGGAACGTTGCATTGCCTGCAAGCTGTGCGAAGCGATCTGCCCGGCGCAGGCCATCACCATCGAGGCCGGACCTCGCCGCAATGATGGCACGCGCCGCACGACGCGCTACGACATCGACATGGTGAAATGCATTTATTGCGGCCTGTGCCAGGAGGCGTGCCCGGTCGATGCCATCGTCGAGGGCCCGAACTTCGAATTTGCGACCGAGACGCGCGAGGAGCTCTACTACGACAAGGAGCGCCTGCTTGCGAACGGCGATCGCTGGGAGCGCGAAATCGCGAAGAACCTCGCACTCGACGCGCCGTACAGGTAACGCCAATGGTCGCTGCCGCGCTGTTTTTCTATCTGTTTGCGAGCATCTGCGTGGCCAGCGCGGTCATGGTGATAGCGGCACGCAACCCCGTGCATTCGGTCCTGTTTCTCATTCTCGCCTTCGTCAATGCGGCCGGCCTGTTCGTGATGATGGGCGCCGAATTCCTCGCCATGATCCTCATCGTAGTCTATGTCGGCGCTGTCGCGGTGCTGTTCCTGTTCGTCGTGATGATGCTCGATGTGGATTTCTCCGAGCTCAAGCAGGGGATGCTGCAATATCTCCCGGTTGGCATGTTGATCGGCGGAATTTTCCTCGCTGAATTACTCCTGGTGGTAGGGGCCTGGGCGATCGGGCCCGGCGTGCCGCAGGCGATCACCGCGCCGATCCCCACAACAATTCCCAACACCGAGGCGATCGGCCTCGTGCTCTATACGCGCTACGTCTATTTCTTCGAAGCTGCCGGCATGATCCTTCTGGTCGCCATGGTGGGCGCCATCGTGCTGACGCTCCAGCACCGGGTTCGCGTGCGGCGCCAGGATATTTCCGAGCAGGTTGCGCGCACGCCGGCTGCTTCGGTCGACGTGGTGAAAGTGCGGTCCGGGCAGGGCCTGGGGAGCAATACATGACCATTGGCCTCGGTCACTTTCTGTCGGTTGCCGCGGTCCTGTTCACGCTCGGGATCTTCGGTATTTTCCTGAACCGCAAGAACGTCATCATCATCCTGATGTCGATCGAGTTGATCCTGCTCGCCGTCAACATCAATCTCGTTGCCTTCTCGACCCATCTTGGCGACATCGTCGGCCAGATCTACGCGCTGCTGGTGCTGACAGTTGCAGCGGCGGAAGCGGCGATCGGGCTTGCCATTCTGGTCGTGTTCTACCGCAACCGCGGCTCGATCGCGGTTGAGGACATCAATTTGATGAAGGGCTAGCGCGTGTATCAAGCGATCGTCTTTCTCCCGCTTCTCGGCGCAATCCTCGCCGGCTTTATCGCGCTGGCCGGCGCGCGCGCCCGTTTTCCCGGGAAAGGCCCCGTGGCTGGCGCCGATCATGGGCCGCTTGGCTCGCACCATGGCGCGGCTGATGTCCACGGCGGCGCGGCGGTTCATTCGACTCACCATGAAGAAGAAGCGCACGAACCCGCCGCTGCTGGTTCGCGTACCGCCGAGCTGATCACGACCACGCTTTTAATGATTTCCATGATTCTGTCATGGATTGCCTTCGTGGATGTGGGTTTTGCCCATCACGACGTGCGCGTGCCGATATTTACCTGGATGACTGCCGGCGATCTCAAGGTCGAGTGGTCGCTGCGCATCGACACGCTCACCGCAGTAATGCTGGTGGTGGTGAACACGGTGTCCGCATTCGTGCACCTTTATTCCATCGGCTACATGCACGAAGACCCGTACCGGCCGCGCTTCTTCGGCTACCTGTCGATGTTCACCTTCGCCATGCTGATGCTGGTGACGGCGGACAACCTGGTGCAGCTGTTCTTCGGCTGGGAAGGCGTCGGTCTCGCGAGCTATCTTCTGATTGGTTTCTGGTACCATAAGCCGGAAGCAAACGCGGCTGCGATCAAAGCCTTCATCGTCAATAGGATCGGCGATTTCGGATTTGCGCTCGGCATTTTCGCCGTGTTCATGCTCACGAAGGCGATCGATTTCGACACCATATTCGCCCAGGCACCCGCACTCACCGGCAAGACCATTAATTTCTTTGGCTGGCAAGCCGATGCGCTCACGCTCACCTGTCTGTTCCTTTTCATGGGCGCGATGGGCAAGTCGGCGCAATTTCTCCTGCACACATGGTTGCCAGATGCGATGGAAGGACCGACCCCGGTCTCGGCTTTGATCCACGCCGCCACCATGGTGACCGCCGGCGTGTTCATGGTGGCGCGGTTATCGCCGCTGTTCGAGCTTGCACCCAACGCGCAGGCTTTCGTGATACTCATCGGCGCCACCACCGCGATGTTCGCCGCAACGATCGGCCTCGTCCAGAACGATATCAAACGCATCATCGCTTATTCGACATGCTCGCAGCTGGGCTACATGTTTGTGGCGATGGGAGTGGGGGCCTATTCGGTCGGGATGTTTCATCTCTTCACGCACGCCTTCTTCAAGGGGTTGCTCTTTCTCGGCTCCGGCTCGGTGATCACGGCGATGCATCACGAGCAGGACATCCGCAACATGGGCGGGCTGAAGGATCGCATTCCCTACACTTACATTGTGATGTTGGTCGGCACGCTGGCGCTCACCGGTTTCCCGCTCACCGCTGGCTATTTCTCCAAGGATGCGATCATCGAGGCAGCCTACGTCGGCAAGAATCCGATGGCATTCTATGGCTTCGTTTGTACGGTCGCGGCTGCGTTGCTGACATCGTTCTATTCCTGGCGGCTGATCTTCAAGACGTTCCATGGCGAGCCGCATGACCGCAAGCATTGGCGGGATGCGCATGAAAGCCCGATGGTGATGCTGATCCCGCTCGGCTTCCTGGCCGCGGGCTCGGTGCTTGCTGGCTTGCCGTTCAAGGAAATCTTTGCCGGGCATGGTGTTGAGGGATTCTTCCGCGAGTCTTTGACCTTCGCGAAATCCAACCACGTGCTGGAAGACATGCATCACGTGCCATTGCAGATTAGCACTCTGCCGACCGTCATGATGCTGATTGGCTTTGTGATCGCCTGGCACTTCTATATCCGCCGTCCCGATATTCCGGTCGAGCTGGCGCGGCAGCACGATTGGCTTTACCGCTTCCTGCTCAATAAATGGTACTTCGACGAGCTTTATGACCTGATCTTCGTCAGGCCCACGAAGCGGCTCGGCCGCCTGCTCTGGAAGAGCGGCGATGGCTGGCTGATCGACGGTTTTGGGCCGGACGGCGTTTCGGCGCGCGTGCTCGACGTCACCCGTAACGTGGTTCGTCTGCAGACCGGTTATCTCTATCACTACGCCTTCGCCATGCTGATTGGGGCCGCGGCCTTTATCACCTGGTTCATGTTCGCGACGGGGACACATTGATGAGCTGGCCCATCCTCTCCGTCGTTACTTTCCTCCCGCTGCTTGGCGCCCTGCTGGTCGCTTTGCTCGTGCGCGGTAACGAGCGTCTGGCCCGCGGTACCGCGCGCTGGATCGCGCTGTGGGCGACGCTGGTCACCTTTGCCATTTCCCTGGTGATGGTCTGGCGTTTTGACGCCAGTTCCGCGGAATTCCAGTTCGCTGAAAAGTACAACTGGCTCGGCATCGCTTCCTATCACATGGGCGTTGACGGAATTTCACTGCCCTTTGTGATCCTGACCACCGCGCTGATGCCGATCTGCATTCTCGCCAGCTGGACCGCGATCCAGACGCGCGTGAAGGAGTACATGATCGCGTTTCTGGTGCTGGAAACCCTGATGGTCGGCACCTTCTCGGCGCTCGATCTGGTGCTGTTCTATCTGTTCTTCGAGGGCGGCCTGATCCCGATGTTCCTGATCATCGGCATTTGGGGCGGATCACGCCGGGTCTATGCGAGCTTCAAGTTCTTCCTCTACACACTGCTCGGCTCGGTGCTGATGCTGCTCGCTATCATGGCGATGTATTGGGATGCCGGCACTACCGATATCGCGACGCTGTTGCGCCACGGCTTCCCGATCGGCCTGCAGAAGTGGGCGTGGTTTGCTTTCTTCGCCTCATTCGCGGTGAAGATGCCGATGTGGCCGGTCCACACGTGGTTGCCGGACGCGCATGTCGAAGCACCGACAGCGGGCTCCGTGATCCTCGCCGCAATCCTCCTGAAGATGGGCGGCTATGGCTTTCTACGATTTTCGCTGCCGATGTTCCCGGTGGCCAGTCATGAATTTGCACCGCTGATCTTCACCCTGTCGGTTGTCGCCATCATCTACACCTCGCTCGTCGCACTGATGCAGGAGGACGTGAAAAAGCTGATCGCCTATTCGTCTGTTGCGCACATGGGCTTCGTGACGATGGGGATCTTTGCCGCAACCGCGCAGGGCGTTGCAGGCGGCATTTTCCAGATGATCTCGCACGGCATCGTCTCGGGTGCGCTGTTCCTCTGCGTCGGCGTTGTGTATGACCGCATGCATACGCGCGAGATCAACGCCTATGGCGGCCTCGTCAACCGCATGCCGCTCTACGCTTTCGTGTTCATGGTGTTTACGCTCGCCAATGTTGGCCTGCCGGGAACGTCGGGGTTCATCGGCGAATTTTTGTCACTCATCGGCACGTTCAGGATCAATATACCGGTCGCCACGCTCGCCACGCTTGGCGTCATCCTGTCTGCTGCTTATGCATTGTGGCTTTACCGAAAGATGATTTTTGGCGATCTCAAGCCGTCGCTCGAAGGCATCCGTGACATCGGCTGGCGCGAGACGGTGATCTTCGCGCCATTGGTCGTGCTGACCATTTTATTCGGCGTCGTGCCCAAGCCGGTGCTCGATATGTCGGCCGCCTCGGTTACGCAACTCCTTGAGAATTACAATCACGCCATCGCTGCGGCCAAGGCCGCGGAGACGAATAGAGAGCTTGCGCAAATCGAGCGCGAGCGGGGCGCTACACGATGAATCAGCTGTCCGCCTTGCATGACCTGATGCCGTTGCTGCCGGAACTGATGCTGGCTTGCGGCGCCATGCTGATGCTGATGTTCGGTGCATTCATCGGCGAGCGCAGCGCGGCTATGGTCAACGGCTGGTGCGTTGTCGTGTTGGTGTTGGCCGGTGTCGCTCTCATATGGCTGCCGCCCGGGCCGCACGTGATGTTCGGCGGAAGCTTCCTGGTCGACGATTACGCCCGTTTTCTCAAGGTGTTGACGCTCGTTGGCTCCGGCGGGGCGCTGTTGCTCTCGCTCGACTATCTCACCCTCGAGAAGCAGCAGAAATTCGAGTACGGCGCGCTGTTTCTGCTTGCGACGCTCGGCATGCTGATGCTGATTTCGGCC
>DATAPP010000134.1:0-2010 GCA_036265125.1 Pseudolabrys sp. | reverse complement strand
GTCGAATTGTATGCCCTTCAGGGTGCTCCGTAATTCATCGATCAATTCGCTAGAAAGTCCCGAGAAATTGTTGACGAAATTGAGCGGGTTCTTCATTTCGTGGGCGATACCGGCGGTGAGCTGACCGAGTGAGGCAAGCTTTTGTGTCTGCACCAAGCGGTCCTGTGTGGTGCGCAGGTTCTCCAGCGCCTCGCGCGTTTCAGTGAGCAAGCGCACGTTCTCGATCGCGATCACCGCTTGGTCGGCAAAGGTCGTGACAAGCTCGATTTGCTTGTCAGTGAATGGTAGCGCTTCCAAGTGCGCCAACCCCAGAACGCCGATGGGGGTGCCTTCGCGCAACATCGGAACGCCGAGCATAGTTCGGAAGCCGCCCAGCCTCTGGGCCTCGGCCCAGGCAGGGTCCCGAGGGACCCGCACATCGGAGACATGAACGATCCGACCTTTCTGCAACGCTGCTCCCGTGACCGTGCCACCTACCGGCTTTACCGGGATAGTTTTGACGTATTCGACGAATTCCGGCGGGAAACCATAGGACTCTGTAAAAAAGAACTCTCCGCCTATCTGCCGGGTAATAGCGGCTTGGTCCGCTTTGCAGAGCCGACCGGCTGATTCAACAAGCGTTTGTAGTACGGACTTGAGATCAAAAGCCGAGCGGCTGAGGACTTTCAGCAAATTGGAGGTGGCGGTCTGCTGCTCACGCGTCTCAATCAGTTCGCGGGTGAGAGCGGTGACTTGGTCTTGGAGGTCCGCAGTGGATTGGCGTGCGGTCGGCGCTTTGCCAGCCTTGGGCCTAATCGCACTATGGCGCTGACCCTTCACGGGCGGTCCGCTTCCAGCGCGTCGCTGCATGTCACCCCCTACTGCGGGTTCACGACGATGCCCAATCCTATGCAAATCCTAGGTTCCGCGCCATGGCGGGGAATTGGACGGGTATCATCTAAGGGTGACGGCATGAATGACACGCCTGTTTGCTCAATTGCCCCGGAATGTCCGCTTTGGGTCATTAGCGGACATTTGCAGTGCAAAACCGTATGTCCGCTTTACCCCCGAAAGCGGACATAAAACCGCAGTTCACGGCCTATCGAACGTGATGTCCGCTTTGGAGCCGAAAATGTCTGCTCTTCCCCCGAAAGCGGACATTGTTCGATGTCTGCATGATGTCCGCTAAGGGCCAGCAACAGACATTTCGCCCAGCTAGAAACGGCGACCTAAGGCGCAAGCCTCTTAGCGAAGATCACCGGCAAGGAAATTGGCGCAAGCCATCAAGTGACATGCTTGCGCGCAGACGGCCCAACAGGGGCTACGATCAGAAAATCGCCCAGGACTTCCATGCGCTTCGGCAGCGGGCCCCGGGCGTCATCCGCGATGCGGTTTGGTCGTGCTGCTGTCTACTGCGACCAAGTCTTCCGAAAGTTTGTTGGTGTAAATCCGGTCCGCCGACGAAATACCGATGAGAAATGACTGCTGCTGGAAAATCCCACTCGAAGCGTGATTTGTTCGATTGGCAATTCCAGCTGATTGATCAGCAAGTCACGCGCCCTGTGCAACCGCCGCTCCATGACGTAAGCATGTGGTGAAACCCCCGTACTCTGGCGGAACGCCCGTTCGAAGTGACGAACGCTGATCCCGGCAAGCGCAGCCAACGCGCGCAATTTGATCGGCTGACCGAGCGTATCCTCAATGTACTGCAGAACAAGCCTGAGCCCGCGACTTGAAAGACCGCCCACGGATCGCGGCGGCGGCTGGGACAGGCTGGAATAGCGGTAAATCAGATGATGCGTGAGGAATTCACAACCACTCTCCATATAGAGACGTCCTGCGGGAGAGCCGCTGGCGGCTTCCCGCGCCAGGCTCAACGTTATGGCCTCGATCACGGGATCTCGAATTAAGAACTGCATTTTGATCTCAACCTTGCTGGAATCCGCTCCCCAGTGTTCCTCAAGTGCCCGCGAGATGAACGCGGGACGGATCACCATGACCGCGGCACGCGACGACGCGCTTGCTTCCCAC
>DATAPP010000133.1:0-19455 GCA_036265125.1 Pseudolabrys sp. | reverse complement strand
CGCGGCCCGGCGCCGGAAGGAAGACGCCCGCAAATAAGCCCGGACTGCGCAAGCTTGTCTGGGTGGCGCGCCGAGCGGCGCCCCGCGGCCTCGAGAGGGACTGCGGGCACTTAGAACAAATGGTTGCGCCCCTTGGCGCGCTATCCCCTCGCTTTGGCGAGGGAACAAAGGAAGAGAAGGAAGACGGGCCTGCCCGGGGCCTCGACAAAGAATACGGGCGATGATGCATGGCTATTTGAAAATTTGGCTATTTGAAAATTTGGCTATTTGAAATTTGGCTGTTTGAAAAGTGAATTTGTGCGGCAACGAGACAATACTCTTCACACGTGCTGGCCGCCGTTGATGTGAATTTCGGCGCCATTCAAATATGAGCTTGTATCCGTGCACAGCACGTAGATGATTTTGGCAACCTCGTCGGGCGTTCCGAGCCTTTGGAGCGGGATCTGCTCGACGATTTTATCGGTTCCGGGCGACAGGATCGCCGTGTCAATTTCGCCTGGCGCGATCGAGTTGACGCGGATGCCGAGCCGGCCGAAGTCGGATGCCATCTCGCGCGTCAGTGAGGCGAGCGCCGCCTTTGAAGTCGCGTACGCAGCTCCGGCGAAAGGATGGACGCGCGAACCCGCGATCGACGTCACGTTCACCACCGAGCCCTTCACAGCCTTGAGCTCGTTTACGAGGCCGCGCGCGAGCATGATCGGCGCGAAAAAGTTGACCTGGAACACGTGGTGCCAGACGTCAATGGACGTGTCGAGCGAGCCGAGCCGCGTGCCACCGTCGGCCTTTGGCGAGATTGCAGCATTATTGACCAGCGCGTGCAGTTCATGGCCCTCGATCCGTCGTTTGATCTCCTCGATCGCCGCGACCGTGTTGGCTTCGTCGGCAAGATCAACCTGGATGTGATCCTCGGGCCCGGCTTCCCAGGGGCAATTTTCCGGAAACGGATGCCGTGAACACGTAATTACGCGCCACCCCGCAGCCGAGAAGCGTTTGACCGTCGCGTGACCGATACCGCGGCTTGCTCCGGTGAGGAGCAGCGTGCGGCGCGGCTGGTTCGTTTGCGAACTGGGCATGTCGTCTCTGGAATGGTTCTAGCGTGCAACCGACAAATTGATGCTAGCTCACGGATAGAGCCGCGTCTTGCTCCAGCGGTCGTCCGGATGATCGCGTTTGAACGCGATGCGATCGTGGAGGCGGAATGCTCGCTCCTGCCAGAACTCGATGGAGATCGGCACGATTCGGTAGCCGGACCAGTTGGGTGGCCGCGGGACGTCGCCGATGGCGTATTTCGCGGCATAGAGCGCGACCGCCTTCTCGAAGGCGAGGCGGCTTTCCAGCGGTGCGGATTGCTTGCTCGCCCAGGCGCCGATCTGCGCCTGCTTGGGGCGCGAGGCAAAGTAGGCATCGGCCTCGGCATCGGTGACACGGTCGACGGAACCGCGCACACGCACCTGCCTGTTCACCGACTTCCAGTAGAAGACGAGCGCGGCCAGCGGCTGTGCGTCCAATTCCTGCCCTTTTTGGCTGTCCATGTTGGTATAGAACACGAAACCGCGCTCATCGACCCCCTTCAGGAGCACCATGCGCGCATTTGGAAGGCCCGCGGAATCGACGGTGGCGAGGGTCATGGCGGTCGGATCACGTGGTTCGGAGGCCGTCGCCTCGGTCAGCCAGGCGGTAAATAGCCGCAATGGCTCGTCCGCGGCGGTGAAATCACCAGACGTTAACCAGCTTGGGTGTTGAATCGGTGCCGTGTCGGACATCTGGTGGGGTGCTTTGCTTGGCCGGTACCCGTCAATTTCGTCGCCTTTATAGTGGATGCGCATGCCCGCGCCTATGGCGCGGCGCGACGCTGGCAGGCGCACTCGCGTTATCGCTTGGCGGGGGTGGTTGCAGCCTCTCCGGCCAATTCGATTCAGTCTTCGGCGAGAGATCCGAGCGCACCGGCACGATTACCCCTCCATCGGGTCCCAAGGAAGCGGCGCAACTGCCGCTGCCACCCGCCGCCGATCTCGCTTACGCGCGGGCCGCGGTCACCGCCGTGCTAAGCCGGGGCGAGAAGGACACCAGTATGCCGTGGGAAAATCCGACCACCGGCGCGCGAGGTACGGTAACCCCGCTTGCAGCCGCCTACACCCAGGACGGGCAAATGTGCCGTGATTTCCTGGCGAGCTTTGTGACCGGCAGTTCGCAGGCCTGGCTTCAGGGAGAAGCCTGCAAGCAGCAGCAAGGCGATTGGGAAGTGCGCACGCTTAAGCCCTGGAAGCGGTCCTGACCGGACGGGCACGCGCAATCTGCGTTGCATCCGTCGCGCTGGAACCCCACATTGAGCATCATGCGGCCGGTATTTCGCCGGCGAGGGGACTCACAGGAGTTTGGATACGATGCGCGACCCCTACGAGGTTCTGGGGGTTTCGAAGGATGCAAGCGAGGCCGATATCAAGCGTGCTTATCGGGGCCTCGCCAAAAAACTGCATCCCGATGCCAACAAGCATGATCCGAAGGCAGCCACGCACTTCGCCGAGCTCAATGCTGCTTACGAGATTGTCAGCGACGGCGACAAGCGCAAGGCCTTCGATCGCGGCGAGATCGATGGCGAGGGCAAGCCGCGCTTTCAAGGCTTTGAAGGTTTTCGCGCGCAGCCGGGCGGTGGCGGCTTTCACCCGGGCGGTGGCGCGCATTTTGAAAGTTTCAGCTTCGGTCCTGATGGTTTTCGCCGCTCAGGCAGCGGCGGCGGTGGCGGCGGCTTCGACGACCTTTTGCGCGGGATGTTCGGTGGCCGCGGCGGTGGCGGGCGCGGTCCCGGCCAGCAGTTCGAAACAGAAGATTTGGGCGCAGCGACGGGCGCCGGACAGGACCTGCACGCATCGCTGACGATCACACTCGCGGACGCCGCAAAGGGTACCAAGACCCGAGTCCATCTACCGACAGGCAAGGACGTTGAGGTCAAGATTCCGGCGGGGATCGCAAGTGGTCAGCAGATCCGTTTGAAAGGACAGGGCTGGCCGAGCGCGACCGGCCGAGCGGGCGACGCGCTGATCACGATCAATGTCGCGCCGCATCCGTTGTTCAAACCCGATGGTGCCGATTTGCGGCTTGAGTTGCCGATCAGCCTTTACGAAGCCGTGCTCGGAGGGAAGGTGCGTGTCCCCACGCTGGACGGTGCGGTGGAACTGGCGATCCCGGCCGGCACCAATTCCGGGCGCACCTTCCGGCTCAAGGGCAAGGGCCTTAAAGCGAAAAGCGGCGCCGGCGACCTGCTCGCCACCGTGCGCGTCGTATTGCCGGAACGCGTCGACGATGAGTTCAAGGAACTCATGAAGACGTGGCGCGACAAGAAACCCTACGATCCGCGGGGAGATATGGAGTAAGACCTGGCCCCGCGACTGTGGGCATATCGGAGCCCACAGGTCACGGGGACGCCTGGCGATCCGGCGCAAGCTACAACTTTTTCGATGCGCCCTTGTCGACCTGTTCGTAGATCGCCTTGGTCACGTCTTCGAGCCGTTGGCGATCGGCCGGGCCACTCACCACATAAGCGATCTTGTCGTCGACCCAGTAGAACGCAGCGAATTGCTCAGCGCTGGCGTAGCGCAGCGCTGTCTGCGGCTCGCCCGCCTTCGCGCAATAGATCGTAAAGCGCTCGCCGGACGGACTTTCGTACATGTAAAAGGCGGCAGCGCCGGTCGGACCTGGAAGAAGTCGGCCGCCGACCAATTTCAGCCCGATCGACTGCAGGTCGGGGACACGCAGATCCTCGCCCAGCCGCTTCGACAGCCATTGAGTCATATGCGTCCGCTCGTTGCCGGGGACTTCGACAGGATGGCGTACCTCAACCACGTAAAGCTTGTAGGCATCGAGCGCTTCGCTGGCGAAGACATCGAACCCGGTAGGAGCGGCAGCAGATGCGCCGCGCGCCATCCAGCCGGCCGTGCCACCAACGACGAAAGCCACGACGGCAACAGCGGCGGCCATCGCAGCCCAGGACCGTCCATTGGCCCGGTCCTGCTTAAGCACCTGGTCGAGCTTGAGCCGTTCGGGCAACGGTTCTTCGGCGGCGGCACCATAGCGGGCCCGAATGCTCTCGGCTTGTGCCCGCCAGGATGCGACCAGAGCGGCCTGCTCAGGATGGGCGGAAAGCCAGGAGGCGACTGCCTCCATGCGGTCGCCCGGCAATTCGCCGTCGATGTAAGCGTGCAGTTCATCCTCGGTCACGGGTGAATCGCGATCGATCATGGGTTCACCTTCTCTCTTTCTTTCATTTCACGCGGCGGAGCGCAGGGCGCCCGCCGTCGAGATAGTTTTTGATCTGTACGCGCGCACGCGCCAGACGCGACATGACAGTGCCAATTGGCACACCTTGCACCTCAGCCACCTCGCGGTAGCTGAGCCCTTCAAGCACCACCAGGAGCAGTGCGTTACGCTGGTCCTCGACCAGCGTAGCGAGCGCACGCTCGATATCGCGCCCGCCCGCTTCCGGGCCGGCGAGATCCGGAGCGTCGTTATCCTCAATCGGCGACAGGGTCGGGCGGCGCGCCAGTGACCGCAGCCGATTGCGATTAAGGTTAGTCAGGATCGTGTACAGCCAGCTGCGCACGTCACCACCGTGAAACAGGTGCTCCGAACGCAGGGCCCGCACCAGCGTGTCCTGCACCAGATCGTCGGCGATGTCGGAGTCCCGTGTCAGTGCCCTGGCATATCGTCGTAGTGCGGGTATCGTTGCCTCGACGCTCTGATGGAACGTGGCCAATAGGGCCCTCCTTTAACCTGTGATGCGGGAAGGACCATTCAGGTCCGTTTCCGCACTTGCCGAACTGAGGTCCCGGCATCGCCAATTGCAAGGAAAAACCCCATTAACCCGGATCATATTCCCGAAAATGAATTGAATTAACAGCGACAAAAGCGACGCCGGGTGCTTTGCTTGATGGTCAAAAGACCCTGTGCCATAGCATGCGGCCGGTGCTAACCGGCCAAGACGGGAAGGGGCATGCCGGAATTTTCTGGTTTGATGCGTGGTAAACGCGGGCTGATCATGGGCGTGGCCAACAATCGCTCAATCGCGTGGGGCATTGCCCGCGCTTGCCGAGACCACGGCGCCGATCTTGCGTTCACGTATCAGGGTGACGCCCTCAAGAAGCGGGTTGAACCGCTGGCCGAGGAAGTGGATGGCCTCGTGGTTGGCCATTGCGACGTAACCGAGCCGGCCTCGATAGATGCCGTCTTCTCGGCGGTGCAGTCAGCCTGGGGCTCGCTCGATTTCCTGCTGCACGCTATCGCCTTCTCTGACAAGGACCAGCTCGACGGCCGCTATGTCGACACGACCGAAGACAATTTCATCAAAACGATGGTGGTGAGCTGCTACTCGTTCACCGCGCTTGCCCAGCGCGCAGAAAAGCTGATGACGAAAGGTGGATCGCTCCTGACGATGACCTACTACGGCGCCGAGAAGTGGATGCCGCACTACAATGTGATGGGTCTTGCCAAAGCCGCGCTTGAATCGTCGGTGCGATATCTCGCCGCCGATCTCGGCGTCAAGAATATCCGCGTTAATGCGATTTCGGCGGGTCCGTTGAAAACTCTCGCCGCCTCCGGCATCGGCGACTTCCGCTATATTTTGAAATGGAACGAGTACAATACGCCCCTGCGGCGCAACCTCACGCTGGAAGAAGTGGGCAAGGCCGGCGTCTATTTCCTGTCTGACATGTCGAGCGGTGTGACCGGCGAAATCCATCATGTCGATGCGGGCTACCACATCGTCGGCATCAAGCATCCCGATGCGCCGGATATTGCGGTCGGCAAGCACGAGTGATGCCTGAGACGGCAAAGCCGCCACCGACGATCTATTACATCCGCCACGGAGAGACCGACTGGAACGTGGCCGGCCGGTTGCAGGGCCGCCGTGACGTGCCGCTCAATACGCGTGGCCGTGCGCAGGCTGCCCACTGTGGGGATATCCTGCGCGATTTATTCGCGCGCGATGGCCGTGTTCCCGCCGATTGCGATTACGTGTCGAGCCCGCTCAGGCGCGCCCGCGAAACGATGGAACTGGTGCGCGTGCCGCTTGGTTTGCCGCCGGAAGGCTATCGGCTGGAAGAGCGCCTTGCCGAAATCGCATTCGGAGATTGGGAAGGCTTTACGATTGCGCAATTGCATATTCGCGATCCCCAACATATCGCGACACGCGAGCACGACAAGTGGCACTTCGTTCCGCCGGGCGGAGAGAGTTACGCGGCTGTATCGGCGCGCATGCGTGAATGGCACCAAAATCTCTCGCGCGACACCGTGGCGGTTGCGCACGGTGGCACGGCTCGCGGCCTCATTGCGCATCTTGGCATTGCCAAGCCGGCAGCAGCGCCGCTGATCGATATCGCGCAGGGCGTCGTATACGTTTTCGAAGGAGAGCAGCTGACTCGCTACGCTTGAGCGCGGGACAAAAAAGCGGCCGGACGTCATGTCCGGCCGCTTACGCAGAAATTCTAAATTCGAAATCGCGATCAAGCCGCGATGCGATAGAGAATCTCGGACTTCTTTTCGGTCTTTTTCTTTTTCTTGGCGGAGAGGTCGGTGCCGAGCGCCGCCTTCTTCTCCGTCTTCTTTTTCTTCTTGGCAGAGAGGTCGGTCATTCCGAGGTCGGACTTCTTCTCGTCCTTCTTCTCCGTCTTCTTTTTCTTCTTGGCGGACAGTTCGTCGCTTTTGACGACGCCATTGACCGCTGGGGTCGCGAACGCGGGCAGGCTCACCGAGGTGAGGAAGCCGAGCGCGACGGCGATAGCAGTAATCTTGCGCATTGTGTTTGTCCTCTTGGATCCATCCACTTGTGGCGGGAGCTGACAGTGTTTCTGTCGCGCGGTTTTTTGACTCCGAGCTTCCCCCTAACCAGCGTCATCTAAATAGCTGATGTCGAAACTGGCCGCAAATTAAAAATCGGAAAAAACTCTTATATTTCCGTAGCTTAACGAGTATTCAGGTTCTCATTAACTCCCGTTCAGCGAGGTGAACGTCCGTTCAGTACAGGTCGTGCAGATGGTGAAATCGGGAGGAAGACCGAGCCCTGATTGCATACGGCCGCGCGCCTCACCCCTTAATTGACCAGGGCGGGAGCGCGCGTTACCAAGCCGGGCAAGCGCGGAACCGTCATGTCGTTCAATACTTTCGGTCATCTTTTTCGATTTACCAGCTTCGGCGAGAGCCACGGGGTGGCCATCGGCTGTGTCGTGGATGGCTGTCCGCCGCGGATTCCGCTCAAACAGGAAGATATCCAGCGCGAACTTGACCGCCGCCGGCCTGGACAATCGCGTTTCACCACGCAGCGGCAGGAGCCGGATGCGGTGAAAATCATGTCCGGCGTGTTCACCGATGAGCAAAGCGGCGGGCAGGTCACGACCGGGACGCCGATCATGCTCATGATCGAAAATGTCGACCAGCGCTCCAGGGACTATTCCGAGATCAAGGACAAATACCGGCCCGGCCATGCCGGGTACACCTATGACATCAAATACGGCATCCATGACTATCGCGGTGGCGGGCGAGCTTCGGCACGTGAGACGGCGGCGCGGGTTGCTGCCGGGGCAATCGCCCGCAAGATCGTGCCAGGTCTGACCGTGCGAGGCGCATTGGTGCAGATGGGTCCTCACAAAATCGATCGGGCCCGCTGGGATTGGGCAGAGATCGATAAAAATCCATTTTTTTGCCCCGATGCGAAACAGGCCAAGTTCTTCGAGGAGTATCTTGACGGCGTGCGAAAGGCTGGTTCGTCGTGCGGCGCCGTGATCGAGATTTTAGCTGAGGGCGTGCCGGCTGGCCTTGGCGCTCCGGTCTACGCCAAGCTTGACGGCGACCTTGCGTCCGCGCTGATGGGCATCAACGCAGTCAAGGGCGTGGAGATTGGCGACGGCTTTGCCACGGCGGCGATGAGTGGCATCGAGAATGCCGACGAAATGCGTATGGGCAATGACGGCAAACCACTGTTTCTGTCCAACCACGCCGGCGGCATTCTCGGTGGTATATCGACCGGGCAGGTGATCGTCGCGCGCTTTGCAGTCAAGCCGACGTCCTCGATTCTGACGCCGCGCAAGACCGTTGACCGCTATGGCCGTGACACCGACGTCGTCACCAAGGGCCGTCACGATCCGTGCGTCGGCATCCGCGCGGTGCCGATCGGGGAGGCGATGGTGGCGTGCGTGCTGGCCGACCACTATCTGATGCATCGCGGTCAGGTCGGCGAGGGGGCCGCGTGGCCGTTCAAACCGGGCGCATAGACCCGCCTTCGAGGTAAAGCCGTGCCCGACAGCCACAGTCGCGTCGAAGCCGCGATCAAGGCCTTCGCCAATGGCGAGATCGTTGTCGTTACTGATGACGATGACCGCGAAAACGAAGGCGATCTTTTCGTCGCGGCCTCGCATTGCACGCCGGAAAAGATGGCGTTCATCATCCGCAATACGTCCGGGATCGTTTGCGCCCCGCTTGGCGCCGATCAGGCGCGCCGCCTGCATCTGGAACCGATGGTGGCGGCCAATGAGGCTCCGCTCGGAACCGCGTTTACCGTCTCCGTCGATGTCAGGCATGGTTTGACGACGGGCATTTCGGCGGACGAGCGCTGCAATACCGTTCGTGCGCTTGCCAATGACAACAACGGCGCTGCTGATTTCGTGCGCCCTGGGCACGTGTTTCCCCTGGTCGCCCGCGAGGGCGGGGTGCTGATGCGGTCCGGGCATACCGAGGCTTGCGTGGATCTCTGCAGACTGGCGTCGTTGCCGCCTGTCGGCGTCCTTGCCGAATTGATGAACGACAATGGCTCCGTCATGCGCGGCCCGGAAGTCGCGGCCTTCGCGGATAAGCACAAACTGACACAAGTCTCGATTGCCGAACTTATTGCTTACCGGCAGCGTCGCGATAAGCTGGTGGAGCGCGTCGGCGCGTTTTCGCTTGCCTCAGAAATCGGCCCTCTGCACGGTTATGCCTACGTCACGCCGTTTGACCGCGTGCATCATATGGCCTTTGTCTATGGCACGATTGGCGACGGCAATGGCGTGTTGGCCAGGCTGCATCGCGCGGACGTTATTGGCGACGTTTTCGGCGGCGCGCGAGCGATCCGTGCATCACTTGCGCGATTCAAGGCGGCTGGGCGCGGAGTTATCGTTTATCTGCGAGATGGGACGGCTGGTGTGCCGGTGGCCGAGATTCCACATGGGGACACCGGAACCGATGCGGCCCGCTCGCGGCAATGGCGCGAAATCGGCCTGGGCGCGCAAATTCTCAAGGACCTCGGCATTTCCTCTATTCGCCTGCTCACCTCCAGCAAGCGCACTTACGTGGGTCTCGGAGGCTTTGGCATTGAGATCGTGGCGACCGAGCCAATCGAGGGCTGACTCGCAAAGTCTGCGTGCGCGATTTTTTTGTCTCCTTTCCCAATTACCGTTGCAGACCGCGCAAAAGACGCAAATAATTCTCGCCGTTTTCTTACGCCAGCCGCTGTGGCAGCATGGCGACAGGCAGTGAGGGAGTGAAAATGCCGCAACGCTTGTTGGGTATTGCTGCGCTCGCGCTTGCCGGTCTTGCGGCAGCGAACCTGGCAATCGCCGGTGTTCCGCGCCTGTTCGCCGATCGCAGCGCGAACGCCATCCCGGTCGATGTCGAACTCGTGATCGCGGTCGATGTGTCCTACTCGATGGACCCTGACGAGCAGGCGCTTCAGCGGGAAGGTTACATTCTGGCGTTGACCTCAAAAGAATTCCTGCAGGCGCTGCGCCAGGGCGCGAATGGCAAGATCGCCATCACTTATTTTGAGTGGGCCGGCCAGTTCGACCAGAAGGTCGTCATGCCGTGGCGGTTGATCGATGGACCGGAAGCCGCCGACGCGGTCGCGGCCGAGATCGCGCGTGCGCCCTATCGGCGTGCGTCGCGAACGTCGATTTCGGGTGCCCTGCGTTTCGCCAGGCCGCTGTTTGACGAGAGCGGCTACAAGGGCTTGCGCCGCGTGATCGACGTTTCGGGCGACGGTGCCAACAACGCCGGTCCACCCGTGCAGTCAATGCGCGACGATGTGCTGGCCGCCGGCATAACAATCAACGGTCTGCCGATTATGCTAAATCGACCCTACGCCGGGACCATGGATATCGAAAACCTCGATGTGTACTACGAGGATTGCGTGATTGGCGGCCCGGGCTCGTTTGTCGTGCCGATCCACGAGCGTGAGAAATTCATTGAAGCGACACGCACCAAATTGGTGCTGGAGATTGCCGGGCGACAGCCAGAGGGGCGGGTCGTGCCGACCTCGTCGCTGGCGCCGCGCATCTCATGCACCATCGGTGAGAAGATATGGCAAGAGCGCTGGGGCGGGGGCATCGATTTTCAGTAGGGCGCTTACCGCACGAATTTCGCGACGATCTCCACGTGGTGGGAATAGCGGAACTGATCGACCGGCGTGACGGCAGCGAGTTTGTAACCGCCGCCGATCAGGATCTTTGCATCGCGGGCGAACGTTGCCGCATCGCACGATACAGCAACCACAACCGGTACCGCACTTTTGGCAAGTTCGCGCGCCTGCGCTTCGGCGCCCTGGCGCGGCGGATCGAATACGACGGCGTCGAAGACTTTGAGCTCGTTCGCCATGAACGGGCGCCGAAAAAGGTCACGCGTCTGGCCCTCGATCGGCTTGAGTCCTGACGTTGTGGAAGCCGCACGTTGCAGCGCTTTAATCATTGTGGAATCGCTGTCGGCGGCGCTTACGCGTGCCACCTCGGCAAGCCGCAAGGCGAAAGTGCCGATGCCCGCAAACAGGTCGGCGGCCTGCCTCGCCTTCCCCACACAATCCAGCACCAGTCGTGCCAAAGTTTTCTCCCCTTCGCTGGTCGCCTGCAGAAACGCACCGGGCGGCAGCGGCACTCGAACACGCCCCATCTGGAGGACTGGTTGCGTACGTTGCGCAACGAGTTCGCCATGACGTGTGAGGCGGGCAAGCTCGTGATTCTCGGCGACGCCTGCGAGGGCGGTCAGGCGTTCCGCGCTCACCGCCCCCGAGCCGCGCACATCAATGTCGAGGCCCGAATCCGTTGCGGTTGTATGGATATCGAGTGGTTTGCCGGTCGGTCGGAGCGTCTCGGCAATCGCCCAGGCGGCCCGGAGTGCGCCGCCAAGCCCCGGCGCCAGGATGGGGCACGCATCAATAGCGACGATGTGGTGAGCACGTGGCGCCGTAAACCCGACCTCCAAAATGTCATGGGTCCCGCGCCGCGCATGGAGCACCGCGCGCCGCCGGCCAGCGCCATGCGCATCGATGAGATCGTTGACCGGCGCGAGGACATTTGCTTGCGCCAATGCCTCCACCACCAGCGAGCGTTTCCACAGGTGGTATTCGGCCAGCGACCAATGCTGCAGCGCGCAGCCACCACAGGCACCGAAATGTTTGCAAACCGGTTCGGCGCGCTCGTGACTCTGCCTGTCGATATGCAGCAAATGCCGGCGGTCAGGATGGCCAGGGACTGGCTCGACCACGGCGATCTCGCCAGGCAGAGCATATGGCACATAAACGGGTCCCTCCGGTGTATCGGCGACGCCATCTCCGCGGCGACCGAGGCGGCTGATATTGAGCTGCTCAGTCATGTTCCGCCCCGAGCAGGAATTCAGCATTGCCGTCGCCACCTTCGATCGGGGAGGGAATAACCGCGATAACGCGCCATCCGAGCGAGGCGACAAGCTCGGCGATATCCTTGCAGACGCCGGCGTGGAGCGCCGCATCGCGCACGATGCCTTTTTTCACGGCGCTCCTACCAACCTCGAATTGCGGCTTGATCAGCGCAACGAGCAGGGCAGGTGCTTTTATGAGCTCTATTGCAGGCGGCACAACCAGTTTGAGCGAAATAAAGCTGACATCAATAGTCACAAAGTCCGGTCGTTCATCGAGCCGGCCTGCGGAAAGGCTGCGAATATCGGTGGCCTCGAGCGAAACGATCTCTGGCCGCGCACGCAATGTCTCGTGGAGTTGGTCGCGTCCGACATCGACCGCATAGACAAGCCGCGCCCCACGGTTCAGCAGGACCTGTGTGAATCCGCCGGTAGAGGCGCCGACATCGAGGCAGATACGGCCCTTTGGATTGAAGTCAAAGTGGTCAAGCGCTGCCGCGAGTTTGACGCCGCCTCGCGACACATAAGGGTGAGCTGAAGTCGCGCGCAGGGATGCGTCGGTTGGGATCTCTTCTGAAGCCTTGCGCACGGTCTGGTCGTTGGCAGTGACGAGGCCTGCCTCGATCGCGGCCTGCGCCTTGGCGCGGCTTTCAAAAATGCCGCGGGCGACCAACAGGCGGTCAACGCGTTGGCGCGTGCCGCTCATGCACCAATTCCCGGAACAATGGTCCATACACGATCGTTACCCGCATTAGCCGACACATCTGCAGCGGCCGAAATGATTGCCTGTTTGAGGAGAAGCAGTATGGCACGTAAATATTCGAAGGGCGCTTCGAGATATGTAGAGCGCGCCATGAAAAAGCGTAAGAAGGGCACACTTAAAAGCGGGCGCAGCGGCAAAAGGGTCAAGAGCCGCAAGCAGGCCATAGCGATCGGTCTATCGGAAGCGCGACAAAAGGGGAAGAAAGTACCCCGTAAGCGCAGACTCTAGGACCGTCAGGCGAGCCTGACGGTCTCGGCCGCGACGTCCTTGCCCAGGGCTTCAAAAACCTTTGCAACAATTGCGCGGGCGTCCAGGCCGGCAGACGCATACATGGCGGCAGGCGTATCCTGATCGATGAACTGATCCGGAAGGATCATGCAGCGAATGCGCAGACCTTGATCGAGCAGGCCCTGCTCGGCCAGTGCTTGCAGGACATACGTCCCGAAGCCGCCGATTGATCCTTCCTCGACCGTGACAAGCACTTCGTGTTCACGTGCCAGCCGCGTAATCAAATCGAGGTCGAGGGGCTTGGCGAATCGCGCATCCGCGACCGTGGCCGACAGGCCAAGCGCCGTGAGCTCCTTGGCTGCCTTAAGGCAATCACCGAGTCGCCCGCCATATGAAAGCAGCGCGACCTTGTGACCTTCCTGCAGAATCCGGCCCTTGCCGATTTCCAGCGGTTTACCTTCCGCCGGCATCGGTACACCGAGGCCTTCACCGCGCGGGTAGCGAAGTGCGCTCGGCCGGTCGTCGATCGCGACTGCCGTCGCTACCATGTGCACGAGCTCGGCCTCGTCTGCCGCGGCCATCAAAACGAATCCCGGCAGGCAACCAAGATAGGCAATATCGAATGCACCGGCATGGGTCGGTCCATCCGCCCCCACGAGACCGGCGCGATCGATCGCAAAGCGGACAGCCAGGCGTTGGATTGCAATATCGTGCACCACCTGGTCGTACGCGCGTTGCAGGAACGTGGAATAGATGGTTGCAAATGGCTTGAAGCCTTCGGTCGCGAGGCCGCCCGCGAAAGTCACGGCGTGCTGTTCGGCGATGCCCACATCGAAGCAACGATCGGGAAATTCTTTCTCGAAAAGGTCGAGACCGGTGCCCGACGGCATCGCCGCCGTGATGGCGATGATCCGATCGTCCTTGCGCGCCTCCTTGATCAGGCTTTCCGCAAACACCTTTGTGTATTGAGGAGCGTTCGATTTCGACTTCGCCTGCGTGCCGGTGGCGACGTCGAATTTGACCACGCCGTGATACTTGTCGGCGGAGATTTCGGCAGGCGCATAGCCCTTGCCTTTCTGCGTCACCACATGCACGAGGATCGGTCCCGCCTCGGCATCGCGTACGTTGCGTAAAACGGGGAGCAGATGGTCGAGATTGTGACCGTCAATCGGGCCGACATAATAGAATCCAAGTTCCTCGAACAACGTGCCGCCGGTCCAGAAGCCGCGCGCGAACTCCTCAGCCCGTCCGGCCTTTTCTTCAAAGAATTTTGGAAGGTGCCGCGCGAGCTGTTTTCCGATATCGCGCAGGGTGCGGTAGGTCTTGCCTGAGATGAGCCGTGCCAGATAGGCCGACATGGCACCAACCGGCGGCGCAATCGACATATCGTTGTCGTTGAGAATGACGACCAGCCGCTCATTGCGCGCGCCGGCATTATTCATGGCCTCGTACGCCATGCCGGCGGACATCGCCCCGTCGCCAATGACGGCCACGACGTTGTGCTTCTTGCCGTCCAGATCCCGCGCCACCGCCATGCCGAGAGCGGCCGAGATCGACGTCGACGAATGGGCCGCGCCGAACGGGTCGTACTCGCTCTCCGCCCGCTTCGTAAACCCGGACAGGCCGCCACCTTGACGGAGCGTGCGAATGCGGTCGCGGCGACCCGTGAGGATCTTGTGCGGATAGCTCTGGTGGCCGACGTCCCAGATCACACGGTCATCCGGGGTGTCGAATACGTAGTGCAGCGCCACCGTCAACTCGACGACACCGAGCCCTGCGCCAAGATGACCACCGGTCTTTGCGACCGCGTCGATGGTTTCCGAACGCAGTTCGCCGGCAAGCTGTTTAAGCTGATCGGCCGACAGGTTTTTGAGATCGCGCGGCACGCGGACGCGGTCGAGCAGGGGCGTTTTTGACACTTCGGACAAGACAAACTCCAACAAATTGGATCAATCACTTACACCAAAATTGCCATCGCGGGCAATTCGACAGTAAGGCCGGAATTTCAGGACCCAGGCAGCCGCTCAATCCACGTCAAGCGGTTCGCTGCCGGTCGGATTGCCGTTGGCGTCCAGGGTAATTTTTTCCACCCGCGCTTCGGCCTGGCGCAACAGCTCCTCGCATCGTTTCTTTAATGCCTCGCCGCGCTCGTAAAGGGATACCGATTGCTCAAGGGGCACTTTGCCGCCCTCAAGATCCTTGACGATCGATTCCAGCTCTTCGATCGCCCTCTCGAAGGGCATCTTCTTGACGTCAATGTTGTTGTTCTCGGCCATGTTTCTTGCCCGATGATTCGTTACAGGCATCCTATAGCGCGGATCCTTCAGCCCTGCATCAGCGCGGTGACGTGGGCCGCGACCGATCGCGACAGGCCCTGCAAATCGTAGCCGCCCTCCAACAATGAGACGACGCGGCCATTGGCGCTCGTATCCGCGATTTCCATCAGTTTTTGGGTGGCCCACGAAAAGTCCGCTTCAACAAGATTGAGGTTCGCCAACGGGTCGCGCGTGTGCGCGTCGAAACCCGCCGAGATGATCATGATGTCGGGCTTGAATGTACGCAGACGAGGGAGGATCACGGTCTCGAATGCCTCGCGGAAGGCGTCGCCGCCATCGCCCGCCGACAATGGCGCGTTGACGATGGTGTTAAAATCACCTCGTTCACCCTTGGCGCCGGTGCCGGGATAGAGCGGCATCTCATGGGTCGAGCAGTACATCACGCTCTTGTCCGACCAGAAAATGTCCTGCGAACCGTTGCCGTGGTGAACGTCGAAATCGACTATTGCCGCACGCTCAGCCCCGTGCGCCTTCTGCGCATAGCGCGCGGCGATCGCCGCATTGTTGAAGAGACAGAACCCCATCGGCCGCGCCGTCTCGGTGTGATGTCCCGGTGGGCGGGTGGCAACGAAAGCGTTTTTCGCCGTACCGGCCATCACCTCGTCCACGGCGAGCTTGGCGCCGCCGACGGCACGCAATGCTGCTTCAAAACTTCCCGGCGACATTGCCGTATCGGCATCGAGCCGCACGAGACCTTCAGTCGGCGAGGCGTCGCGGATTGCGTCGATGTAGTCCATCGGATGACAAAGCGCGACAATATCGAGCGGGCCCAGAGGAGCCTCAACGCGCGCCAGCGATTGAAACTTTTCGTCTTCCAGGGCCTGTTCGATCGCACGCAGGCGGTCCGGCCGTTCCGGATGGCCTGCTGGCGTGAGGTGGTTGAGGCAGGCGGGATGACTGAGCAGGAGAGTGGACATCGGCTAGACTTAAACGCTCGCAGGCCCTGGCGGAAGTGCCTATCGCGATTTCGCGTTCAGGCTGACGCCGTTTGGCGGCGGGCTCCTGTCGGGCACGAAGAAATCAACCTGCAGCGGCTGGCTGGGATCGGCGCGATATTGATCAAAATCACTGACGCCTTCGCCGGCGAGGAAGGTGTCGTCGATCAGAAAGTTCCCGGTAAAGCTTTTGGGCTTCTGGAAAACTCGATAGGCGGCCTCGGCAACAATCTCCGGCTTACGCGACATTCGCATCATCGCATCGCCGCCGAGCAAATTCTTGATTGCGGCTGTAGCTATAATGGTGCGCGGCCATAGCGCATTCACCGCGACCTTCCCGCGCAATTCGCCTGCAAGCCCCAATACCACCAGGCTCATGCCGAATTTCGCCATCGAATAGGCGGCATGCGGCGCGAACCATTTCTCGGCCATATCGAGCGGTGGCGACAACATCAGGATGTGCGGGTTTTCCGCGCGCACAAGATAAGGAATGGCAAATTTGGAGACCATGAAGGTGCCGCGGGCATTGATCTGCTGCATCAGGTCGTAGCGCCGCATCTCGGTTGCCGCGACCGATGTGAGCTGGATGGCGCTCGCATTGTTCACGACGATGTCGATGCCGCCGAATTTGTCCGCTGTCTCATCGAGCGCGGCCTGCACGGACGCGTCGTCGCGTACGTCGACGGCGAGTGGCAAGGCCCGTCCGCCAGCCTTCGCAATTTCTGCCGCCGCGGTGTGGATAGTGCCCTCAAGCTTGGGGTGGGGTTCAACTGTCTTGGCGGCGATAGCGATATTCGCCTCATCGGCGGCGGCCTTGAGTGCGATCGCAAGGCCAATTCCCCGCGACCCGCCGGTGATGAACAGGGTTTTGCCCTTTAGTGACATCGGTGCGAATATCTCCTGGCGGTCATTCCGCAAGCGCTGCCTGGGCATCGATAATGCTGTCGGCGCCTTCGGTCACGCTGCGTTCGAGGCCGTTCGCCTGAATTGCGAGGTTTTCGGCAAAATAGCGTGCGAGTGCGGTACGGCCAACCCCATCTCCCGCGCGCAACGACGCGAGCGCTTCCTCGGCCAGCATACAGCCGCCCGCGGCATTGCCGAACAAACGCAAATACGGTGTGGCACCGGCAAGTGCCGCGTCGGAAGATTTCTGGGCCAGCACCCACCGTGTCGCACGTTCGAGGCTGTCGACTGCTTCGCCAAGGCGCGCTGCCGTTTCGCCAAAGGCGGGTGCATTGCTTGACTGCACCGACTTCAAGGTGCGACGCAGTTCGTCGATATAGAGCGCGACGGTCTTGCCGCCTTCGAGGGGCACCTTGCGCGTCACAAGATCGATGGCCTGAATTCCGTTCGTCCCTTCGTAGATCGCGGCGATGCGTGCGTCTCGATAGTGCTGCGCCGCGCCGGTCTCCTCGATGTAACCCATGCCGCCATGGACCTGAACGCCGAGTGAAGCGACCTCAGTGCCGATATCGGTTGAAAAGGCCTTGGCCACCGGGGTGAGAAGAGAGGCGCGATCGTTCGCGGATTTACGCCCCTCTTCAGTTTTTGCGCGCAGCGACCGATCGATGGCGATGCCGGTCGCATAGCAGATTGCGCGCGCTGCGCCGGTCAGCGCGCGCATGGTGAGCAGCATGCGTTTGACATCAGGATAGGCGATGATCGCGCCGGCCGCGCCCTGCTTGCGCTCGCGCGCATAGGAAAGCGCCTGCTGCGTTGCGCGCTCGGCGATACCAACGCCCTGCAGACCAACGGCAAGCCGGGCCCGGTTCATCATGGTGAACATGCAGGCCATGCCCTTGTTCTCCTCGCCGATGAGGAATCCCACGGCGCCACCATGGTCTCCATAGACCATGGTGCAAGTGGGGGAGGCATGAATGCCGAGCTTGTGTTCGACCGAATGGGCGCGCACGTCGTTGCGAGTGCCGTCCGGCATCACTTTCGGCACCAGAAACAGCGAAATGCCTTTGGTGCCTGGCGGCGCGTCGGGCAGCCGTGCAAGCACGAAATGGATGATGTTGTCTGTGAGATCGTGCTCGCCGTAAGTAATGAAAATCTTCGATCCCGTGATGCGATAGCTGCCGTCATTTGCACGCTCGGCCTTGCTGCGCAGCGCTCCGACGTCCGATCCGGCCTGTGGCTCGGTGAGCTGCATGGTGCCCATCCACTCGCCACTGATGAGGCTGCCGAGATATTCCTTTTTGAGCGTTTCGCTTCCATAGGCATGCAGGGCATCGATTGCCGCCATGGTCAGCACAGGCCCGATGCCGAATGCCATCGATGCCGAATTCCACATCTCGATGCAGGCCGCGTTCACCGCCTGCGGCAGTTCCTGACCACCCCAGTCGGCCGGCGCGGCGAGGCCATTCCAGCCGGCCGCGGCCCAGGTCGTGTAGGCGTGCTTCCAGCCTGGCGGCGTTGTGACGATGCCGTTTTTGAATGGCGTCCCGAACTTGTCGCCAACGCCATTGAGCGGCGCGATGATATCGGTGGCGAAACGCCCGGCCTCCGCCAGCACCGAATCGACCGTTTGCTCGTCGAGGTCGCCATAAAGTCCCTCGGCCAGCGCGGTTTTCAGGCCGGCAGCGTGCTTGAGGCTAAAGGCAATATCAGCAACGGGAGCGCGATAACTCATGCCCGGCTAATCTAGCCTCGGCCCAAGAGGGGTCAACGCACGGTTTTGTTCAATATAACAAGGGCACTGGACGTTGCTTGGGCTCCTCCACGCCGCTATGGTCCCGCCGCCGCGCGCGCGACTGCGGCTCTCCGGTACCTGTTGGGGCGTAGCCAAGTGGTAAGGCAGCGGATTTTGATTCCGCCATTCCCAGGTTCGAATCCTGGCGCCCCAGCCACCGTTTTGCGTTGTTGCCCCGTCAGTTAGCATTCGTTTTCTTTGCATCTAGATTTTCATTCTGAACGCCAATCCGCCCGTCATTCTGAACGGATGTACTCTGTGCGTTCGCGAGCCGATGCGCATGGCGCTTGCGGGTGGCCGACATCGCCCGATCGAACGTCTCTTTGGCGTAGCCGCGATACGCCTGTGCGGTCTTGTGGCCGGAGAGGGCGCGACCCTGGCCCTCTGTGAGTGCCGCCTCTTCAAGCTCGGTCATGCCGCCATGCCGGCACGCGTCCAGGGTGAAATAGCCCGGGAGCCCGCTAATCTTCTTCCTCAAGTTCTGGATGAGCTTTTCAAAGCCGCTGTAACTATACGGCTTGAACGCAACTCCGCCGCGCGTTTTGATCTCGCGCAAGATCATGGGGACGCCGCGGCGCGGGAGTTTCTCAAGTACCGCTTCAGCTTCTGGATAGAACCGCACAAGCACGCCATCCAGAATGTCTTCCAGGGGATGCCAGACGGTTGCACCGGTTTTATGGTGCAAAATCTTAATGGCATTCGGCCATTCCTTGCTTCGATAGTCCGGCCACCGCAGTACGCCGGCTAAGACGTTTTCCGGGCGCTGCAGCCATTCGAAGCAGATGATCGCGGCTGCGGCAGCTTCCGGTTTGCCGTGTTCGATTGCTCCATCCGCAAAGCGATAAACGTCATCGCGCGTAACCGCTTGTTTCTTCG
>DATAPP010000132.1:0-3060 GCA_036265125.1 Pseudolabrys sp. | reverse complement strand
GCTGAATCGATATCGCCAACTTGGGCCTGGACGGTCGCCAGCGCCGTCTCTGCGTAAGGTTTCGCTAAAGCGTCACCGTCGTAATCAGCGATGGCATGGCGCGCCTGCTCCAGTGCCTTCTCCTTTTCGCCAAGGCCGGCGTAAACCTGAGCGAGACAGACCGGCAGTAGTCGCGCATCGACAGCAACAACGGAGTCAGGCGTTGGCTTCATCGCCGCAGCAGCACGTATGAAGGTATCGCGAGCGGCGTTGTCCTTACCGACGAGTTTCTGGCAGTAACCAAGCAGCGTCATGATGCGAGGATCGTTAGCAACTGCCGCAGGCGTCTTCTGCTGAATCTGAGCGATTGCGTCATCGAAGCGCCTCTCGTAGTAGGGCTGAAAGGCTCTCGTCATGGTAAGGATCTCGTCCTGGGAATTCGCGGGAGCCTTCGCCAGAATCTCGGCGGCTTCGTTGAGTCGACCCTGCACCTGGAAGGTCAATGCCTTCTCCCCGAGTGCGGCCTCATTCCCGGGTGAGATCTCCAGCGCCCGATCAACGACCGCCCGCGCTTCGTCGTAACGACGGGCAGTTTGGAATGTGTCGGCCAAGGTTAAAAGGATGCCGATGTTGCGCGGATCCAATTGTGCGGCTGCCTGATAGTGTTTTTGCGCGACGTCAGCCTGCCCAAGCCGTCGCTCAAGGTGAGCCATCTGCTGAAGCACAAAAGCACTGTTTGGCAAACGCCTGAGCGCTTCTTTATACGACTCGAGCGCCCCGTGGAAATCGCGCAGAACGCGGTAGCGATAGACACCCTGCGCGAGCCACGCTTCCCCGAGCTCGGGCTGGAACGACATCGCGCGATCCGCCGCCTCCTTCACTGCAGCAGCGCTGTTGCTGTCCAGATCAATTCCGTTAAAATACAGCTGGCTTCGCGCGACGGCTAGGCGGGCCCATGCCAGCGCGAATTGAGGATCAAGCCGAACCGCCTCGTCATAAAGGTCAGCGGCCCGCCTTGTCGTGTCGAGGGTGAGTGCGTTATCGATTGCGACCGCGTGCAAGTAAACGTCATAAGCGGCTGCATTCTGAGTCGGCTTCTCCGCAACGGCTTTTTGCTCAGCACCGGTGAGCTTGGCGTTGAGCTGCTCGGCAATTGCGCTGGCCACTTCACCTTCAACTCCAAAGACATCGTCAAGTTTGCGATTGTAGCTTTCCGCCCATAAATGTTCGGCCGTTGCGGCGCGAATCAGCTGCACGTTCACGTGCACAGCATTAGCGACTTTTTGCACACTGCCCTCGAGAAAATGCGCTACACCTAATTGTTGGCCGATCTCACGCAAGTTCTCGGGCGTGCTTTTATATTTCTGTGTGGAGGTGCGCGAGATCACCTTGAGCTCGGCAATCTTCGAAAGCCTGGTAAGGATTTCGTCCTGGATGCCGTCGGTAAAGTAAGCATTCGATTTATCGTCGCTGAGGTTTTGAAACGGGAGGACGGCGATGCTTTTTTCCGAGACCGGCGACGCAGATCCGCCGCGTCCCGTTCCGTTTCGGAAAGCGGTTCGCGTTATTAAAAACACGCTAGTCGCACCAAGGATGATCAACACACCGATCGCTATTGCCGCGATCGAATAGGCGCGCCGCTTCTTGATTGCAGATCGCGTCGTTCCAGCAAGCGCGTTCCTACTGAATTTTTCCGGAACGGCAGGGTTGCCGATCTCGCCGTTGTAAAAGTTCACGACGTGCAAACGCTCACCGTGTTTCACGTCGAATTCGCCAAGATCATGAAGATACGGCTGCCACTGGTCGTATTGCTCGAGGTCTTCTGCGGCGTGCTTCGAAACGAGAATGTGGCCGGCGTCACCGCAATCCATGATGCGCTGGGCGATGTTGATGCCGGCGCCGGCGATGTTCGCCTGCTCATTCAAATCGGTGACTTCGTTAACCGGACCACTGTGGATGCCCATGCGGATCCGGATCTCGGGATGACTCTTTAGCGCTTTGGCAATTTCCTCGGCGCAAAGCACCGGTGCCTCCGGGCTGTTGCGGAAAGCAAGCGCGCCACCGTCACCGGTCGGCAACCGGAGCAGCTTTCCTTCAGCTTCAGCGGCGCGGAATTGCTCAGTCCCGCGGACGATCTCGCGCAACTTCTCAATCTGAGCGCTCTGCTCGTTGATGCGCAATTTGGAATAGCCGACGATGTCGATGAAAAGAACGTGGGCGATCTCCAATCGGACTTTCGATTTTGCTTCATCCGCCATCGAGGCATGAACTTAGGCGGTTCCGGCGAGGCTCTCTATTAAAATCATTACGTGTGGCCGGAGGATAATGCGAAACGGCCGCTCCTCGTTTCGCTCTATCATGCCCACCCGCAGCTCGATCCGCCTTTGCCCGATTGCGATTACAAAAACCTGATCGTCCAGGGCGCCAAACACTGGCAGCTACCAGCCGACTACATTCAAGAGCTAGAGTCCATCCCAACAACGTCAAAGGCAAAGCTTCCTGGATACCCACCGATCGATCGGAACGATCACGAAGATTTCAACGGACGCCCGGTCCTTGTGCGCTTCATCATCTCGGACATCAAACCGGAATTCTGCAAGTTCGAGCAATCGTTCTCAACAGACAACGGCAAGACCTGGGAAGTAAATTGGATCGCGATCGACACGCGTGTGAAGGAATAGAAGAAGCGGCGTTTACCCTCAGCTACCAAGGGATAATTTACTCCGACTGATCGTGCGGAAATCCTCCGCGCAATTCATAGAGCCGAAGAAGCTGAGGGTTCAGTGATTCGCAAGATGTAGTCTAATTCTCGTTAGGCCCGATGAATGTGTGTTCGACATTTTGAGGTACGCCCGCAACAATGGTCATTGGCAAATGACGTTTCAATTTCCCATACGCGCCGGAGCGAGCTTGCTGGTCGGTGTTGGTCTCCTTATGGCAGCGTGCTCGCGGCCTGCTTCTACGGCCGGCTCGTCAGCGCTCAAGCCAATCGACTCGGCAGCACTGCAAGCAATGGTCGACACGACCGCCAAGGAGCTCCTCGTCCCCGGCGCCGTGGTTCTCCTGCGCACACCCAAAGGT
>DATAPP010000131.1:0-2460 GCA_036265125.1 Pseudolabrys sp. | reverse complement strand
GAGGGGCCGCAAGCCAAGGATCAGATCAATCTGACTGACGAAGACTCGCGCATCATGCCGGTGGCGGGCGGCGGGTTTGAACAGTGCTACAACGCGCAGGCGGTGGTGGCGACCGAAAGCCTTCTGGTGATCGCGACGGACGTGGTTCAGGCGCCCAACGACAAGCAGCAGATCGCGCCGATGCTGGAGAAGGTCGATGCTTTGCCGGAACAGCTTGGCCGGCCGGAAACGCTGTTGGCCGACAACGGCTATTTCAGCGAGGCGAATGTGATGGCATGCGCGGCGGCGAACATCGAGCCGCTGATTGCGACCGGGCGGCAGCCGCATCATCCATCTTGGCGCGAGCGGTTTGCCGCGCCGCCTCCGGCGCCGGAAAACCCGACGCCGGTCGAAGCCATGGCCTGGCGTCTGCGGACACCGCAAGGCAAACAACTCTACGGTCTGCGCAAGCAGACCCCAGAGCCGGTGTTCGGCATCATCAAATCGGTGATGGGATTCCGACAATTCCTGCTGCGCGGGCTCGATTGCGTCCGCGGCGAGTGGAGCCTGGTTACTATGGCCTGGAACATCAAGCGGATGCACGCGCTCAGCCTCGGCTGAGCGCTTTCGATATTGGCTTGGATCGCGGCCCGGTGTCTCGACACCTCCCGCCAGCGGCCATCCGCAATCGTAGCGATAATTTTCAGCAAACTTAATCGCTCAATCCGCAGCAGATGTCTGGCATATAGAAATCAACCCCCAGTCCGACAGGCTGCTAGTGTCCCGAATCAGAAGTTCGCTTCAGAATAGGGGATTCTGAGGCGGAGGATGCAATGGCTGGTCGCAGGGTGCCCCCTGTCGTTTTGACGGATGAGGAGCGTGCGGAACTGGAGGGGCTTTGCCGGCGGCGCAAGACGGCTCAGGCGATGGCGCTGCGAGCGCGCATCGTGTTGGCAGCGAGCGGCGGGGGGCAGAACAAGGAAATCGCGAGGCGGTTGCGGATCGACCCGGCCACGGTCGGCAAATGGCGACGCCGCTTTCTCGCGGCGCGCCTGGATGGGCTCTATGACGAGCCGCGTTCGGGCGCTCCGCGCACGATCCAGGACAAGCAGATCGAAGCTGTGATCGTGCGGACCTTGGAGCACACCCCCGCGGGCGCCACGCACTGGAGTTCGCGCCATATGGCGAAGGCTTCGGGCATCTCGGTTTCGAGCGTGCAGCGCATCTGGCGCGCCTTCGGTCTGCAGCCGCATCGTTGCGAGACGTTCAAGCTCTCCACCGACCCGCGGTTCATCGAGAAAGTGCGCGATATCGTTGGGCTTTACATGGCGCCGCCGGAACGCGCCCTGGTGTTGTGCGTCGACGAGAAGAGCCAAATCCAGGCGCTTGATCGGAGCCAACCACTGCTTCCCATGCGTCCGGGCCAAGTCGAGCGCCGTGCCCACGATTATACCCGCCACGGCGTCACCTCTTTGTTCGCCGCGCTCGACACCGCAACCGGCCGCGTCATCGGCAAATGCTATCGCCGCCATCGCGCGACCGAGTTCCGTCGCTTTCTCGATGCGGTCGAAGCTGCCGTTCCCGACGATCTCGATATCCACATCGTCATGGACAACTATGCGACCCACAAGACCCCCTTGATCCGCAATTGGTTTGCCAAGCGACCCCAATGGCATGTCCACCTCACTCCGACCGGAGCTTCTTGGCTCAATCAGGTCGAGCGCTTCTTCGCATTGCTGACCGACCGGCAAATCAGACGCGGCGTTCATCGCAGCGTTCCGGCCCTAGAAGCCGCCATCAGCGAATTCATCAGCCAACACAACGGCGCCCCAAAACCATTCACCTGGACAAAGAGCGCAGACGACATCCTCGCCGCCATCGAGCGCTTCTGCACGCGCACGATCGCCATCCAAAATGCTATGAACTTCTGAACCAGGACACTATGTCGGGCACATGTTCAGCGACGGCATGACAACGCTCGATGCCTCCGACCCGCGCAATCTCAAACCCGTGAATTTCTTCACTGCCGGCGTCAATACGCGTACGCACCATCTGCAGGTGGCGAACGATCTGCTGCTGCTCGCGAACGGCGCCAACATCGTCGCGATGCAGTCCTACGACAACATGCGCGGCTATTTCGAGAACACGCTGGTCGACAGTATCACCAAGGTGAAGAAATTCCGCTCGGGGCTGTCGATCCACGACGTCTCAAAACCCGCCGAGATGCGCGAGATCGCATTTCTGGAAATGCCCGGCTTCGGCATCAACCGGTTGTGGTGGCCGGGCGGCCGCTACGCCTATGTGTCGGCGCATTTCGATGGTTTTACCGACCATATCCTGTGCGTGGTCGATCTGCAGAATATCACCAAGCCGGAGGTCATTTCGAAATGGTGGCTGCCGGGCATGAATCGCGCCGCGGGCGAAGAGGGGCCGCCGAAGGGCAAGCGCATCGCGCTGCACCACATGATCACGGCCGACAAT
>DATAPP010000130.1:0-58031 GCA_036265125.1 Pseudolabrys sp. | reverse complement strand
GATTTCGATCATGCCGAGCATCAGCCCTGCGACCATGGCGCCGGGCACGTTGCCGAGTCCGCCCAGCAGCATCACGATCAGTCCCTTGACAGCGGCGCTCAACCCCATGAAGGGCGAAACCGCGCTGTTCTTTACGCCGTCGAGCACGCCGGCGACGCCGGCGATGCCGGAGCCGATGATGAAAGTAATCAGCACCACGCGATTGACATCAACGCCAAGCAACGCTGCGGTTTCGTGGTTCTCGGCGGTGGCACGGATGGCGCGGCCGGTCTTGCTGCGCTCGATGAAGAGCCAAAGCAACACCATCAGCGCCAGCGCCACGCCGAGGATGAAGATCTGCGCCTGGCTGATGGTGATTGGCCCGAAGCGATAGAGCTTCTGCGCGATGGTCTCGGGGAAAGCGAGCTGCTGGCCGCCGATGAGATAAACCGCGAGATTCTGGATGACGATGGTGAGTCCGATGGTGCTGATCAACGGCGCCAGCGGTCGGTCCTTGCGCACCGGGCGGATCGCAACGGCGACCGCGATCGCGCCGACAATGCCGCAAATCACCATGGCGCCGATGAGCGCGCCATAAATGTTGGCGCCGGCATAAAGCACCAAGAACAGGCCGGCGAACGCGCCGATCATAAACACCTCGCCGTGCGCGAAATACAGCAGGTTGAGCACGCCGAAGATCAGCGTGTAGCCGATCGCGATCAGCGCGTAAGAAGCGCCAAGCATCAGGCCATTAATGAGCTGCTGATAAATCATCGCGCTTTACCGCCACCGAGTTCTCTTGCTGTGGCCAGCATCTCTGGCGACAGTGCCCCAGCGAGTAGCCGTCTCGGTCTCACGGGTCCGGCTCTCGCGCATGCAGTTGGGGTCCTAATGCGCCGCCGCGGCAAAGTCTTGTGTCACGCGCGAAGATGCAACCCGTGCTTTACGCGTGGTTGCCGGCGTGTTGCGACTGCGGCCGACGAAGCGTGGCACGCCGGCGGTCACCACCGCACCGATCGCGGCGATGTCGCCGTGCTTGATGGCGGCAAGCGCGGTCTTTTGCGTCCCACCATCCGGCGCGTCTATCAGGACCAGATCGGCGGCCTTGCCGGGTGCGAGCAAGCCGCTGTCCAAGCCGTAAACTCTTGCGTTGCTGCCGGTGGCAGCGCAGATGAAGCGCTCCGGTGGCAGGTCGGTTAGACTCGACAGATGCGCGATCGTATAGAGCATGCCGAGTGGCATGATTCCGCTGCCAGTCGGCGTGTCTGTCGCGATTATGAAACGTTCAAAGGCGCCATTAGCGTCGGCGAGCCGTGCGCAGAGCAGCGTCGTGCGAAGATTTCCAGCGGTGCAGACCTGCAAGGCCATCTTGGATTCTTTAATCACTCGCTCGAAATCGGCATCCGGCATGGCAGTCGGTCCGCCATTTATATGAAATGACACGTGCGGATGCATCTTCAGCAAATGATCGCCGGTGATGGCACCGGAACCCGGGATCGACGATCCACCTGTGTGGCAAGTGGTTATCATGCCCGCCGCTTTGGCGTCGGCGACGAGCGGGACGTAATCGTATGAGCTTTTGACCGCGCCGAAACCCGCTTTCGCCAGCCGAACACCCTTCTGCACCAACTCGCGAAAGTCCGCTGCTTGCAAACCCGGTTCAAGGATCACCGATCCGGCGATGACGCGCATGCCGCCCGGTCGGTAATCGGCAAAGCAGCGCTGCGCGGCCACTGCCAGCGCCTTGACGCCTTCGACGTCACGTGGCCGGCCCGGAACATGCACTTCCGACGCCGAGATGGCGGTCGTGGTGCCGCCGTGCAAGTAGCTTTCCAGATAGCCGACGGTGCGCTGGCGTGGCGTGTAATCGCCGAACGTAATGTGGACATGTGAGTCGATCAGGCCGGGAATCGCCGTCATACCGTCGGCGTCGATCACCACATCGGCTTTGCTTACGGAGTCGGCCGGTGCGTTGCCAACGGATGTGATGCGCTCACTATCGATAATGATCGTGTCGCCGGACGCGAATGGCTCACGCCAGTTGCCAGTAACGATCTGACCGAGATTGGTGATGGCGACTTTCATGGCTGCTCGCGTCCTGTCAGTTCACTTTCCGGCCGAGCTCGTCCGCCAGTTGGTAGGTATTCAAAAGGCCATCGACCATGCCAGTGGCGCCATCCCAATCGAACGTGCGGTAGCTATGACCACAGGTGACGAAACGCGCGCCGGCGTAGAACATCTCGTATTGCGTGTGGCGCGAGCCGAATTCGGAACCAATGGCGTCCCATGCCGCTTTAAGGAATTTGACTTTCTCTTCTGACGCCATCTTCGCTGCGCGTTGTGTAACTTCGATGATCCTCTTGATGTGCGGATCCGCGAAGTCATGAATCGAGGATGGCAGCATTATCAGTGCGCCGCCCGAGAGATCGCGCAGCGTATTAACAACGCGGGGGTAAAGGTCCTGCGTGAGTACCTGAGCGGAATACATGTAGTGCTTGTTGGGCACGTACCACTCGCCACGCATCGAGCCTTCCGCCTCCATACCGGCCAACATCGCATTGACCATGCTGGTCTGCGCCGCGAGGTAGCCGAGCTGTTCGCGGACTGAGGGAATGTTGGTGGTGCCGATCGCCTCGGTAAGCCGATGAGCGAGCCCGGTGAGAAACTTGATCTTTACCGATAAGCGTATTTGAGATTGATAGTTCTGATAGGAATGCCCTGGTGTATCGTGGAATTGGGCGCGACACATGTCGGGGTCGCGGAATACGAACACACGCTCCCAAGGCACCTTGACGTCCTCGAAATAGATTAGTGCATCGTTCTCATCGAAACGTGACGAAATCGGATTGTCGAAAATGGATACAGCAGCCGCTTCGTAGGACTTGCGGGAGAGCACGCGCATGCCTCTGGCGTTCATGGGCAGCGCGCAAGAGAACGCCAGGTCCTCTTCGCCCGGCTTTAACGGCTGCAGGTTGGCGACGAAAACCTCGTTGGCCATGATCGAGCTCGTACCCAGCATCTTGGCGCCGCGGATGGTGATGCCGCTGGAATCCTCGTCGACGATGCGCGCGACCAGTTCTTCCTTCTGCTCGCCCCAGTCTTTGGCGCGCTCCGCCTGCGGATTGATGATGACATAAGTGAGGAAGTAGTCATTGCGGCTGGCCTCCTCGAAATAATCGTGCAACGCCTTGGCGCGCTCGGCTCCGTGCTTTTCGAAGACTTCGATGCCCATGCGCTGGCCGACCAACGTGGAGGCAAGGTGATCGGGAGAACGGCCCATGAAGCCGTAGGAGAGGGCGGCCCAGGCCTGCATGGCTTTGCGCCGCTGCGCCATTTCGCCGTAGTTGCGCGGCATCTGCCAGGAACGGTTGACGCGACGGTTCGAACCATTCGGCACGAACGTCATCAGCTCGATGTTTTCGGGCTTGGCCTGGAAGTCGTAGAGCATCGCCGCCGACTTCACGGAATTGCGGAAGGCCGGATGTTCGGTGACGTCGGCAACGAGCTTGCCGTCGATATAGACGGTGCGACCGTCCTTGAGGGATTTAATGTGCTCAGCACCGGTCTTACAAGTCGTCATGGCCAGCTCCGAAAGTTACTCATAGTGCCGTTCTCGCCGGCCTCATGTTAGGCCATCGACGCCCTTGATCTCGCTCGCCTTCGGTCCGCCGACGCGATGGTTGGGGCGGCCGCGGTTAGCAAACGCGCAGATCAAGGCGATTTCGTCCGGCAGAGGCGCGTCGGGTAGGGTGATCGTAATGCCGTCATAGTGCGAACGCACATAGAGCGCATCTTTGTGCGCGAACGGGATGTCAATACTTGCGCCCGGTGCTGCGCGCTTGGTAAGCGAAGAAATCCACGCCTTGCCACCGCCAGCCGCGTCGCGCATGACGTTTCCGAAAACGGTCGTCAGCATCGCGACGCCATGCTCTTGCTCGCCATTGATGCCGATCACCGCACCCTTGCCGTAGCTTTCTGGCTTGTGCGGGGCGAGCAGCGCGACCGCCATGTTGCTTATATGGCGGCCGATCTCTTCGCTCGCTTTGGTGAGCCGGCTTAAGTCCTTTTCGAACTTTCCAGCGAATGGATTGTCGATAATGGCAACGACTGCGACCTTGCGCAGCGGCGGGTTCACGGTTTGCCCGGCTTCGATCGCAACGTCATCAACGAACGCAAGCGTGCGCTTGATCTGCATCGATAGTCCTCCCCCGGCACTTTTTTGTTGTTGCTCCAATGATTGGTCAGTCTAGTAATGCATGTCAATAGTGGCCCGCTGTTTCAGCGCTTTTCATCACGTTCGGTCACTTCAGGTTTCCTCGAGCGCGAGCGGCCGTCCCGGCTTGAGTGGGCGGCTGTCGCGGCGGGGCCGATAATTTAAGCGGTAGCTCATTTCCTTAGCTTTGAGTGGCTTGCGGCAGTGGTCGCAGACCACAGTGGGATTGAAGTCTTTGCCGCAATCCTTGTGCTTCAGAATCAGCGGAACTTCGCCGCGCGCGAGCCAGTCGTTGCCCCAACGCAGCATCGCGATCAGCGGACCGTAGAGGTCCTTGCCCTTATCGGTGAGCGGATATTCGTAGCGCTCTGGGAGGTCCTGGTATTTGCGGCGCTTAAAGATTCCTTCCGCCACAAGTCGATCAAGCCGATCCGTAAGAATGTTAGGCGCGATGCCTAGCGTGTTTTGCAGATCGTCAAAACGACGGATGCCGAAGAAGGCTTCGCGGATCACCATGAAGCTCCAACGGTCGCCGATAACTTTCAGCGTCTGGGCAACCGAACTCGGCCTTCCACGGTCGAGTAAGGTCGGATCGGAAGGCCGTCGGTTGCGCTTTGCGTCAACGACGGGCGTGATGCCAGCGCCGGGACCATCGCGGTAGTTAACGGTTTTGACATTGACCTCTTCCTTGCACTGCGAGCAGGCCACCATCGGTCGGCACACTTCACCGCAAAGATTGTGGACGAGGTAGATCGGCGGCTTGGTGGTTTTCTTCAACCATTTGTCACCAAAGGCGAGGAGAGCCATCATTACTGGATAGAGATCCATGCCCATCGCCGTGAGCCGATATTCGAAGCGCTGGGGGCGCTCCGAATATTGCACGCGCCGGAGCAGGCCCTGCGTGGTAAGCATGCGCAATCGCTGCGTAAGCGTCGCGCGCGGAATTCCGAGCGCCGATTGAAACGTCTCAAAACGCGTGGCGGCAAAATAGCTTTCGCGGAGCACAAGAAACGCCCAGCTGTCGCTCAGGATAGCGACCGTGCGGCCAACCGAGCAGTTGCGCTCGTGAATGACGCGCACTGGTTTCGCCCGTAGCGGGCGGGCGCGGCGTTGCACCGGCGAGCGGCGCCTCAAACTCACAACCTGACTCAACCGCCACTCCGTATTGGCGCGTGATCTATTTTTCGCCTCGCCTTGCGGCGCACCTTGCGCGCGACTTCTTGACTTGACGATAGCCTACATAGTCTAATTATGAAAGTCATTGCGGCGTGAGACTTTCGACAGCCATGAAGCCTGCAGCGTTCGACTATGTGATTGCCGACAGTATCGACATGGCAGTCGCGTCGTTGGCTGATGGCGGTGGCGACGCGAAGATCATCGCTGGTGGCCAAAGCCTCGTTCCGATGCTCAATTTCCGTCTCCTGCGTCCGTCGGTTCTCATCGATATCAACCGGATAGGCGACCTGGCCTTCATCGAGGAGGCAGGAAAAAAAATTCGTGTCGGCGCGCTCACACGGCATTATCAGCTCGAAACCTCGCCGGTCATCGCCCGACATCTGCCGGTTCTCGCCTCCGCCATGACGCACGTGGCACACCTCGCCATCCGGAATCGCGGGACCATTGGCGGCAGCTTGTCGCATGCCGACCCCGCCGCCGAACTACCGATGATGGCGCTGCTGCTTGATGCCGAACTTCACATTGCGTCGGCTTCGGGTAAGCGGACGATCGCCGCTCGCGATTTTTTCGTGGGCGCGCTCACGGTCGATCTCGCCCGAGACGACATCGTCACCGAGATCGTGGTGCCGAAGCTACCGCCGAAAACCGGCTGGGGTTTCGAGGAAGTTGCTCGCCGCAGCGGCGATTTCGCGCTCGCCGCCGCGGCAGCGACTTTGACGCTGTCCGCAGGCTTTATTTCACAAGCCCGCATCGCTTTGACTGGTGTGGGCGACACCCCCGTGCGCGCCGCCGAAGCCGAAGCGCTGCTGGTCGGCCAGGCACTCGAACCGGGTCTGATGGACCGCATCATAGGTGCTGTCCGTGCTGCTATCGAGCCGGACACCGATCTCCATGCTTCGTCGGATTACCGGCGTCATTTGGGAGGCGTGTTGGCTGGCCGGGCGGTCTCCGCCGCGTGGCGCCGCGCAAACGAGAGTGCCACATGAGCAAAACGCGCGAGATCACTGTGACCGTCAACGGCGGTGTCTACCGGCGCGCCGTAGAGCCGCGGCTACTGCTCGCCGATTTCCTGCGCGGCGAACTCGGCCTCACTGGAACGCATGTCGGCTGCGAGCACGGCGTGTGTGGTGCCTGCACGGTAATGGTCGAGAGCGACAGTGTACGTTCCTGTTTAATGTTCGCGGTGCAAGCCGATGGCTGTCGGGTGGAGACAGTAGAAGGGCTCGCAGCGCCGGGGAAAATGAATGCGCTACAGGCCGCTTTTCATGAACATCACGCGCTGCAATGCGGCTTCTGTACGCCCGGCATGTTGATGACCGCGACCGACATGCTGAAGAAATACCCCCTCGAAAATGACGACGCCATCCGTGAAGGGCTATCGGGCAATTTGTGCCGCTGTACAGGCTACGAGCACATCGTCGCCGCGGTGCGCGCTGTCAAAGCGAAAGTCACGCCCGGACCATGACCATGACCATGCACTTTCTATCCGGAGGACGGGTGCGCTTGCGCAAATCGATGTACGATCCGGCCGTTGACCGCAGCGAGACCTTTGAAGCGCCGGTGTCATGCGTGCTGCTGCGGCACAGCCAGGGCAATGTGCTGTTCGACACCGGCTGCCATCCGGCTGTGGCGGAAAATCCTGAAGCACGCTGGGGCAAACTCGTGCGCGTCATGACGCCGGTGATGGCGCAAGGTGTGCACGTGGTGAACGGACTCAAGGCGATCGGTGTCGCGACCGACGACATCGATGTCGTAGTCTGCTCTCACCTGCATCCCGACCATTGCGGCTGCAACGCCTTCTTCAAGCGGGCGACTTTCATGATCCACGAAAAGGAGATCGCGGCGGCGCGCGCGCCAGAGGCCGAGATGTCCGGCTATCTTGCGCAAGAATGGGAACTTCCAGTGAAGATCGATGCCATCGACGGCGAGCGCGATTTGTTCGGCGACAACCGCATCGTTCTTGTTCCAATGCCCGGCCACACGCCCGGCACTACCGGCGCATTGGTAGTGCTCGAAAACAACGGCGTGTTTTTTCTGGCGTCCGACACGGTAAGCCTGCGCGCAACGATCGATACCGGCATCATCCCCCGCAACACCTGGAACGCTGACGCGCTGAAAAAATCACTCGCTGAGGTCGACCGCATCGAAAAGAGCGGAGCGCGAATAATCTGCGGCCACGACGCCGCGCAATGGGACATGTTGCGCAAGGGGCCCGACGCCTATGACTGACGGCGCCGAAATCCACGCGCGTCCGAAAATCGTCGGCGCGCGCATCAAGCGGACAGAGGACCCCCGCCTCTTAAGCGGCACCGGTGCATTTGCCGACGATCGCCAGATACCCCGCGTCTTGCATGTCGCGTTCCGCCGCAGCGAGCATTCGCACGCGCGCATCAAGGCAATCGACTGCAGCGCGGCAAGCAAGGCGGACGGCGTGGTCGCAGTGTTCACCGCCGAGGATCTCGCTGCAACGGTCGCGCCTCTGTTAGCGACGTCGCGCATGAAAGGCTATCACGCCACACCGATCCTGCCGCTTGCGCGCGGCAAAGTGCGCTACGTCGGTGAACCGGTGGTCGGCATCGTGGCGCAGAGCCGCTACCTTGCCGAAGACGCGCTCGAAATGATCGACATCGAATTCGAGCCGTTGCCGGTCGTCATCGATCCGTTGGAAGCCGTGAAAGACGACGCGCCGCGGTTGCACGAGGAGGCCGGCAGCAACGTCATTGTCAACCGCGAGTTCAAGCGTGGCGATGTCGATGCTGCGCTCGCGGAGGCGCCAGTGAGGGTCAAGGGACACTTCCGCATGCACCGCAAAACCGCGGTGGCGATCGAGCCACGCGCCTGTCTCGCCGAATACGACGCAGGTCGGCGCGCGCTCACATTGCATTCGGCGACACAGGTACCTGGGATCGTGCGGGATGCGCTCGCAACCGCGCTCGACATATCCGGCAACGACATCCGCGTGGTCGCCGCCGATGTCGGCGGCGGCTTTGGCGGCAAGGGCTCGCTCTATCCGGAGGAGATTTTCGTCTGCGCGGCGGCGCGCCTCCTCGGTCGTTCGGTAAAATGGACCAGCGACCGGATGGAAGACCTGATGTCCACAAGTCAGGCCTTTGATGAGGTCGTCGATGCCGAGCTCGGCCTCGACGCCGAGGGTCGCGCGCTCGCCTTGAGGGCCGACGTGATCGGCGACGTCGGCGCCTTTTCGATCTACCCGTGGACGGCGGCGCTCGAGCCGGTACAAGTCGTCAGCTTCCTGCCGGGGCCTTATCGTATCGAGCACTACCGCGGCCGCGTGCGCGGCGTCGTCACTTCGAAAGCGCCGACCGGACCCTATCGCGGCGTCGGACGCCCAATCTCGACCTTCGTAATGGAGCGGCTCATCGACATGGCCGCCGCCAAGCTGGGCATCGACCCAAAGGAGTTGCGCCTGCGTAATCTCGTCGATGCAAAGGAGTTCCCTTACAAGGTCGCTTCCGGCATCGTTTGGGATAAATCCGGCTTCAAAGAGTGTCTCGACGCCGCCTGCCGGGCAATCGGTTACGACGTGCTGCGCGCAAAGCAGAAAGAGGTGCGCGCCGCTGGCCGCTGGTTCGGCATCGGCATCGCGAGCTATGCCGAGTTGACGGGCATCGGCTCCCGTATCTCGGTCGCGCCCGGCATGCCGATCAACACCGGCACGGAAACCGCCATCATCCGCGTCGATTCGACCGGTGCGGTGACGGCTGCCTTCGGGGTCGCCTCGCATGGGCAAGGACTGGAAACGACTTTGGCGCAGATTGTCGCCGAGCATCTCGGCGCGCGCTTTGAGGACATCCGGATTGTGCAGGGGGACAGCGCCGCGGTAGCCGGAGGTACCGGCACTTACGCGAGCCGCAGCCTGGTGCTGGCGGGCGGCGCCGCGACGCTTGCGGCGCAGGCCGTGCGCGAAAAAGTGTTCAATGCTGCATCGCATTTGCTCGAAGCCGCGCCCACTGATCTCACCGCCGAAAACGGCAAAGTGTCGGTTGCCGGCACCGACCGCTCGCTCACTTTCCGCGAGGTCGCACGCGCGGTCTATTCGGAAATGGGTCGCTTACCGGTCGAGGCGCGCGAAGAGCTCGCCGCCACCAAAACATACGATCCCGTGTTTGGCACTACATCGTCGGCCTGCCACATCGCGACTGTCGAAATTGATCCACAGACCTATGAGGTGCGCGTTGAGCATTTCGTGGCGGCGGAAGACTGCGGGCGGCTGGTCAATCCGCTGATTGTGGACGGCCAGGTCCATGGCGGCGTCGCACAAGGCATCGGTGCGGCGCTTTATGAGGAGGTAATTTATGACGATCAAGGCCAGATCCACACCGCCAGCCTCGTGGACTATCCGGTGCCGTCGGCCTGCGAAATTCCGCCGATGAAGGTCGTCCATCTCGAAATGGAATCGCCGACCACACTCGGCGGCTTTCGCGGCATGGGCGAAGGCGGCACCATTGGTGCGCCAGCGGCCATCGCCAACGCGATTGCCGACGCGCTCGCGCCGCTTGGCATCGACATCAACGAACTTCCGGTCACGCCTGAGCGCCTGTTCCGCTTGATCGAGGCGGCGCGGACCTCGGGCAAACAATAGCGAGTGAACAATGGATTTGGGATTAAAGGGCAAGGTTGCGCTGGTCACCGGGGCAGGTCGTGGTGTCGGGCGTGAGATCGCGTTGAGCCTGGCCGCCGAAGGCGCGGCGGTCGCGGTCAACTATCGAAGCTCGGCCAAGGACGCCGAGACGCTAGTGGCGGAGATCACGGGCAAGGGCGGCAAGGCCAGAGCCTACGCGGCCGACGTCGCCGATTTCGCCGCGGTCAAGGCGATGGTCGAGGCGGTGGTGAAGGATTTCGGAGGTCTCGACATTCTCGTCAACAACGCCGGGCTTGCGCTGCGAAAACGTTTCGTCGAAACAACGCCGGAAGATTGGAAGAGACAGATCGACGCCTGCCTCTATGGCGCAATTCATTGTTGCCACGCCGCGGCGCCGCATTTCGAGAAGGCCGGCAATGGCCGGATCATCAGCGTGATCGGTGATTCCTCGCGCGTCGGAGAATCCGGTCTCGCAATCGTCGCTGCCGCGCGCGCCGGTGTCGTGGCGCTGATGAAATCGCTGGCGCGCGAATTTGGGCGCAACGGCACCACCGCTAACACGGTTTCGCTTGGTCTGGTCGAGACCGATCATGACAAGGAATGGGTTGAGGCAAACCGCGAGAAACTGGTGAAGTTCTATCCGGTGCGCCGGCTCGGGCAGGCCGGTGACGTCGCACCGATGGTCGTGCTGCTGGTGTCGCCAAAGAGTGGCTGGATTACTGGCCAGACTTTAAGCATCAGCGGCGGGTTCAGCATGGCGTGAGGGAGGAGGATCGATGCTGCAAACTGAACTGATTGCCCCGGTCCCTGAACTGTTGCGCCGCCATGCCAATGAGCGCGGGGCCAAAATTGCGTATCGCGACGCGCGATCGCAAGTCACATTCGCGGAATTGTTCGACCGTACGGCCAACATAGCGGGCCATCTCGCGGACCATGGCGTCGAACCCGGCGACACAGTCGCGATCATGCTGCCAAATTCGGTGCAATGGGTGGAAGCCTGTTTTGGCATCACGCGTGCTGGCGCGCTTGGCGTACCAATCAGCTATGATTCCTCCGAGCCGGAGATCGCTTATCGCCTCGCCGACGCGACATGCAAGGCGGTTTTTACCACCGCCGAGCGCGCGGACCTCTTCGTTAAGCTGCAAAAGGATGCGCCCAATCTCAAGACCCTAGTCATTACCGATCGCGGCTCATCGAACGCGAAGGCGTTGCGTTACAAAGATCTGATCGGCAAGGCGGCGAGATCGACGCCGCGCGACCCGCCGCTGATGCACGAGCCGTCTTATATTCTTTACACGTCCGGCACCACCGGTCGCGCCAAAGGTGTCAAGCTCACGGTGCACGGTATGCTGTGGGTTGCGGCCTCGTGCTGGGGACCGATCACCGGCCTTTGCGAGCGCGATGCGGTGCTCTCGCCATTGCCGCTTTTCCATTCCTATGCGCTCAATCTTTCCGTGCTCTCGATTCTCGCTGCCGGCGCGACTGAGTACATCATGGAGCGCTTCTCCACCGGCGAGGCAGTGCGCCTGCTCAAGACTGGGGAATTCACTTATTTCCCCGGTGTACCGACGATGTTTCACTATCTATTGCAGGCGACTAAGGACGAGAAGGACCTCAAGATCCCCGGTCTGCGACTTTGCGCTTCCGCCGGCGCGATCATGCCGGCAACCCTTAATCGCGAATTCGAGGCGCAATTTGGCGTGCCGCTGCTCGACGGCTACGGAATCACCGAAACCTCGACCATGGTGACAATGAACTGGCCGCGCGGCGGGCGCACACTTGGCTCCTGCGGCCTTCCGCTGCCGGGCCTCGCCGTACGGATCCTCGATCCGGCGAGCGGGCAGGACGTTGCACCCGAGCAGGAAGGCGAGCTGATTGTGCGCGGGCCGAACGTGATGCCTGGCTATCACAACAAGCCGGAAGAAACGCGCGCTGCACTGCGCGCTGGCTGGTATCACACCGGCGATCTTGCGAGGTGCGACCAGAACGGCTTCCTCACCATTACCGGGCGGCTGAAGGAACTCATTATCCGTGGTGGCCAGAACATCGCGCCGGCCGAGATCGAAGAGGTGGTGAACACCTTCGCGCCAGTTCTTGATTGCGCCGTGGTTGGGGTGGCACACGAGCATCTCGGCGAGGTTCCCGCACTGTTCGTAGTAGCGCGGCCCGGTCAGCACGTCGAAATCGAGGCGGTCCTGCAGCATTGCAAGGCTCGTCTCTCGGCCTACAAGATTCCGCACGCCGTATATCTGATTGCCGAAATTCCGCGCACCGGATCAGGTAAGATCATCCGCTACAAGCTCAAGGAAACGCTGAAGGCGTAGTCAGGAGAAAATGTAATGGACGCCGTCGAGGTGCCGTGGGCGCGATTATCGCGCGCGGCACGAGGATTGAGGACAAGAAGGCGCGCACTCGGCGGCTCGCCGGCATCGTTCAGACCGGATCGAAGTAGTGGATTTCCAGCAGCGTACAGCCGCCGTTCGACCTGAACGGGCCGTGATAGGCGCCGGGCGGCCGGCATGCGTAAGTGTTGGACGGAAAGGACTTGCCGCCGTTTCCGTTGACGTCGTTGCCGACAGTCAGATCGCCTGAAACAAGATAAACTTCTTCCCAATATTCGTGCACGAATGGTTCGGTAGTGAACACGCCGGGTGCGAAGCGCAACAGCCGCGTGCGCGTGCCGCGTTTGTTGGTCTCATCCAGCGCGCCAGACAAAATCTTCTGTTCGATGCCCTTCGGATAGCCGATCGGCGTCTCCCATCCGCTATTCATGTCGAGGATGTGGAATTCGTCATGCTTTTTGTTGACTCCCATAGTGCTTCACCATCCGTGCAGGAAATTAACAATGTCAGCCGGCGCATTTGCTTCGACAGCGCCCAGACGTCGGTACTGGCCGCCGAAGAACACGAGCGGGTGCCCGCGCTTGGCCTGGTTTTCATGTGTCTCGACCACGCGTCCGACGAAGATCTCGTGGTCGCCGCCATCGTGCCGGCCGAAAGCTTCGCACTCGAACGCGATCACGGCATTCGGCAGCAGCGGCAAGCCTGTCCTGCCACTCAACAGTGTTTGCCCGATCCATTTCTCGCCCTTGCCGCGCGCGAATTTGTTGGATAACTCCTCCTGGTTCTCACTCAGGACGTTGATTGCATAGCGTTCGGCCCGCTGCCAGGAGGCGAAACTGTTGGCCCCGCGCCAGATGCTGAACAAGACGAGGGGCGGGTCGAGCGACAGCGAATTGAACGAGCCGATGGTCATGCCGAGTCGCTCGCCGTCAGGTGTCGCAGTTGTGATAATGGTAACGCCGGTCGGAAACTGACCGAGCGCGTCGCGGAACCGTCGATTGTCCAAGGCCACAGGATCCCGTCGATGAAGGTTCGTGCACGGCTGAACGTCATGTTACGAAGCTGCGTTCGTTAACTCAAGAAATACAAGGAGACTAGCCACGCTCGCCTTCGAGCGCCGTTTAAACGGGAACCGACCGCGCCGAACTTCTGCCGGAAACGCTGATTGTCGCGGGTTGGACGGGCCGCGACGAGAAGGCGCTGCATAATCACAAGAACTCGCAGCAATCGGCGTACCGCGTCCGTCGTCGGTGCCGGTGTTCTATCGCATCAGCGCGGTAAATCTCACGCAAACTGCGCGATTGAAAGTTCTCGGGCCCGATACATCGGGCGAGGCGGAGCCAGTGGTGGTCGCGATGCATGGGTTGTGGCTTGGCGTTGGCTCCGATCATACGGACCACAAATCGGAAACGATGGGCATCGCGCTGTCGAAGCAGGTTTGCGCCAAAGTGGTCGGCTCGGATAACGGACTTGCTGGATGCGGTCGCTGTGCGTTAAGGGCGGCTTAGTCCTAAGATGAAAATCGCCACCTTCAACGTGAATGACGCTAAAAAGCGGCTTGCCAATCTCTTGGGCTGGCTGCGCCGAGCCCGGCCGGACGTTGCATGCCTTCAGGAATTGAAAGCGACCGACTCTGAATTTCCGATCGCGGCGATCAAAAAAGCAGGATATGACGCCGTCGTGCGCGGGCAGAAGTCGTGGAATGGCGTCGCCATTCTAGGTCGCGCGTGTGAGCCAGTCGTCACGCGAACTCGGCTACCTCGCGATCCCGAAGATACGCAAAGTCGCTATGTCGAGGCCGCCGTCAACGGCGTGCTCGTCGCCAGTATCTACGCACCCAACGGTAACCCCCAGCCGGGGCCGAAATTCAAATACAAGCTTGCCTGGATGAAACGGCTTTTGGCGCATGCCGCCGAGCTTTACGCTCTCGATAACGTCGTGCCGGCCGACATCGACATCTATCCGACCAAGTCCTACGCCAACAACGCGCTTATGCAGCCCGAACTTCGGCGCTATTTCGTCGCATTCTCGATCAGGGCTGGATCCATGCCATCCGCACGGTGCATCCCGATGCGCGGATGTACACGTTCTGGGATTACAGGCGAAATCGGTGGGAGCGCGACGCCGGCCTCCGCATCGACCATCTGCTGCTAAACCCGAAAGCTGCAAAGCGCCTCGTCGGTGCGGGTGTCGATCGCGAGGTCCGTGGGGTAGAAGGCGCGAGCGATCACGCCCCGGCGTGGATTGTGCTTCGCGACGCAGCGGCGGCCCTTCGCAAGCCTGCTCGACATTCGGTGAAGCCGACGCGGCTGGAAAGTAGGCGAAGCGCGCAGCATCCCGCGCAGATTTCCGGCCATCCGCTGATGGTCATTGACGGGGATTCATTCGCCCATCGCTCTTATCACGCCCTTCCGAAAACGATCCTCAGGCGTGGCCGTAAGCCCGCTGGTGCTATCCTTGGCTTTGCCAATATGCTGCTCCGGTTCTATCGAGAGGAGCACCCACGCGCTGTATTTGTCGCCTGGGACACGTTGGACGTTCCCACCTACCGGCATGAGAAATTTCCAGCATACCAAAGCGGCCGCGAATTTGACGACGCACTGCTCGAGCAGCTCAATGTGCTGCCGGAATTTGTTGCCGCCTGCGGATTTCGGAACGCGAAAGCGGCGGGCTTCGAGGCCGACGATTTTCTCGCGGCCATTACCGAGGCCGAAGAAAAGCGCGGCGGTACGGTCCTCGTTGCCAGTGGCGACCGTGATACGTTCCAGCTCGCCTCGGACCATACCACAATCCTTTATCCCGTCCGCGCAGGCGAGATGGCGCGTATCGGCCCCGCCGAGGTTCGCGCGCGATATGGCGTCGATCCCGCCCAGGTCCCAGATTTTATCGCCTTGCGCGGCGATCCCTCCGACAAGGTCCCTGGCGCACCAGGGGTGGGCGCAGCCGGTGCCGCAACACTGCTGCGAAGATACGGCTGTCTCGAAGCATTGCTTGAGGCTGGGCGATTCCCCGCATTGGCAGAACGCTTGCGGCTTTTTAGGTCCCTCGCCACAATGAACCGAAAGGCTCCGTTGCCGAGTCTTCGGAGCCAAAAACCAACGTGGGACAAAGCAGCCGCACTCGCTAGAGAGTGGGAGCTGAATCAACTCGCCCATAGACTCGAAGGGCTTGATGCGGAGTGAATTTGCTGCGGAGGACACGCCGCCCGCGGCGCACCATGCGGAGCGATTGCGATTTGCCTTGCTCGCTATCCCAATGTGCCGACGACGGCGGCGAGCAGCTCGACGATCTGACCGCCTTTGGGGAGATGATCGGCTCCACCTTGCTCAACGCTTTTGACTGGCAGCGTCAGAATTCTTTCCGGGCAAAGCGATCACGCTATCGAGCCACGCAGCCAACGCATCCAGCACGTCTCCGAGAACCCGCGAATCTTTCCTGCCTGTCCTCACGGGCACATGAAAGGAGTGATCGGCATCCGCAAACAGCTTCAGCGTTGCGCGCGTACCGAGTTTTTTGCAGAGCGCTTCAAGTTGGTCGAGCGCCGCTAGTGCATCGCGGGTACCTTGCAAAAACACCATCGGGATCTGGACTTCAAACAAATGTACGGCGCGGTCCTGCGATGGCCGACCGGCCGGATGAAGCGGAAAGCCCAAAAATGCCAGCCCAGATACGCCCCGTAGCGGAGCTTTCGCCTGGGCTTGCGATGTCATCCGACCGCCGAACGATTTGCCACCGGCAATGAGCTGAAGTCCCGGAAGCAGGTCCAGCGCCGCGGCCACGGCGGCGCGCACCGTTGCTTGCGCCAGTTGTGGCGGATCGGGTCGCTTGGTGCCACGCTCCATATACGGGAACTGGTAGCGCAAAGTGGCGATGCCGCGCAGTGCGAGTTCCCGCGCCACCTCGACCATGAAAGGATGGCCCATTCCCGCCCCGGCGCCATGCGCGAACACGTAACAAGCCCGTGCCCCGGGCGGCGTCTGCAGCAATCCGGAAACGCAAACAGTGTCGCTAAATGCAATACGGACAGGTTCGACAACGGTAGAGGACATGAGGTGAGACCGAGTGTCCTATCTGCTTCCGGGGTAAAGCACGGCGCGATCTAAACCCTGGAAATAAGGAAGAGCAATGATATGCGCCCGAGGGGCGGTCAAGCCTTTGAATTGGGCCGCGCCGATGCAACCGTTAATGCCCACAATACGGCCAGTGGGTTGCCTCCGATAACAGACTTTATCGGAGGTAATAGACGTTCGGTTTTCGATGACGCGGCAACACCGACCGTCCTGCAAACCCGATCGGCATGTCGGAGATGGCCCTGTCAGACAACTCGTAGGAGATGCGAAAGTGCTCTGGAGGTCACTCACCAGTCAGCCCCATTTAGCGACAGAAGTCGATCGTGGGCGCGTGATCTCATTCAACGGACGAGGTTGGCGGGGATACGGTCAGTTTTGCCTGTTGGATAAGCCGCCAGATTCGCGGCGGCGTCAGAGGTAACTCATTCGGCTCGACGCCAAGGCTAGCAAGTGCGGCGGCAACCGCGTTGGCGGTCGAGGCCGCTACCGCAACCATCCCGCCTTCGCCGGCACCTTTTGCGCCCAGTGGATTGCTCGGCGAGAGGCACAGTTGCATCGTTACGCCGCGAACATTCGGGAAGTCGGTCGCGGTCGGCAGCAAATAGTCGGCCAATGACGCGTTCAGCAACTGGGCATTGGCGTCATAGAGGAGGTGATCGAGGAACACGCCGCCGAGGCCCTGCACCACGGCGCCGAGCGATTGTCCATGCACCAATGCGGGATTTATGGCGCGGCCGATATCCTCTACCGCCATATAGTCCAGCACAGCGACGTGACCCGTGCGCGCGTCGATGGCGACGTGCGCGGCATGAGCTCCATAGGTGTAGGTGCGCTTGGTATTGGCGAATGTTCCTTCGGCCGAGATCGGGCCGGCGGCGGCTGCGAGCTCAGTGAAGTTCAGCGAGCGACTGTCGGGACAAGACGCCTTGCCGTCTTGAATTTTCACGTCCCCAGCCGAGCAATTGAACTGCAGTGCTGCCGCTTCCTGGATCGCGGCCTGAAGATTTTTCGCGCCGTCCAGGATCGCAGAGCCTCCCATGACGACGGCTCGCGAATGGTAAGTGCCAAAACCTTCAGTAAGCAATGTCGTAGAGCCGTGCAAAACGCGAAAGTTTTCAAACGGAAACTCCAGTGCGTCTGCAGCGATCTGCGCGAATACCGTCTCCAAGCCCTGGCCAAGCACCGACGAGCCAATGGCGATGGTAATAAGGCCATCGCGGTCCAAGGTCATGCGGACATTCTCGCGGGGGCCGGCGCCGCCACTTTCGACAAAGCACGCTATGCCGAGCCCGTGATAGCGCCCGTCAATTTTGCGGCCTTGCAGCTTCTTCTTCGAATCCCAGCCAAATGCCTCCAGGCATTTGTCTAAACCTGCATGATAGTCGCCGGTGTCGTAGGCGGTTTCCGTCTCATAAGGCACCAGTCTTCCAATGGAATAAGGCAGCTCCGCTTTGGAAATCAGATTCTTGCGGCGGAATTCGATCGGATCGATCCTGAGGTCGCGCGCCGCCATGTCGATCAACCGCTCGCGAAAGAAATTCGCTTCGAAGCGCCCGGGCGAACGGTAGGTACCCACCGGCGTTTTGCTGGTCATGCAGATGGAGACGCCGAACCGGACGGCCGGAATGCGATAGGGCCCATGCAGAAATTGTGCGGCCTTGGCCGGGACAACACCCGAATTGGTGCGAGTGTAGGCACCCATGTCCGCGGAAATGTGCCCGCGTAAAGCGAGGATGGTGCCGTCGCGATTACACGCGATTTCAAGATCGCAGTCGATTTCACGCGAATGATTGGCAGCTTGCAGATGCTCGAGCCGGTCCTCGATCCATTTTATCGGCCGCTTGATCTTGCGCGCCGCGAACGGGATCAGGAAATCCTCCGGATAGAACTCGCCGCGCACGCCGAAGCCACCGCCGACGTCGAGCTCGATGAGATCAATCGCGCTCTCCGGCATCTGCATCATGGCGGCTAGCGCGCGACGGTTGAAAAACGTCACCTTGGTGGCGCCGTTGACGATCAGGCGCCCGGCGGTCTCGTCCCATTCGGCGACCACCCCACGCGTCTCCATCGGTACGGCGGTATGGCGGTGGGCGCGGAAAAATTCGCGGCGGGTGTACTCGGCGCTCGTGAAGATATCGTCGATATCGCCAAAACCCACGCTATAGCGGGCGGCAACATTGGTGCCATTCTGCTCGAATAGAAGCACTTTGTCCGCCTCCGATGTCCGCCAATCGGAGATCGGTCCGAGCGGCTCGATCGCAAGATTGATTTCCGCCGCCGCATCCTCGGCGACGGCCCGGCTGTCGGCAACCACAACGGCGACTGGCTCCCCGACATAACGGACTTTGCCATGAGCAATGACCGGCTGCAGGTAGCGCTCTAAACCGGCGATAGGCGCGAGGCGGATCGGAATAGTGGGGATGTCCTCACCAATGTCAGCGGCGGTGAGGACTGCATGCACCCCCGATAGGTTCAGCGCCGTGGCGGTGTCAATTTTCCCGATACGGCCGTGTGCGACGGGACTGCGCAGGATCGCGGCGTGCAGCAAGCCCGCCGGTTCGTAGTCATCGACGAAAGTGCCGCGGCCGGTCAAGAATCGGAAATCTTCGGTCCGCTCGACTTCCTGGCCGACGTAAACGTTGCGGGCGGCGGTCATGGCGTATCCGTCTTTTGCTTGTAAGCCGCCCGCGCATCGAGGACCGCCTCGATAATTTGAATATAACCAGTGCAGCGGCAAATGTTTCCAGACAACACCTCGCGGATCCGATCGGCGTCGGCGTCTGGTTCTTCGCTGAGCAGAACGTGTGTCGTGGTGAGTATTCCGGGCGTGCAGAATCCGCACTGCAGCGCATGGTGTCTGCGGAACGCCGCTTGCAACGGGCTGAGCGCGTCGCCGTGCGAAAGGCCTTCGACCGTCGTGACGTCGGCGCCATCGGCCTGTACCGCGAACATCAGGCATGACCGCACTGGCGCGCCATCGACGATCACTGTACAGGCGCCACACACGCCGTGCTCGCAGCCGATATGGGTGCCCGTCAATTTGAGGTCGTGTCGCAGACAATCGGCCAGCGTCGTGCGCGGCTCGACGCTTGCCTCGAATGCCTTGCCATTGACCTTAAGCTGCACGGTCGCGAGATCGGTCATATGTCCCCTCGCAAGGGCAACCCCGCTGCACGGGCCAGCGCGCGTTCGGTTAAAACCCCGACCAAGGCGCGCCGGTAGTCACCGGACGCGTGGATGTCATCTGCCGGATGGACGCTTTCGCTGGCGGCCGCACTCGCGTCGCGGATTATTGTTTCGGTGACGACCTTGCCTTCGATAGCGGCCTCCACTGCGGTAAGCCGCAGCGGTGTATCGCCGACGCCGATGGCGCCGACATGAACATCTGTCGCCTGACCGTCTTTGCCGTTGTCATAAAAAAGCGCAACCCCGGCCAGCGCAAAGTCGCCGCGCCGGCGGGAAAATTCCTGGAAGGCCCAACGGCGGTTGTCACGCCACGGCGGTAGGCGAACTTCAACAATCAGCTCGTCTGATTCCAATGATGTAGAAAGAGCGCCAACAAAAAGCCCGATCGCGGGAACGGCTCGTTGCCCGCGAGGGCCCGCCACGACAATCTCTGCTTCGCAGGCGATCGCGATTCCAGGCATTTCCGCCGCCGGATCAGCATGGGCGAGGCTGCCGCCGACCGTGCCGCGACTGCGGATCTGGTAGTGCGCGATGTGTCGTACCGCTTCAACGAGCAGAGGGTGCGCGACCTGCAACTCCGGGCTGCGCTCGATGTCACGCCAGCGCACCAAGGCACCGATACGGATTACACCATGGTCGGTCGCAATGCCGTTCAAACCGGGAATACGGCCGATATCAACCAGGAATCGAGGTTCTGCGAGCCGGAATGCCATCATCGGAACCAGGCTTTGTCCGCCGGCAATGGCCTTTGCCTCGCTACCATGTTCGACGAGTAAAGCGATGGCGTCTTCAAGCCGGGTCGGACGAAAATACTCGAACCGGGAGGCTTTCATTATTCTACGTTCTGTTCGACGTTCCGATTGACGAGGCTTTGGCGGGTTCGTTAGCATACAAACAAATTTGGAGAGGTCCAATGCTTGATCGATCCGCCAAAGACAATGTTTGCAGCGCCGTCGATGCCCTGCAAGACGAGTTGACCAAGCTCGGTCTCGATCTCGGCAACATCTACGCGCCGCTCGGCAAAGAGCTTCAAGCCGGCAACTACGTCTACGATTGGATGGCACAGAATGGCTTCATGCCGGAGCGCATCGGAGCTTTCGAGGATCGCTTCAACGTCGTCGGTCGGGTGGCGGGGACCGGCGGCGGGGCGAGCCTTTCCTTCAATAGCCACCTCGACACCATCATGTCGCGCGAGGATACCTCACGCTTCATCGACGCCGGCGACCGCATCTATCACGAGGCCTGGCTAGACGGCGGCAAGATCTGGGGCTACCCCCTGGTCAACTGCAAAGGCCCGATGACCTGCTGGCTGATCGCCGCCAAGGCATTGCAAAACGCCAAGGTCCGCCTCAAGGGTGATCTTGTTCTGGCGGCTGTCTGCGGCGAACTGTGCGGCGATCCAGTCGACGAGTTTCAAGGCCACGACTATCTCGGCAACGACATCGGGACGCGTTTCGCGATCACTCACGGCGCCATCAGTCATTATGCATTGGTCGCCGAAGCGACCAACTTCAAGCCAGTTTGGGTCGAAGCCGGCAAGCTGTTCATGAAGATCACAGTCTATGCCGGGCCGTCACGCTATACGCCTTATGTTGCTCGCCCGACGCCGGCGCTGAAAAGCCCGAACGCCATTGTGCGTATGGCCAAGTTGATCGATGCGATCGAGGAATGGGCTGACGGCTACGAGACGCGCTATACGAAGAAATACAGCGGCGGCACCGTGGTACCGAAGGCAGTGATCGGCGCGATCCGCGCCGGCGTTCCCTTCAAGGTTTACCGTATTCCGGAGCTGTGTTCGATCTATCTCGATATCCGGCTCAATCCGGACACCAAGCCGCTCGACATCCAGGACGAGCTTGAGGCCATCGTTGGCAAGCTCGATCTCAAAGCCGAGGTGCGGCCGTTCCTCTATCGCCGCGGCTTCAACGCGGAAGGTATCGAGCCGTTGAAGAATTCGCTCGAAACCGCGCATCAGGCGATCATTGGCAAGCCGTCGGAACCGGCGGGCTCGCCGGAATGCAGCATGTGGCGGGACATTAATCCTTATAACGAACTCGGCATTCCGTCGCTGACCTACGGATGCGGTGCCGGGGCGGGCGGTGGAAATACGTACTTCACCGTTGATGATATGATCAAAACCGCGAAGATTTACGCGCTGACCGCGATGGAGCTTTGCAATCGAAATACCCAAGCTGTTTGAAATCTCGCGCTCGATATCAGGGCCGGGCCGACTGTTCCGAGATCGTGCTTAGGGGAGGAGGCAACCATGTCCAGGATTTCTACCGCTATCATCGGCGCTTTGTTCGGCGCCGCCTTGGGTGCTTCGGCGCAGGCGGCTGATGCCGTCAAGACGATGTCGATCATCACGATGAACGACACACCTCAGCTGCTCGAAGTGAAAGAAGGGCTGGTTCAGGGCCTCGCTGCTCACGGCTATACCGACGGTAAGAATCTTAAGATCGACTTCAAGAGTGCCCAGGGCAATTTCGGCACGGCCCAGCAAATTGTACGACAGTTCATCGGCGATAAGCCCGACATCATCGTGACGATCACCACGCCGACCAGTCAGGCCGCGGTTGCGGCGACCAAAGATATTCCGATCATTTTCACTACGGTTACCGATCCGGTGAAGTCCAAGTTGGTAACGCAGGAAAAGCATCCCGGCGGCAACGCATCGGGAATTTCGGATGTCGTTCCGACTGAATTACAACTCAACCTCGTCAAGGAGATAGTACCGAACCTCCAAACGCTCGGACTCGTTTACGATCCGAGCCTCGACAATGCGCGCTCAACCGTCGAAAGTGTGAAGGAGCTTGCGCCCAAGATGGGATTCAAGACGCTTGAATCGCCGGCGATGGGCCTCAATAACGTTCCGGCAGCGGGTCAGGCTTTAGTCGGCAAGGTCGAAGCGATCTTCGTGCCGAACGACACTACGGTCTATGGCGCCTTCGAATCGCTGGTGAAGGTGGCGCAGGACGCTAAGATTCCGATCTTCACGGCGGAGCGGCGCAGCGTGCAGCGCGGGGCAGTAGCCACGGTCGGCTTCGATTTTGTCGATATGGGCAAAAAGACCGCCGACATGGTTGACAAGGTGTTCAAGGGAACAAAGCCCGGAGATCAGGACGTCCAATACATGAAGGATATACCGGGTTCCCTGGCGCTTTATGTGAACAAGGCCTCGGCGGAAAAAATGGGTGTTACGCTGTCGCCGACGCTGCTCAAGCGAGCCGCTCAGGTATTCTAACGACGCCCAAAAAACGACTTTCGGATCTGAGCAATTGAGTCTCTATGCGTTCATTGGCGCCCTTGAGACGGGACTGGCTTTTGCGCTCGTCGCTCTAGGTGCGTACCTCACCTTCCGGGTGTTAGATTTCCCAGATCTGACAGTCGAAGGCTCGTTCCCGCTCGGCGCCGCTGTGTGCGCCAAGTTGATGGTCAGTGGCGTCGATCCTTGGACTGCGACTCTGGTTGCCAGTCTCGTCGGCTGCGTAGCCGGCTTCGCGACCGCGTTTCTCAATCTCAAATTGCGCATCCTGCACATTCTCGCCGGTATTCTGACGGCGATCGCGCTCTATTCGATCAACCTGCGCATCATGGATCGCCCCAACATCGGGCTGATCAATATGCCGACCGTCTATACGCCGTTCGAGAATCTCGGGATTCCGTCGCTTTACGCGCCAGTCGTGCTGTTAACGATCATCGTCGTCATCGCCAAGATCCTGATCGATCTGTTTCTGGCGACGGGATTTGGCCTCGCAATGCGCGCGGTGGGTGCCAACGCGCGCATGGCGCGGGCCAATGGCATCCGGGACGGCCGCATGATCGTGGTCGGTCTCGCCATCGCCAATGGCATAACGGCATTGAGCGGAGCCTTGTTTGCGCAAATGCTCGGCGCTGCCGATGTCTCGATGGGCATTGGTGTGATTGTAGTCGCACTTGCCGGCGTCATTGGCGGCACGGCGCTGATGCCGTCACGCCTAATTCCGATGTTAACGCTGGCGTGTATCCTGGGTTCGATTCTTTACCGGCTGGCTTTGGCATTGGCGCTGAGCACTAATGCGATCGGCCTGACCGCATCCGATGTGAACGTAGTGACCGCGGTTCTGGTCGCCATCGCATTGTGGCTACCGGTGCGAAATGCCGCATTCTCGAGGCAACCGAAATGATCAAGGTCGAGAATCTCGGCGTCACGTTCAACAAAGGCACGATGCTAGAAAATCGCGCTTTGCACGGAGTGAATTTGTCGATAGCCGCAGGCGACTTTGTCACCGTCATCGGCTCGAACGGCGCCGGCAAGTCGACGTTTCTTAATCTGCTGGCTGGCGAATTAATACCAGGTACCGGATGTATCGCGATTGATGGTATCGACGTGACGTACTGGCCGGTCTACCGCCGCGCGACGATGCTGGCGCGTATGTTTCAGGACCCGCGCGCGGGCATTTGCGAAGAAATGTCGATCATCGAGAACATTGCCATCGCCGCGGCGCGGACGTCGCCGCGCGGTTTTGGCTTTGCCATTACCAGGCAGGTCCGTGAGCAGGCCACTGAGCGGCTCGCGATGCTGCAACTCGGCTTAGAAAAACGTCTGCATGACCGCGTCGCTTTACTGTCGGGTGGCCAGCGCCAGGCGCTGGCTTTGATCATGGCAACGCTCGGCACGACCAAGGTACTCCTGCTCGACGAGCACACAGCTGCCCTTGATCCGGCTGCCGCTGAGTTGGTGCTTAATCTGACGGGCGAAATTGTCAAAAAATTCGGCATCACGACTGTGATGGTGACCCACAGTATGCGACAGGCACTTGAATTGGGCAGTCGAACCATCATGTTGCATCATGGGCAGATCATTCTCGACATCGCCGGCGAGCAACGCGCTTCGATGACGATTGAGCAGCTTGTGCAAATGTTTCGCCGCAAGGAAGGCGCGGAAATTTCCGACGATCAGCTCTTGCTGGCCTAGCGTGGGGAGCGACTATTTTGGATTGAGTCGCGGAAAAATCCACCGCGGATTTGTCTCGGCGATCGTCTCGACGGCCGCTGCGTTGAAACCGGCCGCACGCAGGCTCTCGAGCGGATTCAGGTCGGCCGGCGGAAACGAGTAGTCGGTGCCCAGGACCAGCCTGTCGAGGCCAACGAAATCGGCCAGGAATTTCAATGGTTTCGGCGCGTGCAGAATGGTGTCATAGACCATCATGGGCGCATAAGCTGAAGGCTGTTTTTGGGCGACGTCGGCCTGCGCCGCCCTGTCCATGCGGGCGTGCATGATGTCGAAGCGTCCGGCTAGATAGGGGTAGGCACCGCCGCCGTGCGAGAGCACGAGCGTGAGCTCCGGAAAGCGATCGAGCACGCCGGAGAAGATCAGCGAACCGACGCCGAGCGTCGTATCGAACGTATATTGCACGCTTTGAATCAGCCCGAACTTACCCGCGCGCGGAATCATCGCTGACGCCATCGGATGAATCATCACCGGCATCCGCAATTGCGCTGCTCGAGCCCAAAGCGGGTCGAGTGGCAGCTCACCGATGTTCTTTTCCTCAATATTGGCCGATGTCATGACGGCCACGGCGCCGATATCGGCGGCGCGCTCCAGCTCGGTGGCAGCGTCCTCCGCGTTCGGCAGCGGCACCGAGGCGACGAACGACATGCGCGAGGCGTTATCGGCGCACCAGCCTGCGAGCGTATCATTGAGCATCCGGTGCCACGCGGCGCATTCATCGCGTGGCAACCCGTAGCCAAAGATATCCGGCCAGGTCGCGACGAATTGCCGGTCGAGGCGCTGCGAGTCAAGCCAGGCTATGCGCGTTGACGCCGTCTCGACTAACTTGGGAAAGAACGGGCGTACCTTGAAACCGTACGAGAACTCCAGCGCCGGCGCCCCTGCGCCGTCGATGACACGCACGCCTATTTGCGTGCCGCGCTCGCGCACGATTGCAATCAAACTCTGCGGAACATAATGAGCATGAACGTCGATGGCCATATTAAGGTAATAACTCCTGTGTCAACGTGGAGCGCGCGACCTCGCGGCCATCCTTGAACACGTGCCGGCGTGGGGGCTGCGTGCGCAAGGCTTCGTGAACGGACGGGGCGCCGACTACCAGCAAGTCCGCACGCATCCCTGGCGCGATCCCATAGTCGGTTATGCGAGCAGCGCGCGCGCTGTTGACCGTGATCATGTCGATCACACTCTCGATCTCGAGCGGCAGTGTGAGTTGCGCGACATGGGCGATCATCGCGGCGCATTCTAGCGGATCTGGCTTGCCGAAGGGGTAATAAGGATCGTTCACGTCATCTTGCGACGTCACAATGTTCACGCCGCGCGCGAGCAATTCCTTCACGCGCGCAATGCCGCGGCGCTTGGGCTCGCGGTCTAGGCGCGCCGAACAGACGAGATTGATGTGTGCGTTGACCGAGATAGTGATGCCGGCGGTTGCGACCATGTCCACGATCTTGGCTGCGTAGACATCGTTGTAGCCGGCCATCGCGCCACAATGACTTGCCGCGACGCGGCCGTTGAACCCCTCGCGCATGGTCTTGAGCGCAAGATATTCGAGGCTGCGCGAATTGGCATCGTCGGTGTCATCTATCAGCATGTGGATGTCGAGATCGTGTTTTTTGGCGATGCCGAAACAAATATCGATATGCTGGCGGGCGTCCTCGTCAGTGTACTCGTACCAGGGCAGGCCACCTACGACGTCACAGCCTTCCTTGATGGCCTCTTCCATGAGCTCCGCGGCGCCAGGATCGCGGACGATTCCTTCCTGGGGGAATGCCACAACCTGAACGCGGCAATATTTATTCATTTTCTCGCGTGCCAACAGGAGGCCGCGAGCGGCCCGCAACCCGCCGATGTTTCCAACGTCGCAAAACAGACGGAAAAACGTCGTGCCGTTCATCACTCCCGTCTCGAGCGTTCGCACGGCGCGTGCGGCAACTTCAGCGGGATCGTATTTACGCTTGAAATCGTTAGTGATTTGAATCGCTTCCGGCAGTGTTCCAGAGGCGTTTGGGCGCATGATTTCGCCGAGTAGACATTTATCGGCGTGGTAGTGCAGGTTGAAAAGGCCCGGCAGGACGACGCTTCCGGCTGCATCGATATCGTTCGGACCGTGGGCCGGCAAATCGTGCCCAACGGTGGAAATCTTTTCTCCGTCGATAACGATATCGACACTCTGCCTTTCACCACGAACGCGGGCGTTACGAATCGTGAAACTCATCGGCCACCTTTCCTATCTTAGCGATGCGTCGTCCCGGAGAGCCGGCGCAGGGCAACACTGTCCCCAAGCTGGCACTTTAGGCTCACAAACGCGCGCGATCCTTAGGGATCTAAGAAAACCATAGATCGGCTTAAAAATCTGGTTCCCGATTCAGCCGGCCAAGAGAAAAACGGCTTTGCTATTATCGAAGCCTAGCCGAGCGATTCTGAGATAAAGATCCCTGGTCAATTGGCTAACGAGCTTAATGAAATAGAAGTGTTGGAAGGGGGAGAAGCGACCCCAGGTCGAGCGACTTTTTCCGGCGTTCGCTCCGATAATTGTCATTATCGGTGCCGCCTATTGTGCCAGTCTTGTATCGCATCGAGCGTTTTGCCGAAGCCGTCTTGTGGAACGATTAGTTCAACAATGTGCGGAAAGCTCCGTTCAATTGCTTTAACGCTTTGCCTTCCCTTATATCGTGTCATGCTCAGCGATCATCCTCGAAGGCTCTAACCATGTCAGCAGCATCCGATGCTCAGAGGCATGTTTATCTAGATGACCTTCTTCCTTACACAGTAAAGATGCTGCACTACACCTACAGTCAGATGTTCCCAACGCAGCACCGCTTATCTTGGAATGAGCACTTCGCGGCATTCGCTGTTTATGCGAGAAGCCTAGAGAAATTCCTGACTAACGACGACAAGGGAAATCTCAAGGCTAGGGACTTTATGGATTTCGAGGCAACAAAGGGGCGCAACATTGATGGCCCCATGCAGCTACTTGATCGGCAAGTCTTTCATTTGGCCAAGGGCCGACCGACAGAAGCTGAGGACAAGTTCAGCTTGGAGAATGCCAAAGCGGTTTACGAGTGGGTCAAAGAGAACTTTGCAGACTTTCTCGCCAAGCTGCCGCCGCGACTGAGGGAACACTACAACGAAAAGAACGCTGATCCTGCTAACGACACTCAGATCATTGCTCCCACGCCTCGCACCGCCAGTAATGAACCCACCCATGTAATTGCAACAATTGTCACACCCAAAGTCTGATCGGGAGCGCGGGGCGAAGGGGTCTAAGATCGGGTTTGAGCTTCGCCAAAGGCAACATTTCCAAACAATTTCGTCCGCTTGCTTGGCCGCAAGTCCAAGTGGCTGAAACTCATCTTTAGGTAACTTGCTGTCGAGTCTCCGCGTTGATTGATACAGAGAGCTTTGCAGTGCTGCTGTAGTTGGTTGAGTCCGATAAGATGGGTTATCGGCCCCTACCTGGTTGAGAGATAGTGTTATTGCCTCAGTCGCCTGCTACGCGGCACTGAGTTCACTGGCTAACCCGGATGACTTCAGCCACGTCACCCAGCGCGAAAGAAATTTGCGGTAGTTGGTTTCACTAATGCGCAGTGCATTGAGGTGAAGCAGCTCTCGTTGGTCGGTATCGTCAAATGTACCACTGACGAATGCATACATCTTAACTGGCTCTCCGTAACTTGTGCGACCGCTTTCGTTCTGATCCGGTCGGCCCGCTACCTTGTAAGCGCGCAATACGGTCAGCCCGGCAACAACCAAGCGAGCGCGATCATTGCGGACCCAATCGAGCAACTTCGGGCGCTTGAAGGCGCGGGCCTCGGGATTTTCCCCGGCGTCGATTCGCGCGGCGATGATTCTCCGGTGCATGTCGCCATTGATCTGCAGGTTACGGTCGAAGCCATAACAGCCATCAAAAATACAGTGGGATGCAATTTATTCTCCGCGCTAACGGCGCGCGCGACCCACACGACCATCGTCATTACCAGTGCGTGGATTGCGATGTTGATAACACTGACGCCGCCGCCCACTAAAAGTTGCCGTAACATGTGGCCCCCACCTATGGCGTCATATCAAGTTAAACTACTGTACTGGAACGGTACTACCGTGATGTCCGCTTTGGGCCAAAAGCGGGCATATGCAGTGCAAAAGGGCACGTCCGCTTTATCCTCGATAACGACATAGACTGCAGCTTCAGTTGCCGAGTCCGTCATCCGGTATATTCAACACCTCGCCGCAGGCCTTGCAGTGCACGGCGTCGCGATCGTGCCGCAGCAATGCGCACTTTGGACATCGGAAGCGCACCTTGTCGGGGACGAGAACCGCGCGCGCCAGCCCGAAAAACAGCGTCACCCCGAAGATCATGATGATGATGGAGATCAGCCGGCCCAGCGTGCCCGGCAGCGTTATGTCGCCGAACCCGGTGGTGGTCAGCGCGGCGACGGTGAAATAGAGGGCGTCGACGTAGTTGTGGATCCCCGGATTGTGGGCATGCTGGGTTTCGTAGATGAAGCCGGTCGTAACGAACAAGAACACGGCGAAATTCGCACACGCGATGATGATGTCCTCATGCCGCCGGAAGGTGTTTGAGTCGGCGCGCAGCCGTGCGAGGAGCTGATAGCTGCGCAGCAATCTCAACGTCCGCAGGATGCGCAGGAAGCCGGCGGCTTCGCCCGCCAGCGGCGCTAGGAAGGAAACGATTGCCACGGCGTCCGCCCAGGTGAGCGGGTTGAGCAGATCGCGCAGCCGATGCCGGCTGATGAAAAACCGTGCGCAGAAATCGGCGAGGAAGATCAGCCCGAACACGACATCAAGCACTTCGATCAGCCGGTGGCGCGGCGCGAATGAGGTCGCGACGATGAATGCCAACGTCGTCAGGTCCAGTATGAGAAGGCCGTAACGGAACCGGCAGGATTCTGGCGCGTGGCTTTCATACAGATCCCGCAACTTGTGCTGGAAACGTTCGACGCCACCGAGACCAGCAATGAATTCCCGACGCCTCATGCTTCCCCCAAGGCTCAAGGAAGCGGTATCGTAGCGGCTTGGCCGAGCATTCCGAAAGAGGGCCGATTCCGCTTTGGGTCATTAGCGGACATCGGTTTTCAATTCATCACACGCCGAAGGCCAAAGTGGTTTTGCAGTAATAGTCGTCGTCGAGACGGTACGCGGGATATCAATCCCGCGCGCTCCATAACGGTAATATTCCGACTGAGAGTTTCGATTGTGAGGCCGAGATAATCAGCGATGTCCTGGTGTGACATCGGAACATCGAGATACTTTGCCTTTCCCAGTCGCACCCACAGGTCGGTCAAGAATGTTGCGGTACGGCATTTCGCGCTCTTGCTCATCAACAGTATGTGTTCTTGTGAACGGGCAAGGTCGTTGGTTGCCGCTGTCAGTAGAACGTTTGCAACCCGAACGTCCCGAGACGCAAGGGAAAGCAAGCCGCTGCGCTTGATAAACAGCAGCTCCGTATCAGTGGCTGCTTCAATTGAGAGCGAGAGTTTCGGCTCGGTCCAACCAAAAAAATCGCCCGGAAGATAAAAGGATACGACACTGCGAGTGCCGCTTTTGCAAATCTTGCAACTGCGAACCACACCGCTAACGACAAACAACAGATAGTCGGCAATATCTTCGTCAAGAGCGATTACGTTATCGCGATAGAAACGGACGGGACCGCGTTGAAGCGCTGACAAATTCCTTTGCAGAAATGCGTTGTTACCGAACACTTGAGCAAAATGTGCCGCGGTATCGGCGGTGCCAAAAATCTTGGTGTCATTAAACTCGACAAAAGGCGTCGTGTTGAAGTCCAAGTTAGCCATTGTCACCCCCGTGATAACAACCACTAAGGGGTTATCAGAATACAATTGTGGCCAGCGGCTATAGGTGGACTTTGGTCCAACGCATTTAAGAATTGACACAGCCTAAATTGGCAATAGGCCGTTGGGGGAGGCCATGTCTCAAAATTTAAGCTTAGAATTTGGGCTGGTGTTAATCGCCTGCATTGCGGGCATTCGCCGCAAGACGGTGAAGACAGGCCGGGCCACACGCTCTCAACAATTGAGGCAAGTGATCCATCTCAACAAAGCAGGGTTAGTTCACTGCCGTAGGAAAAGCGCGTCGAGCGCCGCGTTGCATCGCCGGGAAACCAAACGCCTGGCGGTTGTTAGACATCCGAGAATGTTGCCCTGACCCGCGACGACAGCTTGGCAATGCTGCGCTGCGTCTCTGTCGCACCTATGCACAACATTGTTCGCCATGACGACGCATCGTCTATGAAGCTTTTCTTGGTTCTTTTGGAGACACTCGAGCATATTGTTTGCTTGTACCGGCACACCGCCGCACTGCTGCTTAAGTTGTTGGCCGCAGGCCAACCCACCCGCAGTTCTGGTTTTCACTTGAGCATCACTGTGGTGGACGACAGAGATCAGGATGACAAGAGAGAGAAGTAAAGTCGGAACAACCGTTATGATGGCACCGTAGCGGACAATTCTCTGCACCATTTTCGTCTCCCGCTGTCTCTTAAAATCTGTGTGGCCATTCAAATTAAATGTATGGCGTCCGGCTAACAGTTGGACCTTGGGCCATGTAGCCCTGTACTGCACGAAAACGCGACAAGCACCGACACCGATCATCAGTGGACATTCTGCAACGCACACGCGATGTCCACTTTGGGTCAAAAGCAGACCTTCGCACCGCAAAAAGCCATGTCCGCTTTACCCCCGAAGCGACATTGATCGCGTCTTTGCTCATGTTCGCTGTGCCACACCAAGATAGAGAGCACCGTCCGGTATCTCGGCATCGATGTGGACGATGCCCTCGCCATAGCGGAGCAGGTCGACGTTTAAACGTACGGGGCAGAGCAGAAGTGCTCTGCCCTTCAACGGTACACACAATGTCATTAATTCAGTCGCTTTCGGGGGTTAAGCGGACAAGGGTTTTTGCGTTGCACGTATCCGCTAGTGACCCAAAGCAGACATCGACAGCTATGGAGCCCGAATAAGGTCTGTCATTGGCCCACAGCAGACATTGATTGATTATGGCGGGAACACACCTTCAATCCCGGCGAGAAGGAACGACAACATGTCAGACGAAGCCACAGCGCGTGCCTCCGTGCTGAGAAACGCCCTCGACTCTTATTTCAAAGCGATAGCCGCCCGCGATCCTTCACGCCTCGCCTTGTTGTTTGCCGAAGATGGCGAGTTTGAAGTCCCGGTTGGCACTCCGGTCATCAAAGGGAGGGATACAATGGCAGGGCTTTTTGCCTCTAATATGGCGCTGGCATCCGACGTAGAAATCAATGTGCTCGCAGCATTTCCGAGCGGCAATTGCATTGCCGCGCACTGGACCACGACCGTTCGGACCAAAGCCGGGCAGGAGGCGAAGGCCGAGGGCATTGATGTGTGGGAAGTAAACGTACAAGGCTTGATAGTCAGAGCGGAGGGCTATTGGAACGCCGCAGCGTTCCGCGAGGCACTTTCGTGAAACCGGAGCGGCGGCGAAATTCCTGCGTACCGGATCAGCTATTTGTGCAGTGCATGAGTCCGCTATTGGCCCATAGAGGACATCTGTAGCTGCACCGCACATGTCTGCTTTTGGGGGTAAAGCGGACATGCCTTTTTGCGGGAATTCGCTTTCGCGGTCGCTATTGGGGGCAAAGCGGACATGCCGTTTTGCGCTGCATGTGTCCGCTAGTGACCCAAAGCGGACATCGATGGCCCCTTCCTGGCACACAGCTTTTATGACTAGGATACCTCTGGCGCGGGCGGGGGCATGAGACGGCGCGAGTTCATCACCTTAGTGGGAGGCGCGGCCGTTTGGCCGTTCGCTGCGCAGGCGCAGCAGTCGGCGATACCCGTCGTCGGTTATCTTTCAACCGGCACGGCCCAAACCGATGCCGAGCCGTATTTGATTCCCTTTCGCCAAGGGCTGAACACGCTCGGTTACACCGAGGATCGAAATGTCGCCGTCGAATATCGCTGGACTGAATTTAAAAATGAACGGCTGCAGGAGTTAGCGGCCGATCTGATTCGTCGGCAGGTCAACGTCATAGCCACAATCGGTGGCACGCCACCAGCACTTGTGGCTAAGGCTATGACATCGACAATTCCAATTATTTTTTACAGCGGTGTCGATGTTGTTAGATCTGGCCTGGTTGCCAGCTTGAACCGACCAGGCGGAAATTTGACAGGCATTGCAGCTCTGCAAGCTCAATTGATCACAAAGAGAATCGAGCTGCTAAGTGAAACAGCTCATAAAGCTAAAATCATCACATTGCTCGTCAATCCGAGCAATCGTTATACCGATACGGAAACAGAAATTCTTTATGGAGGGGCTCGGTCCTTAGATTTGGAACTGCATGTCGTGCGTGCTACTTCGGCCACTGAATTCGACGCAGCCTTTAAAGAAGTCAAGGATCTCAGGACGGAAGCGTTTCTCGTCAGCGCCGACTTATTCCTTTACAGCCAACGCGAAAAGCTCGTCTCATTGGCAAACTTGCATGCACTGCCTACCATTTATCCATGGCGCGAATATGTAACTGCTGGCGGGCTGATGAGCTATGGCCCAAGCTTAATGGAAGCGAGTAGGCTGATTGGAATCTACAGCGGGAAAATTCTCAGGGGTGCAAATGTCGCTGAATTGCCGGTCGAGCAACACACAAGGGTTGAATTCGTAATCAACCTGAAAACGGCGAAGGTGCAGGGTCTGGCATTTTCCTTGCCGTTGCTCGGTCGCGCCGATGAGGTGATCGAATAGTCGCCATGATGTCCGCTATTGGCCCTTAACAGACATCGCTAGTTGCGCCGCACGTGTCTGCTTTCAGGGGTAAAGCGGACATAGGCCCCTTCCAGAGCGCTAGCCTAAGCCGATACGATGCGATGTCTGTATCTCGGGGGAGGCAATGAGACGGCGCGAGTTTATTACTCTGCTCGGGAGCGCGGCGACGTGGTCCTTCGCGGCGTGCGCGCAACAGTCCGTGCCTGTAGTTGGTTTTGTTAACAGTAGTTCGGCGCAAGCTCAGGCGGCTCAGGCAGCTGCATTTCGCCGAGGTCTCGAAGACAGTGGCTTCGTTGAAGGCAAGAATGTGCTGATTGAGCGGCGATGGGCCGACGGTCAATACAGTCGGCTGCCGGAACTAATTGCCGATCTTGTAAAGCGTAACGCTGCAGTACTCATGACTGGTGGACCCCCCGCCGCTCTGGCAGCCAAAAAGGCAACTTCAACAATACCTATCGTGTTCACCTCGGGCGACGATCCTGTGCAGGCGGGCCTCGTGTCCAGCATCAACAAGCCAGGGGGTAATGTCACAGGTGTCCATATTTTTTTCACAGAAGTGGAGCCGAAAAAGCTGGGCTTACTGCGAGAGCTGGTGCCAAATGCAGGTTTGATTGTCGCATTGGTGAACCCAAAATTTTCGGCAATTAAAATTCAAACGCAAGGACTGCAAGCGGCTGCAAATACACTCGGACAGCGGATAGAAATCATCAATGCCAGTAGCGAGCTTGAGCTGGACGAAGCCTTTGCATCAATGAAACAACTTCAAGCGGCAGCCATACTGGTCGGCTCAGACCCTTTCTTTGCCAGTCGGCGCGATCAAATTGTTTCGCTTGCCGCCCGATATGCCATCCCAGCGGTTTACGAACAGCGGTCATTCGCGACTGCGGGCGGGCTTATGAGCTATGGAACAAATCTGGCCGAGGCCTATCGGCAAGCCGGTGTCTACACAGGGCGAATTCTCAAAGGTGAGAAACCTAGCGAACTGCCGGTGCTGCTCGCGGACAAATTTGAATTTGTCATCAATCTCAAGGTTGCAAAGACGCTCGGACTGACGGTCTCGCCTAACTTATTATCGACTGCGGATGACGTGATCGAATAAGGGCTGCATGTCCGCTTTTGGTCCATAGCGGACATCGCCCCAGTGCACTGCACAGGTCCGCTTTCGGGGGCAAAGCGGACACTGCGGACGAGTTGCAATGTCCGCTCTTCACCCAAAAGCGGACATCAACATTTCACTCAATTATTTCGTCGGCGAGTAGCAGGAATGACTCGCGGACCGAAAGACCGAGCGTTTTGGCCGTCTTTAGATTGATGGCAAGCTCAAATTTGTCCGGTGATTGCGCCGGTAGGTTGCCAGGCGTCTCACCCTTCAGGATACGATCAACGTACGAACTTGAGCGCCTAAATATGTTGGCAGTGTCTGGCCCGTAAGACATCAGAGCTCCCTCAGCCACAAAATGCCTATAGGAGTAATCAGCGGCACCCGATATTGATCTGCCGCCTTCAAGATCGCGGTGCGGGCGCTGAGAACGTAGGCATCTGCCGGAGCGATCAGCCCGCTGCCCGGCTCGTCTGCCAATTTCGCGATTACCGTATCGATATCCTTCGTTGTGCGAACATGTTTTGGATAGACATCAACGGACGATTGATGCGGCAGTGCTTTGAACGACCTCAGATAGCTGTCGTAGTACGGCGTCGTATCTGGATTGAACATCAACGCGATTCGCGCAAGGTCGGGTTTTATGGAATTCAGCAAATTAATCCATTTACCGACTATCTCAGGTTCGATGAAAGAGAAGCCGGTGATGTTGCGCCCCGGATGTGAAAGATTTGAGATGAATCCCTGACCAACTGGGTCATTCACAACCGCAAATACAATCGGGATTGTGTTCGTCGCTGGTCGGAGCGCTGCCATCACTGGGGTCGTGTTCGCAACAATTACATCCGGTGACGACCTCACCAGTTCCGACAAGTGCTGCTTGATTAACGTCGTGTCGGTCCCGGCGAAGCGATAGTCGATCTGGACGTTGTGTCCCTCGATCCATCCCAGATCTCGCATTCCCAATCTAAATGCCTTAACGCGTGCTTTAGTTTCTGGATCGCCTTCGGTAAGCCCAAGCAACACGCTCACGCGACGTATTCTATTTGGTTGTTGCGCTTCCGCAGCGATGGGCCGAAAAGCCGCCGAAGCGGCAATTACTTTGATGAAGTCTCGCCGCCTCATTTCCGCCCCCGAGGCTCAGACACAGAACAGTAGCAATCCGCACCGGTGCTCGGAAGGGCCATTTGTCCGAGCCGAGCGACGTCGGCTTTGGGTCAAAAGCCCACATGTGAGGTGCAACTAGCCATGTCCGCTTTGCCCCCGAGAGCGGACATGTGCGGTGCAATTAGGGATGTCCGCTATGGGCCAAAAGCAGACATACGCAGCGCAATAGGGCGTGTCCGCTTTTCCCCAATAGCGACCGCGAAAGCGCATTCCCGATCGTGCGACGAACAAGCCGCCAAGCCCACCCAAGGACAGAAATTAACGCAGCGGCAACGGTGCGTCGTATTGGGTCGGATCAACGCCCGCCAGTGCAATCGCTGAAGCGCTATTTAGCGCGAACAAAGGACGATAGCCGCGAACGTCCTCGGCGGTGATGATCGCCATCGTCAGATTGTCGAGGATAAACCATTTTTGATCGTACCGAACCGCTAGGACCGCATGCTCAGTCCGCCGCTTATCATCTTGTACAATGACAAGCCGGAGATCATCGGCATCGATCCCCACTGCGCGAAGTGCGACATATTTTACGATCGCATAGTCCTCGCAGTCACCGGTTCCACTGGCGAGCGTTTGAAGCGGGGATGCCCAATAATCGGAATCACCATATTGGGCCCAATCGCTAACTGGCTTGATGCTCATGTTGACCGCACGATTGAGCCAGCCCAGCCTGGCGCGCCCTTCGCGTTTTCGAGCAAGTTCAATAATTGACAAAAAGCGAAGTTCAGCCTGCGAGCAAGGACGTTCGCCTGAGCGGCAAGCCGCGTGGGCCTTTTCGTCAGCAGAAATGCGGGACTGAAGCTCGCTCCACTTCGTTGTGATCTCAGTCGGAACTCTTCTTGACCGCAAGTTAAATGGCTCGGCTGGAGGCAGCGCTCTGTGCGGCAGAATATCAAGAGGAGACATCGAGGGAGCAAGGTCGAGCGAGCTATCGCTGGGCGCGAGGACTGAATGCACGTTGGCGAAGGCGCCACTGGAGCAAACAGCGAGTAAGCAGAAATAAGCGATCCGGATCAGAGCAGACATAATCAACCACCTGAAACATCTGGGAGAAGCACCGAAGCCGCAATCGGGCCCAATCCGGTCATGAGCAAATCCAGTTGCGGCAATTGCAGCTTTCTTCAGTATGATGAGACGTTGAGCGTGTTGTTAGCGCGCTTGTTCTGCTGCATCGACTTCCGTGACGATTCTTGGTGTGCCGGCACGTACTGCGTGATGACCGAGTGGCACGATTCCGATATCACGTCCTTGTTGGCTATAAGACAGGTGAACACCCGGTCACGGTCTGGAATTGCGCCGGAGCAAAACTGGAACGCATCCGCAATGCAGGCTTGTTTTTCTTCCAGTGTTTCAGCACCCGCGCTCGCAGTGGTGCTCAATATCCAGGCGGCGCGGAGTGCGATCACGAGCGCACGCGCAATCTTCGTTCTAGCAGCCATAATTTTATCTCCTTTGCGGACGGGCGCCGCCGGCTAGATGTTGACAATGACAACTTCATAAGCAGTCAAGTTGTCATTGTCAACTTAATGGCTCGATATTCCGGGAATAGCTGCTATGCAGGATGTTGGCACCGTCAACTTGGTTTAGAGGGTGCCTCACTGCATCGACCAGCCCTGACTCACGATCAGCGATTGGCCAGTGAGGGCATTGGTGTTGAAGCTTGCGAAAAACATGGCGGCCTCGGCCACGTCTTCGATCGTCGTGAACTCGCCATCGACAGTGTCCTTCAGCATCAGGCCTTTGACCACCTGCTCTTCGCTGATCCCGAGCGCCTTAGCCTGTTCACGAATTTGCCTGTCGACGAGCGGCGTGCGCACGAAGCCTGGGCAGATCACGTTAGCGCGCACGTTGTGCTTGGCACCTTCTTTGGCAACGACCTTGGCGAGTCCGATGAGTCCGTGCTTCGCCGTCACGTAGGGTGCCTTCAGCAGCGAGGCTTCCTTCGAGTGCACCGAGCCCATGTATATGATGCTGCCGCCGGTGTCCTGCTTGTACATGTGCTTCAGCGCCGCCCGCGTGGTGAGAAACGCGCCGTCGAGGTGGATCGCGAGCATCTGCTTCCATTTCGCGAAATCGAAATCCTCAAGCGGCGCTACGATCTGGATGCCTGCATTGCTCACGAGCACGTCGATATGACCGAAGGCGGAGACTGCCCTGGCCATGCCGGCGTCGACCTCTGCCTCGCTCGTTACGTCCATCGCGATACCGACCGCATCGTTGCCGCCGAGCTCCGCGGCGGCCGCGTCGGCGCCGGCCTGATTGAGATCGGCGATCACGACCTTGGCGCCTTCGCGCTGAAAGGCGCGTGCGATCTCCTTGCCGATGCCGCTCGCGGCGCCGGTGACGAGCGCAACTTTGCCTAGGAGACGCATGCCAGTCTCCTTTCAGTCTCGCGCGTCGCAGCCGGGCGCAGGTAGTCGTGCACGACCTTGCCGAGGCCGAGGGTCAAATCGGCGACGCAGTGGACGGCCGAGACGACCTCGAGCACCGGCAGGTCGGCGACCGGCGCCAACGCGTGCGAGTTAAGCTGCAACGAGCCAGGCCCCGCCCAGGCGCCACGGACCTCGATGTTCTCCAACCGGTATTCGACGAGCTCGCAGATTCGCGCGGTGCCATCAACGTGCGGAATGACCTTGACCAGAAAATTCGGCTCACGCATTGCCAGCTTGATCTGCGTCGCATCCAATGTGCGGTGTTTGTAGCCCATCGTGCCAGTGGCCACGCGCACCGAGCCGTAGTCGAGCGTGCCGACGAGCGTATCCTTCTCGACCTTGAGGCTCGGGTTCCCGAGTTTCTTGGGGAAGCCCCAGAGTTCGCGCCCGCCCGCTATCGGGGCTTCATCGTCAAGGAACATACAGTGCGTATAGCTGCCGCGACGGCCGTTGAGCGACACCGGAATCACCTGTCCGCTTTCAGTGTAATCGCCGAAGCCGGTGGAATCGGGCATGCGGATGAACTCGTACCTCACCAGCGGGGAGTCAAGTGCCAGTGGCTCAGGCACGATCGCGCGCAGCCGTTCTGGATCGGTGCGATAGGTGATGATGAAGTATTCGCGGTCGACAAATCGATAAGGTCCCGGCGGAAAGGCCGGGCTCGTAAGCGGCATCGCAAATGCGCATTTTCGGATGTCTTCTTCGGTCATGGTGCTCTCCTTTATTCTCTGCCGTCGGTGTGCAAGTCGAAAGTGAAGACGCCGTCAGGGGTCTTGGACCGCCGCAGCACCTCTGGATGACGCAAAGTACGCACGGCATCGTGGTAGCCGGAGCGCCAATGCTCCTCCATGCTCCGGCGCGAAAATTCGTAATCTTTCGATTGGCCTTCATAGGTTTTTGCGCGGTAGATAAGTTGGATGATGTTGTAGGCCTTGTGCTCGATCATCGGCTGCAGCTCCTCCATTTCAGGGCTATTGCGCACATGTTCGGGCATGTCGGTGCTCAGCTTGGCTGCCGCACGGCGCATCCTTTGCATGCGTTTGAAGCTGCTCGTGCCGGCGCGGGTTCTGCTCGAATAAATGATCTCCTTTCGGCGCGTCTCGACTTCGGCGATGTCGCGAGGGAAATCGCCGCGTGCGCTCCAGAGATCGACCTGAAAGGCAAGCGTGTCCTGCCGCGGCACGCTGTCGACGACCCATTCCAGGGGCGTGTTGGAGACGAGGCCGCCATCCCAATAATGCTCGCCCTCTATCTCGACAGGGGGAAACCCGGGGGGCAGCGCGCCGCTCGCCATGACATGCTCGGGCCCGATTTGGTGCGTCTCGGTATCAAAGCAGACCAGATTGCCCGAACGCACATTGACGGCGCCCACGGTGAAGCGCACCGAACCAGAATTGATCCGATCGAAATCGACAAGCCGCTCAAGGGTCGAGCGCAGCTTCGCGGTGTCGTAGTAGCTCGTCGCGCCCGCGGCACCGGCCGGAATGAACCACGGCGCGATTGGGCGCGGGGCGAAGAAGCCAGGAGCGCCACCAAATAGTACTTTTGCGGCACTCGTCTGGTTTATCCAGCCACGCATCCGGTCGCTGGTTTCTGACTGTGGCGCGAACCAAGCATCAAGACCGGACGGCGCCTCTGTGATGTGCTCCCAAAATGTCCTGAGTTGCTCGACGCGCCGCTCTGGCGCATTCCCCGCGATGAGCGCGCCGTTAATCGCACCGATCGAGATGCCGGCAATCCAATCCGGCTGCAGTTCAGCCTCCGCGAGTGCGGCATATACGCCGGCCTGGTAGGAGCCGAGTGCACCGCCGCCCTGCAGCAGGAGAGCAATGCGATCGAACGGGGGGCGCTCTCGTACGCGGCGAGCCTTTGCCGCCATGGCGGCGATTGCAGCGGAGGGAAGTTGTTCCATATCATTCTCCTTTTGTAGACACGGGCAGCGCACATGCGCTCCCTGCTCCATTCTCAAGCGTTGGCGAGGACGGGAACGCCGACGGGAATTACCGACTGTGGTGCGGAACGCGGCTTGATCCGAAACCACGCAACGTAGAGCGCCGGTAGGAATACGAGGGTCAGCAGCGTCGCGACCACGAGCCCGCCCATCACCGCGTACGCCATCGGCCCCCAGAACACGGTGGGCGCGATCGGAATCATGCCCAGAATGGCAGCGGCGGCAGTCAGCAGGATCGGGCGCAGCCGATGCTCCGTCGCTACGATCACCGCGGTCCATGGGTGCTGACCCGCGGCAATTTCGGTATCGATCTGGCCAATGAGGATCACCGAATTGCGGATCACCATGCCGATCAGTGAGACGATGCCGAGGATCGCAACGAACCCCATGGGTGCTCCCGCGATAAGCAGTGCGGCGGCAACACCAATGACAGCCAACGGTGCGGTGGCAAGCACAAGGAACAGCCGCTGAAAACTTTGCAGCTGCACCATGAGGATCGTGATCATGATGAGGATCATGATCGGAAAGACCGCGAAGATGCTGGCCTCAGCTTTGGCGCTCTCCTCGACCGTGCCGCCTGCAACCACGTCGTAGCCCGCCGGTAGCTGCGACTTAAATGCGGCAATGTCGGGCGAGAGGTCTTTGACAACAGTCGCCGCCTCGAGGCCGGGCGCCGTATCGGCTTGCACAGTGATAGTTGGCAGACGATGGCGGCGCCAGACGAGCGGCGGTTCGATCCCGTAGGAGAGTTTAGCGACCTGCTCAAGCGGCACCGACCGACCGCCCGGCACGTTGATCATGAGGCTGCGCAGGGTCTCGAGCTTCGCGCGCTCTTCGGGAATGGCGCGGGCGACGATGTCGATCAAATAGATATCATCGCGCACCTGGGTGACAGTCGTACCGGATAGAATGGCATTGATGGTCTGACTCAATGCTTGCGAACTGATGCCCAGCGCCCGAGCCCGGTCTTGATCCACCTCAACGCGGACGACCTTGGACGGCTCGTTCCAGTCAAAATTGATATTTCGCGCATTTGGCGTCTTGCCGAGCAATGAAGCGAAGTTCTGCGCAATCTCACGGACCTTCACGGGCTCGGGACCGCTGACGCGGAACTTGAGCGGCCAGCCGACCGGTGGGCCAAGCTCCAGGGGGCTCACGCGCGGCTGCACCTGCTCGAATTCGCGGCGTTGTAGTGCGGCGAGGATGCGCGCTTGCACCGCCGGGCGAACTTTGAATCCTTTTGTGACTATGACGCCTTGCGCGAAGAAATCGTTCGCAAGCTGCTGATCGAGCGGCAGATAAAAGCGGATGGCGCCGCTGCCGATGTAAAAGGACCAGTGTTCAATGTCAGGGTCGCTCTTCAGGATTGTCTCGAGCTCATCAACCACCTTGCGCGTGGCGTTGATCGAGGACCCTTGCGGCAGCGTCAGGTCAACAAGCAATTCTGGACGGTCTGAGCTCGGGAAGAACTGCTGCTGCACGAACTGCATGCCGACAAGAGCAGCAATGAAAAGCGCAACCGTGGTGCCGATCACCCAATACTTCAGATGTAGCACTCGATCGAGCGCGGTGTGGAATGCGCGGGCATAGCGCGACGGCTCATGGCCGTGCCTTTGCATCTTGTTAGGCAGGATAAAAACACCTGTTAGCGGCGTAAATAGCACCGCAACAAACCACGATGCGATCAATGCAATGCCGACAACCGCGAACAGCGTGTAGCAATACTCGCCCGCGCTGCTCGCCGCAAAGCCCACGGGCACGAAACCTACGATGGTGACCAGCGTGCCGGTCAGCATCGGGAAGGCGGTCGAGGTATAGGCAAAAGTTGCAGCGGTGACCTTGTCGCAGCCTTCTTCCAGCTTCTTGATCATCATCTCCACCGCGATCATCGCGTCGTCGACGAGGAGCCCAAGCCCGATGATGAGTGCGCCGAGCGAGATACGCTGCAGGCTCACTCCGGCAAGCTTCATGGCGACGAAGGTGATGGCAAGGACCAGCGGAATCGCAATTGCGACGACGATGCCGGGGCGCCAACCGAGCGAAAGGAAGCTTACGGCCAAGACGATGGCGATGGCTTCGATCAACGTCTTGATGAATTCGCCAACGGCCTCTTCAACGACCTCCGGCTGGTTGGCCACCAGATGGGAATCGATGCCGGCCGGCAGGTTGGCTGTTGTCTTGGCGAGACGTTCTTTGAGGTGCTCACCGAATGCCAGGACGTCGCCGTTCTTCCGCATGGAGATGGCGAGACCAATGGCCGAGCGGCCGTTGTACCGGAATATCGGCTGCTGCGGATCGGCATAGCCTCTTTGCACCTTGGCGATATCGCTCAGGCTAAAGAAGCGGCCATTGAAACGGAAGTTGATGGCTTTAAGGCTCTCTTCGGTCTTGAACTGGCCGGAGATGCGAATTGCGATCTTCTCTGCATCTGAATCCACGGTCCCGCTTGGCTGGATCGCGTTTTGCGCCTGCAAAGTCTGTATGAGCTCGGAAATGTCGAGCCCCATGGCAGCGAGTTGCTGGGTCGAGAACTCCAGATAAATCTTCTCGTCCTGGGAGCCGAGCAGATCGATTTTCGCAACGTCGGGAACGCTGAGCAATTCGGCTCGCACGCGCTCGGCATAATCGCGTAGCTCGCGGTGGGAGAAACCATCCGAAGTCAGCGCGAAGATAAGCGCGTACGTATCCCCGAACTCGTCGTTGAAGAAGGGACCTTGCACGCCCTGTGGCAAGGTTTGCTTGATATCGCCGACCTTTTTGCGCACCTGGTACCAAAGATCGGGCACCTCCGAAGCAGGTGTGGAGTCCTTCAGATAAACGAAGACCACAGACTCGCCGGGCTTGGTGTAACTCTTCTGATAGTCGATGTTCGGAAGCTCCTCGAGCTTCTTCTCGATCCGATCCGTGACCTGCTGCATGGTCTCGAGCGTGGTGGCACCGGGCCACAGCGTCTTCACCACCATCGTCTTGATGGTGAAGGGCGGATCCTCGTCACGCCCGAGCCGGCGATACTCAAACATACCCGCGAGCGCCACGAGCAGCATCAGGTAGACGATAAAGCTCTTATGCTCGAGCGCCCAGCGGGAGAGGTTGAACGACTTCATTGGGTGTCACTCCTGACCAAGTTTGTTTCGGCAAGCCGGACCTTTTGGCCGACAGTCAGAGTATTCACGCCTGCGGTGACGACGATGTCCCCTTTGGCCAGGCCGCTGGCGACGACGACAGTATTTGCCTCATACCGCGCGACCGTGATGGGCCTCAGAGTGAGACTGCTCGATTGCTGATCGAGCACCCAGACAGCCGGCGAACCGTTCTTTTCAAAAATGGCCGAGAGGGGAAGCGCAACCGCGAGAGCGGTCTTTTCTTTCAACCGGCCGCCGATGCTCATGCCAAAGCGGAGTTGCGGCGGCGGGTTGTTGAGCGTGACTTTGACGGCGTAGGTGCGAGTCACCGGGTCGGCCACGGGAGAAATCTCCCGCACCACTCCCTCGAGCGCCAGGTCTGGGTTGGACAGCGGCCAAACGACGACCTCGAGCTGCGTCTTGCTGATATCCGTGAAAGCTGTCTCGGCGATGTTGAAGACACCATCCTTGTCATCCGGTCGCGCCAGCTTCACGACCATCTGCCCGGCATTCACGTTTTGACCTGTTTCCGCACCGATGGCAGTAATTACGCCGTCGAAATCGGCCTTGAGCGTGGTGTAGATGAGTTGATCGTGGTTGAGGTCGAGAACGGCCTTGGCAGCTTTGAGCCGCGCCTCGGCGGCCTGCAGGTTTTGCAGCGCGGTGTCGTAGGTGGCTTTCGGTGTCCAGCCATCCTTCAAAAGCTTGGCTTGGCGCGCCTCCGTTCCCTGCGCATTGACGAGCGCCGCCTCGGCGGAACTGACGTCAGCTTCCGCTGAACGCAGGCGGTTCTGATAGTCCTGGGTGTCGAGCGTGGCCAGCGTATCGCCTTGCTTGACCCAAGCTCCGACGTCCACGAGCCGGGACAGCACCTTGCCGGCGACGCGGAACGACAGATCGCTCTCGTATCGCGGTTTGACTTCGCCGATCGCCTGGCGGTCGTCATTGATACGTTTGGTTTCGACGACGAGTGTGTGGACCATCCGGAGTGTCGCCGGCGCATCTTCTGGCTTGCAGCCGGCAAACACGAGAAACGAGAAAAGAAGAAGGATCCAGGGCCGCATGTCTCGAACTCCAAATAGTCCAAATGTTGACGCTGCCAACTTCATAGTCGTAGAAGTTGTCAGTGTCTACATTGTTGCGCAGATGGCTGGTATGCAAAATGTTGACATTGCCAACTTTAGCCGCTAAAGGTGAGCGAACTCAGAGGTTTGTTGACCAATGCCGAAGCCCCAGTCCCACGAGCGCGCCTACCACCACGGCGACCTGCGCCGCGTAATCGTCAAGGCCGCGCTGGAAATCCTGCGTGAAACCCAGAGTCTTGAGTTTTCGCTGCGTGAGCTCGCCCGGCGGGCCGGTGTCAGCCACAACGCCCCTTACAAGCACTTTGCCGACAAGCATGAACTTTTGGCGGCCGTCTCGGGGGCCGGGTTCGAAATGCTAACGGAACGCATGGCCAATGAAATCGCGAACTTCCGCAATCCTCGCGAGCAGTTGTTCGCGCTATTGCGCGCCTACATTGATCATGGCGTTGAAAACCCGGCGCTCTACAGCCTGATGTTCGGAGGGTACCTGACCGGTCCAAATCATGGGCGGCCTGCCATCGAATTGGCCGCCGCCGAGAAGACCAAGGCTATGCTCGCTGGCGTAATCATTGCGGGGGGCGTCGGACGCGCTATCCCGCACACCTCGCGCAACGAACGAAAGATCGCCGGTGCGGTTTTGGCGTGCTGGTCCCTCGTGCATGGACTCACGCTACTGCTGGCGGACGGGCTCGTCGGCCCGAAGAAAAAATCTAGCGCGCTTGCTGACACACTCGTGCAAGGACTTCTCGACGGGTTAGCGACGGAATTGCCAGTATTGCCCCCCGGTACCTGGGTCGGCCCTCAAGTGCCAACTTCATAGTCCGAAGACCGACGCAGACCGCCGATGTCCGCTTTGGGTCAAAAGCAGACATTCGCACCGCAAAAAGCCATGTCCGCTTTACCCCCGAAAGCGACATCGGATGCGTATTTTCGGATGTCCGCTTTGGGCCAGAGGCGGACTCATGCAGCGCAGCAACCATGTGCGCGACTAATTCAAAGCAAATGAAACTTTCGCAACAAAGGTGGCCTTGCACCAGCCCGAGGTTAAACCTTCGGGATTCGTGACGAGATTGACTGCGCCGCCAGGCCGCCCACTGGGATCGCCGGTCAAAACGAAGCAATTTTCTTTCGAGAGATTCGTATCGTAGTAACGCAGATCGAGGTTGAAGACTTTATAGCTGAACGTCACGCCGGCTTGCCAATTCAGATAGGCTGGCAATGGAAATCCGCCAAACTCCGGCGACTGATTGCCGAACCAGGAATAACCCGCACCGGTGGTGAATGACACGCCAATGTCCGCCGGAAGGAACCGACTCGGCACGTCCAAGCCCACGCCACCGGCCGCATACCAGCTCCATGCGCCGGTGTTGGAAACATTCGGCGAATAGGCAAATCCGCCGGCAACGCGAAATACCTCGTTTATCCGTTTATCGGCGCGGATGGCCGCCTGCCAATAATCAGTGCCCGGACTGTCCGGTATTTCCCCCGGGTAAGCGAAGTAGCTCACACCGAAATCAAGATCGATACCTCCTATTGTGCGGCGAGTTCCGGCACTGAACGTGATTTCAGCAGCCGGCTGAGTTGGCAACTTGACGCTCGCCACCGCGACGCCCGCGTAGAGCGCGCCGAATGTTGCTTCGATGGCGCCGCCAACGGCCGGCTTATGGTCAGACAATGTTGTGCCGCGATAGATGTAATCGGTCGCGACACCACCCCGAAAGCTGAATTCAAGCTGATTGGCCTCGCGACCCGAGGTGACCGGCTCACCCTCGAACGAAGACCAGCCGTGGCCCCCGAGACTGATCGCGCCGCCATAGTTGCCCGGAGCGGCCTGTCCCAGTGCAGAGTGATCGGCAATGAGCAACGGCCCCACAGCTGCAACTGCAATTGCGAGGACGGTAAGCGATCGCAAATGCCGCTCGATCAATTTTACCCCCCGAGGGCTACCGCAACACTCACCAGGGCAATGCCAACTCCCACCATAACCAGACCCGTCGTCAAAGGCTGCAATCCCGCATGACGCCCAAAAAGGAGTCCACACAGAAATAATGATATGACGGCAAGCGCATTGGAAACGCGCAGCGCCAATCTGGCGTCCGCAATGACAATAAACGGAATGACGACCGGAAATGTCGACAGGATAACGACGATACAAACACCCAATGCACCTTGCCAGTCGCGCCACGTCAATCTGAAGCTCAGATCGGCAGCCGGGATCGTGTTAATTCTTTCACGTACCAACTCGAGCTGCGCAGGCTGAAAAGCAGGAGCGAGCAACGGCGGCAGCTCGTCAGCGATCAGGCGGTGAGCGTCTTCGCGATTGGCCGTTTCACGTACGGCGCGGACAGACAGCACATTGCGCCCGCGCTCGCCGAGACGAGCCATCAGGTACATTCCGGCATCGATAATTCCCCAGGCTATATTGCATCCGAGTGCCGCGAACAGCATCGTCCGTATCGCAAAACGATCTGCCGTCGCCACGCTGACCGCGCCCGTGATGGTCAGGGCCATTATCAAACCGAACAGGATTTCGGAGAGCCGTTCGATTGGCTCAAGCACCCGGCCGGGCAGTCTCATGAGATGCCCCCCCAATTTGTGGCACTTCGCGCGCGCCGTTGTGCGTCTCGCGTCATGCATCTTAACGGCTCAAAGCAAAACACTGAAAGAGCCGAGACACTTGGCTCAAATTGCTTAGCGCCAAGGATGTCCGCTTTGGGTCAAAAGCAGACATTCGCACCGCAAAAAGCCATGTCCGCCTTACCCCCCAAAGCAGACATTCGTTATGAGACTGTTCCATTTGGAACGAATGGAATTTGCGAGCTCCGTTAGTTCGTGCGCGCTTTCTTTGGACGCCGTTTCAGCATTTCTCTGATTTGAGCGGGCGTTTTTCCGCGTAGCCGCGCCGTTCAAGCTCCGCCAGAGCCGCATGTTTCAGCTTTGCCAATTCTGCCCGTTTGTTTCTGCGCTCATCAGTACGACTGATACTCAACGATTGTGCCCCCGAGCCGTTATGCCCGAGGTAAACTAGTACAGGCGCATTCTGCGATTAAGATCGTCCAAGCGGAAATGATTAGATCATCGCGACATGTTGCCAGATTACCACTACTTCGATCATCGATCGTCACGTCGACTAACCAGTCAACTACGTAGGAAAGGCCCCGGCTCCGCTAGCGTTCGGTTGATGTCCACTTTGGGTCAGCGGGCATTTTTCATCCACACACGTGGGCGGCTAACGATGAGGGGAAGTCAATGTCCAGACACAAATTGCTCTCGTCTGATGTACGGAACTTCAATCGTCCCGTTTCTTTTGTCAGCAATTCGATTGAGATAATTTTTTATCTCGTGGTCTTTTAGATCTGCAAAAGTAATGACCGCCAGAACTCGCCGACCGAAAGGCGATTTGCGTCGTGGGTGGGCAGATATACAATTTCGCGCCCTTCATGCCACTACGACGACTGCGCCATCGATAGCTGCGGTTGGTCATCCTGGCCCTAAGCCAGTACAAGTGTATCGGGTGCAGTCCTGATAAACACCCCGACACTCGACCGATGATAACTGCTTCAGGCGACGACAGTCTCGATAGCGAGCACGACAGGTGTTTATGCATTTCTGTTTAGCTGTCTGAGCCGCCGCGAAGCTACGAGATGCAAGATCGGCGTCGCGCGCATTGAGTGTTCCAATACTCGATGACAGAAGCACTGCAAAGAGGAGGGAGACGATGGCAAACGACCGCTTGCTGCATTTCATGCTCAACTCCCTTTGGTCGGAAAATGACGAGTGGAACGACGTCGCAGATTAAGTTGCACGGTAGCAATTTGAAAGCTTCGATTCCTCAAATGGGTTCGTCGCGGACGCTGTAGCGTCATGAATGTCCGCTAAGTGCCCGAAGCCGACATCCGAGTGTCAGCGGTGTTTTGCACCCATGACCAGTGGGAGCGATTGTCGACTGGGTTGCAAGAGATCTACCTGGCGGGACCAAATAATCACTGTTCTACAGGAATACCTTTCCACAATCGCGCTTGTTGCTGGAAGGCCACACATTCATCAGATTCATCTTAGCCACAAAGACTCACGCATAGTCCGCTTTCTGCAGTCGGATAAGCGTGCACGGAGAAAATCACACCTTAGGGGCGATTAATGACGGTGTCGGGGAGCGCTCCGTTCTGGGTTTTTACTAAAAAGTTTTGGTCGTTTGTTCGGTTGAAAGTGGCTGCCAGCATCATTGCGGTTCCACTTGCAGGAACCGTCGTCCTGTCCACCGGCAATAGCTCTTTCGCCGATGAAGGCGGCGTGAGTTTCTGGCTGCCGGGTTTCTTCGGCAGTCTGGCCGCCGCGCCGCAGGTGCCCGGATTTTCATTTGGCAATATTCTATATTATTCGCAGGTTTCTGCCGGTGGGAATGTCGCGTTCGCGAAGCAGGTGCCCCTCGGCAACATAAATGTGAACTTCAACGGAAACTTGAATGCAAACGTTCACGGTAGTGCTCAGCCATTGTATTTCGCCTTACCCGGCTACACGTTCGCGACCCCCGTCTTGGGCGGCCAGTTCAACTTCTCCACTGGGTTCGCCTATGGACGAATTCAAAGCAGCGTCGACGCGACGATAATGGGCAACCTGGGCTTGGGCGGCCCGGGATTTGCGATTGGGCGTAGCCTAACGGAAACGGCCACCGGTTTCGGCGATATTCTCCCTATGGCTTCGCTGCGCTGGAATTTTGGCGTCCATAATTTCATGACCTACGCGACGGGAAATCTGACGACCGGAGTATACCACTCACAGTCGATTGCCAATCTCGGTATCGGCCACAACGCAATCGATGCTGGCGGTGCCTATACTTACTTCGACCAGAAGACCGGACGCGAATTTTCCGCGACACTCGGCTTCACTTACAACCTCGAAAACACGAATACGAATTACCAGAATGGCGTCGACATGCATCTGGATTGGGGTACATCGCAATTCCTGACCAAGCAGTGGCAGGTCGGACTTGTTGGCTATTGGTACCAGCAGCTTTCCTGCGACAGCGGCTCGGGCGACCTTTTTTGTCGCGCGGCGAAGTGCGGCACATTTCGCACGTTCGTTCAAACAAACCTTCGGAGAACCGCCGCACGCTTACGTGATGAGAAGACGATTGGAAAAGGCTTGTCATCTGAAGATGACCAGTTCGGATTCTTTGAGCCAGATCGCACTGAGTGTGGGATTTTCAGATCAATCACATTTGTGCAAACGCTTCAAACAAACGCTTGGTCAAAGTCCATTCAACTGGCGGCGCGAACGCGAAATCGTTGGTATCCCCTTGAGGATGAATGAGCCGGTGTCCGCTATTGGCCCAAAGCGGACATGACGGTTTGCGCCGCACACGTCCGCTTTCAGGGGTAAAGCAGACAAGGCGTTGTACGGATGTCTGCTTTTGCGGTCGCTATTGGGGGTAAAGCGGACATCAAAGTGAAGGGTTTTTACTTCCACTATTGGCCCAAAGCCGACATTCCAATCGGGTCGACTAATGTTCGTTCTCGACGAGCGGCGAGCCGACTCGCGGTGCCGCAAATGAGGCAAACGCGGCTGCACAATTCAAAAGCCCCGGGGGCCCTCACTTCGCAGCCGCGGTGACATGAGGCCATTCTTCCATCTGCACGCGGGCAATGAGCTTATAGCTACCGCTCTCGGGACGGAACAGCGAGGCCTCGCCCTCTTTGACATCAAACCAATCCTTACCGAGAGCATCGACAATGTTCGGCTTGTGCGTAATGAGAATCGTGTTGGTGCCAGGCATCGGTGCGGTGGCGAGCAGCTTGTGAAAAGCTTCGATGCGGCGGTTATTCTCATTCGGCGACACCACGAGACCGCCCTCGGTAATATCTGCGGTCTTCTCGATATTCTTGAAGCCCGCGATGACCGCGGTTTCGTATGCTCGGTTGTACTTGCTGGTATAGACCTTTCCGATCGGAACCCCCGACTGACGCAGGGCGTCGCCGAAAGCCTTTGCCAAGGCCTTGCCCTTGTCGTTGAGATTCCGCTGGGCCGCGATGTTGTCGAAGTTGAGTGGATCAGTGTCTGCCTGATCCGCGAAGGTCGCCCCGTGGCGGACCACGATGACAATTCCTCCGGCGCGCAGCGCCTGCACGACATTGTTGTTGTCCGCGGCCGCGTGACCCTGCCCGGAAAAGCCGAGTACACCCAGCAGGCCAAAGAATGCCGCGAGCACGGCAATGGTTCGTCTTGACAGAATAAGCATTGTACGACTCCTTCAAAGTGATGACTGGAGATGCCGGACTTGTCCGGCCCATCGTGGCGCTTCGCAGGCTCGTCGCCGTTGCAGCGTCTCGTGAGCAAGACCGCAAGTGGGTCGCTTTTATTCCCCTAAAGCGTTTCGCGCGGCTTTATTCCCCTCAGTCATCACCGGCGCAGCCGGACCATTCACGCGGCGGGTGAATGTGCGCTTTTGAGGGATAAGCGAAGCGGACATCGCTCGATCAAATGAACGCGATCGCTGAGCGAGTGTTTGCCAACTAAAGTACACGCGACACAAGTTACGACCCTGGTGGTTGCGGTCGTTGCAAAAAGGATCGCGCCCTGTTTGGGGCGCGATCCTACTTCTCGACCAAATGATGCAACTCCACCCGAACCACCTCGCAGCCTTTGCTTGACGTTAACAATACTCACTTTGCCAGGTTAAGCTTCCAACTATTTCTTTCCCTCCCGCGATTTCCAGTGCCTCATCGGATACCTCGTCCGTAAGGAGGCTTTCTTCATCAGAGGTGCTCGTAAACTTCATCATGTTGCTTCTCCTGTGGTTGAACACTGCAGGAAAGACTTCAAAACGGCGTGCATTATTCCCGGTAGCTGGAAGCCAATGGTTCACTTCTGGATAACGAGATTGGGAAGACCGTCTGGGAATAAATATCTGTTGGAGTCGCGCGTTGTATTGCGCCGACATACCGGAACGCCCATCGAGGCCCCCGGTTGACCGTGAAGTTGATACGGGCTTGATACGGCACTAAGCGGACATTTCCGCGTATTGGCCTGTCTTGAGGAGACTTGCGTCGGCCCCGCTTGCTAGTCGATGGTCCACGAAGTGCCGCGGGAACAGTTGACACTCCAAGAAACGAAGCCGCCCCGATCTCCACTCGGACCAAAGTAGGTAAGGCATCCCCCTCCATGTCCTTCTTGCGTGTGAAGGGTTACCGTTTGTCCTGTTTTTACGGATTTATTGATCTGAAGTGCCATGTCACCGACCGTATGCTCCAACGCTTGGGCCTTTTGATTGAGCGCATCCACTTTTTGCAAAAGGCAGTCGGTATTGCAGACGTTAGTCGCACCTTGTGCTTGAGCAGCGAAGTAGAACTCGCAAACCACAACGAGGCTGTAGGCGATGCAAGCTAAAGCGAGCGTAAGTGGAGCAACAAATTTCTTCATAGCATGAGCCCTATTACCGGACCGGTGTGATTGCCAAAAAGGGGTGACGTCACCTCCAATTGGGCGCAGAGCGGAATTGCCAACCTGCTAGTGGGAAGACTGAAAACCTCTTGCGATTATTCCCAGCGGCCAATGATCGTCGCCATATTCCGAATCACGTTTTCTTGAGCGCGGATTGGAGGTCGTTGGTTTGCAGCGCAGGCGACACTCAGCAAGTACATGTTCGTAATTTCAGACCGGTGTCGGTGACATCTTTGTGTTGCTTCGTCCGGGAATAAATTGCGGGCGTGATCAGTCGGGTCTCCGTAAACGCAAAATCGTTACCGGAGATCAAAGATGGTCAAAACGCTAGCCGATTACGATCCCCCCATCGCAAAGACGGAAGGGTGGGCATCGAAGGGGTACATAATTTTTGCCCCTTCTGTAGTCCTTGCTCTTTTGATCTTCGGTCCGCAGCCGGCCAAGGCTTACGAGGCTCCGTGGTGCGCGGTGATCTCGGATGGCTATTGGGACTGCCAATATCGTTCAATCGAGGAGTGCCGGCCAAATGTTTTGGCGGGCAATCGCGGCTGGTGCAATCCGAACCCCTATTTCATCCCGAAGGGTGTGGCCTCTAATGGCCGCTCCGTTCGTCGGTCGAAGCAATGACCTAATAGGACACTCGCTGCATGCTTGATAGACGATCATTGCTGACCGGCGTGACCGCGTCCGCCACGATGGGCATCATTTCGGCGGCCATGGGCGCTACCGGTTCACTTCGCCTAGTCCTAGTCCATGGACGAGGTCAGCAACGTCTTGATCCTACTGAGCTAAAATCGAATTGGGTAAACACTCTTCGTCGCGGTGCGCAGAAGCTTGGGCGCACACTCCCTGACACAATAGATGTGGCCTTTCCATATTATGGCGATGCGCTTGATAGATTCATTCGGAAGTACAGCATTCCCTTGACCTCGGACATGCAGACAAGGGGTAGCAAGGTCGAGGACGAGTTCCTGGTTTTTCAGGCTGAATGTGCCGAAGCTTTTCGCAAAGGCAGTGGCGTCACTGACGCGCAAGTGGATGCGGAATATGGCGCTAACACCAATCCGAAAGGTCCACTCAACTGGGAGTGGGTGCAAGCGATCTTGCGTGCGCTTGACAAGCACGGTGGAGGGATCAGTAGCGCCGCCCTGGAGCGCTTTAGCCGCGACGTTTTCCTCTATACCACCCGCGCAGATGTTCGCGAGGAGATTGACCGGATTGTTGCGAACTCGTTGACTGAGGAGCCAACCGTGATGGTCGGTCACTCCTTAGGGTCGGTCGTCGCTTATAGCGTTCTGCGATCGGATCGCCGGTCGCTCCGTATTCCCCTGTATTTAACTGTCGGCTGTCCGCTTGGAATACGTGCCATCCGCGACCAATTTAGGCCGCTACGATATCCCTTGCCCGTGAAGGAATGGTTCAATGCGTTTGATACTCGCGACATTGTAGCCTTGCATCCGCTCGACCGAGCCAACTTCCCGGTCACCCCAGAAATTGAAAATTATGCCGCGGTGAAAAATTCAACTGGCAATCGTCACGGTATAGTAGGCTATCTCGATGATTCCCATGTGGCAGAACGACTTTTAGACGCCCTCGGTATTTAGCCGAGTAGGGAAATCAATCTAGTTAGAAACTACCGCTCTATCCTGCTGAGTTTGGGATCGTAAAGAGAATTTAGGGTCTAACGCAACGCAGACAGCATGGTTGCGGTCGTAGCAACAAGAACCGCGCCCCTGTCTCAGGCGCGGTCCTACTTTTCGATCAGATGACATAACTCTGCCAGAGCCACCTCGCGGCTTTTGCCTGGGCTTGGGCCTTGCCGAAGGGCAGGTGGTAATCACCCGGTATCGCCAACTCATTCCAGTTGTGGGAGTGACGATATTCCGCGATCCGCCCTGCGATAGCGACCCGGCTCGTCCAGTTCAGGAAGCTAAACACGGGTGCCTCCAACCTTTGGAGTCAATCAGTCGGACTGATCAGCCTGGGCAGACAGACAGTCCAGTACAGGACGCAAGTGTGTAGCTCCCTACGATTTCATTCCCTCCTGCGGTTTCCAGTGCCTCATCGGATACTTCGTAAGTAAGGGGATTTTCTTGGTCCAAGGTGCTGGGAAACTTCATCATGTTACTTCTCCTGTGGTTGAGCACTACGCAGGAGGAGACTGCAAAACGGCCTGTGCTATTCCCGCTAGTTGCTTCACTTCTGGATAACGAGATTGAGAAGACGCTCCGACAGCTCAAAAAAATTTTGGAGTTAGGACGTGCGGTACTCCGCTCTCGTCACCACCGACGACGACATCATCAGAAGCATGTGCAGACGTTTTCCAATAAATCTTATTTCGTTGTCTTCGGGAATAACTTTGATCCAAGTGCAGTCTAGTCTCGTAAGCGACAAACTTAGCGCGAGACGAGCGAACAAGGTGCGCGGAATCATGGTCGATATAGTCGGCAATATTTAACAATCGTCCGCCGGAGATCTCATGGCCATAGCGAGCTACATTAAGTCGCTTCCGCCAATCGAAGGCCAGGCGCCCGACAATCGCATTTTGCTTTGGCGCGCCCGTGACACCGAACATATGGCTGCGGAGTTTGGAGTTCTATGAGCCTGCAGGCATCTTTTACCCAAAGGCGACTACGCCTGCTCTCGGGGCTCGTGCTGTTCGCGTACATCACGATCCACCTGTTTAATCATGCGCTCGGAGTCGTCTCGCTCGCGCTGGCAGAACGTGGGCTGCGCGTCGAAATGCTGTTGTGGCGGAGCCCGCCGATTACGTTGCTTCTCTATGGCGCAGCCGCAATTCATTTTTCACTGGCACTTTGGACTCTCTACAGTCGTCGCGAATGGAGATTGCCATGGATTGAGATTCTTCGTCTCGTTTCTGGTTTCAGTTTTCCGCTGTTGCTTATCGGCCACGCCGCAACGACCCGGCTCGGCGATACGCTTTTCGCGATAAAACCTTCCTACGCTACGGTCATCGCAAATCTGCTAATGGCTGGCACGCAAGGCATGCAATTAGCGCTGTTGGCGCCGGGCTGGCTACATGGTTGCCTTGGCCTATGGATAACGTTGCGGCAGTTTCATGTCATGCAAGTAGCTAAGCCCTTACTCGTGGCGTTGGTTGCTCTCATTCCCTTGTTGGCCGCAGCTGGGTTCCTCCGAATGGCGGCTGAAGTCTCCGCCATGGGGCCACTTCCTCTGGCTAGCCATGAATCAGTGATTGCGGCGGGGGCGCTCACAGCTTGGAAGCACGATCTGATGATGATTTATCTTGGCGCTGTATTGACGGCCTTTCTGACGGGCCGACTACATGCCCTGGTGCAAAGGCGATCGGCTCAACTCCCATAAGCTAGGAATGGAGCTTGGCCACCTCCAAACGGACATCGGGTCACGTCGTTGCGGCGGCGACCTATTCAGGATCGTCGCACCGACCAATTTTCGAGCTTGTGACCAAACCGCAAGACCGCCAAGGCGCTCGGCCTCGATGTGTCGCTAGAACTCCAGCAGCGGCCGAGGATGTGATCGAATGAGTGGGTGCGAGTCCGTTTCTGGCACAAAGCGGACAGCGTTTGGACTTGCAGCAATGTCGGATTTTGGCTCAAAACAGACATCCAAGCGATGGCGGATTTCAAGGTGCGGTGGCTGAGCCCTGATTATAATTCGTCAGACATCGCCACGGTGGGTCACGCCGCTGAATTCCCGCGTCGCCTTTTCAATCTGATCATAAAAACGTTATCTGAAATCAAGCGTTGGCCTTCAACCTACAGGAATAATCCCGTGCGTTTTGCAGTCTCCTCCCGTGAAATCTCAATCACAGGAGAAGCACATGAAGAAGATTCTCACCACCCTGGCTGTGCTGACCGTCACCGCGACCCCGGCATTTGCCCAGTCCTTCTGCACTTGTGATGGCACCGGCAACGTACTGAAGTTCACAAATAATCCGATTACTTATAAGAACCAGGCACCTGCAATACCTGCAATCGGTCCGAGCGGGCTACACGTTTTTGCTATGGTTCCGCGCACCCGCTCGGCTCATATGACAAGTCACAAGGAGGGCAGAGCCTACAATGGAAATTGGGGCCTCGGTTCCGGTATTTGCGTGGTCCCTGAAGTCAATGACCCTGTCGGAGTATGGCTACCGCCGCAGTGTGAGCACTAGCGACGTCACGTGAGCAAGCGATCAGAAATTTCGTCATGTCCGCTATTGGCCCAAAGCAGACATAGCGGTTTGCGCCGCACATGTCTGCTTTCGGGGGTAAATCCGGCGACGCCAGTTAACCGCCGACGAGCTGATCTCGCCCAATGTCCGCTAATGACCCAAAGCGGACATGAGCTTGTGCGTCGCACAAGTCCGCTTATGGGGGTAAAGCGGACATTGTCAGGGCCGCGAACTCGCGCGTGCAATTGTACTGATTGGTTTGTCTGTAGTGCGGGGCAGGTTATCGATGTCTCAATTCTTTGTAGTCGCTTCCGCATAGCGCGAATACAGGGTGTCAACGCGTTGTTGCCACATGCCCACGAACGCGCTGGAAGTTAGCTTGGCAACCGATTTCCAGGCCTGTTTGATAGCGGGAAGTGTATTGCCCCAGATCGCCCGTTTGCACCAACGTTCACCTTTTTCCTTGCCTTCTTCGGTGGCGCACATGGATTTCCAGGCGATGCGCTTCGGATGGCTGACGTGTTCTGCGGCGCCCTGCCATCCTTGCTGATGGATCAGATACAGATCACTGAAAGTCGCTTTTCTACCGGTCTGGTACTCAAAAAGGAGCGCCTCCGTGGCAAACTTGTAAGCGCCGGCAACAGAATTGTCGCGCGGATCGGTGATGCTTCCTGAACCGTATCGTTTGAACTCATATTTACTGAGCTGGAAGAGCCCAATATACGATCCAGTGCGCTGTTTCGGATTGAAGTTGGACTCGATTTTGGCCACGGCTTTCATGAAGCTGAAATCCAGACCGAAAGCATCAGAGGCGCGTTTGATCTCCTCAACAGGCGTTCCAACTGGAACGGCCTTTATCGTCTGTAGAAAAGTATCTGCCGGCTTCTCGGCAGGTGGAATTTCAGAAAAAACGTAATAAGCGAGAAGAGAGAAGTTCTGCTTGGGAGGCATCGGATCAGAGGAATGATCCTGAGCTGAGTTTTCCGTTCTTGCTTGTCGTTCGACAAGAGCATGTTGTTCAACCAGAGCATCGAAGGTCGCTACCCATCGAGCTTCCTCTTCTTCAAAGGTGTCGAAACTGATTTCCTCTTTGGGTGAGAGCAATGGCTCATGCGCGCGCGGCAATGCGGAGGTCTCGAAGCTGCTCGGCAGTGCCGAAGTGACTTCGACGTCCGCTGCCTCGGGTGAGGCGGCACTCATCGTCTTTTCTGTAATAACCAGATAAGCCGCGGCAACTGTGAATGCGGCTCCAAGGAAGGCGAACTGCAAGCGCCTTATTTTTCGCAAATCGGTCCCCTGACGGCGTCTTCGCTTGGTCTTCCGTCGTGCGATTGAGCTACGGGAGCTCATCGATCGTCCGCGTCGTGTACTTTGATTTGGCGCTCCGGAAATCTTTGCTTCAGCGCCATGCCCGCTTTCAACGCCTCGGTATAAATTCGATATACCGAGCCAATTTGTCCGTCGATTTCGACGACATAGGATTCAGAAACAGCGGCGGTTTGAGTATCGGCTTCCATGAGCGACCTCCGAAACGCGAGGTTACAAACAGTTTGATTGGCCGGCTTAATGATTGATTAAATCAGGTTAATTTTTGCTTAATCGAATGTCCGTTAATGACCCAAAGCGGACATTTATGCCGGGTTTATTGGCCCTCGGTCCAATCGTGCAAAGATTGGCTCTTTCATAGATTCCCGCATCCCGTGCAAATGCGCCAAGCCTTCGATGGGAGGCCCGCAAGGCATTTGGTTGCATTCTTCGTCGTTGTGTTCGCTGCTTGTAATTTTGCGACGCCTGCCCGGGAACAAGCCGACCGATACGATCTTTGGCGAACAGCTGACCGATTTTTTTGCGACGCAGCTCGTACAGGAGGACAACCACAATGCAATTGTCCGTAGATTTTCACACCGAGAATTTGAGTACGCGCGCCGACAGATTTAATCAGGGTAAGGCGCTGCGACGGGGTGTTCCTCGAGGAACGCACGCCGATCTGAAAGGCCTAGGTTCGAGAAGCGCTGTTGCAATCCTCGCGGAAAGATATCCCGACCGCGTTCCGGAGCTGATCCCTGAGCGCTACAAGCGTATGACGGAGAATTCGTTCGCCTTTTTGCGAGGCGCCGCTGCGCATATGTCGGCTTTTCCTCATTGCGCTGCACATGTCCGCTTTAGGGGGTAAAGCGGACATGACCTTTCGCGGGAGTCCGTTTTTGCGGTCGCTATTGGGAGCAAAGCGGACATGCCCTTTTGCACTGCA
>DATAPP010000129.1:0-1774 GCA_036265125.1 Pseudolabrys sp. | reverse complement strand
GCTGCTGCCACATCTCCAAGCTCTTCCACAGCACGAAAGCGAGAAAGCACACGAGTATATGAGCCTGCACGCGCTCGGCGCCCTGGTGCCAGATCGGACGCACGTTCAACTGATCCTTCTGGATACGAAAAGCGGCTTCGGCCTGGGTGAGTTGGATGTAGGCTTTCCATAACTGTTGATCGCTCCAATCGGTGATGTTCGAGCGTAAGAGATAGGCGCCCTCCGAGAGCGCGGCCCAGTCGTCGAACGAGGCGTTATGGACCACGTGCAGGCGGAAGCCCGCCGGACAGCTGTCGGGCGCCAGTTCGACTGTGAAGCGGGCGGCGGCACGCTGGTTCTGCTGCAGGATGCGGCCGATCTGCCGGTTCACCGTCGCTGGATCGAGCCGTTTCTTCGAGCGCGCGAGACGAGCGGTCAGGCGGCCAAGCGCTTCGGCGATCCGCCGGCTGAACTTGTTGTGCATGGCCTGCTCTTTGCTGCGCCGATCGGCCGAGCGACACAAAATCACGGTCTCCTCAGTCTCAGGGTGGCGCGTGAGCTTGACCTCCACGCCTTCGTGGACCGTGCGCCAACCATCGGCGGCGCCGAGCTCAGCGGCGAACTTCTTCAGCTCCGACTTGGGCGCGCCGATGATGTAGCGCCGACCGGTCTCGCGCAGCCAGGCCAGATTCTTGGCGCTGGCCATGCCGCGGTCGGTGATCCAGACGCGCCCCAGCATGCCATGCCGCGCCTCCATGGTGGAGACGATCGTCTGCAAGGTCCGCGAGTCATGGGTGTTGCCGGCGAACACTTCGTAGCCCAATGGAAAGCCATCGAAGGTCACCACAAGAGCGATGCACACCTGCTTGCAGTCAGGACGATGATCACGGGAATAACCGCGCTGCGCCTGCGGGTTGGCTTCCGCCTGGCCTTCAAAATATGTGCTTGTGACGTCGTAAAGCAGTACTTCATTCTGAATCGAAAACAACTCTCCGCAACGCTTCGACAAGTGTGCTTCCAGCGCTTGCTTGTGCACGAGCAGATGATCAAGGGCGCGGTAGAGGCGATCCTTGTTGACCTCCACGTCCCCGAGTTGAAGCAAATCGGCAAGCGCCGTGCGGCGGCACCAATCCTCGGCAATGTGCAGTTCGCTCGATGGTTCGCAGAATCGCGCCGTCACCAGCACGGCCGCCATCTTCGCCCATGCAATGCGCTCTTTTCCAATCGGCAGCAGCTGCTCGCACAGATCCTCAAGGGCGGTCCCGCGCCACAACGCGAGCGCCAGGTACACATCGCCAAACCGGCGCGAGTGCTCGATGCGAATGCCCTTCAAGCGCACCGGTACCGTCAAATCTGCGCGGCCATCATTGAAAAGTTGCGCTTGTTCGGGAGTGCCGATCAGCCGGTGTGCCAGTGCACGCGCCTCAATGCGTCCGCGCTCATCGAGTTCGCCGAGCTGCGCCACCGTTTGTTGAATGACGCGCCGACCGACGCGCACGCTCCGCACCAGCCGCCAGTAGCGGTGGACCTTTCCGTCCTTCTTGCGAATCGAATGGCGCAGATACATGCGCCATCAAAACCACACTCAAAGCCAAAGAAAATACCCAAGGTCGGCACTACATGCCAAAATCAGCCATTCCTGGCCCATAAGCCCTTGATCCGACTCATGTCGAATCTTGTGAAATCCCCAAAACTGACCTCCAGCTGCTCAAGTTCGGCTAGCATGTTCACTCGTCAGTCAATCCAACCCTCTCCCCTCCATCTCATGCCCATTTTTGACCCGCCCCACCTAACA
>DATAPP010000128.1:0-3092 GCA_036265125.1 Pseudolabrys sp. | reverse complement strand
TCCCTTCTCGATTTCATAGAGAGCGGGCCTGTTCTTCACGAACTTGACGCCGACGAGCTTTTTCAGGATCCGGCCCTTGGCTGCATTATAGGCGAGCTCGGCCTCTTTTGCCTTCAGTCGCTCATAAATTGCCATCACGCGATCGAGCTTTTCGACATCGGCTTGGGGGTCCAGCGCCACCCGTTCAATCAATCCCAAAACCGTCGAGGAGCTATCGACTGATGGCGCGCCAACTATCCGGGCAATCTGCTCTTCGCTCTGCTCGGTCGCCGCTGCGAGGCCAACCCGGCTCCTCATCAGAATTCCTCCCCGTCCGGTTCGGACTCAGCACGCTCTACTGTCGCAACCGCGCTTCGGCTCATTTTGATGGCTCGCTTCGTCGCCTCGGCAAGGTTAGAGGGCTCGGGGAGGCACGGGCCGCGGCTCTTCATTTACAAATCCCGCAATGTCGCGAGCTACCTCATCGCCATGACCCTTCTGCTGCAGGAGAACCGCATACGTCGCGCCGGCGAAAAAGCAATCCCGCATAATTGGCAGGATCACTTCGCTTAGAGTAAGTTTGACGACGCACTTGTCGAGAACATTCAACCATGCCTCGTTCAACGACGAAATGGTACCACTGGTTTGCAGCCTGGAGGGATCACCAGGTGGGGACTTATTTACTTTACCCTCCTCACGCATACTCATTTCGTCGTTCCCACTATGGATATTTCGAGCAACATTATTCATGTGATCCTCTGTGAGGTCAATCAAAAATCGGTATAGTTTGAAAAAATTCAGTTCTTCAGGGATGCCCTACCTTGAATCCTGCTCGCCCGATCTTGTGTCGGAAGCTCAACCATAATTCAGTTCGTGGATATGGCGTATGCTATGAGCGCGATCGTCGCCGTTCAGGGAGCTATGGACTTAATTTTCTCTTGTCTCACGCGGTAAGCCGGACCAGCGGTTGCCAGTATCTCTCGGTCGAACATTTGATATGCCGAAGAACGCATGCCGCGTCGCGACGAGTGCCGGATCGGTTCGCGCTATTCCGCGCCCTTGTGCGCGGCGCATGTTGGTAAAGCCCGCTCCAATGGGGTCGGCGTCCGCGAGTCGGAGCGCCGCGCCCCAAAGGCGATAGATAAATCGTAGACCTTGTCTGAAGCCTGTCTCGCCGTCCCGGTCTTTGGCGTGCCCTGCCCGAAAACTCTCACCAGTAGGTCGGCAGGCAGGAGTAGGCATTCCCGGGAGAGGTTAAGAACCGATGAGCCGTTCGATCGTGTACCAAAGTGAACTCATTTTTTTTCTTGACAATTGAACAAAAATAGTCTTTAATATGGTGCTTTTTTTATCGATTGGACACAGTAGGATGATTACCGTTAGGTTGCACGAGGTCATAACCGCGCCATACTGATCTAGATTGTGGGGCGAAATTTTTAGGGCCCCGTGTACGACCCATTTTGCTCTTTTTAATTGTGGCCGGAGGCGGCAGCACGCCAATTCAGACGCGTGAAGCCGCCAGATAGCCGGCGACTGCGATAGGACTATCATGAATAAGCTCAAACTCACCAAGGAGAGGCAACGTCGCTTTTTGGAGGCCCTTGCCAACACTGGCAGTGTGACAGCCGCTGTCGCTGTCGCGAACACCAGCCGCACTCGTGTTTACGAGCTCCGAAAGGCAGACCCGGCGTTCGCGAGCGCCTGGCAGGAAGCTGAGGAAATAGCCACCGACCGGCTCGAAGACGAAGCGCGCCGGCGCGCCGTCGAAGGGATCGCAGAACCGCTCGTCAGTGCTGGCAAGCTCGTTCGCGACGAGGACGGTAAACCCATCCTCGTCCGGCGCTACTCGGATAACTTGCTCTTGGCGCTGCTCAAAGCGCATCGGCCGCCGCGCCGTGAAAGGTCGGTGCGCTTCCAACTGCCGGCACTTCGATCCGCTGCTGATGCCGCCAGTGCAATGGCAGCGCTCACCGCCGAGGTGGGCGCCGGGGAGGTGACGCCGGGCGAAGCAGCCGAGTTGTCGAAGCTGGTGGAGGCTTACATCAAGTCGCTCGAGGCAGGAGAATTCGATCAGCGGCTTCGGGCAGTTGAGGCAAGAATCGATGCGCAGAGATCTTGAGCGTCGGCTTCGGGCCGTCGAGGTTGCGGGGTCGGGTAGAATTGAAATCTGGGTCCGTCAAGACGATGGCCTAGTCCGGAGTCCCGGCGGCGCGCAGATGACGTTCGAGGAGGCCGAGGCACTATGGGGTGCTGCCGACACAATCCCAGTCTTGTTCAGCGAAGGGGACTTAGACCTTTGATGCGGAGGGACCTTGAACGCCGGCTCGCCCACGCGGAAACAATGGCGCCCGAGATATCTTGGGGCGATCGGCAAGCAGCGGACCGCCGGCGGTTGCTACGCGCGCGCGTCGCATTGCACCAGCTCTTCCGGGAGCGCCTTCGAGTAATAGGGGTCGACCCTGCCCTTGCAGAGAGTCTCCGACTCGGCGATGAAGCGGCGGCTGAACTGGCGGCGATCCCGGATACACCCGAGCTGGAACGCGCTGACGAAGCGATCCTCCGCGCCAAATGCAGCAACAGCGACGACGGGGCACACCACGTCAGAGAAAAAATTGCGCGGATGGCGGAGCTATACCGTAGCGGTCAGCACCGGATAGATTTTGCGAACGCGAGTGTCTTCGAGCTACTGGCTTTTTGCGTTGCCGGTGAGATTGAGGACCGGAATAAAATGTCGGGGTCGGCCGACGAGACCAGCGACGGGGCGGACCCGGATGCTGCGATCCGGTGTGCCCCAAACCTGACTGTTTGCCCATCGCGCGCATAGGCATGTCCCGCGTGTCCCGCTTGCTTCCCCTGGCGGCTCTTGCCTTAGTCCCTTACGAACTGACTCGTGACATAAGTTGCGAAGAATCTGGTGGCTGTCGAGGTTGGTCGGTGCGATTATCGGAGTGCTGAGAACCGCTGAACCCATTGGGTTCTTGTCCTTCGAACCCGCGTCTGCGGGAACAAATTGGGCGGATGTGAATCGGCGGATCATCCAAATTTGCCCGCACGGCCGAGGGATTGGCTTGACCGGAGCGCATTAGCCTGTTTGGTTCCGGCTCTGCCGGCTT
>DATAPP010000127.1:0-4178 GCA_036265125.1 Pseudolabrys sp. | reverse complement strand
GCCGAACTTCATCGCCGCCCCGCATGTCGCCGGGGTCACCCGCGAGGCGGTCGACCGCATGGGCGTTGCCGCCGTGGAAAACATTCTCAGCGTCCTCGACGGCAAGCCGATCCGCGACAACGTCGTCAACAAGGAAGTCCTCGATTAGACGTATTCGCGAGCTTACAGATCAATCCAGGGCTGGCGCGCCACAAAACTTCGGCGCAGCGCCCTGGATCGGACCGGTACTAACAAAGGAACCACTCTGCGACCCGACCACGCAACCATCGAGCAGTGGAAGCGACGCGGTAGTCAGTTAACTGTTACCTGGCTCAAGTTTATTACGTTCTCTCCTGAACGGACCCAACAAGTGTCTCCCTTTAAGTCACATGGAAAACACAACCGCCCGAAATAGCTTATGCAATACCGAGAATCAGTCTTCCAGCCTGACCCGGAAAGCTCATACAGCTCTCCTTCAATTTTCTCGGTCGGCGGAGTTGTTCTGGCAGGCGGCCGCTGCTGAGAAGGTGTTGGCGGTTGCCTGCCAGGCTCGGCCTTCGGCTCTGCGGGCTTGGAGGCCGCTTCCGAATTGCTGTGCATTCCCATGATAATTCCGCCGACGAAGGCGATGCCCATTCCGATTACTGTCGTCCGTCCGTCCGCATTGGCGTGCTGGTCTGCACCTCCCAGTACGAACGCAAACAGCCCGAATAGTAGGACCTTGATTGAGAATTTCACGAAACCTCCCTATATTTTAATTTCTGCAATACCCACGCAGCCCAACAGCTTGTGTCCATGACGTTTTGATGTCAAGCTCGCTTGAACGGGGCGCTGATCCTAAGAATTACGCTTCGCCGTCAGCACCAACGCTCAATTTCGGGTTCAAACGCGTGCCAGTTGCTAGGTTGTCTCGCCCAAGTGTAGCTTCACTGTCCTCCGATGTACCGGTGCGCCCTGCTCATTGCTGCGTGGGCGGCGGCGGCCAGTAAAAGGTTGGTTGTCGGCACATTGGAAAAGTTAACAGCACGAAGAGACGAAATGCAGATAAAGAATCTACTGTTATCTTTATTTGGCTGTGCAATCTGCCTTTTCCTGGGATTTATCTTGGGAAACCTCATCGGCAACTCGAAGGCCGCGCTCGTTTTTGTTGCAGTCTTGTTGGCTTTAGGCGTCCTGGTATACTTGTATAATTTTGAAAAAGAGCAATGGGTAACTAAATTTCTCGAGTTCATCTTCCTCGAGGTGATGGTCGCAGGCTTCCTCTGGGAAGCTTGGTTTTCACGTCAGTGAAAGCGAGTAGCGATTGGCCGATACGGCCGATCTGATCACCATTCGAGATCATTCAGTTCACGCTCTCTAGGTCGCGTATCAGCCGTCGCGACCTTTGTAATAGAACCCTGAAACTGTCGGCCCCTTTCAATGGGGTATAGATATTAGTACTTATAGGTATCGCTTTCAATAATGTGATCCCGCCGACGCCTGCTTCGGCTTCAGTCCCGGCAGCGATCGTAAATCCCAAATAAAGTGCATCATCGTCCTGGTATATTATTCCACCTTCAGTCATAAGATCAGAAACATCAGCTCCTTCTTTTTTCAAAGCCCCTAAAATGTCTGTGTTAACTGAATCCCAATTGAAACTAGAGATAGGACGCGCCACGGCCTTCACAAACTCCTGTCGCGAGATACCCGGTATTTTCTTCTTTGGCAGCATTGTAAAGTATACTCCGTAATCATCAAAGGCATCTCGTGTACCATTTCTGAAAGAGCTTATCTGAGCGCAGTCTGCAAATCCGGCCAGAATCTCGTTTCGTCCGCTCTGCACCTCATTCAGAAAGTCTAAAGCTGCGTGATCAGATCGAAATCGCGTATCGAGCGCGCAATACCCGTTTGGTATCGGAAAATAGAGAGTTTCTCCCAAGACCGACAATTCCAAGGTGGCGGCAAGCGCCGCATTTGCGCAGACGACGAGCGCGAACAAGCAGCCAATCGTGCGTCTCGCGGTCGCGACAATCTCATTGAGAATTGCTCGCATGTGTGAATTCGACCATGCTCCTAAATGTGGGTCAAAGCTGCGGTTCATGTTGCATCCCTCACCTCGCCGCCTATACGAGGCCCTGTAGGCGTCAACTCTAGCTGGAGAAGCAAAGACCGAGAACAAGAATATTAAAGCGCAATAGGTATAACGGCATGCGGAGCAGACGGGACTGCCCGTTTGCCCGCCCGGGGGAGATAGCTTGGTTCAGCTGATCTCGGCATGCTCTTGCGTTCCAGATCACTCACGATGCCATGGATGTTCCGTCGCTGGCCCGCCGCAAGATTCCCCTAATGATCGGCGGCACCGCCAATTCGGTCACCGTCGCCGAGGCCGAGGTGTTCCTGATCATGTCGTTGGGCCGGCGCCGCGCGGCGATGGATAGGCTCGTCAGGGAAGGCCGCTGGCAGGACCGCTACAAGTAGATGCCGGTCGATCTCTACGGCAAGACCGTATTGATCATCGGCTTTGGCAACATCGGGACGCGCTCGGCCAAGCGCTTCGCGGCGATGGAGACGCAACGTCCTGGTCTACGACCCGTATATGTATTCGGAGACGATCCGCGGCATGGGCTACGAGCCGGTGCAGGACCCCGACGCCGCGGTGGCGCGTGCCGATTTCATCACGATCCATTGCCCGAAAACCCCCCGAGACGACCGGCCTCTTCGACGCCGCGCGGCTCGCGCATATGAAGCGCACCGCCTTCATCCTCGACGGCAAGCCGATCCGCGACAAGGTCGTCAACAAAAAAGTCCTGGGGAAGCACCAATCGTGGCATCTACAAACCCTCGCATACTTAGACCGCAAAAAGGGTTACCGTCGACGGCGTGGGCGCACCGTGATTCTTGAACACTAGGTCGCCCGCCAAAGTCTATCCCTCAGCTTTTGCCGCGAGGTCCTGGATCAGCACGAACAGTTTGACCGGCCGTGATGGTGACCGCAGGGTTTTTGGTTGCCCGTCGGACGTCCGACGACCAGGTTTCCAAAACGACGCGATCGAATTTCGTTGCTACGCCAGCTCGATGCAATAAAACTCAGTTTTACGGATCTGTAGATCCGGGAAATGTCGCGTTAACCTAGAGGGCTTCGATGATGAAAGCGCAGAAATCAGGGGAGATTGAGGCGATCCAACCCGAAGTGGTGGTGCAAATGGGCAATAGTGCACTTCCGGAGGGCGAAGTAGTGGGCGTGGAGAAGATCCGCGATCTACTGTTCGGCAATCAAATGCAAGATTACGACCGCCGCTTCTCTATGCTCGAGGAGCGGTTTCTCCAGCGCTTTCGGGAAATTGAGTCTGAGACAGCGCGCAATCTCAGTTCCCTCGAATCGAGCGCGAAAAAGCAAATGGAGTCGCTTGAATCCCAGCTTCGCGAAGAGAAAGACCTGCGCAGCGACGCCGACAAGGAGATCGAGCGGGCCCAGCGCGACCATAATGACACGGTCGAAAAGCGCCTTCGGTCGATATCAGAACAGTTGAGCCGACTTGAGCGCGACCATGCCGATCGGCTGACTCAGGAGGTGCAGTCGCTGCGCGAGGAAATCAGGCGCAGGAACGACGACCTGCAGCGCACGATCGAGAAAATGTTCGCCGAGCTGAGCAACGTCAAAACCGATCGGAATTTGCTCGCCGGGCTGTTCGTCGAGATTGCCAGGTGCTTGAACCAAGAAGTCGGACCAAAGAGCATCACCAAGAGCGCCGGCGAGCCAGCGCGCGGTTGGATGCCTAGCTGATCGGCTCTTCCGCGGTGAGCACATCCGCTGCCCCTACGCTTGAATGGCTGTTTCGTCCTCTCTCGAACGATCCCGGAATCGATCGTAAGGCGCTAGCCGGCCTGCTGGCCGAACTCGCACGCAACGTCGAGCCGCAGTTCGTTGCAGAGCTGAATGGCGTGCGACCGATCGATCCCAGGCTCCAACAGCTGCGGAGCTTGCTGGTTGGGCGCGAAATTGAGGTGTTGTCGCGGCTGAGCGAGATAATAGAGGATCCCGAGCAGTTGGCGGTCGCGGTCGGACGCGTCCTGCCTATGGCGATCGCCCAGGCGTCGAGCGATGCGCGGCTAGGGGAGGTGTTAGCCCCTGCGCTGGAGAAGGCCACGCAGAGCTCAATCCGGAGTGATCCGCGGACGCTGCTCAACATTCTCTACCCGCTGATCGTCCCGGCGATCCG
>DATAPP010000126.1:0-54977 GCA_036265125.1 Pseudolabrys sp. | reverse complement strand
CCATCTCTACGAATGTCTAACGGACGTAGTTCGCCTTTCCTGCGCCAAGTGCGGCCGAACAACGCAAAGAGAGAAATCCAAAGGCTGTCGGTGAGTACGCTCGTTCTCAAACACGCAAACAAGAACCGCCTGGGCGCCATCTGGGGCCCAAACGATTTCGATGTATTGAACGCTGACCGATGCGTTGGACGCATCTTCATGTCGCCACAGGCCCCGCAAGGCCATCCTTGGTTCTGGACAATCACTGCGCGCGACTATCCACGATCGATCCACACTCGCGGCTATTCAGCGACACGCGAGCAAGCGATGGCGGATTTCAAGGCGCAGTGGTTAAGTTGTTAGCGAGTCATCGTGTGACCAAAACAACCATTGTCGGCTGGACCACCTTCTTATTCGGTTGCGCATTCTGGCTATATGGATATTTGGTCGCCGGCCGTCCGTCACTTATTGACTGGCATGCACACGCGCCGTGGTGGATCGCTGACTACTTGCCAAACTTGGAATCCGAGATCGGAATGCTGCTTTGCATTGCTGGCATGGTGCCGATGTATTGGCCGACTTCGGAGAACAAATAGTTTTGTGTTGAGACCGCCGATCTCTGCTTCCGCTTCCTTCTCCACCCGAGCAAGCGATGGCGGATTTCAAAGCGCAGCGGCGAACTTGAACATAGCTTTTGCCAAGCCAGCGATGCAAAAAGCAAATGCTGCAGAATGCCCTACCGCGCACTGAAAGAATTTATCAGACTATCGAGTAGACTTGATGCAGCTCCAGTCTGGTTCTGCAAGCCGTCGACATCAATAGTGACTATCCTTTTCTTCGAGTCGCATGAGAACGCGACGCTGAAGTGGCGCGTCTCGTCCTTTACCCAGAGCGCAGGTTCGCCCGTCCACCGGCTTGTCTTCACCTCGTTTCCAGTGAAGCCGAACTGCTTTACGACGTCCAAGATGAGTTGCTGACACTGCTCGGCGGACGCGATCGAATTTGGCCAATCAACGCCAGCGTAAGCCTCCCGATGGCTGCGGTAATCATCCGCAGCAGCCGACGTCGCCAGCAGCGCAAAAATCAACGCGACGTGCTTAGACATTCCTCTACCCCGCGAAAATTATATCACGAGGTCGTGGTCACCATGCCGTTTCTACGGGTAACAGCACACCATCGATGGTACCAAGCTGCTCTCATCATCTGAGCATTGCGGGGAATTCGGGGACAGCTTCAATCTCGCCACAAAGATAACGCGCCGACGCTATTTTGGTAACGGGTGGCCACCGGCGTCACCCCGCCAGTGGCCTGAATTGGGGCCATCGTTTGCAAAAACGAATGGCCCCTCTTTTCAGGGCGCTTATTGCACAGAGCGCCGAAACGTAAAATCGGTTGTCCCCTGATTTTTAGGCGGCGCTCACGTTCTTGTTGTCGCAGATTCACGTCGCTGGTTTCTTTCGATCCATTTCAATATGCGTGGCTGGTTACACTTTGACATACTCCAGGTTTTTAACGTGAAACCAGTCGCACAAATGTCACGGCTTCCGTCAGGAACCACTACGCGTCACTTTTTTACGTCGAATGCAATAGTGATCCGTCAGGTCGTCAGCTAATAAACCTGTGAGCCGGATAGCATGGAGACTGCGCCCATGGTTCCCGACAGTTTGCGACGTCGTATTGAGATACCGCGAAGGCCAATTGTTCAACACGCCAGAATTACAAGGAACATTCGCTACGAAGCAGCCCGCCAAGCAATTCGTCTGGAAAGACGAATAAGCGACATTGAACGGGTTGTTGGATTTCTGACCGACATGATGTTCGGTCTGATCTCGGCTTTCTTCGCCATTGTCGCTGTAGCCTTCGCTGACAGCGATGTTAGTTGGCAGGACACGATCTGCGTGGGCGTGCTCGCGTTTTTGATTTCAATGTGGATGGCCAATTTCTTTTTTTCGAATGCGAGGCGATGGTGTTTGAAATAGTGCCCAATGTTAGCTGGGCGCGCTTGCGATTTATTCAGCGACACGCGAGCAAGCCATGGCGGATTTCAGGGCGCGATGGCTGAATTGTAGCCGCAACGCAAAGGAAAGGCCGCCACGTGGGCGACCTCTCCCGGATAGGCACCTCAGCATGTGGCGGTTGCTGTGGCACCCAGTCCGATCATTTGTCGCGCAGAGACGGTCAGCGGTTCAAATGGTGAAGAAGTTACTCTCGCCCGCTTCCTTCTCCGACCGAGCAAACCCAATGCGCCGTGTCCGCTCCTACTCTGAAAGCGGGTCCCTACGCATTTTGTCTTTGCTCATTCAGTCTCCAATGATGCGCCAGCGCTGCTGGCGGGATCGGTGGTCGCGATACGCCCCTTTGGGCAGGTACTAAGGCCTCTCTAGGCGTGGTAGAGAGCGGCTTATGGGGCTCATGGGGCATCGAATCGGCTTTGCGGTCATGTTTGTGATGGCGACGGCCATTTTGATTTTCGCTATTTCAATCGCTACCCATCAGTGGTCATAGACAGCCCCGCATCCGCCCAGAGAGAGTCGCTGGTGAATCAGGCCGGTTGTTGATTCAACCGGGGGTCGAAATTATACAGCCTTAACGTCGGCTCTCCCTCGGTGAGTGCTAGGCTGGCCGCATGTGGCATCAAATAACCGCTGTGGCCTTTCTCATTGTCGCGGCGGCATTTGTGGTTTTCGCCGTTGCGACCTGGCCGGCGCCTAGCCTGCACCGCATGAGTCCCCGGCTGCGAGTTTTCATCTGGTTCGTCATTGCCGTTGCAGCGGCCGTCTGGATTGCGGCCATTTGGTTCGTAGTATTTCACCGGGACTCGATACCCCTGTTTCGCTTCTAACGGGATTTCCAAGCCCCAGAAGCCTCTGTCGAGACGCAACCGGGAATGCTGCGGCCCTGGCGATGAACGACAGCCGGCATGGGACGGCCAAGCCCTGCCTGGTATTCGTCATAGACCTTCGTGAATTCCTTTTCGCTGATGTCTTTAATGTCTTTGGTCATTCTGCTTCCTTTTGGTTCTGCAGTTGAGTCCAACGTGTACGCTACGCGGGCTTCCAAAGCCATGAGGCGCCGATTTGCTAGCCGCGCATCCCTCCAAATCCTGAATCTGTTCAAGGCTTTGCGTTTTCATATACGACTTTGTAGCCGCTACGTTTTCTCGAGCGGCTTACCCTGGTATGACTTTCGACTTCAGAGCACATGACACAGCTCGTCAGCAGGCCCTTGGTGGCGTTGCGCCGATTTGCTATACAACTTCAGCGTGTTCACACATCAAATCCGGGGGTGGATCATGCCGGCGATCGTAAGCGGAACTGTTTTGCGCTGGAAAGTTGACAACACGGACACATCAAAACCCAAGGTCGTGTTTGGTAAAGCTGAACGAATTAGCGTGTACGCTGCTGACAGGTCGGAGGACAGCGAAGCATCGGCGATAATTGCTGAGTACATTCTGAAGAAAAAACACGACGCGATAGAATTATTAAACGCCGCGCGTAGCGGCCTGCTCGAGGTCGTTGGAATCGAACGAATGTCAGTGTCGGTGCCTCCCGTGCCGCCGAACTGGGGTGTGAAGTCGGAAGCTGCAGAAGCGGAGGACGAGGACGAGGACGAGGCCAAGCGCAAGCCCAAGGTCAAATAGGTCGCGCCAATACCGGAGGGCTCTTCGCCATCACGACCCCCGTAACCGCTGAAGGCGGTCAGCGAAGGAAGCGCGAGGGCCATCGTCCCCCACCCCCACAAGCGGGATCGCCCTCGCGGCCACGGCCTTCGTCTTTAGCGAAATGATCGTTTTAAGTTGATCGGCCCACATCTCCAGCGCATCGCGCTTTTCGTCAAAGAATTCGTACCGATCATAGACACCACGAGTGCCGGGGTTGACGTGCGCCAGAATCGCCGCCGCAACATCGGAGTTGACGCGCAGCTCTGACAGCCGCGACCGCAACGTGCGGCGCAGATCATGATTGATCCATGGCGGCAGCTTTACTTTGCCGGGTTCTTTTGCTCCCTCTTTTAGCTTCCCGAGCATCGCTGCATCGAGTCGGCGCTTCACCTTGTCGCTTACCCATACAGGGCTTTCGCCACCGTTGGTCGTGAACAGGTATTCGCCGTGCGGAAAGCGCGGCAGGCTGGCAAGAATTTCCACAATGCCGGCGGTCAGCGGGACCGCATGCGGACGAGCTTTGCCGTTCTTGCCCTTCATCCTGGCAGCGGGGATCGTCCATATTCCCTTCGCCAGATCAAATTCTTCCCATGCTGCATCTGCGACTTCGTTGAGGCGCAGACCACTCAAAAGCAGCAGGCGATAGATCCGCCCGGAGGGATATCCTAGATCGCCCGTCGCCTCCCAGAACGCGCGCAGTTCATCATCCGTTAGCGTGCGATCGTCCGCCTGGCGTTCCCCTATGATCCTGGCAGCCTTTAGATGCGCGCAGGGCGAACTGTTGAGGCCATAGGTGCCCCGCTCGATCGTCCAGCTGAAAAACGTTTTCAAAAGGCCCAGCAGGTTACGGGCCTGTCCCGGGGCCGGCGCCTTCTCGGGTTTGCCCTTCTTGTCCTTCCCGTGGAGCGCCAGCGTTACCGCTGTCCCGTTGTCGCGAATGCCCTCGATCAGCCCCAGCACGTCATGGCGGGAAATCGACGTAATGGGCCGCTCGTCCCATAGGGCGATGAATACCCCGCGAAAGTCCCGCGCGACCTCCGCAGCCTTTCGCTGCCGGGGCTTCTCCGGATCGGGCCCGATAACCTGAAGTGCGAGATAATCCTCGGCCACCGAGGCAAAGGTGTTCGCCTGGAGCCTTAGCGCGGCGTGCCGGGCCTCCTCCTCCGCAACTACGGGATCAATGCCCTTCCGGATCAATTCTAGCCAGCCACGAGCCTTTTCCCGGGCTTGCTCCAGGTTCAATTCGCCATAGATGCCCAGCTTCCGCCGTGCGGGGTGCCGGTCGCCTGGATAGCGGGTCATCAGGACAAAGGTTCGCCGGCCTGTCTTTGAAACACGAACGCCGAGACCAGGAACCACCGTGTCCCATGTGTCGTAGTGGCCGAGCTTGTCCTCCAGTGATCGATCGCGCTTGAGCCTCTTGAGCTTTCGATCGGAAAGATTCCGCCGAACCATCATTGCCCGCCCCTTTGGCAACCGCTTGGCAACAGAAACGGTGTGTCTCAGTGTTGCCAAATGTTGCCAAAGGATATTGGATGTTCGCTCGACAGCAAGTAGTTTCAGCGATTCATGAGGATAGATGAACCGGTAATGTGTCTGTATGTTTCCTGTATGAGACGCCTGTTAACCGGTTGGTCGCTGGTTCGAATCCGGCCCGGGGAGAATTTGTTCTTGATGTTCGATCCTTTGGGCGCGGGGTACGCCCAGGGTACGCAAGCAGCGAGCCTTTCGTGAGAACTGGCGACCTCTAGCTGCTGCTTTGCTGGCGGAATCTTCCCTGACACTTGCAGTGCATTGAGGTGCGCGTTCGAGGGGCTGATGCAGCGTAAAGTGATGATCTCTTGTGCTGTGACCGGATCGGCAGATACGCCCGCTCGCAATCCCGCCGTTCCAGTGACGCCGGTTGCCATCGCCGCGTCGGCGATCGACGCGGCCAAGGCGGGCGCCGCCATCGTACACATCCACGTTCGCGATCCAGAGACGACGCGGCCGAGCATGGACTCCGCGCTCTATCGCGAGGTGGTGGAGCGCATCCGCGCGAGCGGCACCGATGTGCTTATCAATCTCACCACCGGACCCGGCGCCCGGTTTCTTCCCGGCGTCGACGATCCGCTCAAGCCCGGCCCCGGGAGCACACTCGCACTCCCGGCTGAGCGCGTGCGTCATGTGGTTGAGCTCCGGCCCGAAATCTGCAGCCTCGACATGGGCAGTATGAACATGGGCAGCCAAGTCTTCGTCAACACGCCTACCCACCTGGAGGCAATGGCGGTGGCAGTCCGTGACGCCGGTGTTATGCCTGAGCTCGAAGCGTTTGAGGCCGGCCACCTTCTGCTCGCCAAGCGGTTAATCGAGACCGGACACATCAAACCGCCCGGCTTGTTCCAGATCTGCCTCGGGATTTCTTGGGGGCAACCTGCCACCTCGGAGGCGGTCACCTACATGCGTAATCTGCTGCCGCCAGACTGCGTCTGGTTCGCATTCGGCATTTCGTTGCACCAATTCCCGATTGCGGCGCAGACGGTGCTGCTTGGCGGCCACGTACGGGTCGGACTAGAAGACAATCTTTATTTGGAAAAGGGCAAGCTCACGCCGAGCAACGCGGCGCTGGTGGAGAAGGCAGCAAAGATCATCGAGATTCTAGGTGATCACGTTGCCACGACGGCCGAGGCGCGGCAGATATTAGCAATCGGAAGCAGTTAAATCAGAGCGCGTACCCAAAACGAGAAGACTTGGCGTACGAAGCTGCCGTCGGATTGTAGCGATAGTGAAAGAAACGCAGATGAATAAAAGCTGCAATCGGCGACTTCGCGAAATATTGAGCAAGCGCGAAGCGGTGCTGCTACCAGGCGCGTCGAACGCCCTCACCGCTCGCATTATCGAAGATCTCGGTTTCAAGGCAATTTATGTCACCGGCGCCGGCGTCACCAACACATTTCTGGGCATGCCGGATATCGGACTCATCTCAATGACGGAACTCGCCAACCACGTCAGCGCCATGCGCGACGTTGTCGCGCTGCCGTTGGTCGTCGATGCAGACACCGGTTTCGGCAACCCCCTCAATGTCGCACGCACCATCCGCGTCCTCGAACGCAGTGGGGCCAATGCCATCCAGCTCGAGGATCAGGAATTTCCAAAGCGGTGCGGGCATTTCTCCGGAAAGGACGTCATACCCTCTACCGACATGGTTCAGAAGATTCATGCCGCCGTCGACGCGCGGATTGATCCGAATCTCGTCATTGTTGCACGCACTGATGCCATCGCTACCCATGGCTTCGAAGACGCGATGGAACGCGCGGCCGCCTATATCGAAGCTGGCGCCGATATGACATTTGTTGAGGCGCCACGGACCAAGGAACAGATTGTCGAGATTCCCAAGCGCCTAAAGGCGCCGCAATTCATCAACATTGTTGCCGGCGGCCTAACGCCCATGATTGCTTTCGATGAGCTCGAGACCATGGGATACTCCATGGTCCTCTACGCCAATGCGGCGCTGCAGGCGTCGGTTGCCGGCATGCAGAAGGCGCTGAAGCATCTCAAAGCGCATGGGTCGTTGGACGGAGTTACAGCTGAGGTCGCGAGTTTCGAGGAACGTCAGCGGCTCGTCGGGAAACCGCACTTCGACGCGCTCGAAAAAAAATATTCGTGACCCGATCGGGTCGGCTGGACATTTTTCATGTCAGACTCAGGCAACAATCCACATACTCGGGCTATCGCCCAATTTATTTCGCAGACCAGATACGAAGCCATTCCTGACGACGTCATCGGGCGCATCAAGTTATTAATCCTGGATTCGTTGGGGTGTGCGCTGTACGGAAGCGCGCTGGAATGGAGTCGGATCCTGCGGGCAACGCTTGTCGGGCTCGACGCCACAAAAGCCTGCCGCGTCTGGGGAACGCCGGAACGCCTGTCCGCGCCGCACGCCGCCCTGGTCAATGGCACCCTCGTTCAAAGCTTCGAGCTCGACGATGTTCACCGTCAGGGCGTGTTGCATGTTGGCGCGGTCACTCTGCCGCCGGTGATCGCGGTCACGGAGCTTCGCCCCGGTTTGAGCGGCCGCGATTTTTTGCGATCGGCTGTCGTCGGTTACGAGATTGGGCCGCGGGTCGGCAAATGCATGGGACCGCAACATATCGGACAAGGTTGGCATTCGGGCGCGACTGTCGGAGTATTTTCCGCCGTGTCCGGCGCGGCCGCCGCGTTGTGCCTCTCCAGCGAGCAAGCCGTGCATGCCCTTGGCATCGCCGGCACGCAATCTTCCGGCCTGATGGCCGCCCAATATGGCGCGATGGTCAAGCGTATGCATGCCGGGCGCGCTGCACAGAGCGGCCTCTATGGCGCGCTGCTCGCGGAAAACGGTTTCACCGGCATCGTTGATGTCTTTGAATCCCCCTACGGCGGCTTTTGCTCGACGTTCTCGCGTTCGAACGACCGGTTCAACCTTGACGAGCTGTCATGGGAACTCGGACGCGAGTGGGAAACCATGCGCATTTCGCTGAAATTCTATTCATGCGTCGGCAGCAACCACACAACGCTTGATGCCGTCAAAAGCCTGCAAAGCAGAACGCCCTTCGGCGCGGACGATATTGCATCGATTGTGGTGCATGGATCGCAGGTGACCGTTGAGCACGTTGGCTGGCCCTATCAGCCGCAGGGCCTCGTCTCGGCCCAATTGAATTTGCCGTACTGCGTCGCGACGCTGCTGCTTGAAGGGGACGTGTTCGTCGAACAGTTCACTGAAGAAGCCGTTAACGACAAACGACGGATCGAGTTATCGAAAAAGGTCACAGTGGTGCACGACCCGTCAATCACGGTGCGCGGCTCAAACTACCGGCACATGGTGCGGGTTGTGGTGCACCTGAAAAACGGCGCAAAGCTTGAACAGACCGTCGAGGCCCCACGCGGCAGCGAAACCAGTTTCGCGTCGGAGGCTGACATCGTGCAAAAGTTCAAGAAGCTCGCAACGCCTATGGTCAGCGACGCCAAAGCGGACGAACTCGTCAATCTCGTGCTCGGGGCCGAAAAGCTTGCGAAGGCCGAGCAGATTGCCCAAGCTTTGGCCAACGGCTGACGGCTATCTTTCTTTGTTGACCTTGATCTTGGCAGCAAGATCGCTGAGGCGCTGGCGCTCGGTCTTGGTGAAATTGACAAAATCCGCAACTGAACCGCCGGCCGGCTCGATGCCGGTCGGGATCAACTTGTTTCGCACCTCGTCGGTCTTCAGCGCTGCCTGCAGTTCCGCATTCATACGTTGAATGATCGGCTCCGGCGTGCCGCGCGGCGCATAAAGACCCGCCCAATGGCCGATTTGGACGGTCGGGAAACCTTGCTCCGCCGTGGTCGTGATCGAAGGGTAGGCGCTGATGCGTTTCTCGTAGGTCGTTGCGATCGCCTTCAGCAATCCGGCCTGGATCTTGGGCAGCACGACAATGCTCGCTTCCGACGTCGCTGAAACATTGTTCGCCAGAACGGCATTTACGCCGTCCCCTCCGCTCTTGTAAGGGACGATGGTGAAGGAGACGCTGGTCGCCTCCTTGATCATCTCGGCGACGAATTCCGGCGTGCTTCCGTTGCCGGCGGTCGCCCAGTTGACACCTTTGTCGCCCTGCGCTTTTGCCCAGGCGATGAACTCGGCCATGTTAGTCGCCGGCACACTTGGATGAACGATAATGGTCGAAGGGGCAACGGCGATCATGCCGACCGGCACCAGATCAGAATCTGCATAGGGCAGGTCTTTTAGCATCAGGCTGTTGGTAATGGTGCTCGCCGCGCCGACCAGGAAGGTGTAGCCATCGGGTGCCGAATGGGCGACGAACGCCGTCGCGATCACCGCGCCGGCGCCAGGTCGGTTTTCGATGACGATCGTTTGCCCGAGCCGCTTGCTGACGCCCTCGGCCGCAAAACGGCCGATCAGGTCGTTCGCACCACCTGGGCCAAAGCCTACGATCCAACGGATGGGACGGTCCGGCCATTCCGCGTGCGCCGACGGCGCAGCAACCGCCCAAACCAGCACACAAACAGCGAAAATTACGGACCGGTTTATCATCGCTTTCGCCTTCGATCGGGAGCGAGCCTGATTCCAAGCTTACATCGAATAAATAGAAAGTCTTCCGCTGCTGCGGACGAGCGAGCCCAATGCAAGCGCAATGCCGAATTCAGGACGATTCCGAAGATGTATCCGGGGTGGCGGACATAAACATAGGGACCGGCCGCAATCCACCTTTGTCCCGCTTTGGGCCAGTAGCGGACAAACGGGGGCGCGGTTGGAATGTCCTCTTTGTGACAAAAGCGCACATTGTTGATCGATTACCTCGTCTGCCTGAGCAAGGGAGTGACGGTGGCACTGTGAGGACAACGTCGAGATTGCAATATCGAGTTGGACCGAAGTCCAATTGTACCAAAGGCGTCGCAATCCGAAGCTTGCTGAACCACGAAAAAAGCGACTTAAAAAGCGCCGGTAGGGAGAATCGTCATGCGTCATTTCGCGACGGCTTTATGTGCTTGCATTGTGGCCACGGTGGTTGTTGGCGGTACCGCACTCACGCCTACCCCTGCGGAGGCCGCGAAGACGCCTAGCGCTGAGGCGGTTGCCCTGAAAGAGGCGACCGCTAAGTGCAAAGCCGAGGCCAAGGAGAAGAAGATCAACAGTTGGCTCGCGGGCCGCCGTTTCGTGAGCGATTGCGTCGCAAAGGCTGTCAAACTCACGCCGGCCGAACTTCAGAAGACCGCCGTAAAACAGGCGATCATTGCATGCAAGGCGGAAGCGAAGGGCAAGAAGATCCGCTGGCCCGCGAGCCGCAAATTCGTGAGCAGTTGTCTCTCAAACGCTCTCAAGGATTATCAACTTAACGTCGTTCAATTGCGCCGAGAGTTAGTTATAGCCGGTTTGCGGTGGTTCACACCCGAAGAAACTGGATGTCTGCAGAACATCTATTGTGAGGAACCATCAGAACCGTACATTCCGTGATGGCAACCTGCGCATGTCCGCTTCGCATCGGAAAGCGGACATGTGCGGTGCAACTCGGTGTGTCCACGCGATGCCCGCTGTTACCTCAAAAGCGGTCATTGGCCGCTAGCCGTTTGATTCTTTCCCGCGAAACGCCGCCGAGGCGCGCGGCAAAGCAGGAGTGATAAAACGCCCGCCGGTCTTTTTCGTCGCAACTGACATCCTGAGTGTGAAGCGGACATTTCAAACCTACTGAATCCGACACGCGAGTACGACGGTACCGTACAAATGCATCTTTTTGTGATGCGTGACACAGCGAAGATAGACGAGCCCAATTAGAGTGGGTTCAAATTCGAGAGCGGTCGCTCTAGCGAAAAAACCCAAAGGAGATACCCATGCGTATCCTGTTCGGCATCGCGATCGTAGCTGTCGTCGCATTCACCGCCTGGTCAGTCGAACCGACCGTTGGCAAAACCCCTTCCACCGTTTCCCTTGATCCCCTTGGCATGATGCTCAACACAAATAGTCTGCCACAAGCTCACTACGACGATTTCAGCACCGTGTTCTAACAGATAGCGCCGTCGCGAGCTAGGTGGCCCGTCTCCTATAAAGCCCTGGTCGTTTCCCTTGACGACCAGGGCGCCGTTTATATCTCCGACATTCATCGCAGCGCTGTTCACACCCACTATGACCGTGAGGCCTCAGTGAACCGATTTGTCGGGCCGAAACGGATCGTAGGGATAGCCGGCGTATACGAGGCTGGCGTCACCACTGTAGCTTAGCAATTCCTCCACCTTCTCGACCGTTTTGCCAATTACGCTAAGAGACTCGCCAGCTTGGAGCTGGTGCTTAACTTCTATCAGTGACCGGTTGGCGGCATCGAGTCGTCGCGCAAGGATTCCCGCCACGTAGAGGGCGACGGTTGGATCGCCAGCAAGCATCGCCTGCGCGTCGGCGACATAAAACTCAGATTGCTCCAGGGTCCTTACGTCCGCGGTATGCGGCTGATCTAAGAGGACGGCCTGTTCGCCGAATACCGAGCCGGGCGCCGATACGTTGGCGATCTTCTCCCCATCCTTGATGATCTCTACGGCGCCACTTCTGAGGAAAAGCAGCCTGCCAGTCTGGGAGCCAGCGGCTAGGACAACTTGGCGGGCTGGATGTTTTTCCACGGGCAACCCCGCAAGTCTCCTCTCGAAGGCTGCGGCGTCCGGAATGAGTGAAGGCATGCTCGGCTCCTTATTTTCGGGTCGTGAATAAATTATTTGATGCCGAGATCGCAAAGTCGAGTTGGACAGAAGTCCAACCTAATGTCCGCTTTGGTCCAATAGCGGACATTGCGCCGTTTCATTTGCTCAATTGTTGGCGGAAATCCTGTCTATGCAGATCTGAGTCGATGCAGATGGCGCGATACGCGGTCGCCGCCACTGAATCTGGATTGCCACCGTCGATGAACGCCTTATCCTCTTTCACGATATATAGAAATGATCTCTCTCCGGTTTCTTCACCCGACGCCCTTTTCCCTTTAACTGGCCGCAAATCGAGTCGACAGGTTCCCCCATTGTGTCTTTTCTGATGGCCCGCTTCATGTCTTCAACCTCCGCCGATGCGGGGACAATTCAGTCAAGAATATCGTGACCGATAGCGCGCGACGCTGCTGATAGCCGCCTCGGGCAGGTAGCGGACATTGCTGGATGTCTGGCGTGGCATCGCGGACAAACAGGTTGAAGCACAGTTGCCGGAAAGTGCCGAGCGTTCAGCTCAGGCAGTCAACCGTCTCATCATTTGTCGGGAACCGACCGGTCGCCTTCTTCGAGTATGCGAGTTGGCCGTCAACTCTTATCTTGAAGACGCCACCACCGGACCGCCGAAGGCTTATTTGTGCCGAGGGTCGCAGCTTAAGGATTTGTTCCCGCGCCGCACGGGCGCGCGGTTCATATCCTCATTGACCGCAATATTCGATCTCGATTTGCAAGAAATTCACCTCACCTGAACGTGTCTCCGGAGGATTAACCCCGCGCACGAGATTTCAAGGTATTCGATGCCAGCTAGGCTGATCTTACAAGACGCAATGTTGTGATACGGCCGAAAGCCTAAATTTCCGCCTAAGCGAACGAGCTTGCTGTATCGTCCCGTTAACCGGTTGGTCGCTGGTTCGAACCCGGCCCGGGGAACCACATAAAATCAGTCACAGGTGGGATATGTCGAAGCGCGTGAAGCCACAAAAATCAGATTTGGCAACGATACTGGCAACAATTTCCGAATCTCACATTATTACACCGCGGTCGTAGGCATCGTCCCGCGAGCGGGACATTCACTGGCAGGCGCAGCGGTTGATGCACCCGTTCGAAAAGTACTTCCATTGCTGACATTTTTCGTGGACGAGAGAAGGCATGAAGGCTTCTCCGACCCGAACCATCCTCTTTACGCAGACGCCGGATGTCTTTTGACATTGCCACTTTCGTTAAGAAATTCGCGCCATCCTTCACGCATGCGCCTGGCCATTTGGATCGTCGGATTGACTGCCCTCGCCACTTCGCTGGATTCGGCTTACGGCGGCTTCTATGGGCGAGCGATTGCCCGCATGGTTACGGACATGGCGAACGGCTTCGGCCTTGGCTGAGTTGCCCGCCGGCTGCGTACATCCGGCATCCACGCGAGCAAGCGACGGCGGATTTCAACGCGCAGTGGCGAATTAAACACTACGGGCCAAATTGCCTTGGATTGTGACGTACAACACAGAACAATTCGACCGGCTTTGGTGTTCTGATGTTGCGAGCTTCCGAGCTAGACACTCGGTCGTGAGTAGGGGCCGCTGTGCAAGCCACACGCAGCGGTCCCTTTTTCTTTTCCATCAACGATGCGACGAATTAGCGGGCCGCGCTTCGGCGAGTGTCGACCTCGGCGCGGCCCCTTCCTGCCCAGCAGCTCAATAGCCACAAAGCGCGGGCAGAACCGGCGAACGGAACTCACCGGGTTAAGGGCCGCCGCTAAGTCTGTCTTGTTTTCAACCGACAAGTTTTTGGCAGTTCTTGCCACTACAACTTTGCTCAAAGCCCCCCGAGCATTACTCGGGTTGATCGGCCACAAACCGAATTGATTGGCGCGGCCGGAATACCGATAGTTGTCAATCGCGAATCCACAATTAGCCGTTTATCGGCATTGAAAAGGCTTGTCCTTTTGCATTGAAAAGACCCGACGTGCCCAAATTGCCACAGCAGGCGGATTCATCACCCGCCTGGGGACTACAACCGGACTCGACCTCGCGGTTGATGGTAGTTTTTTGCCTCCAATGGGGGCTTACCATGCGCCGCTTGTTGCTTTTGGCAGGCATTGCCGTTTGGGCCACGATCTTTGCGCACCGCGCGTCGGCAGCTGACATGCCAGTAAAAGCGCCCCCCGCCGCTCCGGTCGCGCCCGCTTCCTACAACTGGTCCGGATTTTATGTTGGCGGACAGGTTGGCTACCTCTGGGGCCGCACGCGCGTTGAAGAAAGACGGTGTTGTGACTGAACCGCACGCCAAGACCAACGGCGTGATCGGAGGCGTGCTGGGCGGTTACAATTGGCAGACCGGTCCGGTGGTTTTCGGTCTGGAAGGCGATTTCAGCTGGACCAATGCGCATGGGACCGGGACCGTCACGCCTCCACCGCCTCCGACCGTGATCACAACGCAATTGCCCAACACGTACGACGTGAACTGGACGAGCCACGTGCGCGGGCGCCTGGGTTACGCTGCCGACCGCTGGCTGTTCTTTGTGGCAGGCGGACTGGCCATTGCGGATTTTGATTTTCAAGAGGGCGCAACGATCACGACAATAATACCCCCTTCACCTGGAGGGACGTACATCGGATGGTCTATTGGCGGCGGCGTTGAGTATGCCATCACGCAAAATATCCTGGGACGCGTCGAGTTTCTGTATGATGACTTCGGCCACAAGGATTACATCGGCTCGGATGGTGATCCCTATCGCGTCAAGTTGACCGGCCGTACACTGCGCGGCGCGTTGGCGTGGAAGTTCTGATTTGATGGCGCCACGGCAAATCAGCCGCCGCTCAATTCGGTAACGGTGAGGGTGCCGGCTACGCTGTCATTGCTTAGCGTCGCTCAAAGTTTTCCTGGTGATGAGTGTCCGCTTTGGGTCAAAAGCAGATATGACCGCATGTCTAAGGGATGCCCGCTCTGCCCCCAAAAGCGGACATCGGCAGCCGCGTTGCAAGTCTGCTGAGCGCCGTAGTCGGCAAAATGATGTCAGCAGTTGCGGCCCGTCCCGATCATGCACTTTTGTTGGCATACCTCGACTCGTTGCGGTGACCAACCCATCCTGGCTTGCCAGCGTCTACAGCACTGGTAGCAGGCGTTCTCCGACTTTACAGCGGAGGATGTTTTCCACCCCGTCTGAGCATTGACCATCTGGGCCGATGCTTCGGCCACAAAGAGCGCAACCAACGTGCCAATAACGCAAGATAGCATTCGCATTGGATCACCTCCGCTTGCTAACGAAAATGAGACTACGAGAAGCGACATCAACAAGACGCCAACGCAGCAGACCGTCGCTCCACCGTGCAAGAACACGCCGATCTCCGGCTCGGCCGAAGTTTCTGGCGCCGTGCGCACCTTCATTGCCGATGCGGTCGGAGTGTCCTTGCATACTTAGAACGGATCGCACCCACCGAATTCTGGCGGAAGAGCGCAAGGGACGATATTGCCCTTTGGGGAAGGTCACTTGAGGCAATAGCGATGTCCACTTCGGGTCATAAGCAGACATTTTGCGGACATTGATTGCACATCGCGACAGAGCGCGGGTGCGCGACCGACTTGGGTGAGGCCCGAAATGATGAGACGTGAGTGGTGTCAGCCGGGCTCCATGCCGCGCTTCTTGAATGCCCCACCTGCTTCGGGGCTGGTCAGGAATTTAACCAGAGCCTTGGCCGCCTCGGCTTCCTTAGCATTTACGATGATGCCACTGGAGAACACGGTCGTCTGCTGCACGTCCGCAGGCAGCGGGCCGACATAATCGACGCCGGGAAAGTTTCCAAGCTCGCTGACCTGCTGGAAACCAATTTCGACCTCGCGGTTGGCAATAATGGTGCCTACGAACACGCCGGTCGGCGTCTGCTTGAGCTTGTCTTTGACCTGATCGGCCACGCCCAGCTTTTCGAACAAGGTAATGATATAGACGCCGCTTGGGCCTGTGGAATAACCGATCGACTTGGCCGCCAGCACGGTTTTCTTGAGGGCTTCCGTGGTGCTGATATCCGGCTTTGGTGCACCCTTCGGGACGCCAACAGCAACGCCAGATTTAGCTATATCGACACGGCTGCCGGTCACGACCTTGCCAGCATTTATCTGCGCATCGATCGCAGGGCCGGCCATGATGATCATGTCGTAGCTTTCGCCGGCCGCCAGCCGCTTCTGCACACCGAGCGTGCCGGTGAAAATGGTCGTGACCGTGTGGCCGGTGGCTTTTTCGAATTGCGGAGCCAGTTCGCGATAGGTCTCTTCGGTGGCTTGAGTGGAAAGAACTTTGATTTCAGCAGCATTGGTCATGGTGGGCAGCATTAGCGTAGCCGTTGCGGCGACAATGAATTGACTTTTCATGTAAGCCCTCCTCCATACGCTTATCCACTTGGCGAGCGCAAAGTTGCTCCTAGCGCGCGGTATCGGCAAGTAGCAGACATCGCAACACGTCGGTGTCATGTCCGCTTCCCCTCCAAAAGCGGACATTCTAAGCGGCAAACGGCGTGTCTGCTAAGTGCCAAAAGCGGACTCACGCACTGCAACATGATCGACACAAAAAGAAAGACCGCCTCGCGGCGGTCTCTCCCAAAAAACGCATCGACGCATTTAAGGTCAACCGGGACACTCAGAAAGGCCCGTACAAGAACCAAGAGTGAAGCTCGCGTGGAGCTTCGCCGCGCCCGCAGCGACCTCCAGTATTTCATCGGAAACGTCGAAGGAAAATATCTCTTCTTGCGCCTTCAGTGCGAGGTCCGTCATGACATTAATCCTTTTGTCGGTGCCCCTTCCTACTAGACCCGCGTTCACCCCATTCTATTCGCGTAGTTCACGGCAAGGTGATAGGGACGTCCGCTTTGGCCACAAGCGAAACCGACAACAGCCCTGACCGGTTGTGGCGTTCCGTTCAGGACTGTTGAGGGTAACGGGCCGAGGCAACGGGCGCGGAGCGATGGCCCGCGACTGTTATTGAAGACTAATTATGTGAAGGTCTTTTGAAGGAATTTTGCGATTGTCGTCACTTGTTTAGGCGTTTGGCCAGTGGCCAACAGTTCATTCGGGCAGCCGTTGCTCATCATCGCGGCAGCCTTTTGTTTCTTGAACTGCAAATGGCCGGCGGGTGCTACAGCTCTGCTTCGCAAGCGAGATGACGGAGACACGATACGGGAGCTCTATTTATTGACCCCGAACCGTATCCAATCCCGTATCTGATCGGACGCTGGTGTCCGCTAGGGTCCAAAGGACAGCGGGGCGATGGTTTGTCCGTGGTCGTTGCCATGCTTCACGATAACCGCCACGTGATAGTCGCCTAGCGGTCTCCACTGGCCCACCGACGGGACCAACTCAATCATGTACAACCCGTCAGCGTTGATGGCTCCTGGGCCGATCTGAAGCCCGTTAGTGCCCAGAAATAAACTGACATTCACACGCTGCGAGGCGAATGTATCTCCAATCACAAAATCGCTCTGAACGAGTCCTTTGACCGGTGTACCGTTGGTTTTCGTTACGGAGACCGTCAGGAACACCGGTTCCGCAGTATTGGGCGTCACCGAGGTATTGCTAATAATCGCTTCCACAATCAGTCTTGCCATGTCGACCCCCGAATTTTGATCCACACGCTATGAGACAACTCGGGGAGAATAGACGTATCACGTGCAGCCAATGAGTTGGACCTTGGCCCCACAATCGTCGTCAGCAGGCATTCCACCTGTCGCCGTATTGTCGAATGAGCCCCTTCGCGTGGCCGGAAAGAAAATCGACACGGTCAGGAGACGATTGAGCGTAAACTAATTGAACCCCAAGAGGTCGCCGCACTCCCCGCGCAGCGAACTCTCTCCTTGAGGGGTAAAGCGGACGTGGATCGGAGATCGCGCAATTTGAATGAAAAGTGAACGTCACCGTGGGCTGGACTGGAATGCGGCCACTCCGTTCGGTGTTATTATCGACACTGACCACGGAGGTCGATTATGACCCGAACGCTCACCGCTGGCGCGATACTCTCTACGCTGATCTTTTGTCTGCAACCGGCCGCCGCCGCCGAGCCCCCCTGGTGCGCCGTGATACAGAACAGCACAGAAAGCGTGTACTGGGACTGCCAATATAATTCGATTGAACAATGCCGGCAGACTGTGCTGGCAGGCAATCGCGGCTGGTGCAATGCGAACCCCTATTTCGTCCCGTACGCAGCGGCGGCAAATAAACATCACCGCAAGCGTCACACTCGTTCGCAATAGGCGCGATGTCCGCTTTTGGCACCAAGCGGACATTTGAGTGTAGTGCCAGTCGATCTGCGCTTTCGGGGTAAAGCAGACGCGCGCGCCGAAATCTCATTGTCAATCGACGCGAGGTCTGCTTGGGTCGGGCAAGGAAGCGGAGGGCTGCCACGTCATGAGCGTCACCGTCACACTCGACCAGACAGAAGATCTCTTTGGCTGCGATGTCTCCGACGAAGCGCTCGAGAGTTCAGCAGGCGCCGGGACAGAGGCTGTGGTCCGCTACACTCTCGCGAGCTGCACTTCCGTAGATTGTGCCCTGCTGTCCTAGGCCACGACCGGCGCTGAGGTTCTCGCCTCGCATTGACTTGCCGGTATGTTCGCTAACGACCCAGAGCAGACATTCGTGGGTCACAATGGTTGGACCTCAGTCCAATCGTCCTTGCCGCGCATTATTGGCAGAATTCCACAAGTGCCAACATCTACTTCCGGTAATGGGGGGCTGCATCTTCCAGCAACGGAGGTCTGCCATGAAAGTCAAAGAAGCGATGCACAAGGGTGTGGAATGGGTTGGTCCCGATACCCCTGTCATCGAACTCGCGAAATTGATGCGCAAACATGACGTAGGCGCCATCCCAATCGGAGAGAACGATCAGTTGATCGGGATAGTCACCGACCGCGACATCGTGTGTAAAGGACTGGCGGAGGAAAGCTTCGATCCTGGCCGCGCGACAGCACGCGATGTGATGACCCCAGGCATCCATTGCTGCAGCGATGATGATGACCTCGCCAAGGCGGTGCGGCACATGGAGGAACTAAAGGTTCGGAGGTTGCCAGTGATCAACAAGAACAAGCGGATGATCGGCATCCTTAGTCTCGGCGACGTCAGCGGCTTGGCATCGAGTGATCTGCTGTCCGAATACGTTAAGAGCGTGTCGGCCCATCATCACTGAAACGCGAAGAGCACTCGCCCGGCGGAAATTTTGTCCGCCGGGTGCCGTGAGGGCAGCAGGCGCATTTGACGCTGGAAAAAACGTGACTTTGACGGATTTGAACGCCTGATATCAGCAGTCCTATGCCAGCCGTCCGCAACGAGGCTTGCCCGGTCTCGCTTGGCGAACTGTCGTAACGATCAAATTTCAATCTCGCCACCACGACAGCGAGCATTCCGACAAGCGGACATTCCATGGCGAGCGGTCAATCTCCTCTTTCAGAGGGAAAAGCTGACATCGCACGCTGGAAATAACTACAGTAGACTTGCATTTATCGCGGGCTGATCAGGGGGATGCCGATGAAACGACGCGACTTCGTCAAGGCAATGAGGCGGCGCGATTTCATCAAGGTCATCGGCGTCTCAGCTGCTGCGTGGGCGACCGGTGCCAGCGCTCAACAGGCCGAGCGCGTCCGCCGCATTGGCGTGCTTATGCACGTGACTGAAAAAGATCCGGACGGGCAAGCTCGCCTTGCCGCATTCGTGGGAAGGCTGAAAGAACTAGGGTGGGCGGAAGGTCGCAACCTTCACTTGGACATTCGCTGGGGCCCAGATGACCCGAGCCGTTATCCGCGCCAAGCAGCCGAATTGGTTGCGTTGGCGCCCGACGTACTAGTCGCACCAACCAGTTTCACCTTGGCTGCGCTGCAAAGGGCGACACGGAGCGTACCAATCGTGTTCATGGGAGTGATCGATCCGGTTGGTGGCGGCTTCGTGTCCAGTTTGGCAAAACCCGGCGGCAACACGACGGGATTTATCGCCTTCGAGTACACGATTGGTGCGAAGTGGCTTGGACTGCTGAAAGAGATTGCGCCAGGCACAACGCGCGTAGCGGTTCTTCGCGATGCCTTGAATGCCTCAGGAATAGGCCAGTTCGCTGCAATCCAGGCGGCGGGAGCCCCGGGGATCGATTTGAGCGTGATGGCCATGCAAAATGCGAAAGAGCTCGAGCAAGGAATTGCGGCATTTGCTAGCGAGGCGAATGCCGCGCTTATTGTGACCGCGAGTCCATTTGGAGCAAACCATCCCGACGTAGTCGCTGGATTGGCAGCACGGTACAAGCTACCTGCGATCTACCCGTTCCGTTATTTCATCGAGGCCGGCGGCCTGATGTCCTACGGTACTGACATTGTAACCCAGTCTCCACCGGCGGCCGGTTATGCTGACCGCATCCTCAAGGGTGAAAAGCCTGCTGAAATGCCGGTGCAGGCGCCAACCAAATACGAGCTGTTGATCAATCTCAAAGCCGCCAGAGCGCTCGGCCTAACTGTGCCCCCGACACTCCTAGCCCGCGCCGACGCGGTGATCGAGTGAACGGCGGTTGAGATGCAAAAAGTAGCTGTCGCTACCCTCACTGTCGCGGCCGCCCTCTTCGCCGGGGCATTGGTGCAGGTTTACTATTCAGACCTGCCGCCGCTATCTGCGTGGAGCGCGCCGGCGCTATATTCCTTCCTCGGTGTGATTCTTTTGTTCATCGTCTGGTGCTTATTTTGGTGATGCTTAACCTCAAGTGTGCATACGACGTGCTCGAATACCCATCCTCGATCCACAATCGGGGCTGGTCAACACGTCGTGAGCAGGCCATGCCGGAGCTTAAATCGCGATGGCTTCTCAACTAACCTGCACCCATGGTGCAGCAGAAGACGTCAGAGCCACCGGCTGAGACCGGCGACCGCCCCCGATGCCCTCAGTGCGGAACAGGGATGTGGCTTGCTCACATTGAGCCAGACATCGTGCCGGGGCACGATGAGCGGCATTTTGAGTGTCCGCGATGCCAGCACACAAAAACCGAGAAGATCAAATTCCGGTAGCAGTTCGCGTGCAGGCGATGGCCTGTTTCAAAAGCAAAAAACAATGGACGGCGTCGCTCATGCGACGCAAATCATTGATCGTGGTATGTGCGGCTTGCCTTTCGGGCTCCGGCGGCGGTTGCACGTCGACATCTCTGTCAGAGGACGGGCCCCCGCAAGGCCCGGCACCGAATTATCGGTCCATTATCGCCAAGGGCTTGATTGAAAAAACCGATCCGAACCCGATGACGGGCGCTTCATATTTCGCAGATCAAGCAGGACTCTTTCTGCCGGATAAAAAACTCAATCAGATCGAGATTTCCGACGCGGTCAGGATGGTGCAAACAAGTACCAACGGGTGGGCGTGGCAAACTTGCATGCGACTGAATGTCGATAATAAACCCGGCACCTATGCAGTGTTTATCACCGATGGACGCGCAGTGCGCGCGCGGGCAGAAAACCCGACCGATCACTGCGAAGCCGGTCAATATGCTCCGCTTGACGTGAAAGAATATAATCCGGTGAAGCGGGACGCCCGCAAGATCCGTAAGTAACGACCGCGCTGATTAAACCGGCGGTAAAATTCCTGAGACGCGCGAGATTGACGCAAATATGCAGTGCTCAGGTCGTCGCGACCGCGGCGACTCCGTTGAGAGCAGCGTCGCGCAGGCGGTCGGGATCGCGCTCACCCGCCGCTGCCGCCTCAAGAAGGCGCGTCGCAACCAGCGACTTGCTCGTTTGAGCTTGCTGCTCGGGACTCAGCAACTCCCACGCCTCATCCAGGACCGTTCGCAGAACTGTCAGGGTTTCAATATCAAACGCCGCCATTTCATCCGCTCAATGTTGTCGAGCGGGAAGTATAAAATGTCGCTTACGGATCGTGGTATTGAAATGCGGCATCCAACGTATCTTTTTCATAAACGCCTTTTTTGCATCCCAGCTAACCACAATTGTCGGGTCACAATCCCGGAACAGGCGCAATCGCTTTGCAGTTTATGCGACAGCCGCGTTGGCCTTCGCCGTCGCAAAATATTCGCGGCTGTCAAAGACGGACACATCATCACTGTCCCAATCTGCAAAGTCACAACAAGGAGATGTCAATGAAACTTGCTATTCTTGGAATCCTGGTCGCGGCCTTGATCGCTGTTTCGCCAACTGCTTTTGCTCAAGACTCGTCCGGCAAGACGTCCGGTCAGGCGGTGCAGGACAAAGGCGCGATGAAAGCTTCTCATGCGCGGAAGCATGAGGGAAAGACAGTGGGCGCCAAACCGTCTTCACCCAACACGGACAACACCTCGGTGCCGGGCGCAAGCGTCGACAAAGACGACACAACCCCGAAGTCAAGATAGCTACAACGAGAGGGCCGCTCCCGGTGGGGCGACCCTCTCGTTTTGGGTTGCCTGACCTCAGCAGACGGTCTGTCTGATTTCCTTCGCCGGATACCGGTGAGGCGTGCACCAGCACACCCGCTTTATCGCGGAAAGCGGCATAAACGGCGTCAGCGTGTTGGGATGAGGCCAAGTTCACGCGGCCCGGCGCGAACGATCCGAGTTTAAAGCGGGGTTGTAACGACTCCTGTCACAGCCTGAATACGCAAACGAACGGGATCCCGCTCTCCTGCGGAGGCCGCTTCAAGAATGCGGACAGCAACCTGTGTCTTGCTTGTTCGCGCTCGCTCTGCGGGCCTCAGAGAGATCCAGGCATCATCCAAAACGGATTGCAGAAGCTTCAGAGTTTCGGGAGTGAATGCATCCATGTTTCCAACTCACTCTTCACTGCCGCCGTTCGGACCCTATCCGCCGGGCGCACACGTGCGCCACTCACATTAAGTTGTCCCGCCTCGTCGCATTCCTGTCGTGAGGCTTTCGGAGCACCATTGTTATGGCCCGTGTTCTGAATTTTACGCATCCGCTATCTTCGTCGCCAATTTGCCGCCTCAAACAACTACACAATGCGATTGGGCGACTAAAAGGGACCGGCCATGCGTCCTCTTCTGGACGAATCCAAAAATCCCTCGTGCCTCAGATGCAACTCGCCAATGCGACTTACTTGGGTTGAAGACGAATACCCCGGTTATCAGAGACGAATGTTTGAGTGCCCAGGCTGCGGCGGCACCATGACCGAATGGACCGGCGGTAGCCAGCCGGCTTCGACCTCCCCAGCCTAGTCGCACGCGAGCAAGCGACAGCGGATTCTAAAATTATGTATTCGAACGACGTCGTCACCTGAGAAACCGCAAATGGTAATTTCAAACCAATTGCAGGTACTGATGCACCAAGTTTGGCGCTAGCTTTTTTTCACAAGGTACTTGCTTGCCCCTTGCAAATTTCGAATCGCCTTACGGTGGTTTACCGAAACCACAAACCATTGGGGCCACAATCATGAAATCCTCGATCGTCAAACGCTCCGTCGTGATTGCCGGACACAAGACCAGTGTGAGCCTTGAAGATGCGTTCTGGAGCGGTCTGAAGCAAATCGCGCTTGCCCAGCAAGAAACGCTGTCGAAAACAGTCGCAGAGATCGACAAGACCCGGCAAAAGGGCAACCTATCTTCAGCGATCCGTCTGTTCGTACTCGACCGGGTGCGCGCGCCTGCGACGGGCACCGATGTGGCTGCAGGTTAAAACCGTTCGTACGGGACCAGAAACCGTGAATCGGCTCCTGCAGGTTAATTGACTGCGCGCCCGGCCCTTGGCCGCTTTCCCCGGCGGCCAAAGGCTTTTTTTCATGTTCGCTCTACTCCCGAAAGCGGACGTTGATCTGCGTCTCCTGAATGTCCGCTTTGTGCCACCAGCGGACACCGCGCGATTTACTCGATCACCTCGTCCACTATGGAAATCAGGCTCGACGGTACAGTCAGGTCGAGTGCCTTCGCGGTCTTTAGATTGAGGACAAGCTCGAACTTGATTGACTGCACGACCGGCAAGTCGGCGGGTTTCTCGCCCTTGAGAACCCGGCCGGTGTAGATGCCGGCTTGCCGATAAGCATCGGTCCGGCTCGCTCCGTAACTCATGAGACCGCCAGCAGCGGCGAACTCGCGAGCCTGATAGATGGCAGGCAGTGCCTGCCGTGCCGCCAACCCCACAAGTTGTTCGGGCCGGCTATTGAAGAGCTCGCCAGTTCCGACGATGAGAGCGCCTGCTCGGAGCTCAGCCAATTTTGCAAACGCTGAGTTGATTTCTCCTTCCGTACTGGCATTCAAAACATGGATTTGCAGCCCGAGCCCGCGAGCCGCCTCTTGCATGTCCTTTGCTTGAGTCTTCGATCTCGGATCGGTCGGGTTTACAAGCAACCCGACAATGGTGGCTGTCGGTATCAAATCGCGCAGCAGCCCCAATCGTTTCGCTACCAGCTCGGAACCCAGCTGGGTGATGCCGGTGATGTTCCGGCCGGGCCGGTTCAGACTGACGACAAGGCCGAGCTTGACGGGGTCACCGGCCGTATCGAAGACAATGGGAATGGTCGTGGCTGCTGCTTCTGCCGCCAATGCCGCGGGAGTCGTCATCGCGGCAATTACATTCACTCGATGGCGGATCAGCTCGACCGCCATCCCTGATAGCCGATCATGGTGACCCTCCGCCCACCGGTACTCAATCACAACGTTCTGGCCCTCGACGTAGCCGGATTCTTTCAGGCCCTGCTGAAACCCCGCCACCAAATGCCGATACGGACCGGGGGATCCGCTGTTCAAGAACCCGATCACCGGCATCGTCAGCTGTTGCGCGCGTCCGGCGAGTGGCCATACGACCACCGCACCGCTCAAAACCGATAGGAAATCGCGCCGCCTCATTGCCGCCCCTGGATAAAGAACATCGCATCGTATCGACTCAGCCTGGCACTCTGAAGAGGGCCCGGCCTCGCCGGGTCGCGCCATATAGTGCCACTTCGCTCTGTTTGAAGCCCCGCTACATATTTTAATTTCGCGCTGCTACTCCTTGGCTGGCCCGGCGTTCGTTCCTAGTTCTACGGCAAGCGGGCAATGCGTCCCCCAACTTTTGCCCGTCCCCTCGGCCCTTGGTCGCTTTCCCCGGCGGCCAAGGGCTTTTTTGTCATGTCCGCTTTGCCGCCGAATGCAGCGCGACAAAAAAAGGTTGTCAATCGATCACTTCGTCGGCGATCAGCAAAAAATCGCGAGTAATTGTCAGACCGAGTGTTCTGGCCGTCTTCATATTGATGACCAGCTCGAATTTAGTCGGCTGCTGTACGGGCAACTCCGCCGGCTCGGCCCCTTTGAGGATTTTTTGCGCATAAACAGCAGTCGCCCGGGATAGATCAGGAAGGTTTACCCCGTAGGAGACGAGACCTCCAAGTTCTACCGCCTCCCTTGCTGCGTACATTGCCGGCAGCCGGTTGTTTGCCGCAAGGGTTGCGATGCGTGCGTACTGGCCAAATAACATTGGACTGGGAAATACGACCAATCCGTCGGCTCGCTCTTTGGTCATCGCAGAGAATGCGTCCGTAAGATCGTCAGGCCCGGCAGCCGGCACAAGTTGAAGCTTTGTTCCCAGTGTTTGGGCTGCGCGTTCGATCTCCTTTAACATGGCAGCCATCGTGCGCTCGCCATATGCACGGGGGTGCCAGAGGGCAGCCACGCGCGAAAGTCCCGGAATAATTTCTCTGAGCAACTGTAGCCGCTTCGAGACTAACTCCGGACCGAGAAAGGTGGTGCCAGTTACATTTCCCCCTGGCCGCGCAAGACTGACGACCAGCTCATCGTCGACGGGATCGGCCATCGCTATTGCGACGATGGGAATTGCGGTGGTCGCTTGCTTGGCGGCGCGCGCGGCCGGCGAACTGAACGCGACGATGACATCAACCTGACGCTCGACCAATTCAGCCGCCATCCTGCGGAGCTTATCTGCATCCCATTCTGCGAATTTTCGCTCTATGACGACATTCTGTCCTTCTGTGTAACCAAGCTCGCGCAACGCTGGAATGAATGCATTGAGAGTTGTGAGACTCACATCGGATTGGTCGGAACGGCCGGGCGTTAGCACGCCTATGCGCGATATCTTCATTGCCTGCTGGGCATGCGCCGAGAGCGGCCACGCCGCCGCGCCACCGACCAATGTGATGAACTCGCGCCGCCTCATTGTTTTCCCCGGAGAATCCAGGACAGGCATCGTACTGCATCTGGGTAACACGCTGAAAGGAGGATGTCTGCTTCGGGTCGGGCCGCGGACATTTACAGCGTGCCGCGCCCTCGCCTTTGATCAGCAGCGCCAATAGCCGTTTCGCTGCATGCGCGATCGCGCAGCGGTCTTCGTGGCGATACTGGCTATTGCCGCTTCTCGTTCCGTCGTACAGTCCGCAGATGTGGGGTCGGGCCGGTGTTTGGTTGGTCATCATCGCGATGGTCGCGATTTGGGTTGCCGCCATCTACGTGGTTATTTGGCAGCCGGTATCGCTGCTTCATCTATTGCCAGGGCGGTAGTCGAAAACGTTCAAGCCGCGCACTCAAGGACCTGGGCATAAATCTAACGCCGTGCAGAAATAAAGCGTGTAGCCCCTTGCCCTTTCATCCCCGGCCGCAATCTCGAGCGCTTCGTCGGAGATCTCGTCGGTGAGCATATCTTCAGTCCGGTCAAATTCGTGCTCAGTATCGTTCATGGCATCGCCCCTCAATTTTCCCGGCAACCTACGTCATCCAACAGTACCCAATTGGTCGAGCGGCAGCGAGGGCCACAGATAGCAATCACAGAGAAACCGCGTAGAATATGTGGCGTTCCACCATTCGACAGACAGCTTACCCATTCCAAAACTTACGAAGAAATTGTGGGGCCACCATTTGCTCGTACGGGACCGGCTCTGAAATCAGTCCGTTGGCTTTGGCAAAGTTGTTCAGACCGTCTATCGCTTCCGGCGAGATGTTTGCGTCGTAGAACGGTGCATCTCGCCTCACCAGGTCGGCGATAAGCGAAGCCTCGCTTGGCGGAAAAAGGCGATTCCCCACTTGGGCTGCGAGAGAAGGGTCTGACCTGAGCGCTTTTTGCGCTTTTACGATCGCTCGAACCGCGCCGGCAGCAATTTGCGGGTGCTCGTTAATCAGCTGCTCGGTCGTTGTCAGTGCAGCAAAATTGTACCAGCGCGCTCCTGGCGGGCCGTCGCCACGGCGGAGATCAAGATGGAGCTTCGCAACTCCGAGACTCTCGCCGATTGCCACCCGCATGCCGTTGCCCCAATAAGCATCGGCAAGATCTTGCTCAATGGCAACAACGCCGTCGTGCCCGCGCCACAGTTCGTTTTTGTTTGTCGACGGGCTCGGAACAATCCGGACATTGTCCCGATCGAGATCAATTCCGGATTCGGCCAACATGTACCTGAGAGCCATATTGGGGAACGCCATCGACGATGAAATCCGCAGCCCTTTGAGAGCGTTGACATCACCACGTTTGGCATCGAGATCGGCGCGAACGGCCATGAACCAGTATGAGTATTGGGAGAGTGAACACAGAAGTTTGGCGCCCTTCCAGGCCGGGAACGCCCGGGTCGCTGCGTAGGCCGGACCACCAAAAAAATGCACCGTCCCATCTCGCAGGCGTTCCGGTCCGCTTTTAGCTCCGTACACCAGCTCGAATTCGATCTCGACTCCCTCTTCCTTGAAAAATCCGAGGTCCGCCGCAGCCGTGGCCACGAAATAGGAGGGCGAATCCACGTCGGCAACCATGAGCCGAAACATTCGAAACACGCCTGCAAAGCTGGGAGGGACAAGATCTCGCGGTGACAGTATCCGTGAGGCGAATTCTTTAGTCGAGGGGTCTTCAAACCGTCATTGCGACGATTTTTTCATAGGGCACATCGCCCGACAGGATGCCAACATGCCGGGCAAACCGGTTCATTCCATTGACGAAGTCTCGTGAAATCGTGGTGTCGTAATACGGGAGATCGCGCCGGATCAACCCGGTAATCAACTCCGCCTCCGATGGCGGAAAAAGTTTGCGTCCGATCCCGGTCGCGAGCGTGACGTCCTTCTTCAACGCGGCGTGTGTCCTGGCAATCGCCCGAACTGCCGCTGCGGCGACGGCGGGTGAACGTGCGATCAGGCGGTCGCTCGTCGCTATCGACGCCATCGTGTAATTGAAGCAAGGCTTCGGGCCGTCGCCACGACGCACGTCGAGCACAACCGTTCCGACGCCGCGACGCACGGCCACCTCGGCGCCCATGCCGTTGGCCCAGAAGCCATCAATCTTGCGATCTTCCAGCGCCCTGGCCGCCGTCAGGCCGAAATTGACGCTGCTGCCGGTCGCACCTGGCACCGGTGCGATCTTCACGCCGTCCCGATTGAGATCAAGGCCTGCCTCAACGAGAAGCCGGCGAAGGCCCATCTCGACCCAGGGCGCCGCTCCTATGTTGCGCCCTTTCACCACGTCGAGTTCGCCGCGCCGGCCCGCAAGGTCTTTGTGCATGACGAGAAACCAGTACATGCCCTGGGCCTGCGCACAGAGCAGCTTGACGCCTTCCCACTGCGGAAACGCGGCGAGCGCCGAATGGGCCGATCCGCCGACGAAATCGACGGCACCGTCGCGCAAGGCAGCATAGGCCTTATCGACCGGGAAGATCAGTTCGAGCACGATATCCAGGCCCTCTTGCCTGAAGAACCCGAGTTCAATCGCGGCAATGGCCGGAAAATACGAATTCGAGATCATATCCGGCACAGCAAGTTTCATGACGCAATCAATCCCATTTTGCCCATACATCCGAAGTCACGGCGCGCGGCTAACCGCCGTTCGATAACGCCACCGGATTTGAACATCTTTACTTGACGATCTGCAGTGCCTTCGCCCGCACGTCATTATCAACAAATGCGTCGAGGTCGACTGGCTTGGTAAGATTCCCGGTCGTCACGAGCAGGTCACGCATCCAGGCGAGCTTGTTCATGGGTATCGCCATATCCGGATCAACCGCCGACAAGCGCTTGATTTCATCATAGATAAAGGCAGGTTGCGGATTGTCAGGCTTGGCCAAGGTGACTTCGCGTGTCAGCGCAAGCGTCTGGTCCCGGTTCGCCAGGGCGTAACGAATGCCCGCCATCTCAGCGGCAAGGAAGTGCACGGCGTCATCTTTCCGCGCCGCCAGTGTCTTGCTGGTCGAATATATGCAGAAACGGATGTAGTTCGGAACCGCATCGATAGCATGAACGAGCATCTTGATGCCGGCCTTCTCGGCCTCCGGCGCGAGCCCTGTCGACGCCGCGGCTGCGTCGACGATGCCGGCCGCCAATGCCTTAAAGCGATCGGCGTCACTACCCATGATCGTGAACTTCACGTCGGCGGCTGTGAGATTGCTCTGCGCCAGCACGGCGCGCGCAAGCAGATCCGGCAGCGCGCCAGGTGCCGAAATAGCGAACGTCTTGCCCTTCAGTTCGGCCGGACTGTTGATGCCCGCCTTGGAATAGATGGCGTATGTCAAACCCGGCCAATAGCAACCAACGAGTTTAATGTCGGCGCCCCGCGAGGCAGCGATCATGGGAGATCCCGGATTGCCTTCGTAACTGTCGAGTTCGCCCGCAAGCAGCGACTTGAGCGCCAAAGTGTCGCCCTTGAATTGCTGAATCTCAATTTTCAAACCCTGCTTCTCGGCAAAGCCACCTCTGCTGCCCATGAAAACAATGCCGGCGTCGCTCTTGGCCTCGACGATACCGTGGCGCCAGAGTTTCAATTCTTGTGCGCTCGCAGAGAAGACGACGAGTCCCATCAATGCTGCCAGGGCCAATATCCGCCGGCATCCGTTCTTTTTCATCCGCATGACTAGCGCTCCGTCATCTGTTGAACCGATATTCCCGTCACGAAATCTTCGTGCAAAATACCGGCCGCCATTGTGCGGCAAGAGCGCGTCAATCCCCTGCATCTTGACCCCTCAGTACAGTTTCCACACACGCAGCTACCGCGTAGGTCTCGGCATCTTTTCCGTCGAACCCCGTCACCTGAAATCCGAGCGGCAACCCTTGCTCATGCAGCGATGGTAGCGAGATCGCCGGCACCCCGAGCAACGAGAACGGCACGGCAAACACGGGATCGCCAGTCGAGCCGAGGCCGACCGGTGCGGCGGCCGGGGCCGCCAACGTAACGCAGGCATCGCCTTGCGTAACGAGGCTGTTATAGACACCGCGAATGCGTGTCCGCTCGGCAAGGTCGACGCGATAGTCATCGAGGCCCATTGCTTCCGCCTGCGCGAGACGGTCGAGCATAGCGCGGCTCAGTTTTCCGGGATCCCGCGCTCGATAAGTATTGAGAGGCCAGCGCGACTCCCAGGCATTTATCTGCGTCGACAGCGATCTTGCGCCGACGATGGCGTCCTCCGCCGCGGCGACCTGCGCATCCGATCGCCGTGTGGCTATATCAATGCCGGCATCTGCCAGTCGTGAAATTGCTCGCTCCAGAGCCTGCTTCGCCTCCGCAGTGGCGACCTGCCAACCCGCTGTCTCAAGAACAATAAGCCGCCGCGGCTTGACCGGCGATGGCGCACGAAGCGGCCCGGCTAGCCCCATGAATCCCGGATCGCCGCCCGCACGCGCTACTATTTCGGAAGCGACTTGCCATGCGTCTTCCAGTGTCGCCGCCAAAACGCCCATGCAGCTCTGACTCAAGTAGTCGTGGCTCCCGCCTCGATTGATGGCACCGACGCTTGGCTTGAACCCGACGCAACCGCAATAGCTGGCCGGCCGAATAATCGACCCGATCACTTGCGTACCCAGCGCCGCGCTAACAAAGCCGGCCGCAACTGCCGCGGCCGAGCCGCTGCTGGAGCCGCCCGGCGTGCGGGCCAGGTCCCGGGGGTTGCGGGTGCCACGCGGTTCGGTCGCTGCAAATTCGGTTGTCACTGTCTTGCCCAGAATCACCGCCCCCGCTTCTCGCAATGCCGCAACGGCCGCAGCATCGCGTTTGGAGCGCCAACCTTCAAACAAGGGTGAGCCCATCTGCGTGGCCATGTCGGCCGTCTCGATAATATCCTTGATGCCGATTGGCATGCCGTCGATCGCCGATAGCGGTCTCCCCTCGTCCCAGCGTGCTGTCGACGTGTCGGCCGCTGCTCGCGCATCATCAATCCTGATCTGGACGAATGCACCGATCTTTGGCTCCCAGGTGGCAAGTGCTTCAAGGCAGCGTTCAAGGTATGCGCGCGGCGTATCGTCTCCCGAAGCGAATTGTGCGGTAGCGGCAAGGAACGGCCTCGTTTGCGGCACAGGCGCGGTACCGGGAGACAACATGGTCAAGCCTCTGCCAAAGTCATCGCGGCGACCCGGCGCTGGCTTGCAATCATCGAGGTTCGCAGCAGGAATTGACGGGCGCGCGACGGATCGGACGCGATTTCACGCAGCTCATCGTGATTGCGCCGACGCATTTCCGGATCGCGCGCCTCCAGCCGCTTCTTATTGGTGATTGACTGTTCCTGCACATACTCGGTCGCCACCGTGCGACGCTGCAAGCTGTAGAGATCGAGCAAGGCATCTGGCGCACCAGCAAGCAGCACTGGCGCCAGCTTGTCCGCTAGATTGGCGGCGTCTTGAATGCCGCCGTTCAATCCCATGCCTCCAATAGGATTGTTGACATGTGCAGAATCACCCGCGAGCAGTACGCGTCCCTTGCGGAAGGTTGCCGCTACACGCTGGTGAGTGACATAGAGATTCCGGTGGACGATTTCATAGGGGCGCGACGCCGGAAAGAATTTTTGCATTCGTTCTTGAACGGCGGCATCGCTCATCAGCTCCCCTTCTGACAAACCAGGATTGGCCGGGAAGACTGTGCGCCACAAGCCGGGTGAGCCATCTGCCGAAACCTTGAAGCAATTGCACCATTCGTCGGGGTCGGCGAAGTAGCTGCGGAAACACAATCCGCGGGCGGCTTCAAAGTCGAACGGCGTGGTGAGTACAATGAAGCGCTCCGGCCAAGTGAAGCCGTCGAAGGCGATGTCGCTCTGCTTGCGTACGACGCTGCGCCCGCCGTCAGCCCCAATCAGGTAAGCACCGGCGTGCGTTTTAATGCCGTCCGGGCCGCTCACATCGACACTGATGGAGCCGCTGGTCTGCGTGATGTCCAGAACCTCGTGGCCAAATAGAACCTCAACGTTGCGCAGCTTGCGCACACGTTCAAGAATCAGTTTAGCGGTTTTGAATTGTTCGCATTGCACCACAAACGCGTGGCGGGTGTCGTGCTGGAGAACCGCGTGATCGAATTCGGCGATCTTCTCTCCGCTTGGTCGGTCCCAGAACTGGAAAATGGGCGCAACAAGTCCAACGCGCGCCATGTCGTCTGCAAGGCCGTCTTCGGCAAGCAGATCGAGTGTGGCGGGATGAGTCGTGGCGGCCCGAGGATCCGCTTGCGGGGTTTCGTTGACGTCAAATAACCGGACCGGGAGACCCTGGCGCCCGAGCAGCAACGCGGCCAACAGTCCGACCGGGCCGCCTCCCGCTATTAATACGCGCCGTTGCTCAAGACTCATATTCGCAAACTTTGCTCACAGGCCCCGGCGACGTACACGTCGTTGGGTCACCGCTCGACACGGCTAACTGGCTGAGAGTTTTCATACCCAGCGTCAGTGGGTCAACATGAGAGATCGTAGCTGATCAAACTAGCACACTGGAAGGCATCTCTCATTCGGCTGCCTCATCAATACCCGGCGTCCTCGGGATAGCGGCCGACGTAGTTCGGCCAATTGGCGAGCCATTCCTTGGCGACCTCGTAGCCTTCCTTACGCAACCGGTGCATAAGGTTGGGACCGCGGTCAAACTTCGACGAAAATTGCAGTTCGTCGACGGTCTCTTTCCTCATCTTGATCGTGCGCACGATCACATCCGTTGGGCCGAACAGCTTCAACGTATTGTCCCTCAGTATGTAATCCAGCTCTTTGTGCAGCGACAGATTGCCCATCAGCTCGTTCTGCCGATCCTGGATTTCCGCATTGGTTTTGGGCAGGTCCGGCCATTGCTGCGGATTGATGCGCACGATCCACAGTTCGTGGGGCGCTTTGCCACGGTCCTTAACGAACTCGCGAACAGGTGGATTCTGTGAGTAGAGGCCGTCCCAGTAGTAGCCGCACCCCGGGATATGCTGGGCTTCGCGAAAAGCCGGCAGCGTTCCTGACGCGGCAACCCCCTCCAGGCTGAGCGGCAATTGCTGGTGCCAGAAACTAACCGGTGGGTCCCCTCCCATTTTATTATTGACGGCGGAGTCGAACACCGTCTCAAAGCCGTTAACGACCTCCGTGGCGCCGATCAGCAGGCGCGTCTTTACGTTTGGCCAATCGATGCTGTTGAACTCCGGACAAGCCTTGGCAAGCGTGTCCTCCAAATCAAAATAATCCCTGCGTACGCCAAGGCGCGGCAGGCAGGCAGCGAACGCCTTGTAGACTGCACCGCGCGGATTGAGACCGAAGATCGGCGCATAGAGTCCAAGCACCGGTACCTCGCTCTCCTCAACCCTGATTGCGCCGTATGTCAAAGAGTTCAGCACAGTCTCGGCGCCTGTTTTGGCAACGAAGTCCTCCCAGAAGCGCTCAAGCCCGCTGATCGCTTCATGCACTGAACCGGCGCGTCCATTCTTGATCGGAGCAAGGCCGTACCAAGCCATCAGCGCGCACAGGGCGCCGGCTGACGTCCCGCTCAAGCCCACGAGTTCGAACTCGGTCCCTTGGCCGGTCCCTTGGCCGGTCCCTTGGCCAGGGGTCTTGCTGCGCTCAAGGATAGCCTTGAGGACGCCAACCGCGAAAGCCGCATGCATTCCGCCGCCTTGGCAACCGATGGCCACTTTTTTCCGCTCGGCATTGACCATTGTTCGTCCTCCCTACCGTATGCCTGGCTCATCAATGACCACGCCACGCTTTCCATGCCCCCCGAGGCTGGGACGGAGGATAGCACCAAGTCATGCAATCAAATTGAAATAGGGACAGGGATCACCGGGCGGACGACTTTTTCGGTGAGCATATAAAACTTTTCCGCAATTCGACGAAGGATGTGTGTGCTTCGGTCAGCCGGACTTTTCGAACTTACGTCTTGATCGAACAGAAAGACATCGCGTCGCACTCACACCTGAGCAGCTAGGTACCCTGCTTGCTGATACCCTCCTCGATCCGGAGTGCCTCGCTCTCCTCTTCGGCTGCCTTGCTGGCGAATTCCATGCTCATCTGCGTATCGCCGCGCCGGTCAGCTTCAACGGACAGAGCATTGTAGCGGGCTGCTCTTTCCCGGCATTCGGCCGCCTGACCGATCGCCTCTTCGCGCATTTTTGTCTTGTCAGCCATTGCCGTCACCTCTGTTGACGCGCGCAAGTTCGGTGTAGGCGGGAGATCAATCCGGGACTGCGAACGTAAAATTTTGATCTAGCGGAATTCGACGGTCATTGTCTCGGCATAGGCGCACGTGGAGCACTCAAAAGTCTGCTGGTCGTGAGCGGTCTTGTCGGAAGGCTCGACGCGCGAGATAAACATCGGCAATCCGCACATCGGGCATCGTCGCTCACCAAGCGGCGGCCTCGTCGGGTCGAAACTATGGGGTTGCGGCATAGCGCCAGCCTTTCAACCCTCCCCCCGGAAACCAAATAAGCGTAGTTCGCATCGTGAAACGCGTCGAGTCATTATCTCGCGCGACGTGCCGGAATTCCGCTCTGCACAAATGCGACGCGATAACATGCTGCGCTGCGAAGACTTGGGTCGGCGCCATCAGTCCGCCTGACCGAATTTATGGGGCGGCAAGGGAATTTATCAGCGTGTCGAGCAGGTCTGCCGCCGATCCAACCTGGTTTTGTTCGCTGTCAATATTGATGGTGACGAGCCTTTTCCTCGGATCGCAGCCGAAGGTGATGCGGAAGTGGCGGGTTGGGTCTTTCACCCAGAGATCAGGATCACCCGTCCACGGACTCGTCTTGACCTCGGAGTTCGTGAAGCCGAACTGCGCAACGAGGTCTCCGACGCGCCTCTGACACTGCGCGGTCGATGTAATTGAACTGGGCCAATTGACGCCGGCGTAGGCCTCCCGGTAGCTGCGATAGTCATCAGCCGCAGCCGATGTCATCAGCAGCGCGAGCATCAACGTGACGTGCCTGAGCATTCCTCTCCCCCGCGGCAACAATACCACACTCAATCCGCGACGAGCAGGTCAGCACGATTCGGGTTCGACGAAGGAAGAGCTCGCAGCCGTCACAGGTGTGATCTGCAGCACAGACAGCGCAAAGTTGTTCAGGCGAACGTCCGGACCACGAGCGGGGTGGCTGGTCTTCACGCTGGGGAATTCATGCTCAAGATGATGCTCGGCCTCGCGCTACTGCTGGCCGTCTGTGTTGCTGCGGGCCTCATGCTGAGACTGCCGCCTCCGTCGGACGATGATGAGCCGCGCGGACGGCGATGATGATTCCTCATCCGTATGCGTCGGGTCCAGAACGTCCGGCTGGGTCGGCAAGGATATTGGTCATGAACGTGCGGTAGTCGGCGCAACGATATTCGTCACGCACCCCAGTTCGACGTCCATATTCACTTAAACCTCCGCCGGGCGGCGAGGTATCCTGCCACGCTGCACCGCACAAATTCCAGGAATGACCGGGCTGGCGCGTCCTGCTCGGCGCGGCCATATTGGTGGCGGTGCCAGGAACACCGGCTGAAGAGAGCAATCATGATCACTTTGAAGAATGGTCTGGCAGTACTCATTCTGGGGCTGGCCGTTACTACATCCGCATCCTGTGGTTTTGCCCAGGAACCTGGACTTCATATGAGCGCCGCGCGCGCGGCGGCCATTCAGGAATGCAGTACTCGGGCCAGCAAATATCTGGAACTTGCCTGGGGCATCGTGGAAATTCAGGTGTATCGGACCTGCATGGCCGAGCATCACCAGATGGAATAGAGCGCAACGTCTCACGGCAGCATCGTTGCCTGCGAAGGCCGGCTACCGCGCTCAAGCGAGGCCGGCGGCCAGCATTTGACCAGGCCACGGCCCGAACTTCCGCCGGCGAGTTAGTTTAAACGCTGGACGCGCGCAGCCATGTCCGGCGTCAACCTCATCCTGTAGGAATTGTTTTCGCACCGAAGAACCCATACCGCTGTGTCGGGTCCTGACTGTTTTTTATCTCTTTTTGCGCTGACCGGACTATCGCAAACATAACCTTGGGAGCGAGCCTGAATTGCCAGCAGCCCTTTCGCGGTCTCTTGCGCAGAAGCGCTTTGCGCCAAGGTCGCGATGAAGCTTGCGATCACGAGTTGCACTGCAACGACAGAGATCGCGCGCATGTGAGGCCCTTTGCGGTCAATTCACCCGGCGAACAATTTTCCTATATGCGCAAACAGGGGTCGAGTTGGACTCAGGTCCAATGCCCGCCTTGGGTCTCTAAGGTCCCGGACAGAAATACAGCGCTGTGCACATGGACTGGGTGAAGGGATCCACCTTTTCATTCCGGGGGCGCGCTGCGGCCTCCAGCGCCTCATCGCGGATTTCGTAGATAAGGATCGTTTCTTCGTCCTGGTCGAGGGTCACATTTTTCATCACTTCGGCCCTCACATTGGAGATTGATCGCGCGCTATGAGCGGCAATACCAGTAACTGCGCCGACCCAACTGGCCGGTTGTCGCATACGAGCTAAACCGGTTTTGCAGCAGGTTTTGCCTTTTGGCGCTGTCGTATTCTTGCTTGACGACGGCGACGCATCCCGGCCGTGGGGGCTGGTCTGCATTCACCGATGGACCGGGAAATGCGGCCAGCATCAGCCCGATCGCGCATGCTCCGACAAGAAGGATGAGGTTTCTCCGCTGCATCGATGGCCTCGCTCGTGTGCGGACAGCATCTGCAACGGGATATTGGCCTTGGCGCCCACGAAACACCTGTGAGCTAAATCACATATTTGCTCTTTTTCGTTTCCGAACCGCGCTGGTATCGGAATGCCGAAATCTTGAATGGCGGCACGCGGCGCACGCCGGCGAGTTATCTGGTGGCGAGTGCGGGCATGGAGCCTGAGCCAAAATTACCCGAGCACTTTGTCAATGGTAATCGGAAGGTCGCGAATGCGCTTGCCGGTGGCATGATAGACGGCATTGGCGATCGCAGCGGCTACTCCAACAATACCGATCTCGCCCACACCCTTGATTCCGAGTGGGTTGACGAGGTTGTCAGGTTCATCGACGAAGATGACCTTGATGTCCTGCACGTCGGCATTCACCGGCACATGATACTCGGCGATGTTGGCGTTCATAATACGACCGAAGCTGTGGTCATAAAGCGCTTCCTCGTGCAGGGCCATGCCGATACCCCATACGACGCTCCCCATGACCTGACTGGCGGCGGTCTTCGTATTGATGATCCGCCCGGCGGCAACCGCGCTGACAGCGCGTGTCACGCGGATGACTCCAAGCTGCTCGTCCACCTTCACTTCGGCGAAGATCGCCGAGTGCGTGTTGCGTGCATGCTTGGTGTCTTCCGGAAATTCAGCAGACCTTTCGTGCACGATGCGATCAACGCCCCCGTGCTGCATGGCCTCCGCAACTGATACCGCGCGGCTTGAGTCCTGCCTACCGGCGATCATCCCGTCCACGAGGACAACGTCTTCGGCCTGAAGGCCGGCGAGCGGCGAGTTGGGCATCTTCTGCGCGAGACCCAAAAGCTCCTTGCGAACCTCATCGGCCGTGACCGCAATGGCATGCGACACCGAGGCCGCCGTCCATGACCCGCCTTCGACCATCGAATGCGGCAGCGTGGAATCTCCCAGCTTTACCGTGACATTGTCGATCGGCACACCGAGCATGTCGGCCGCGACCTGCGCCATGACCGTGTAGGTGCCGGTCCCAATGTCGGACGTGGCACATGACACCTCCGCGTGACCATTGCCGGAGAGGACGATGCGAGCGCCCGTTGGCATCTGTAAGGCTTCCCAGACGCCTGTCGCCATGCCCCACCCAACCAGGTCGTTGCCATCACGCATCGACCTGGGCTCGGAATTCCGCCTGGACCAGCCGAACAACTCCGCACCTTTCCGGTAGCATTCCTTCAATTGCTTGCTGGTGAAGGGAGCGCCGGTGTTCTGGTCACGGTCCGAGTAGCAGCGCATGCGCAGCTCGACGGGATCGAGTTTGAGCGCGACGGCAAGCTCGTCCATCGCGCATTCCAGTGCATAGACTCCCGATGCCGCACCGGGGGCGCGCATGTCGGACGGCGTGGGCACATCGAGCCGACTAAGCTTGTGCTCATAGCTCGCATTGGAGCTCTTGTAGAGCAATGCCGACCACGAGGTGTCGTTGCGCGAGAATTCCTCGTATTGCGATGTCATGGCGATCGCCTCGTGGGTGATCGCATCCAGCGATCCATCGGCCCTGGCGCCAAGCGCAACGCGCTCGATCGTCGCCGGCCGATAGCCGAGGCCGTACATCTGTTCGCGTGCCAGCACGAGCCGCACCGAACGCTTGAGCTGAAGCGCGCCCTGCACGGCCAGCACCACCTCGTATTGCGGACGCAGGCCTGAGCCAAACGCTCCACCCACAAAAGGCGACATGACGCGCACGTCGTCCGACTTCAAGCCGAACACGCTGCAGACGTAGCGCTGCACGTTCTGCACACCCTGGGTCTTGTCGAACACCGTGAGCTTTCCGCCGTCTTTCCAGACTGCGGTTGCGGCAAACAACTCCATCGGATTGTGGTACTCGGCCGGAACGAAGTACTCGGCCTCGTGACGCACGACCGCCGCGGCAAAGGCCTTCGCCGCGTCGCCGCGCGGCTTGTCGGGCTTTTCAACCACGAAGGCCTCATCGCGCCGGGCATGCAGATCGGTGTCGTGGCTCTCCGCCTCATACTCGACATCCACAAGCGTGGCCGCAAAACGCGCGATCTCCCACTCCTCGGCGATCACTAGCGCAATTGGCTGGCCGTTGAATTTGACTTTGTCATCGTAGAGTGGACGAAACGGCGAGCCGGTCGGCGCAACCTCGTCGCTGAAAGCCTGATCGGTGGTACCCATCGCTGGCCGATTCTCGTGGGTGAGAACGTCGAGTACTCCTTCGACGGCCAGTGCCTGGGTCGCGTCAATGCGCGTGATACGACCTCTCGCAATCGTCGAGGTGACGACGCTGCCATAGGCGAGGTCGGGAGCCGCAAACTCGCCCGCGTATTGCGCCATGCCGGTTACCTTGACGCGTCCGTCAACGCGAGAGGTCGGGGTGCCGATATAAGGTTTCATGGCACTCACCGGATCTTCTTGCTGGACTGGATTTGCGGCGTGCCGTTTGCGGCCTGCGTCAGCGTGCGAATGATGGCGCGACGCGCCAGATCAATCTTGAAGGCGTTGTGCGCGAAGCCTTTGGCGCCGCCGAGCAATATCTCAGCTGCCTTCGCGAAGGTATTTGAATCGACTGTCTGGCCTCGCAATGCGGCTTCTGCCTCGGGTTTGCGCCAAGGTTTGTGTGCCACACCCCCAAGCGCGAGACGGGCCTCCTTGATCCGGCCACCCTCAAGCTCGAGAGCGGCCGCAACCGAGACCAGCGCAAATGCGTAGGACAGCCGATCGCGGATTTTCAGATAACTGTAATTGGTCGCGAAGCCCCGCGCGGGAAGCTCGATCGCCGTGATGATTTCGTTCGGCTGGAGGTCGCTATCGCGTTGCGGAGTGTCGCCCGGCAACCGGTGAAAATCGTCAAAGGCGATTGTACGCTCTCCCGTGGCGCCAGCCACATGGACTTTAGCTTCGAGCGCCGCGAGCGCGACGCACATGTCAGACGGGTGCGTTGCGATGCAGGATTCGCTTGTGCCGAGAACCGCATTGATCCGGTTGATGCCATTGATCGCCGAACAACCGGTCCCCGGCTCCCGTTTGTTGCACGGCGTTGCAACATCATAGAAGTAGAAACAGCGCGTCCGCTGCAACAGATTGCCGCCGGTCGACGCCATGTTGCGCAGTTGCTGCGAGGCGCCGGCCAGGATCGCGCTGGACAACAGCGGATAACGCTTCTCGATCAGCGGGTGATAAGCGAGATCGCTGTTGGGCACGAGGGCGCCGACGCGAACCCCTCCACCTGTCGTCTCGTCCACGGTCTTGAGCGGCAAATGTGTGATGTCGATCAATCGCATCGGACGCTCGACATCGTATTTCATCAAGTCGATGAGATTGGTGCCACCAGCAATGAATTTTGCCGCGGGATCGGCGGCGATTTGGCGGATAGCGTCGGCGACGTCGGTCGCGCGGGCGTACTCGAAATTGATCATGGCTTGGCCCCCATCGCCTGCTGAATCGCTGCGACGATGTTGGGGTAAGCTCCGCATCGGCAGATGTTGCCGCTCATCAACTCGCGGATTTCATCGGCGGTTTGTGCTTTTCCTTCCGCGATGAGTCCGGCCGCAGAGCAAATCTGACCTGGCGTACAGTACCCGCATTGAAATGCGTCATGGTCGATGAACGCCTGCTGCAATGGATGCAGCGAACCGTCGGCGGCAAGCCCCTCGATGGTAGTGATCTTGGCGCCATCTTTCATGACCGCCAAAGTCAGGCAGGAGTTGACGCGCCGACCGTCGATCAAGACCGTGCAGGCGCCGCACTGCCCGTGGTCGCAGCCTTTTTTCGTTCCGGTCAGGTGGAGGCGGTCGCGGAGCGCATCCAACAAGGTCGTCCAAGGTGCTATGGCCAACTTGGACGGTTCGCCATTGACATAAAGCGTGACGGATATTGCGGCCGGCTTGGAAACGGCGTCGGGTCGCGCGCGGGACTCCATGGAACGCTCCACTCATCGGTACTTGCCCCCCGCGCAAGGCTCGTACCCGACCAAGCTAGCACACTGTAAAAAGGAGGCCAGCGACCAGAGTGTGAGCTTTCGTCACGCACACACAACGTGAGGTGGCAGACGCATGCGGGCTATGCTTTCGCAAAGCGGACATCCACTCGTCACGACCGGCTCGTGCCGGAGCCGGAACCGCCCCTGTTGGTTTGGGCACTGGTAACCGCGCACGCGAGATATATGCTTGCGCCCAAAAGAACGAGGCGTTGTCAGGGAGCGGACAATGAGAGGGCAATCGATCGTGGCGGCGCTACTGGTGCTTGCGGGAACAATCGGCGCGCAGGCCCAGCAGGTCCAGGACTATCCGGCCAGAGCCGTCACGGTGATCGTGCCGTTCGCGGCCGGCGGGCCGGCTGATGTCACCGGCCGGATCGTCGCTGACATTTTCTCCCGCTATCTCGGGCAGCAATTCGTGGTTGAAAATGTCGGCGGCGCCGGCGGCACCCTTGGATCGCTCCGCGCCGCGCACGCCACTCCCGACGGGTACACGATCATTTCCGGTCACATGGGCACTCATGCGGCGGCGCCCTTCTTCTATCCCAACCTCGGCTATGACCCGGAGAAGGATTTCGAGCCAATCGGATTGATCGCCGAGCAGCCGGAGTTGCTCACGGTGCGCAAGGATTTCCCCGCCAACAACCTCAAGGAGTTCATTGCCTACGCCAAAGCCAATGAGAGCAAGCTCAATATGGGACACGCCGGGGTTGGCTCGGTTTCGTATGTTGGCTGCCTGCTCCTCAACTCGGCCATTGGCATCAAGCCAACCATGGTGCCGTTCACCGGGACAGCGCCGGTGATGAACGCAATTCTTGGCGGCCAGGTCGACTATGACTGCGATCCGGTGCTCGGACCGCTGCCGCACGTGCAGGCGGGGACCGTCAAAGCGCTTGCCATCGCCACAAAGAAGCGCAGCCCGCTGCTGCCTGACGTGCCGACCTCCTATGAGCAAGGCCTGCCCGAATTCGACTGCGCACCTTTCTATGCCGTATTCGCACCGAAAGGCACGCCAAAGGCCGTCATCGACAAGCTCGCCGAAGCGTTGAACAAAGGACTCAACGAGGCCATCGTGCAGAAACGGCTGGCCGACCTTGGCGCCGAGATCGCAGAACCGAACCGGCGCGGACCGAAAGCGCTCGGCGATCTGGTGAAGAGCGAAGTCGCTCGGTTGACGCCCATTCTGAAGGCGGCGACCGCCAAATAGGTCAGCACGCCTGCCCTGCTGACAACAGCCTGCGCAACCGGGATCCGGGGTGCCCGGCGCGAATAGCCCCTCCGGATTTACCATTCCGCCTTTTTGTGACGGTGAACACAGCCATTCGACCCCCCGCGCCTATGTTCACGATTAAGAAGACCAAGAGGCGTAAAGGAGAAAAACAATGCTCGGCTTTGAAGTCATTGGCCTGGCTTTGCTGGCTCAGTTCTTCACGGCAGCACAGTTCTGCTGGTTGCTGGAAAGAGCCAAGGCTCACTGAGAGAGTTTCCGACTCCGGAAAACATGCGGATCGCGCCATGGGCGTGCTGCTCATCAAGTGTCCCATCACTGGCCGGCAATTTTCGACCGGCATTCACGTCGATGCGGAAACTCTGGCGCGCGTCCCACAGGAGTTTACCTATACGCATTGCCCCCACTGCAACTCGGAGCATTTGTGGTTGCCTCGAGAGGCCGAACTGGTTGACGCGATCCCCCCAGGCGAGTGGATCGAAAATCAGGCCACACGCTAGCGTGATAGTGGGTCGAGGCGGCGCCGTCAGGGCAGCGGCAGCTCCACAGGGAAATCCTTCACCGTGCTGGGCTGCGCTATATGAAGTCCAAAGATCGACCTTTGGTTCGTCGTGATCGCCGTATCGGTCAGCGTCTTGCCAGGACCGATAAATAGCTTGAATGCAACGACGCTGACGAGTGCGGCAAGGGCTACGACTTCAAATCGGCTACGCATTACGGCCTCGCGTCAATCACGTAAAAAAATGTGGACGATGTCTGCTACAATATGAAAGTTACCAGTTGCTTAAGGCTTCCGCGGCGAACCGCTTTTGCGGTAAGCACATATCATGACATCCCTCACCAGCCCGCTCACAACCGATCTCTATGAGCTCAACATGGTCCAGGCCTACCTGGATCGTGGCGAGGACAAGGAGGCCGTCTTCGAGTTCTTCGTGCGGCGGCTGCCGCCCCGGCGCGGTTTCCTGCTTGCCGCCGGGCTGGACGATGTCCTCACTTATCTTGAGACGCTACGGTTCTCATCGTCTGAAATCGACTGGCTCAAAAGCACCGGACGCTTTCGTGACAATCTCATCGATTATCTCGCCGACTTTCGCTTCTCGGGGGATGTCCACGCAATTGCGGAAGGCACCGTCTGCTTCCCGAATGAGCCGCTGATCCGCATCACCGCTCCGCTGCCGATGGCCCAGATCGTGGAAACGCGGTTGATCAACATTCTGCATTTTCAAACCATGATCGCCTCGAAAGCCGCGCGCATGGTTTTGGCCGCGCCCGGAAAAATCCTTTCGGATTTCGGGCTGCGGACTGCCCACGGCGCCGAGGCAGGCCTGTTCTCGGCGCGCGCGAGCTATGTCGCGGGATTTACCAGCGCCGCCAATGTGCTCGCCGGCCAGCGCTACGGAATTCCGGTGGTCGGCACCATGGCCCATTCGTTCGTTCAGGTGCACGACGACGAGATGACCGCGTTCGATAATTTTGCGCGCGCGCGGCCGGAGGGAGTCGTACTGCTGATTGACACCTACGACACTGAAGCCGGCGCACGTAAAGTTGTTCAGCTCGCGCCAAAGCTTAAGGCAGACGGCATCGCGATCCGCGGTGTACGCATTGACAGCGGCGATCTCGCGTCAATGTCGAAAAAAGTGCGCGGCATTCTCGATGGCGGTGGACTCAAGGACACCATCATTCTGGTAAGCGGCGGCATTAACGAAGACGTGCTGCAAACGATGATGGCGGCGAAAACGCCCATCGATGGATTCGGCATCGGCGTCAACCTCGATGCCTCGATCGATGCACCTTCTCTCGATTGCGCCTACAAGCTGCAGGATTACGCGGGCAAGCCAAGGCGCAAGCTTTCGGAGGGCAAGGTCACGTGGCCCGGGCGTAAACAGGTCTGGCGGAGCTACGGCGCCGACAAGCGCATGCGCGGAGACATATTGTCGCTGGAAAATGACAGCCAGGCTGGCGAAACACTGGTCGCGCCTGTCATGCGCGGCGGAAAGCGTCTGGCACCCGCGCCGGCTATAGCGCAGATCAGAGAGCATGCTGCTCGCGAGCTCGGGAAATTGCCGGAGCCGTTGCGGAAGCTGGAAGCCGGCATCGAATATCCGGTGGAAATTTCCAAGGCGCTCCGCGCACTCGCCGCCCAGATGGATAAGAAACCGCCCGGCTAATCCAGCTCATCACAGCCACGCTTGTCCCGACCGTGACAAATATTGCTACCTTGCTCCTGCCAGGTTCCAGCCGCGTGCGCCTTCGCCGTACACCTCGTGGCCGGTATCGGTAACAACCACCGTGTCCTCGAGTTTGATGAAGCCGCGCCCAGGATGCATGAGGGTCGTTTCCACCGACACGACCATGCCCGCCTCAAGCGGCTGCGACGCGTATTCGGCCGGGTAAGGCACGGGCCCATGCTCGGTCAGGCGCGGCGCCTCATGGCTGACCATGCCCATACCGTGCGCGAGAAAATCGAGATGATTGTGGTGCTTTGATTTCGCGCACATCGGCTCCCCGGCGGCGTAGATTTCCCTGCCCAGAGCTCCGGCACGAATGGGCTTCATCGCCGCGCGCTGAATCGCTTCGATTTCGGCCAGCAGATCTTCGAGTTCGGCATCCGGTTCGCCTTGAATCGCCATGCGGCAGACATCGCCGATATAGCCGTGGCGGTTTCCCCCGGAATCGATCGACATGATGTCGCCCGTCTCCCAGCGCTGATCGGACGGCGCCCTGTTCATGCTCGTGCCGCACGTGATCAGGCAATATTCGAAGGTCAAACCGCGGTTGGTTTCCTCGCGGCGCAGTGCCTCGACGACATCGCTTTTGGTAACGCCGGGCTTGCCGGCCGCGATCACGGCCTTCATGGAGTCGATCACCGCTTCAGACGCATATTTGAGGAGGCTCAATTCCTCGGGCGACTTCTTCGCGCGCTGGCGCTCCATCACAAAGAGGGCATCGACCCACTCCGCGTCGGGAAAGGCATTCCGCAAGACGAGCGACGCATCGTAGGGCAGAAATCCGAACTCGGCGGCAATCCGTTTTGGCTTAAGGCCCGCCTTGCGGATGTGCTCGACCGCCTTCTGCATTGCATCGACGGAGCCGGCGGTATTGGTCTGCGTTTCCGGCGTCCACATCGGCTTCACCTCGCGCTGGAATTTCTCCAGGCGGTGGCCGATGTAGGCGGCCTTCTCCGGCACGCCTTTCGGATAGACCAGCACCGGCAAATAGCGGGTGACGCCGGTCGCATCCATATAGTCGAAGAAACTGGCGCGATGGCCGCCGAGCAGATATTGCACGTTGTGCTTGGATGTCGCGATCACGACGTCGATGCCGGCTTCGTCCATCAGCCGGTCGAGACGGCGGTGGTCAAATGGGATGGCGAGGCCGCTGGCCCGCTGCGCGCTGACGTTCATGGTCGCTACTCCGGCTTCCGACGATGGACCTGAGCCTAGGACCAGAGTTCCTTGCTCGCAAGCCGGGCGCCTTCGCTGAGTGCTTCCAGCTTGGCCCACATCACGGACGGATGCACGCGGCGATAGAAAGGTCCCTGGGCAAAACCGCAGTCGGTTCCGGCGATCACGTTTTCGCGTCCAATGAGCCTCGCAAGCCGCACGATTCGCTGGGCCACCAGTTCGGGATGCTCAACCACATTGGTGGCGTGACTGATGACGCCGGGAATGAGCATCTGGCCGGAGCCAAGTCTGGCGTCCTTCCAGACCTGCCATTCGTGTTCGTGGCGTGGATTGGCGCCCTCGATTACATAGGCCCCGACCTTCACTTTGAGAATCAGGTCCACAATATCCTTGAGGGGCACGTCGCTGGTGTGCGGCCCGGGCCAACTGCCCCAGCACACGTGATAGCGGATACGGTCGGCCGGCAGGCCCTCAATGGCGTGATTGAGGATGTCGACCTGGGTCGCGAGCCAGCGCCGGTAATCGGCAAAGTTTGCGGGCGGCACCATGCGGTCAAAGGTGACGGCGCTGCGCGCATCATCGAGCTGCAGCAGGAACCCGCTGTCGACGATCATCCTGTATTCGGTGCGCATCGCCTCCGCGATGGCTGTCTGCAGCTCTTCATCGCTTTTGTAGTACTCGTTCTTGCGGTCAGGGATCACGCTTGCCGGCGCCGCCACCGGGAGGAACGCCTCCTCGACCTTCACCGTCTTCATCGCCGCCTTGAGGTTATCGATGTCGCGCTGCAGCTCGGCCTGGCCCGTGTACTTGATCGGGCCGACGCAGATGGCCTCGGTGGTTGTCGAAACCGCCTCCTTGGCGTCGAGTTCGGCGTAGAATTCGGAAAATCTGGTGCGGTCCGCGCCGCGCTTGAACGGATTGGCGGCTTCCTGCCTGATCGGCCGGCGCTCGAAACCGGAGAGCCGCTCAAGCGCGTACTGCGCCCAGCTGATCGATTTGCCAAATTCACCATCACTCACGACGTCGATGCCGGCCTGTGCTTGTTCGCGCACGACATTGCCGACAGACTCTGTCAGGCACGTCTGGTAGGCCATCTCGTCGTAAGACTTGCCGCCCTGCCTGGCGCGCAGGAATTCCTGCAACGGCTGTGGACGAATCAGGCTTCCGACGTGGGTTGAGAGTATGCGACTGTTGCTGCGTTTCATGCCGGCTTGCTATGCGACCTCGTGGCGAAACGCAATGCGTGGGCAGCGCCCCAATTAGGCACTCGTCGTGTCCGGCCTTGGGCCATGACAGGGTACCGAGTCAGGCCTTCACCACACCGATGAACTGTTCGAGCTTGGCGGGATCATTGCGCAGGGTTTCGCTCGGCCCGTCATAGACGATGCGGCCACGATCCATCACCACTGCGCGCGGCGCAATATCAAGCGCAAGGCGCGAGTTCTGCTCGACCAATACGGTCGCGAGCCCGCCTGCCTGCGTGAGGCGCTTCACCGCGCGCGCCAGCTCTTCGACAATCACCGGAGCGAGGCCCTCCGAAGGTTCGTCCATCAACAGCACGGTCGGATTGCCGATCAGCGCACGGCCGATCGCCAGCATCTGCTGCTCGCCGCCCGACAACTGATTGCCGCGATTGTCGGCACGCTCCGCCAGACGCGGAAAAAGATCAAACACCGTTTCGATTGTCCATGATCCCGGCCGTGCGGCGACCTCGAGGTTTTCACGTAACGACAGCGAAGGAAATATCTCACGCTCCTGCGACACATAGCCGAGCCCCGCGGTCACGCGGCGGTAGGTTGCAAGCCTCGAAATATCCCTGCCATGCAGCGATATCCGGCCGCCATGAAGCGTCGTGTGTCCCATGATGGTCGCAAGCAGAGTCGTTTTGCCCACACCATTGCGGCCGATGACTGACACCGTTTCGCTGGCGCCAAGCGCAAGCCGGATATCCTCAAGCACCACGGTCTCACCGTAGCCCGCACGGACGTTGTCCAACTCGAGCGCGCGCTCAGCCATGGCTATCTCAACCATGGCGGTCTCCGTGGTGGCTTTCCTGGCCGAGGTAGACCGCCCTCACCTGCTCGTTGTTCATGATCTCGTTCGGCGTGCCCTGCGTGAACACCGCGCCCTGCACTAGCACGGTGATTTCCTTGGCAAAACGAAAGACGACGTCCATATCGTGCTCGATAATCAGCACGGCGATGTCGGGGTCGAGTGCGGCAACCACATCGAGAATAAGGTGGCTTTCCGACGACGGGACGCCGGCCGCCGGCTCATCGAGCAGAAGAACGCGCGGTTTTTGCGCGAGTGCAATGGCGATCTCCACGAGCCGCTGGCGGCCATAGGGCAGCTCGCGGACCAGCTTGAGCGCGTCGTCAATCAGCCGCAACGAGTCGAGGTGATCCAGTGCCTCGTCAATCACGCCGCGCCTGGAGCCCGCAGAGCGCCAGAGATTGCTGCAATGGCCGTCGCGCTCGCCGATGGTCATGCAGAGATTCTCGAGCACCGTGAGCCCACGGAAAAGCTGATTGATCTGAAAGGTGCGTGCGAGCCCGCGGCGCGCGCGATCGGCCTGGCTCAATCCGGTGATGTCGTCACCGTCAAGCAGCACGCGACCCGAATGGGGCTTGAGCACTCCGGTAATCAGATTGACCAACGTTGTCTTGCCGGCCCCATTGGGGCCGATAAGTGCCCGGCGTGCCCCGCGTTCGAGCGTAAGGTTGACGTCGCGCGTCACCGGCAACGCGCCGAAGGCGCGGTTTAGTCCCTCAACCTGCAGCGCGGCGGTCATGACGGCGGCTCCTCGACCGCAGTGCGGCTGGCGATGAGCAGAGCGACGGCATTGATCATCGCCCCGATTGCCGCGCCGCCGATCGTGAAGATGATCGCGCGTCCCGGCATGCCGGTGACGTAGGACGTCATCAGGTCGGCTTCCTTGAGATTGACGGCAAAGCCTGCGAGGAATCCGATAACGGCGCCATCAAAGGCGGACGAACCGAGCGCGTTCCAATAATCGCGCTTCCACACCAGCCGGCGTGAAGCAAACGATCCGCGTTCGCTGCCCGCCAATAGGCTGCGTGCATCCTCGGCCAGCCCGAGCAAGCCGCGCCGGGCGAACAACACCGCCAGCACCAGCAGCAATCCGATGCCGAGTTGCCAGAAGGTCGGGCTCAATTTTGAAAAATAGTCCTCCAGGATCATGTAAACCGCCGCGCCCAGGAACGGCCCATAGAGCCTGCCGGCTCCGCCAAGAATGAGCATCACCATAACCTTGGCTGAATTGTCGAAGTCGAACACGGCGAGCGTGACGTAAGCATTGGTTTGCGTAAACAGCGCACCGGCAACGCCGGCAATCGCCGCCGAAATCGCATAGACCGTCACCAGCCGCCGATGCACCGGTGAGCCGATGGCGTGCATGCGGCGCACGTTCTCGCGAATACCGGTGAGCGCCTGCCCGAACGGGGAATAGACGATGCGGCGTACGAAATAGAATATGACCGCCAGCACAGTCAGCACGTACCAGTAATTAGTGTGGCCGTAGAGGTCGTATTGGAAGGTACCGAGCAACGGATCGAACACCAGACCCGGCAAGCCGTCATAGCCGCCGGTAATATCGGAACGCAGGTTGCCCGATTCCTGCAACATGGCGGCGAATGCAATGGTCAGCATCAGCAGCGTCAAGCCGCGATAGCGCAAGATGAACCAGCCGACGACCGCGCCAGCCAGCCCCGCCACTATTCCGCCGACGACGATCCCGCTGATCGGCTCGCTCCAGCCCAGCCGCAATGACGCGAGCGCAACCGTATAGGCGCCGACGCCGAAGAATGCGGCATGACCGAGTGTCACGATGCCGGCATAACCGAGGATCAAGTCGAGCGAGAGCGCGAACATGATCATGATCAGCACCTGGCCGCCAAAGGTCATGCGGTTCGGGAAGACAAAGAAACACGCGATCGCGATCAGCCAAGGCAGCGCCTCCGGCCAGCAGAAATAATGCCGCCGAACGAGATAGTTCGCACCGCGCTCGCGCGCGTCGAGCATTGCCGGGTTGCGGGGTTTGCTCTCACTCACGGCCGAAGAACCCCGTCGGCTTGTACAAAAGCACGATCGCGGTGATCGCATAGATGAAGAGATTGCCCGCCACCGGGAAAGCATATTTGCCGCCGGTATCGATGATCCCGATCACCAGCGCCGCCAGCAGTGTACCCTTGAGGCTACCGAGGCCGCCGACCGCGACCACAATCAAAAAAAGCACGAGATAAAGGACGGCAAAGGATGGCGTCAGCCCAAACAACTGGATGGCGAGGCCGCCGCCGAGCGCAGCAAGGCCCGACCCTACCGCGAAGGTGAGCGTGAACAGGCGGTCGACATTGATGCCGACCGACTCCGCCATGCGCCGGTTGTCGACGGCGGCGCGGATCTTGGCGCCGATATTGGTCCGCTCGAATGCATACCAAAGCACGGCGATGAGCCCGACGCCGATCGCGATCAGAAAGGCGCGATAACTCGGAAACGCGCGGAAGCCGAGATTGACGTCGCCTTCCAGCCAATCCGGGAGCGGCACGGATTTCGGGATTGGCCCGTAGAAATAGGTGGCGGTGGCGATCGCTATGAACACAAGGCCGATGGTAAGCAGCACCTGCTCAAGGTCGGTAGACTTATAGAGCCGCCGGTAAAGCCGGCGCTCAAGACGCACGCTGATCAGACCGATGATTACCGAGGCGAAGATCAGCGAGGGCACAAAGCCAACGCCATAGGAACGCGTTAGCGACACCACCACATATCCGCCTGCCATAGCAAAAGCGCCGTGCGCCAGGTTCACAAAGCCCATCAGCCCCATCGTGACCGAAAGGCCGACGGAGGTGATGAACAGGAACATCGCGTAAGCCAAGCCGTCGAACAGGATGCTGACAGCAACAATGGCGAAATGCGGCACGAGCCCCACCTCGTGTTGAAAGAAAAAACGCCGCCGCGCCTTTATGCGCGGCGGCGCTGTTATGTGTCAATCAGCCGAGCATTCATGAGCCGCAGCGGCCGACCTTGAGCTCCTTGCACTCATCCTTCACCGCCTTGGTCGTGCCAAGGATCCTCTCGCCGAGCTTGCCGTCCGGCTTGCGATAGACCTCCATGGCGTGCTCATCCTGCACGATGTCGCGCGTGGCAGGGTCGATCATCACATTTCCGCGCGGGCCATCAGCTGACCAGCCTTTCATGGCGTCGACCACCTTGGTGCCATCCGACACATTGCCGTCGAGCTTTTTGATGGTGTCGAAGATGGCGTGCATGGTGTCCCACCCTGCCGCCGACATGAAGTCCGGATAGGAGTCCTTGCCGTAAGCCTTGTGCCACTCTTCGTTGAAGGTCTTATTCCCCGCACTGTCGAGATCAACCGCATAGTGACCCATCACGATGGTACCGATAGCGGCATCTCCCATGTCCTGCAGCTTGTTGTCGGGGATGAGATCCATAGGGCCGATCAGCTTGATGCCAGCCTTGCGCATACCGAGTTCGCCATAGGCTTTCATTACGCCGGTTGCATGCGCACCGGATGGGATGAACACGTACATGCAATCCGGGTGCTCGTCCTTGATCTTCTGGAAGAACGGCGTGAAGTCCGGCACCTGCACCGGGCTGCCCATCGGGATCGCGTCGGTGATCTTGCCGCCCGCCTTCTCGAAGCCGGTCTTGAAGGCTTCGGTCGAATCCTTGCCGGGCGGGAAATCGGTATAAGCCATCGCGGCCGTCTTGCAGCCGATCTTGTTGAAGGCATAGGCGCCCATCGGGAATGCCGGATGCCACATGCTGAACGACAGCCGCACGATGAAGGGCGAGAGATTTGTGATCCAGGCGGTGCCGGCGTTGGCGATCACCATCGGCACCTTGGCCTGTGTGACTACCGGCGCCAGCGCGATCGCTGAGGGCGAGAACACGAAGCCGGCCAGGATCGGCACCTTGTCGTTGGTGATCAGTTCGGTGGCAACGGTCTTCGCCTGGGCGCCGGTCGGCGGGCCTTCGTCACGCTTGATGAGTTCGACCTTGTGCGGCGCAATATCGTTGGCGTGAAGCTTGACGTACAGATCGAACGCCTTGTCGATCTGATGACCCAGATCGGCATTGGCTCCGCTGAACGGTAGAACAACGCCGATTTTGATGGTCTCAGCCTGGGCGGTTCCGCCCACAGCGAAGGCCAGCGCGGCTAACCCGAGCCAACCAATCATACGCATCATATTCTCCCTACATCTTTGACTTAGTTTGGAATTCAACTTTCCCTGTAATTACAACAGGGTTTGGCCGGGTTTGGCCTCTTTTCATTCCAAGGTTTGGCACTTCCTGCCCAATTCTCCCACAAATGTCCAATGTATGTTTGGTCATACATTTAACCGGCAGCGCCCGTTCGAAGGCAGTGCTTCGCTGCGCTGTTACTGTTTTTTGAAATAAGCCGTAAGTGACCGTGCGGCCATGAAGGCGGCGAAGAAGACGAGCGCCTTAAACGCGATTTCAATTTCCATTTTGTCCTTCCCGGGCATCGTCTGCCCTTGAATGAATGCCCGTGAGCGCACCGTGGCGCGGCACGAGGTGTTGCGCTTCGCGGCGCTTTCATTTGCGGGTTTTCTTGCTGGAATACTTAGGGCGTGAGCCCTGATGGCTTCTTGTTTTTTGCCGCCAATTCTTTATGGGCTGCAGCCTTCACGTCCACTTTCAGGGGTAAAGCGGACATTGCAATTGGAGTGAGCCATATCTGCTTTTGACCTAAAGCGGGCATATGGCACGGCCTCACTCGCGGATCCCCTTTGGGGCGCCGACGCAATTTTATATAAAGCGCATGTCGATCCGCTGGGGGTTGGTTCGTCGACTTAATAAGCGAGACGGTTCACCGGCGATGGCGCCCACCACTCGCTCTAGGAGGAGTTCGCATATGCGCTTCATGTATCTCGTCACTTCCGCCCATTCTGGACCTCCAACGCCGAAACTTCTGGAGGCGATGCACAAACTCGCAGAGCGGGAGATTAAGGCCGGGCGCATGCTCGATAATGGTGGATTGATGCCGCTCGCCATGGGCGCGCAGGTGCGCATTAAGGATGGCCAGCTTAGTGTTGTCGATGGCCCTTTCGTCGAGGCTAAGGAAGTAATTGGCGGCTACGCGATCTTCGAACTCCGCGACAAGGAGGAAGCTGTGGCGTCGGCAAAGGAATTCATGCAACTCCACAAGGACTTGATGCCCGGCTGGGAAGGAACGTGCGAGCTTCGCATGTTCGCCGGCGCTTGAGGCGAGAGGCCAGCAGATACAGTCGGCGTCCATGACGGCCCTCGACGTCCATCGCACGATCCTGGCCGTCTGGCGGATCGAACAGCCCCGGCTGATCACCAGCTTGGCGAGGATGTTGCGCGATGTATCGCGAGCTGAGGAGCTGACGCAGGACGCTCTGTTGGCCGCCCTCGAGCACTGGCCCGAGACAGGCGTTCCAGAAAAACCCGGTGCATGGCTGATGGCGACCGCCAAGCGCCGGGCGCTGGATCATTTGCGTCGTGATCGAATGCTCGGGCGCAAGCACGAGTTGGTCGCGCGGGAGATGGAGGTCGAGCAGCAGGCCATGCCCGATCTGGATTCCGCCCTGGACGACGACATCGGCGATGAGCTGCTTCGGCTCATCTTCACCGCCTGCCACCCACTTCTGTCGCGTGAGGCCCGCGCCGCTCTGGCGTTACGGATGATCTGCGGTTTGACGACCGACGAGATCGCACGAGCATTCCTGCTGTCGCCCGCGACAATCGCCCAACGCATCGTCCGCGCAAAGCGGACGCTTTCGGAATCGGGGCTGGCCTATGAGACCCCGAGCGGTCAGCAGCTCTCCGAACGGCTCTCATCGGGAAGTCGTCTACCTCGTCTTCAATGAAGGTTATGCCGCGTCGCGCGGTGACGATTGGCTGCGCCCCCAGCTTTGCGATGAGGCGCTTCGCATGGGCCGCGTGCTCACCGCAATCGCGCCGCACGAGCCCGAAGCCTATGGACTACTCGCCCTGATGGAGCTGAACGCCTCGCGCACGGCGGCGCGTACCGACCCAGCGGGCGAGCCAATCCTCTTGCTGGACCAGAACCGCACGCTCTGGGATCAGTTCCAGATCCGGCGGGGAATCCAGGCCCTACGGCGAGCGCACGAGCTTGGCGGAGCGGGCGGCTTCTACACCCTTCAGGCGGCCATCGTTGCCTGCCACGCCCAAGCGAGGACGCCGGCAGATACCGACTGGTCGCGCATCGCCGGATTCTATGCGGAGCTGATGGCGGTCGTGAGTTCGCCAATCATCGAGCTCAACCGCGCGGTTGCGGTCGGCATGGCCGAGGGCCCTGAGGCTGCGCTGGCGATCGTGGATCGCCTTGTGCCCGAGCCGGAGCTCAAAGGCTACCACTTGCTACCGAGTGTTCGAGGCGACCTACTCTACAAGCTCGGCCGCTACGGAGAGGCGCGGGCCGCGTTCGAAGCGGCCGCGGCGCTGGCCGGCAACAGACGCGAACATGACTTGTTGAGGCGGCGGGCAACTGAGGCGGCCGACGCAGCGATTTCATGAGCCAGCGCGGACGCGCGACGCAACGCTCGGAGTTGTTTTTTATTTTGCTGGAACTGCCCGGGTTTGAAAGACGGTTGCTGTTTGATGTGACCATGGAAACCGATGGAGGGCGACATGAAGCGACGGCAGTATTGCTTTAGCCTTATCGGCCTTTTCTTGCTGACCTTGCCGGTCGTTTCCCTTGCGCACGCCCAAGTTGGCAACTACCCGCAGAAGCCGGTGATGATCATCTCGGACGCGGCGGCTGGCACCGCGCCAGACATCACCGCACGCTTCGTCGCCAAGGGGCTTGGCGAGATCTGGCGACAGCAGGTCGTGGTGGTTAACCGTCCGGGAGGGAACGGCAGTATCGCCGCTCGCGCAGCTTCAGATAGTGCCGCTGACGGCTATACGCTTTTCATGCCGTCGCTATCGACCTTTGCAGCGCTGCCGACGGTCGCACCGAATCTACCGGTAAAGCTGCCGCGCGACTTCCTGCCGATCGGATTCACGGCCGAGCAACCGATGTTCATCACCGTGGACCCGGCCCTTGGCATCACGACGCTGCCTCAGCTCATAGAACTCGCCAAAAGGGAGCCGGGTAAAATTTCCATAGCGGTGTCAGGCATTGGTAGGCTCACTCATTTCACCACCGAATTGTTGCAGGCGCGGGCAGATATTAGACTGCTGTCGGTTCCCTATACGCACAGCATGACATCCGCGCTCGCCGACGTCGCCTCCAGTCGCGTATCCGTGATCGTACAAAATTATTCGGCGATCGTCGGTGCGGTCGAATCAGGGCAAGTGAAGCTAATGGCCGTGGCTTCACCGGAACGTCTACCCGAGTTTCCCGATCTGCCGACAGTGGCGGAAACGATCCCGGGCTTTTCCGCAACCGGCTGGCAGGTTCTGGTGGCGCCAGTCGGAACGCCCGCGCCGATAATAGGCAAGGTGAGCGCGGACCTAAGCAAAGCGATCGGAAACGCGGACTTTAAGAAGAGGCTCGCCACCATTGGCAGCTATTCCCACGCCATGACGCCCGAGGAAGTCCTCGTATTCGTCGCCAAGGAACAGCAAACATGGCTGCCTGTGGTGCGAAAAATTTTCACAAAGTGAACTTTGATCTCAGTGCAGTCTGGCTCGATTTCGCGAGCGTATTCGGTCAGATGGATATCCGCTTTTCATCGTTTTACGTCCGCTTTCGGGGGTGAAGCGGACATGACGATTGCACTGCGAAATGTCCGCTAATGACCCAAAGCGGACATT
>DATAPP010000125.1:0-70970 GCA_036265125.1 Pseudolabrys sp. | reverse complement strand
ATGACGTACGCAATAACCGGCGCTGCAGTTAGCATAACAACTGGCAGTGCGACCGCGGAGCCGGCAATCCAGCGGGTGGATAAGGGCGACACTTGCACTGACGGAGATGACAACAGCAGCACCGGCAGCAATGTCCAGCTCGACATTGACCAAATCCCATTAATTTCAACGCCCCAGAGAGTTGCTGGGATCAGCGGCAGCAACATAGTCGACCAAAACGCGACAGCGACCAATCGGCGGTCACGCTGTGCAGGCCATGCCATGTCAACAACGGTTCTTAGGCTCGGCCGCGATACCAAGAGAACCACCGCGATTGGCACTGACACGAACGCAATCGAATCGAGGCAGTAGCGCGCAGCGGCGAAGATTGATTCACCGAATGAGTGACCGCCGTGCACCGCCATCGCATACTCCATCGGCGAGAAATTATGCTTCTCCAGCCAGCCGATGTGCGGACTTAGCACCGCAATCGTTGTTAGTACGGTGATCCAGGGAGCTGGCGATCGAAAATAAACACCACGTCTGGAATCGGATAAGGCTGCAACAACGAGACCACCGAGCAAACAAAGCGACCAGTACTTGCTGACCATGCAAAAGCCTGCGCCAACGCCTGCGAGCGCGGCGTAAGCTGGGCTACATGTCCTAAATGAACGTAGAAACCACAGTGTGGTGACCGCCCACAGTGGCATCAGCATGGTGTTCACATTGAATTTCAGTGCGTGGAAATTAAAAAAGGGAATGAACGTGAGCAATAAAAGAGCCACCAGCCTCTTTTTCGGATTTAAGTAATCTCCAAAAAGCTCCCAGGCGATCCATAAAGCCGCTGTTGCGGTCGATATGCCGAGCAAATAGTAAGCCCAGTCTCTGAGCGGGAATATAGCAAACCATCCGCGCACGATGATTGCTGCAAAGGGGGGATGCTTCGGAAAACCAAGAGCTAAATCGCGGGACCACGCGATTAGCTCGGTCATGTCGGGATGAAGGTCCTGGTTGCTTTTGGCTATGACGCCATAGAGCGTCCACACGGGCAAGTATCCGCCCAGGACGGCTAGCACCGCACGGTCTCGCCGGCTCGGGTCGGTGAACGCGATTATAAACCGATCAAACGCTCGATTAACTGCGCGAGTTATTTCTCGGCGACGCAAATAGCCCCCAACTCTCCGTATATCCACTTCGAAAAATGCACACCTTTCGCGTAATGGCTGGCGCGGATAACGCCGCCTCAACGAGCGATATGGGCGCCATTGCTGCTACTGACAATTACTAGGAGTCGTTAGGCGCCTAAGTGATCGGATGTACTTTTCATAAAAGTTTCGAAGTGAAATTTTGGGGAACAATGTGTGAGCTATCGATTGGAGACGCTGAGCTCCATCGCTACGCCCGCGCCGATGATAGCAAACAATGTGGCGTCCATTGCCCCGAAATGAGTATCTGACCAAACTATAACACCGCCCGAGTACGGCGAATTGCTAACCGCATAGACGGCGTAGCCGGTTGCTACGCCGACGACTGCTCCAATCACTCCGGTTACAAGAAATTTCACGGCTAAGATGGGTCTCGTGTCCGACACGCTCCGTAGCCGGGATTGTTGGAAAATTGCAAAATAACTAAATGCCGAAAGTCATAAAATTTGTGATTTTTATCGTGTGCTCTATGGCGCTTTTGGCGGATGTCGCATTCATCATTTTGGCGACGCAATTCAATCTCTTAATCGTGCTGCCGTCAGTCCTCAGCGCGGCCTGTCTCTCCTACGCGGCCGCTCACTTGACGATCCTAAAATGACCGAGAAAAAGTCCGGCTCGAGCCTTGTATCGCACCACCAGTCGCGCCCGTTGAGCCGGTCGCAACGTCTGCTGAATAACAAAAGAGCCGCAGCGAAGGTGAAGCTACGGCCCTTCGTTGGCGGTCATCTGCTTTGCTCGGGGCGAAGATGCGACCGTCTTTGAGGACTCTACTGGATGCTAATTCCGTTGCACATAAAAAGTAATATATGCATTCGGACGCACCGCCGGTGAACTCTACTTACTTTTGATTATTGACGTAACGATGCCTGGTAATGGGACATTGCTTCGGGGACGACTCACAGCGGTGGCAATCCATGTGGCGCCGCTGCGGGGGACCGTCGTCAACGTGTAGAACCTCCTGGCGGCGGTTCTCGTCCCCGAGCCGGGGGCGCATTTAGCATCGGATGCTAGTTTGCTCGGTTCGTCTGTACAGCGCACACCTGTCTCATGAGGGCAGCACTGACTGCGAGATCAATCGCATTGATTATCGGCAATCTTTACCTGATTTGTTCGAGCGGATGCCGCAGCCTCTCACGTTAGGTCACGGCAAATCGCAATCGACTCATCATCAATGACGTCGAAACGGAGCGGCTTGGATTCAGGGTTGCCGCGTATCAGTAGTTTTATGCGCCGACCATTCGCAAGTAGCATGGTCGTTGTAACGTGGCGCTTGGGGACTTTTACCTTTCCGTTGAAATGGCCCGAGATTCTGGGAGCACCGTTTTCCTCGCTCACCACAATCTCGTAGGCGCCACGACCTTCGAGCAGGCCTCCGAAGAACAAGACCCCGTATCCGCTAATTGACGGCGTTACTAAAGTAATCATGTTTTGCCACCTGAACTGGCGCCGAAAAGGCTAGCAAGTGGCAGGACGAGAGGGGTGTTAAGGCTCGCTATAAAACAGCAAAAACGCCGTAAAACCGGAGTAAGCCGTTCGGTGCAGCACAAGCAAACGGCGAGCGGTTCAGCATACATGATAGCTCCTGAGTTCACGATTTGGAAATCTGCGGTTATTTCTGTTTAGTGATGTCCGCGTCAGTATCGTCAGGTTTCTTTGTTGCCGGCTTGTAGAACAACGATCCAGTCCTCTGTCGCAATACAAATTCGAGTACTTGCGCGTGTTCGTCGCAACGCTAGCAGGATCGAAAAGGACACGCCGGTGAATTCGTGTCCCAAAACCCAAGCGAACGACGCCATTGATAATTGGGGTCCCAGTAATAACCCCCCGGGGCGTAGCCCCAATTTCCATAGTAGCCCGGTGGTGGTGTTTCGCGATAACCGTAATAATTACTGCCGCCGTCGCGGTTACCTAAATGCTTCTTACTGGTGTGGCCAATCTCCTTAGGCACAACCGCGATTATCTCGGCATTGACCGATGTAATCGCTGGCGTGATCGAGGCGACGGCGGCAGAAAAGACGCTGTACATTAAAAGCTTCGCCACATAAGTGCGAACGCGCGCACGTGGTGGCGTCTTCGTGCGCTTTCGCGAAGATTTTTTGAGAGGCACCATGCTCACCATTGGCAACTGGCAAATAGCTGCGGCATTGAGAAAAATGAATTTATCACGTTTCCTGTCGCAGCGGTGCACATCTTTGTTCAATTTTCGCAGAACAACAATTTCGTCTTGCTGGTTCGCCTGACACTTGGCGGCCGTTTTGCGCTTCGAGACTGCGATCAACTCCTCGCCATTGTTTTAATACGCATCGGCTTTAACACCACCAGTGCCATGACCGCGGCGACGACGTTCATGATCGCTGCTATGATAAACACAGCGCGCCAACTGCCGGTCGCCGTAGTGAGCACATTGGCAAGCGGCACCAGAAGCGATGCAGTGCCCTTCGCGGTGTAAAGCATGCCGTAGTTCGTGGTAGCGAATTTCCGTCCGTACATGTCAGTGCAGGTCGCCGGGAATAGCGAGTAGATCTCCCCCCAGGCGAAGAACACCACACCCGATAACACAACGAACCAGACCGGGTTTCCTGCCATCAGAAGCAGAGCGTAGATGCCGATGCCTTCGAGCAGGAAGGCGATGAACATCGTATTCTCGCGGCCGATGTGGTCTGACACCCAGCCAAAGAATGGCCGGCAAATGCCGTTGAGTACCCGGTCGATCGACAGCGCAAATGTCAGGGCCGGCAGCGTTAACCCGAGGATCGACACGGGAATATTGTCGACTCGAAAATCCTTGGCGATTGGCGCGAGCTGCGCGGTTGCCATAAGGCCGCCGGCGCCCACCAGGACGAACATTGCGTACATCACCCAGAATACAGGCGTCTTGAGCACCTCCCGCGGGCCATAATCACGCCGGGTCTGTTGAACCGCAGGCGCCGCAGGCACCGGGGCTTCGCCTGCCTCTGGCGCCCGTAACAGCAGCGCGACCAGCATTACGACCAGGCCCTGCCCAAGCCCGAACCAAAGAAACGCCACTTCATAGCCATCTGACTTGATTAAATTGGCGATGGGCACAATGGTGAGCGCGGAACCAGCACCAAAACCGGCGGCGGTAAGGCCCGCGGCGAGTCCGCGTCGGTCGGGGAACCACTTCAGTGCATTTCCGACGCTGGCGCCGTAGATGATGCCGGCCCCTACGCCGCCTATGATCGCCCCCGCATAGAGCAGTGTCAGTGAATCTGCATAGGCGTTAAGGGCCCAGGCGATTGCGATCAGCCCGCCAGCGATGCTGACCATCAATTTTGGCCCGAACTTGTCAATCAGGTATCCCTCGAAGGGCACCAGCCAGGTTTCGGCCAGCACAAAGATGCTGAAGGCGACCTGAATCGACGCGCGGCCCCAATGATATTTGTTGTCGATGGGAGTGACGAAGAGCGTCCAGCCATATTGCAGGTTCGCCGTCATCACCATGCAGATGATGCCGAATATCAGTTGACCCCAGCGCGTTGCGTCAGACGCTCGCACTGTCATGGGGGAACCCGCTGCTGTTGACATAGGACTCCTCCCGGGAGTCTCAAAGTTCTAGGGCACAGTCACAAATGTGTTTTCCGCCCACGTACCTCCGTCATTTTGCGCACGGTTCAAATCGGTCGATACGATTTTAGAATCTCCATTGCAGACCACTGGAAACGCCCACCAGCGTTGTCCCCGTCCAGCAATGCGGACCGGAAGTAAGGCCACCCGACACACCCGTGGCATCGTGGCAGTCGGTGGTAACCGACCGTCCGCCTGCGCCAAGATCGTAATGGGCATCAGCTCCGTTGAAGGTGGCCGCCACGATGTTGTACCAGATCAAGTTATCCGAGAGCTTGTGCTTCCACTCAGCGGTCACCATGTCGGCCTGGTTTTGGTTGGGGCCAAAAGCGGCGTTGTTGGCGGTCACGAGCGTGGAGTCGTTGTGCTGGCCCGGATTGCCGGGCGAGCGGAAGGCATGCGCCCAGCCGAAATACACGCTGTCCAGGGGGCCCAATTCCTGGCTCACGACAAGCCAGGTGCCCCACCGCGTACGTTCGTTCTGGAATGCCAGATCCGCTGGGACATCGCGATGCATGTATTCGACAACGGCACCAACCGTGGTCTTGGTCGCGAATTGATACATGATACCGCCTTTGGCGGCCCACTCATTCGCAACATCCTGAGCGCATTGTTGTTGTGCAACCCCGCCGTCAATCGCTCCCCCGGGAATGGCTCCCGGGGCCGTGAGAAACGCCGAGCAGTTTTGCGTCGCAAAGGTGATTGGAACGCCATACGCGCCCGCAAGGTCGCTCTGGCGGTTGACGCTCTGGTGCCATTCGCCGGCGGCGGTCATGTAGAGCGGGCCGTTTGTGTAACTGAGATTGGCGCTCACCACATTGTTCCACGCGCCATCGCTACACGAGATGAGCGGATTTCCGCCGCTGGTCGGATCGTTGCCGCCGGCGCAGTCGGATTCACCTGAAGGGAGATTGCTGCTGTCGTTGTCGCGGTTCTGGCCCGGTGAGTACAGCAGATTGAATTGGAAGCCGTAGATTTTCGGCGATTCGTACCAGATCGAATGGCTGAGCCGTGTGCCGAACTCGACGCGGTTGTCGCCGCCCGAGTTGCCCATGACGGCCGCGTAATCGCCCCATGTACCGACGAACGGGTTGAACGCGGCGGTCGAGTTCTTGTAAGGCGCGTCGGTCTTGCCGATTTTGATGGCACCCCATTCCGATGATGCGAGGCCGATATAGCTGTTTCGGCTAAATAGGGCGCCGTTAACCGAATTGCTCAGGTTGCTGTTGGTTTGTCGAATGCCGGGCGTCACTGAAATGTCGACGCCAGCTTCGAACTGATAGACAAAATTGAAGTCGTGCATGGGGAGACGTTGGAACCCACGCGCGCCCAAATACGAAATGTTGGTCGAAATGTCAGGCATCCAGCCGAAATTTCCGATCGGCGTAGTACCGTCTGGGGCAACTGGACCCGACTTGGCATTCTTTGTCGCCCCGTCGAACGAAACGTCGAGTTGTCCGTACAGCGTGATCTCTCCGCAGTGGGTATAAAATGTGAGATCTTTGCCAGGCTTGTGTTCGAGGAATCTGTGGCCGCTGCAATCGTCGATATCCCATACTCCACCCTTCACCGGCATTTGACTCGACTTCGCATGGGCATCAGCCGCGGTCGCTTTAGCTTGTGCGGCCTGCGCCTCCGCTTGACCTGCCTGCTTTTTCGCGGCCTTGGCGTCGGCGGCGTTTTGCGCTTGCGCGTCCATCAATTTATTTACGGTGCGCGTGAGCTGCTCGACCTGAGCTTTAAGTGCCTGGACCTCCGGGTCATTCGATTCGGCTTTTGCGGAGCCGCGTGCGCCTAGAACAAGAATAAGAACTGAAAGCGAAACGCCAGCATAAAGCCGCATACGCCGCGACGAGTCCCCCATGACATCCCCCGTTTGCCACTTCTAAAAACTGGGCAATTGTTGGCTGTTCGTGGGCGAGGAGCGATTACGATGTTCTGTTAGTCGTCTACGTGTTTTCCGTAACCGCATAGGCGCCTGTCGGCTCTCCAACCATATGCGCCAATAACTTCGTTCGCATGTTGCGAAAAAGTGACGATGGGCAATATTCAACGTAGATTGCTGATCTTGAAATCGGCCAAGGCTCGTTTTCTGGCTCATCGATTCGCCGACGCTAGGAACACGCTATCGGAGCCACGACATCCATACAGGATAAGCCCGGCACCTATAGTCGGGCGTCAATGTGAATACGGCTGGACTTCTCACTACGCTATTTTAGCGCATGCCTGAAGTTTGTCGGCCATCCGGACTAAATCCACCAATGACCTGGCTTTCATCTTGTGCATGACGTGACTGCGGTGGACTTGCACTGTGAACTCGCTGAGCTTGAGTTCTGCGGCGATTTGTTTGTTCGGCCCGCCGCCAGTGACTTTATGCATAATCTGCCGCTCGCGGGGTGTGAGCGAAACAAAACGGCTTTGTAATTCCAAAAGAGTCGTCATCATTTGGCGATGGGACCGATCGCGTTCAATTCCTACGTTAATCGCGTCGACAAGGTCCTGGTGCCTAAACGGCTTAGTCAGAAATTCGATCGCGCCGGCTTTGATGGCCCGAACGGACATCGAAACGTCACCATGTGCGGTGATGAAGATGATCGGGATATCAATCTTTAATCTCTGCAAATCGTGCTGGAAATCGAGCCCGTTGAGGCCGGGGAGCCTAATATCAAGTACGAGGCATCCAGGGGTCTCGGGCCGCTTGAAATTTAGAAATTCTTTTGTCGTAGCGAATGTATATACATTCAGGTGGATCGAGCGAATAAGGCCGTGCAGTGCTTCCCTGATGTGGGGATCGTCATCAACAACGAATACAACAGGCTTATTGTTATTCTCGATCATGCATTTAACTCCCGGCCGGTCGGCAACGTGAATTGAAAGACGGCACCACGTGGCGAATTTGGTGTCGCCCATATGCGGCCGCAGTGGTTCTCGACGATCGAGCGGCAAATGGCGAGACCCATGCCCATGCCGTCGGGCTTGGTCGTATAGAAGGCATTGAAGATACGATCGAGATTCTTCCCCGCAAACCCTGCCCCCGAGTCCTGAACTGATATCAGGACGCCATTTGAATCGTTGTTCGCCGAACTTATGACAAGGTCCTTCGGTCCCACGGCAACCAGGTGCATAGCTTCGATCGCATTGAGGATCAGATTCAGGATAACTTGTTGAAGCTGGACTCGGTCGCCATCGACGATTGGCAGATCATTGGAGAGCTGGGTCTGCACTGAGACCTCACTCCGTTGAATCTCTCCAGCGATCAACGCAACAGTCGCAAGTATGGTTTTGTTAATGTCCAAGGGACCTTTCTCAAAAGTCGATCCCTTCGTGAGAGCGCGCACCTGCGCGAGGATGTGGCTGGCTCGGTGGGTGTCTTCGACAAGAAGCGCAGCGGCCCGCCTGGCTTCGTCAAAATTCGGCGGGTGTGCCGCGAGCCACTCCAAGCAGGCATTTCCGTTTATCACCGCCGCGGCAAGTGGTTGATTGACCTCATGGGCGATCGAGGCGGCCAATTCTCCGAGTGTTGTCACGCGCACAACGTGCGCGAGCTGCGATTGTGCTTCAGATGCTGCTAGTTTTGACGACTGGATTTTGACCGCGAGAAACGTGGTGCTTGTAATCGCCAGCAAACTGAGCGCGGTGTTAATCACCCCCGCCTCTGACACGCCAGTATTGACCGTCAAAAGGTCGCTCAGCAGCGTCAGTGCAATGCATCCTATGCCGACAAATACAATGCCGCTCTTTTTTAAAAAGCTCACTGAGAGGAGGATAATCGCGGTGTAAAAGACGGGAACTGCGATTTCTAGATCTGTAATTGTGTCAGCGGCAAAGATAGCCGCCGCTAGAGCTGCAGTTGTCACGGGAAGAAGCAAAGCCCCTCCCATGGCCTGCAGAGTCTGAGACCTTATACAGCCTGCTCCCGTCGCCCAGCTAATCACAACCAAACAGCGCGAACGCCCCCTTTTTCGCTAGCTGAATAGTGCCCTTGGCCAAGGCGGAGCCACAAGAAACGTCTGCGTAAAAAAACGTCGAGGATATTGCGGCGCGGCACAACGCTGGCCTCGAAGACTGCTTCGAAAAACGTAGGTTCGCTAGTATCGGGGGGATATTGCGACAACCACGCTTGAATGTTCCCACAATGCTCCCACAATTCATCAGACCGTGGACTTGTCGGTTTGTCCGCTTTCGGGAGCAAAGCAGACATGGCTTTTTGCGGTGCGATGTCTGCTTTTGAACCAAAGCCGACATTACATTGGACGGCGACTACTTACTTTTGAGTATTGACCTTACGAAGTCACGACATCCAATATTGCTGGGGTGACGATTTTAGGTGTCGCCACCTCCAAACGTCTTGTCACGGATAAGGGCCGCCGCCGGTTCGCCCCTGGCGGCGGTTTCCCCCCAAAACTGAGACGCGGGGTCCGCGACACCCGCGCGTGTTGTGTTGAGTAGCGGAGGGGAAGCGAAAAGGATCAATGCCATGGTGGATATTACCTTGAAGGCCAAGGAAGAGATCCTCGCCTTCGACGTCTCCGATGAAGCGTTGGAGAACGCCGCGGGCACGGTGAGCGATAATGCCAACTTTACCTTCGGGGTTTGCACTGCGAATCAGGGTGGGTGCCCGGGCTGATTACGGACGCGGGAGAAATTATTCCCCCTAGGACTGTGGGAGGTCGATATGATTTGTACGGCGCTTTACGCGAGCGGGTTAACGCTCGCATGACGAAGATCCTGATGTGCAGCATCTTCTCTCTCGCCGTTGCCGCCGTCCTGCCAGCGTGCACCTCGCTCGAATCCATTGCAACGACCGCGTCGGCCGAGATCGTCACAATGACCAATCCGCCCACTGACCAGCTCGACAAAAAAGAAGCTCGCAAGGAGGGCGCAGCCTACAACGGAAATTGGGGCTACGCTCCGGGAAATGGCCTGGACCCAAATGATGAATGGGGTCGTTCGAGTGGGGTTTTGGAAACCACCTCACCGGGGTGTCCTTTTAAATTTTGCTAATGACTAATTAGCCGCCAGCATTGTGGCGTTCCCTATCTCGCACCCGGCTGCTAAGGCACCATGCCTTTGTGCGCCGCATATGTCTGCTTTTGACTCAAAGCGGACATGGTAGCGCGGTAGCGCATTGGACTACGGTCCAACTCGAAGCTGAAGCCTTAAATTTGGAAGATCGATCCTCGCGGGTGGGTGGAGGCCCACTGAATAGGGAGGATGTAAATTATGGCTATTCCCATCAATCAAAAAATCTGGCTTGGGTTATTCGCTTCCGTTTTCGCCGCAATGCTGACGTGGGCGCCGGCTGGCGCACAACAACAGCAAAAAACCAACATCGTTGTCTTCTGGGGCGATGACATCGGCCAGTCCAACGTCAGCGCCTATTCGCGCGGCGTGATGGGCTACAAGACGCCCAATATCGACCGCATCGCGACAGAAGGCATGATGTTCACCGACTACTACGCCGAGCAGAGCTGCACCGCCGGTCGGGCTTCTTTCATCACCGGCCAATCCGGATTGCGCACCGGCATGACCAAGGTCGGTCTGCCGGGTGCCACGCTCGGGCTTCAGAAGGCGGATCCGACAATTGCCGAACTGCTCAAGCCGCTCGGCTATGCGACCGGTCAATTCGGCAAAAACCATCTCGGCGACCGTAACGAATTCCTGCCGACTGTGCACGGCTTCGATGAGTTCTATGGCAACCTCTACCACTTGAACGCCGAGGAAGAGCCGGAACAAGCGGACTATCCGAAAGACCCGGCGTTCCGCGCCAAGTATGGACCGCGCGGGGTTCTGGATTGCAAAGCTTCAGACCGGGATGACCCAACGGTCGATGCACGCTTCGGGAAGATCGGCAAGCAGGTTTGCAGTGACACCGGTCCTCTGACCAAGGCACGGATGCTAACGATCGACGACGACGTGACCAATCGAGCCGTAGACTTCATTACGCGGCAGAAGAACGCCAACAAGCCATTCTTCGTGTGGGTGAACACGACCCACATGCATGCACGCACTCATACCAAGCCGGAAAGCATTGGCCAGTCGGGGCGTTGGCAGAGCCCATACCACGACACGATGGTCGACCATGACAAGAATGTCGGCACGGTCCTAAAAGCGCTGGATGATCTTGGCATCGCGGATAACACCTTCGTCATGTATTCGACCGACAACGGTCCGCACATGAATACCTGGCCGGATGGGGCGATGACGCCGTTCCGCAGCGAGAAGAACACGAACTGGGAAGGGGCGTATCGGGTCCCGGCCATGTTCCGCTGGCCAGGCAAGATCAAGCCGGGCCAGGTGTCCAACGACATTGTCGCACACCTCGATATGCTGCCAACCATTTTGGCGGTGGCCGGCGACACGCAGGTGAAAGAAAAATTGCTGACGGGCTACAAGGTCGGCGACATGACCTACAAGGTGCACCTCGATGGCGACAACCTTGTGCCTTACGTGACCGGGCAGGCTCCCAAGAGCCCGCGCGAATCATTCTTTTACGTCAATGACGACCAGCAATTGGTTGCTCTACGCTACGATAACTGGAAGCTCGTATTCCAGGAACAGCGAGCCCCGGGCACAATGCTCGTCTGGGCTAACCCGTTTACGAACTTGCGCGTTCCTAAAATGTTCAACGTGCGAACGGATCCGTACGAGCGTGCCGACGTCACCTCGAACACCTATTACGACTGGCTTTTTGATCACGCATACCTTGTTGTGCCAGCGCAGGACGCCGTAGGTCAGTTCCTAGCGACGTTCCGGGACTACCCGCAACGACAGAAGGCGGCCAGTTTCAACTTGGATGAAGTGATGCAGAACCTAAAGGAAGGTTCGAAGTAATCGCCAAACTCCACGCCAACGATCAGCGGCCGGCCGTATCCTGCGGTCGGCCGCATCAACGACGTCGCGGCGCGCCCCGACACGAGAACATGTTATGTCCGCTTGTAGCACAAAGCGGACATTGATCGGCGACGCCTGAGTGTCCGCTTTCGGGGGTAAAGCGGACATGGCTGAGTTGAAGCAGACATTAGGCGAACAAGTCCGGACAACAGTTCCAAATCGTCAACGCCGGTAACGAGCCAATTTGCAGTGGTCGCGACGACTTGTGATTGGCGGGCCGAAATGTCCGCTTTGGGTCATTAGCGGACATTTGCAGTGCAACAGCTCATGTCCGCTTCACCCCCGATAGCGGACATACGGCAAAGGCAAGGTTGCTCCTCGGTTGTGCAATGTTGTCCACTGTTGCCGTGCGGCCATAGGAGCGACGGCGAGCGAACCGTATGGTCGATCTATGCCTGACCGACCTTCCGACGAGGACGTTAGCCGTCAAATCCTCGGCGTTTTCGTGCGTCATCGGATTCCTGCGACCGGCACGCTGCGACGCAACTATTTTTTTGAAGTGCGCGACGGTGATTTCCAACGCGGGATCAACAAGGCGGTCGCCAACAATTGGATCACCATCGATTTGCGAAACCGCTACCGCTATCAGCTCACTACAACAGGATACGCTGCCGGGCGGGTGATCGATCCGGTCCTCGGAGCGTAGAACGAGGGCGATGTCCGCCTTTGGCCAAAAGCCGGCATTTGCAATGCAAAACCCCATGTCCGCTTTACCCCCGATCAGACATGCCGCTTGGCGATGAAGATGCCGTTCCGCGAGCCTACCGTTCTCCATTGAGTAGTCGATCGTAATGGCTCTTTACGACCGCATAGCACTCGCATGCCTCCTTGCGGAGGCCCCGCACGTTGATGAGTTGAACAAGGCCACGGTTGTAGTCAATGAGGTCAAGTTTCTGCAGACCGTTGGCTACATCAGAAACACTGGTCCGTTGCACGCCGAGCATCTGCGAAAGAAATTCCTGAGTAAGCTCCATCGTATCCTCGCCGGACAAATCTCGCGCCCGCAGTAACCATCGGGCTAATCGGGCTTCTGTCTTATGAGTTGCGTTGCACGCCGCAGATTGCTGGGCTTGTGCGAACAAGACTTGTTCGTGTTGGACGAGGGCCGTGCGAAAAGTGTCGCTCTGCTCAGCGGCTTTGCGGAATGGCGCGACTGGCATCACCGAGGCGGCGCCTTGAAGCTGAACGATTCCCTTATTCAATGAAATTCTACCATTGAGCGCGGACGAGGCCCCCACGAGACTGTCGTGGCCGACCATGGCTGCTTCGATAATTTGTCCGCCGCTCAGCGGCACGACGAGCGAGATGATCCCGCTGTGGGGGAAATAGACATTTTCGACTCTGGCGCCGGTCTCGAAAAGAACCTTCTCGTGCCGCAACTCAATGAGTTTGAGATGCGGATGCAGAAATTTGAAGTCTGACGAGCTTAGCGACGCTAGAAAATTATTGGGTGAGCGGGGAGATCTGGCCATGCGGCGCTCCTGCCATTGAGGCGGGAGCGCGGAAGCGTCTCTCAGTCACCAACGCCCGGTAGGGTCGCTGTGCCGGTGATGCAGTCAATGTAAGCTCAAGTGAGCGCTATACAATGCTTTACCGAGCGCTTTTTGAACAGCCTGCTCGATAAACACCCACTTAGGCCGAATTCCGCTCCGGGGGTCACTCCATCGTGACAAAAGGTGTCAACGTGTCGCTGGACTTTGTCTGTCGACAAGCCGACACTTTCACCATCACCGGCCGAGGCTCAGCCCGAAGGCGCTGGTGGCTGAGAGACACTGTAGCGCTCCCGCCTTCTGAAGGGGGGATGCCATGCGGTCTCAGCTGGTGCCTTCAAATTCATCCGACATAGAGCGGCCGACTTGTCCCGATTGTGGTCAGTTGATGTGGATTGCGCGGATTACGCCCGACGCACCAGGCTACGATAAACGGACCTTTGACTGCCCGGTGTGCAACATTTCACAAACTGCTGTGGTTCGCGTGGGTTTGAAGTTGAATGCTTGACCCGCCACCACATCAACCTTCATTTCCTGAACAGGTAGCAAAGCGCTTCCGGTTAGTGCCCAACTTTTTTGTGTCGACCCCGGACGCCCCTGAGATTGTCGAAAGACTATGGGGCTTTGCAGCAGCGGCCTACCTCGACAATCCAATCCCGACACTCTTCAAAGAGCGACTTTTTGTTTTCCTCTCGCGTTTCTGTCCAGTTCGATACTGCATCGTGAGGCATTGCGGATTTCTTGTGGGCTACGGATACGCAGCAGGAGATCCTACGGCCGCGACGCAAACAATTGACCAGGTGATCAAGCTTCTGCAAACCCCCCGCCTTGGCGGCGAGACCTCGAACCGATTTACAGTAGCTTGGAGGGAATGAATAAGCCGGTCGACTGGCCCGCTCCTGATACCGAAGTCGAAGATCAGTTGTTTGCGGTTTGCACGATGATCTTTGTGAACCCGATGAAATCTGAGCGTGCCCTAAATGTGTTGCGACATGCCCTTGGCGGCAAACGCTGCGAGCATGTCCTGGCGCTTCTTGCTTTTATCAGAACCGCTCATTATTGGACGCTTGTTCATCCCACTATTGAGATGGAAGACGACGTCAAACAACTCATGGACGGACACGAGGAGCTTGCGGCCTTGCTGTTGCAAGAACCCGATCCTTGGTCTGCGTGATTGTTGCAAGTGTCCGCTTTTGGCACAAGCGGACATTGATCGGCGCCGCCTGAGTGTCCGCGTAGGTCCGGTGCAGTCCTGTGGTGAACGCATGCGCCACAGAAACACACGGAGACCGCTCGCACAATTTATCCTGGAGGTCCGGCCAACCGTGCGGCAACCGGTTGTGTCACTGTGGTGAAGCGCCAATAGTGGTTATTGACCGGTTGGGTTGATCACAGCAAGGGCGTCGATAACGCCGGCTCCGACTTCGTCACGTTTGCCGGGAATCCTGTGAGCCGACCGGGTGAGGCTGCTGCGCACTTGGGCCGGCGTGAGATTTGGCTTCGCCGCCAGCAGCAACGCCGCTACACCGCTGGCATGGGCTGCCGCAACCGAAGTGCCCGACGTCACCTGATATCCGCCGTCGGGCGCTGCGGCGAGAATTTCAACCCCGGGAGCGGCCAAAGCGACTTGCGGTCCTCGATTGGCCTGCGGCATCAGCTTGTCTTCGGCATCGGTCGCGGTGACGCCGATCACGCCCGCATTGGCAGCGGGGTACAGGGGCGGTGAGCGCGGGCCGGCATTGCCGACCGCGGCAATCAGCACCATCCCGCGCGCGTTGGCCTTGGCCAGCATCTCCTGCAACATAACGTCGGCAGGGCCGGCGAAACTCATGTTCACGATGCGCGCATTCTTGCTCGCAGCCCAGTCAAGACCCTTGAGGATAGTGAAAGTCGTGCTCTGAGCACTCTCGCCCGTGCCCGAAAACGCGCGCACAGCGAGCAATCTCACTTTCGGCGCAACGCCGATCAGCTTGCTGTGCGCAGCAATCGCACCCGCCATCGCGGTGCCATGCGAGTGAGCCGACGTCGGTGTCCCGACAGCGTCGAATTCACCCGCGATGACCCCGGCAAGATCGGGATGGCCGCTGTCGATCTTGGAGTCGATCACGGCAACCAGCACGTCATCACCGCTGTTGATGCGGTGCGCTTCCAGAAGATGGAGCTTGCGAACGACGTATTGCTCGGCGCCCGCCTTCGGCGTGGGCTCCAGTTTGACCGGGGGCTGGGATTGGGCCTGGACGGCGACATAGACAAAATTTGCCTGCCCGGCTGACACTCCGGGATAGTTGCGCGCGATCAACCGCAACGTATCGGGTACCGAGCGCGTACCATCGATGCGCCACCGCTCGATTGTTCGCCCGGTGAGCGTGAAAGTCTGCGCGTCGAGCGGAGTCAACTGTAGATTGCGGGCAAGCGCATTGCGCACCTGTAGCGACGCGCTTGCGAACTCAAGCAGCAACTCGTTGTTCACGAAGCGTGTCTCTCCGGCCGGCGGAATATTGAAGCGGCGGCCGTGTGCCTCGCGTTTTGGTTTGCGGGGTGGCGTATTGGGCTGCACGTTTGGGCCTGTGATCGTGGGCGGGACCAGCGCGTCGGCCAGAAGCCAGCCCACTGGACCCAACACGCAGCCGAACGTCGAGCGATAGACTTCGTTGAGCGTCAACTCGCGGCCCAGTATCACCGTACCAATCATCGGCGAAGCGACTACGCAACCGAACGACCCTATGGCAAACCAGCCGAGCGGCGTGATTGGATGCAGGCGCGTCGTTATTCCTGGCGTAGTCGGAATGTTCGGCGGAACGGTTGATTGTGCGAATGCGGGCACCAGCACGCCAACGACAATGGCAGCCGTCAGTAATGCGCGCTTCAGGAACCCCCGCATAGTACCCCTCAACCCCAAATCACCGCGTAGGTATTCTACACAGCCATTAGTCGGGGACCATGCCCGGATGGTTCATCGTCTTGGGGAAAGTGCGCCGCTAATGTGGTCGCGTAACCACCGCATCGATCAGCTTGCGGCACTCGGCAAGCTCATGCAGAGCGGCATGGAGCTTGCGTAGATCTTCCTGTCCGACCCCCGCTCCACCTGTTTCGGATACTGCCTGACGCGCTGTGGCTGGGGCGGGCTCCGTTACATTCGTGGGCTCGGCTGCAACGACACCATGGATCGCACGATCGGTCGGATCGATGCGTGGAACCGGCGCGGCTGTCAGAGGCGGATCGTCGCGTTGCTGCGCATCATTCTGCCGATCCCCGAGATCGCGTCCGATCAGCGAGGACAGGCGGCCGCGCAAGCCGCGCTCCGCATCATCCCCACGATTTTCAAACGTTTCGACCTCCACAACGAACTCTTCTTCCTCCTCAACAACGCCATGTGGAGGTTGCGGCGCACCTTCCTGCCATACCACTTGAACGAATTTTGCACCTTGCTCGCGCAGAATTCGCTGCACACCACGTATGGTGTAGCCCTCGCCATACAGCAGATGTCGGATGCCGCGCAGGAGATCGATGTCGTCCGGGCGATAGTAGCGCCGGCCGCCGCCGCGTTTCATCGGCTTGATCTCGTGGAAGCGGCTCTCCCAAAAGCGCAGCACGTGTTGCGGCAGATCGAGATCATCCGCCACTTCGCTGATGGTACGAAATGCGTCCGGCGCCTTGTTGTCCAAAGCGGCCTACTCCTGGTTGGGTGCTTACGCGATTACGCGAACAGTGACAGCCTAGGCTGGCTCGCCGGCGCCATTGTTAATGCGTTGCTTGAGAATCGCCGACGGCTTGAACACCATAACGCGTCTTGGCGAAATCGGCACTTCCTTGCCAGTCTTGGGATTACGCCCAATACGTTGGCCCTTCTTGCGGACTACAAACGAGCCAAACGACGAAAGTTTGACGGTTTCCCCGCGTTCCAGGCAGTCGGTGATCTCCTTGAGCACCAACTCCACCAAAGCCGCGGATTCCGTGCGTGAAAGACCGACCTTTTGATAGACCGCCTCACATAGGTCGGCCCGCGTAACAGTTTTTCCGGTCATCGCCTGCCCTGCCCCCGGCGAGGTATCCCGCTGAATTATCGACGATATTAGCAAGACCGGACTCGGTCAACGGGGCGGCTAAAGATTGTGATGGGATAGTGGCAGAAACACACCGGTCCGGAATCGGGCTCCTGGCCAGGTTTCACCACCGCAAAAGTGCGGACCCCCAGGTGAACCCCCCTCCCATGGCCTCCAAAAGGATGAGATTGCCGCGCTTGATTCGACGGTCTGCAACCGCATCTGCCAGTGCCAGCGGAATAGAGGCCGCCGACGTATTACCGTGACGGTCAACGGTGACCACCACTTTTTCAGGGGCAATGCCCAGCTTGTGGGCAGATCCGTCGATAATCCGCTTGTTAGCCTGGTGCGGCACGAACCAGTCGATATCGGCCGCGGAGTACCCGGTGGCCTTGAACGCATCCTCGATCACGTCGGTGATCATTGCCACGGCGTGCTTGAACACCTCGCGGCCCTCCATGCGCAGGTGGCCGACGGTCTGGGTCGAGGATGGCCCCCCATCCACATAAAGCTTCGTCCGGTGGCGGCCGTCCGAACGGAGATGGGTCGTCAGGATGCCACGGTCTTCGCGCGTACCTGACTGTGGCTGTGCCTCGAGAACCAGGGCGCCAGCCCCGTCGCCAAACAGTACGCAGGTCGTCCGGTCATTCCAGTCGAGAATGCGCGAAAACGTTTCGGCTCCGATCACCAATGCGCGCTTGTAGCTGCCACCACGCAACAGCGCGTCCGTCACCTGCAGGGCATAGACAAATCCAGAGCAAACCGCCTGCAAATCGAAGGCGGCTCCGTGCGTGATGCCGAGAGCAGCCTGTACCGACACGGCAGACGCGGGAAACGTCTGATCAGGCGTCGAAGTCGCCAGGACGATCAGGTCGATCGAATTTGCTTCGACGTGCGCATTGGCGAGCGCTGCCCGCGCGGCATGCAGGGCGAGGTCGGAAGTGAGCTCACCCCCTGCGGCGATATGGCGTTCGCGAATGCCGGTGCGCTGAACAATCCACTCATCGGTGGTCTCAACCGAGCGCGCAAGTTCATCATTGCTGACGATGCGCGCGGGGAGATAGCTTCCGCACCCAAGCACGACCGAACGCAGAGCCGTCACGGGCTTGCTCCGCTCGCCAGCCGCGCCGTTTCGCCTGCTTGCAGATCGCGCGCCATTGACTGGCCGATCTTGGCCAGCAATTCGTAACGCACCATGTCGTAACCCATGTCGATCGCGGATGCGGTGCCTTCGGCATCAGCACCGCCGTGGCTTTTGATCACGACGCCATTGAGACCGAGAAATACGCCGCCGTTCGATTTGCGCGGATCCATCTTGTCGCGCAGCGTCCGAAACGCTTGTCGCGCAAGCAAGTAGCCGAGACGCGCGACCCAGGTCCGGTTCATGGCATTGCGCAAATAGGAGGCAAGCTGGTGTGCGGTGCCCTCAGCCGTTTTGAGCGCGATATTTCCAGCGAAACCTTCCGTGACCACAACGTCGACTGCCCCTTTTCCGATGTCGTCGCCTTCGACAAATCCGTGATAGTCAAAATGGGGGAATTGTCCTTCGCGCAGAATGCGGCCAGCCTCTCGCACCTGCTCAAGTCCTTTCACTTCCTCGACCCCGATATTGAGCAATCCGACTGTCGGGCGTTCGATGTCGAACAGCACCCGCGCCATCGCGCTTCCCATCGCAGCGAGGTTGACCAGATGTGCTTCATCGGCACCGATTGAAGCGCCGACATCAAGCACGACGGATTCTCCCTTGAGCGTCGGCCACAATGCCGCGATTGCGGGACGCTCGATGCCTTCGATCATCTTGAGATTAAATCGTGCCATCGCCATCAGCGCGCCAGTATTTCCGGCCGAGACTGCAACGTCAGCTTCGCCTTTCTTGACCGCATCGATGGCAAGCCACATTGACGACTTCCAGCGCCCGTAACGCAGCGCCTGACTCGGCTTGTCGTCCATGCGGATCGCAACTTCGGTGTGCACGATCCTGGATCTGGCCTTCAGCCGAGGCAGGCCATTGAGCACTGGCTCGATCGCGGCGGTGTTGCCGTAAAGCAGATATTCGATGTCTGGGTGGCGGGTGAGTGAAATGTCCGCACCCGGCAATATCACCGTCGCGCCATGGTCGCCGCCCATGGCGTCAAGCGCAATGCGAACCTTATCCGGCATGGATCGCTCTTGGCGGCGTTAACATCCGCGCCGGCCGCGTGGTCATCTGGAATCGACGCACGGCGCCGACCATAGCCGCTCGGCCGCTGCAAACAAACCGCTTCTCGATGTGGCTCATCCCCTGGCCCGCTTGCTCCCGCTAGCCGCTGCCGGGGCGCTTTTTAAGCGCTTCCAGCGCAGCAAAAGGTTTCGCGCTGCCATCGTCGGCGATGACCGGGGCGAATTCGACTCCCACCTTGCGTGGATAGGGATCGATACCGAGAAGCAGAAATTCCGTGGCAATGGCTCCAAGGTCGAGCTTGCCGCCCACAAGCGGCTCCGGCGGCTCGTCACCGTCTTTGGTGTCAGTTTGCGGTGCCCCGGACGCCAAACTGAACATGAGGTCCACCTGCTCTTCCAGACCGTTTTCGATCGGTTCCAACGTTACCACGCATGTCTGACCAACCCGCGCGCTCACCTGACCGGTGACGCGAACGCCCGCACCGCGACGCGAGAGATCGAAGACCGCAGATAACCGCGGCAGTTCCCGCACACCGGCCAAGGGCACGATCTCGGACCGTGCGGGCTCGGGCGCATCAATTTCAAGATGCATGCCGGTTTCCGGAATATCTTCCAGGGCCACCGGAACGCTCCATGGCTTTGGATTTTTTCCCATGAATTTCAGTCTTCTGTGAACCTGTCCTTATCTTCAGCAAAAACACGAGCGTCGGGATCCGGCAGGTGCAGTTTTCCGCCCAGAAGCTCGTCCGAGGGCTGTGCCCTGACACCACGTACCGCTTCCCGCATATAGGCCGCAAGGCGACCGGGCGCATCCGGCGCCAAAGGCGTTCCGCCATAGATGTTCCGTTTCAACGCCTCGGCGAGCGCATCCCCCACCGCCGGCTCGGCCAGCGCCGTCCGGTATGCCTGTGCCCGACCATAAAAGGCCTCGCCGATGCGTTGCATTTCTTTTGGCACCGACAGGTCGCCAACGCCCATTTCCCGCAGATTGTGATCCATGTCTTTGCAAAAAAGGTCGAAAATTGCCTGACCTAAATGCCGCAATGCCGGATCCTCGGCCAAACGGTCGAGCACGAAGGCAAGATGCAACACTAACAGATCAAAACGGCCATTGACGGTGTCGGGAACGCCATATTCGCGGTAAAAGCGCGGCAATCGCGCCTGTGCCACGATCGTGCCATACAGGGTGGAAATGGTGTCCTGCCGCGCGTTGCGGCGAAACAGGGGAAAAATCATCGGGTCTGTTCAGGGGCTGACAGCGGTTTGCCGCGGTTACGTCAACGCCCTCCCCGATGCAAGGCCGAAATGAAGCTGTGGCGTTTGGGATCTAAAATCGTGCGTCGTCGCAAAGCTGCCCTCAGCCTTTCGCTGGCTCTCGCCGGCGCATTGGCGCTTGCGGCCTGCGGAAGCACGACCGAAACGCTGCAGCGCGGGTATGTGCTGCCGGAGGGCGCCCTGGAACAGGTCCCCGTCGGCGCCACGCAGGAGCAGGTGCTGATCGTGCTCGGCACGCCGTCGACCGTTGCTACCGTCAACGGTGAAGCCTTCTACTACATCTCGCAAAAGGCTCAGCGTTCAGCAGCCTTCATGCCACACGAAGTGGTCGATCAACGCGTCATTGCGGTCTATTTCGACAAGGAGCGCCGCGTCACCCGGCTCGCCAACTACGGTCTGAAGGATGGCAAGATCTTTGACTTCCTGTCGCAGACCACGGCGACCGGCGGCCAGGAACTGAGTTATCTCCGCAACATCTTCAAGAACGTGGGCTTCCATCTCTAGTGATGTCGCCCGACGTCACGACAAAAAGGGCCCGCGCGAGCGGGCCCTTTGTCGTCTCGATCCGTCGATCTCAGTGCGCCAGCACGGCGAGCAGGAGCAGCGCCACGATGTTGGTGATTTTGATCATCGGGTTCACGGCGGGGCCCGCCGTGTCCTTGTAGGGGTCACCGACGGTGTCGCCGGTTACTGCGGCTTTGTGCGCATCCGAACCTTTGCCGCCGTAGTGGCCGTCCTCGATATATTTCTTGGCGTTGTCCCAGGCTCCGCCACCCGACGTCATCGAGATCGCCACGAACAGGCCGGTGACGATAACCCCGAGCAGCATGGCGCCCAGCGCCGAGAATGCTGCCGACTTGCCGGCTGGCCCGCCGCCCGCGATGAAATAGATCGCAAAGTAGCAAACGATCGGCGACAGAACCGGTAGCAGCGACGGCACGATCATTTCTTTGATCGCCGCCTTAGTGAGCATGTCCACGGCGCGACCGTAATCCGGCTTGTCCTTGCCCTTCATGATGCCGGGCTTGGCACGGAACTGGCGGCGCACTTCTTCGACGATCGCACCAGCGGCGCGACCCACTGCGGTCATGCCCATCGCGGCAAACAGATACGGCAGCATGCCACCGAACAACAGGCCCACCACGACGTAGGGATTGTTCAGCGAGAAATCGAGCTGGATGCCCTGGAAGTACGGATGCTGCGCGGAGGTCTTGGTGAAGAATTGCAGGTCCTGATTGTAGGCCGCAAACAACACCAGCGCGCCGAGCCCCGCCGAACCGATGGCGTAGCCCTTGGTGATCGCTTTGGTCGTATTACCGACCGCGTCGAGTGCGTCGGTCGACTTGCGCACTGCCTTGGGCAGGCCCGCCATCTCGGCAATGCCGCCGGCATTGTCGGTGACGGGGCCGAAGGCGTCGAGCGCGACCACCATGCCGGCCAGAGCCAACATTGAGGTTACGGCGATGGCGATGCCGAAGAGTTGTGCTTGAGCATACGCAACCAGGATTCCGGCGATAATTACCAACGCAGGCAACGCGGTGGCTTCCATCGAGATGGCAAGGCCCTGAATGATGTTCGTGCCGTGCCCGGTAACGGATGCCGCCGCAATCGATTTCACCGGACGGAAGTTCGTGCCCGTGTAGAATTCGGTGATCCAGATGATCAGGCCGGTCACCACCAGGCCGACGATAGCGCAGATATAGAGCGCCTTGCCGGTGAACGCAGCGCCGGTCAGCGGGCCCATGCCGATCAGGTGGTCAGTGACAAACCAGATGGCAACCAGGGAGAGGACCGCAGAGGCGATAAAGCCCTTGTAGAGCGCGCCCATGATCGACTGGCTGCGGCCGAGCCGGACGAAGAACGTGCCGATGATGGACGTAATGATGCAGGCGCCGCCAATGGCGAGCGGGTAAATCATCATGTTCAACAATATCGGCGTGCCGGCGAAGAAGATCGAGGCCAGCACCATCGTAGCGACGGTTGTCACGGCGTATGTCTCGAACAGGTCGGCCGCCATGCCGGCGCAGTCGCCGACGTTATCGCCCACGTTATCGGCAATGGTCGCAGGATTGCGCGGATCGTCTTCCGGAATGCCGGCTTCAACCTTTCCAACCAGATCGCCGCCAACGTCGGCGCCCTTGGTGAAGATGCCGCCGCCGAGACGGGCAAAGATCGAGATCAACGACGCGCCAAAGCCAAGCGCTACGATGGCGTCAATAACCGTGCGATCATTCGGCGCTTTGTGCAGGGTGCCGGTGAGAAAGCCGAAATAGAGCGTAACGCCGAGCAAAGCGAGGCCGGCAACCAGCATGCCGGTGATGGCGCCCGACTTGAAGGCGAGTTCGAGCCCGCCGGCCAGCGACTTGGTGGCGGCCTGTGCGACCCGCACGTTGGCACGCACGGAGACGTTCATCCCGATGAAGCCGGTTGCACCCGACAGGATCGCGCCAACCGCAAACCCCGCTGCCACAAGCCAGCCGAGCGTGAAACCGATGATCGCGAAGATCACCACGCCGACGACGCTGATGGTGGCGTATTGCCGCTTGAGATAGGCCTGCGCGCCCTCGCGCACGGCCTCGGAAATCTCCTGCATCCTCTTGCTGCCGGGATCGGCGCTCAGCACCGATTGGGTCGCCCAGATGCCGTATAAAATTGCGAGCACCCCGCAGCCGACGATCAACCACAAAGTAGACATGGTGGCCATTTTCCCCGATTTGATAGGTGCTGGCGGGACGAACGCTCCCGCCGGCGCCAGGAGCGTCGAGGATGGCCGCTTTAAGGGCGCTTCACCCCGACCGGAAAGCGCGCGGATATAGCCAAAAAGTTGTGGACTGCGCAACGCGGAAATAAGGCATCACAGAGGAATTCTTTTCCGGCTCGCGCCTTTGGCTATTTCTCGGCCAGGCCCGGATAAGATGGATCGACCACCGATCACCAGGCATAGGCCTGTGGCCGATCGAAGCTTCGAATCGCGATGATCGGCGCGACCTACTCCGCAGCGGCCGCGATCACCGCAAGTGAACGCGAGCCGCCCAATTGAGCCCTTTACGAATCTGGCGCCGGCTTGGCCCCGTGATCGCAGCGCAAACAAATTGCGCCAGTGGGGTTACGCCGGGTGCTTGTGCTTCTTCAACCGGAACGCAAGCGCGACGTAAAGGCCGCCTGCCAGGATTGCGTACCAGCCAATCAGCCAGACCACCGCCAGCGCGCCGATGCCGGGTCGAGCCAGAAGAATGCCGCCGAAGGCAATCGAGAGAAGGCCGCTGAGAACCAGCATCCACTCGCCTTCAATTTCCTTGCGCAACTGAATTGCGCCCCAGATCTCGAACAACCCGGTGACGATTGCCCAGATGGCAATGAACATCAACAGCACCAATGCCGTGAGGCCGGGCCACGCGAATGCCAACAGCCCCGCGATGATCCCGGCAATGCCGACAATGGCAAGCCAGAAGCGCGAGCCCGTGTAGCCGCCTCGACCGGCAATCGCTTCCCACAGCGCGAGTACGCCATCAACGACTGCATAGGCGCCCCACAGGAACGTCAGAGTGAGCAACGTGAGAACCGGCCACATGAAGGCGAGTACGCCAAAGACGATAGCCGCGACGCCGCGCAGCAACAGCAGCCACCAGTTATCCGCCAGCGCGTGCAACAGTGCGACGCCGGCAAGTGGCGAAGTCGGCCTGGGCTCAATATGAGTGCTCGTCATCACATTTCTCCCTCAGCTTGGTTTCCGCTTGAGGGCGCGGCTAATGCGTCAGCGTTTGAAATAACCGCCGTCCGCGCCACGCAGAACCGTACGCCCGGCCGTAGCGCCGAGAAAGCTCGTCCGCGAAAATTGAAGCGTCTGTCAGTGCTGCGATACCGCTTGCGTGCGCGTGTCGGTACCTCGGCACCGAATTCAGCCATGGATCTCGCGTTCTTATGCGGTGGCCGTACGCGGTCGTAACGCAAGCCACACGAGCAACGCAGCCGTGACGAAGATGGTCGGGAGAATGACCTCGTTGATGGCAGTCCAGCCAACTGTCTCGAGCAACTGACCGGACGAGAATGAGCTCAGCGCCATGCTGCCGAAAATGAGAAAGTCGTTGAACGCCTGCACCTTGTTGCGTTCATGCGGCCGGTGGCACTGCGTCACCAGTGTGGTGGCACCAATGAAGGATAGATTCCAGCCGCAGCCGAGCAGCACCAATGCGCTCCAGAAATGCGCCACGGTAACGCCGGCAATATTGACAACAGCGGCTGCGGCGATCAGTCCGAGGCCAATGCCCGTGATGCGTTCGACTCCAAAGCGCGCGATCAGCGAACCCGTAATGAAGCTCGGCGCATACATCGCCAACACATGCCATTGAATTCCGAGCGTGGCGTCCGTGATCGAATGGCCGCATCCGACCATGGCCAGAGGCGCCGATGTCATCACCATATTCATCATCGCGTAGCTCGCCATGCCGCAGGCGACAGCGACGATGAAGCGCGAATTGCGCACGATCTCGCCGAGCGGGCGACCGCTGTTGTGGCGAGCGGCCGCCAGCGGAGGAACCTTGACGAACTGCAGCACAAAGGCCGCAGCCACGGCGCAGGCCGACTGCCCGAGATAGCTGGCGGCAAACAAGTGCGGTGACAGTAAGTCCTTTGTGTAGATGACGAGCTGCGGGCCTATCACCGCCGCGAAAATTCCGCCCGCAAGGACCCAGGAAACAACTTTCGGCCGGTAGGCGTCGCTCGCGGTATCGGCAGCAGCAAATCGGTAGGATTGATGCGCGGCAGCGTAGAGCCCGCCACAGAATGTTCCGACCAGCAGCAGCCAGAAATGGCCGTTCATCACTGCGGCGCAGGAAATCAGGCCCGAAAGAATCCCGAAGGCCGAACCGCATTGCAGCGCGAAGCGACGGCCGAAATGACGAGCCAATACGCCAAGCGGCAGTGTACCGAGCCACATGCCAAACACCATGGCGGTGATCGGCAAGGTCGCGAGCCCTTTATCAGGCGCGAGCACGGAGCCGACGATGCTGGCGGTGCTCACAATGACGGTGTTGTTGCCGCCGGCGAGCGCCTGCGCGACGGCCAGCACCATCGCATTGCGACGCGCCAGGTTGTCATCGGGCTTGGCGTGGTGGAAAGGCTCGGCAATCGCCGACATAGAGGGGCTCCGGGAAAGTCGCCCCTTGTAGACATGATCCCGCCGAATCGCCAATGCCGGCCGCGCAGAGCAGGATTGAGGCCGAGCGACTGCGCGTTATCGCTTGCGCGGCGCGCGCGATGGCGGCGTCCCGTTTTCGAAGGCAATCGCGCCGGGATGACGAATGGTCGCCGCCCTCGCCTCCGCCAGCGACCGGGCCCCGATTTGACCAAGAGAAGCGCGCAATTCATCGATATAGAGGTCAATCAGGTAGTCAGGTCCTTCGTCGCCGAGTGCTGCGACCGCCCAAAGGAACGACTTTCCCGCAAAGGCTGCATCGGCGCCGAGCGCCACTGCCCGCATGACGTCCTGACCGCTGCGCACGCCGCTGTCGATCACAACCGTCGCCTTTTTTCCGACTGCCGAAACGATTGCCGGCAGGACATCGATTGAAGGCGTCAACGCCTCGATCTGGCGCCCGCCATGGTTGGAAACCCAGATGCCGTCGATGCCGAGCGCAACCGCTTTCTCGGCATCTCCCGGATGCAGAATGCCCTTGAGCGCCATCGGTCCTTTCCACGCGTCCCGATAGCGCTTGACCTCTTCCCAGGAAAAGGCGCCGCCCATCCGCGAGCGCGCATAGGCAATAATCTCGTTCGTGCCGGCGCCGGGGCGTGCGTAGTCGCTGATGGTCGCAAAGCGCGGGTAGCCGTTGCGCACGAGCGCGAGCAGCCATTTTGGACGGATCATCATTTCGTAGAGCATCCGCGCGTTCGGGCGAAATTCATGGGCGAGCCCGGCATAGGTCTCGCGCGACCGCGTGGTGCGGACCGGCACGTCAAGCGTGAGCGCGAGCACCTTTGCATCGACCGCCTGCGCGCGCCGTACCAGGTCGAACCCGATCTTGTGATCGTCGTGCCAGAACCGATAGAGCTGCAGCCAGAACACATCCGGCGCGGCTTCCGCTGCCTGTTCTATGGTGGCGCCGCCTGCGACACTGAGCGTGTAGGGCACGCGCGCGCGTTGCGCAGCCTTGGCCATCAGCAGATCCGCACCCGGCCAGACCAGTGACGGCCCGCCCATGGGGGCAACGCCGATGGGTGCCGCGTAGCTGCGCCCAAACAGTTTGACGTCGACCGGCGGCAAGGACGGCATCACGCCATAGCGCGGCACGATTTCGACGGCATCGAAGGCGGACCAATTGTGCGCAACGCCAACGTCGTTGCCTGCACCGGTGTCGCTATACTCGAACGCGAAAAGCGGCACATTGCGCGGGGCCTGCCGCCGTAGCCAGGCCGTGGTCGGAAACCGCGCATGATGTTTCTGAAAGTTCGGATGCTGGCCCACCGGCGTCACAGCCGCCTGCTTTGCCGTCATATCGTGCATAGCGAATTCCCGTTGCCTGTCGTTGCATTATAGCTGCGCCGCATGGCTTCGTCCCGCTAAACTCTCGGCATTCAGAAATGGCTGAACGAGGCGCGCTTGAAGGTCAGTGTGCGGCCGTCGGGAGCGACGAAGCGTGTGCCCTCACCGCCCCTGATCTCGCCGATCTCGCTGACCGGGACATTGGCAGCCGTGGCCGCGGCGTGGAAACTTCCGGCTTTGGCCGGCGGCACAGTGCAGACGATCTCGTAGTCGTCGCCACCCGTAAGCACGGATTCGACCGCGTCCGGGTTGGCAGCGATCACGGTCCTGGCCGCTTCCGAGAGCGGCACCCGCGCAACATCAACATCAGCCGCGACGCCGGAAACCCGGCACAGCTTGCCGAAATCGCCGACCAGGCCGTCGGAAATGTCCATCGCCGCCGAAGCATGGATCCGCACGGCTTCTGCCAGCGCGTTGCGGGGCTGTGGCACCAGATATCGTGACAGGAGATGCTGGCGCTGCGGCTCGTCCAATTTCCAGCTCTTGCCATTGCGTATCATCACGCCGAGCGCGGCATCGCCGATCGTCCCGGTGACGAATACACGGTCACCGGCTTTGGCACCGGCACGCCGTACCATCGTCCCTTCAGGAACGGTGCCAAACATGGCAATGGAAACCACGATCGGCCCCTGTGTGCGATCGGTATCGCCACCGAACAGCGGACAGCCGAACAGGTCAGCGTCGGCGCGCAGACCTTGCGCGAACCCCTCAAGCCATTGCTCGCCGATCTCCCTGGGCAGAACGAGCGACAACAGGAAACCAAGCGGTTGTGCACCCTTCGCGGCGAGGTCCGACAAGTTCACGCGCAACGCCCTGCCAGCCACCGTGTGAGCGGCATCCTTGGGAAAAAAATGCACCCCGCCGACGATAGCGTCGGTTGTGAGCACCAGATCAAATCCCGCTGGCGGCGTGAGAAAGGCCGCATCATCGGACAAGCCGAGAGCCCCGGGATGCGTCGCGAGCGGCTTGAAGAAACGCGCGATCAGGCGGTCTTCGGCCGAGATGTCGTCGAGCGAGGCCATCGTGTCACCCGGCGGCGCGGCCGAATTCGCCTGCACGCAAACGCCGCGCGAGTTGGTCGAGCACGGCGTTGACCATGCCGGTCTCGTCACGCTCGACAAAGGCGGCCACGACGTCGGCATATTCGGCCACCACGACCCGCGCGGGCACGTCGGTCCGGTGGATCAACTCATAGGCGCCGGCCCGCAGCGCTGCCCGCAATACGGTTTCGATCCGCTTGAGCGGCCATCCCTTTGACAGGGCTTCATCAATCAGGGGATCCAGCTCCCGCTGTTCCTGGACCACGCCGGAAACAATATCGCGAAAGAATGCCGCTTCGGCCGGCAAATATTGCGCACCCTCGACTTCGCGGCCGATCCAGTGGCTTTCGAATTCGGCAAGGATCTCGTTCAGACCGGTACCGGCGAGGTCCATTTGATAGAGCGCCTGCACCGCTGCCAGCCGGGCAGCGCCGCGCTTGTTCGCCTTGCGCGCGTCCTTGTCGTCACGTGCGGGACCAGCGGCCATCAGCGCCAGGCCAATGTGTGCTTGAGCGCGACCAGCATGAGCGCGGCGCGGGCGGCCTCGCCACCTTTGTTGCCTTCTTCAGCGCGGGCGCGAGCGTGCGCCTGGGCCTCGTTCTCGACAGTGAGAATGCCGTTGCCGATCGGGAGGCCCTCCTTCATAGCAAGGTCCGTCAATGCGCGTGCCGACTCGTTTGCGACGATCTCGAAATGGTAAGTCTCACCGCGGATGACGCAGCCGAGCGCAATAACACCATCATAGGGTGCCCGACGGCGCCGTGCGGCCTCCATGGCGATCACAATGGCGGCGGGAATTTCCAGACTGCCGGGCACTGTGACGCGGTCATATCGCGCGCCGGCGTCATCCAGCACGCGTGTTGCACCGGCTAAAAGCTCGTCGGAAATATTATCATAAAAGCGTGATTCCACGATCAGCATATGCAGACTGTCGCGTTTCTTCGCGCTGCGCTTTTTCTTTGCCATAATCAATATCCCTGATTGAATGGCGTCGTAGCAGGCGATCCACGCCCAAACAACATTCTACTTCATCTCCGCCAACCGCGCAGCGTACCGCGCCATGGTATCGACTTCGAGATTGACACCGTCGTCCTTACGCAATGCCCCTATTGTCGTCACCTGCAAAGTGTGCGGAATGACCAGCACTGAAAACGTATCATTGTCTACCGCATTGATCGTAAGCGAGATGCCGTCCAGGGTGACCGAGCCCTTGGGCGCAATGAAGCGCGCAAGCTCGGGTGGAGCGCGCAGCGCGATACGCGCCATGTCCTTCATGTCCTCACGTGCGGCCACGATCGCAATGCCATCCACGTGGCCTGCAACCAGATGCCCGCCCAGCTCGTCGCCGAATTTCAGCGGGCGTTCGAGATTGATTTTTGACCCATGACGCCAGCGGCCCGCCGTGGTGACACGCAGGGTTTCAGCCGCCGCATCGACGGCGAACCAGACGCGCCCGTCTTCCTCGCCAGCATCCACCACCGTCAGACAAACACCTGAACAGGCGATCGATGCGCCCTGCACGATTTCGGTGCGAGGATAGCCGCAAAAGATCGTAATGCGGTGCAAATTGCCCGAGCGCGGGTTGACCGAACGCACCTCTCCCACGTCGGTAACGATGCCGGTGAACATGACCTAGACCCGCACAAAACTTTCGACTGTATCGGCGCCAAGCCTTTCGCTGCGGCACGTTGCAAGCCGGCCGGTCAATGCCTCGAGTGGCATTTTCGCCAGCGGATCGATGCCCGTTGCACCAATAGGCTTCTCGCCGCGCAGCAAGACTGCTTCGTCCACAAGGTCGGCTTCGACGAAGCTGGCGGCAACGGTCGGGCCGCCCTCCACCATCAGCCGCGTGAGGCCCTGCTCGGCAAGCGTCTTCGACACCTGCTGAACATCCAGCCGGCCGTCGCTTTCATCCACACGAAAGACCTTGCAGCCTTTTTGCTGAAGGATCTCCTCGGCGATCGGGGAGGCCTTGTGCGAGGCGAAAACCCAGGTGGGTGTTTCGCGCACAGTTGCAACAACCGAGGTCGACAGCGGCACCCGCAATTGTGCATCAAGGACGACGCGAACCGGTGAGCGCTCGAACATGCCGGGCAAACGGCAGGTGAGTTGCGGGTCGTCCGACAATACGGTGCCAATACCGACCAGTATGGCATCGCTTGCCGCACGCATCTGGAACACGCGACCGCGCGCTGCCTCGCCGGTGATCGACGCCTGCTTTCGGCCGGCCAGCCCCGCCTTGCCGTCGGCCGAGATCGCCAGCTTGAGCATCACATGCGGCCGCCCTTGAGAAACGCGGGTGATATGACCCGCATGGATACGGCGCGCTTCGTCGGCGCCCAGCCCGATATCGACAACCACGCCTTTGGCACGCAGTTTCTCGTGCCCCTGCCCGGCCACTTCCGGATTTGGGTCTTCCAGCGCCGAAACAACGCGCGCGATGCCGGCACGGATAATTGCATCGGCACACGGTGGCGTTTTGCCCTGATGCGAGCACGGCTCAAGCGTCACATACATGGTGGCGCCTTGCGCCGCTTTTTTGGCACGGCGCAGTGCCTCGATTTCAGCGTGAGGTCGGCCGCCCTGCTGGGTCCAGCCGCGACCGACAATGATGCCGTCCTTGACGATCAGCGCGCCGACCGCGGGGTTCGGCCAGGTGTGACCAAGATTGCGCCGCCCAATCGAAAAGGCGAGCTGCATGTAGCGCTCGTCGTCCGAGACCGGTTGGGAAACAGGCGCGGCGTGTTCGTTCATTTTCGTGCGCTGGTCGCGGGCCGGCCATCGTCCTCACCCGACAATTCGTCGAGCGCGGCACGGAAGTCTTTGGCCTCGCGGAAATTGCGATAGACGGACGCGAAGCGCACATAGGCAACATCGTCGAGCTCACGCAAATGCTCCATCACAATTTCGCCGATCGCTTCGGAGGAAATTTCACTTTCGCCCTGACTCTCCAGTTCGCGAACAATCTTTGAAACCGTTTGCTCGATGCGTTCGGGATCGACCGGACGTTTGCGCAACGCGATCTGCACCGAACGCATCAATTTATCGCGATCAAACGGCACCCGTCGGCTATTGCGCTTGATGACCGTCAGCTCGCGCAGTTGCACGCGCTCGAACGTGGTGAAGCGAAAATTGCAGGTAAGACAAACACGGCGACGCCGGATCACTGCTGAATCTTCGGTCGGCCGCGAATCCTTCACCTGTGTATCGAGACTTCCGCAACTCGGGCAACGCATGGCTAGGCCCTAACCTCTCACCTCGTCATGCCCGGCTTTATGCCGGGCATCCACGGCTTGCTTCGACTAGAAGAAGGCGGCCATGGCGGAGAAAATGTGACCCTGTCGCTCATCGGTTATAAATCGGAAATCGTCCAATCAATGCCTTCACTTTGTCGCGTACCGCGGCTTCGACAAGCGAATCTTCCTCGACCTGTTTCTGCGACAACACGTCGAGCACCTCGACGATCATTTCGCCGACCTGACGAAATTCGGCGATACCGAAGCCACGCGTTGTGCAGGCAGGCGAACCGAGCCGGATGCCGGACGTCACGGTCGGCTTTTCGGGGTCGAATGGGATGCCATTCTTGTTGCAGGTGATGTGCGCGCGGCCCAAGGCCGCTTCCGCCACCTTGCCGGTGAGCCGTTTTGGACGCAGATCGACCAGCATCAGATGGGTATCGGTGCCGCCGGAAACGATATCGAGGCCGTGTGACTTCAGGGTTTCGGCCAGCGCCCTGGCATTCTCCAGTGCATTCCGCGCATAGGCGCGGAAACTCGGCCGCAGCGCTTCACCGAAAGCAACAGCCTTGGCGGCAATCACATGCATCAGCGGCCCGCCTTGCATTCCCGGAAAGACCGCCGAGTTGAGTTTCCTCGCGATCTCTTCGTTGTCAGAGAGAATGACGCCACCGCGCGGTCCGCGCAAAGTCTTGTGCGTCGTCGTTGTGACGACGTGCGCATGCGGGAAAGGAGACGGATGCACGCCCGCCGCGACGAGACCTGCAAAATGCGCCATGTCCACCATCAGCAGCGCGCCGACGCTGTTGCAAATTTCGCGAAACGCCCGGAAGTCGATAATGCGCGGGTAAGCCGATCCGCCGGCGATAATCAGTTTCGGTTTGTGCTCACGCGCAAGGCGCGCGACCTGCTCCATATCGATGCGGTGATCGTCCTGCCGGACCCCATAGGGCACGGGCTTGAACCATTTGCCCGACATGTTGACAGGCGAGCCATGGGTAAGATGGCCACCGGCAGCCAGGTTGAGCCCCATGAAAGTGTCGCCGGGCTGCAGCAGGGCAAAAAACACTTCGGCGTTTGCCGATGCCCCCGAGTGCGGCTGCACGTTGGCGAACTTGCAGCCGAAAAGTTTCGTCACGCGCTCGATTGCGAGCCGTTCCGCAATGTCCACGAACTGACACCCGCCGTAGTAACGTTTACCCGGCAGGCCTTCGGCATACTTGTTGGTGAGAACCGAGCCCTGCGCTTCAAGAACAGCGCGCGAAACAATGTTCTCCGAAGCGATCAGTTCGATTTCGTCGCGCTGCCGGCCAAGTTCAAGCTCGATCACTTCGGCAATTTCGGGATCGACCTCGGCCAAGGCGGCCGAGAACAATGCCTCCACGTCGTTTGTTGGCCTGGGGCTCGAGGTCGCCGACATCACAGTCTCCTGGCGCCGGAATGGTCGGCGCCGATCTTTGGAAAAGCGCATGATCCCGAAAAGTGGCAACCGGTTTTCGGAGAAAATCATGCGCCCAGGTAAAATCTGGGATTGCGCCCGGCAATAGCATATCGCCTGCCACCCGCCAAGCGTTGGGCTGTGGAGGACCGCCGGCCCCACATCTAGGGCCCCAGAGCAGCTTTTGCAACGCGCCAAAAGAAAACCCCGGCCAGCTGGCCGGGGCAAAGTCAATCCACCCGCAGTCGAATTAGAGCCGGTAGAGGATCTGGTCGGTCCAGAAACGCTCGAGCCGGTGCAACGACTTGTTGAGTGTCGAGAACTCCTCGGCATTGATTCCACCGACCTGCTCAACCGTTCGTACGTGCTTCTGGTAGAGCGTCTCGATGATGTCACGCACCTCGCGGCCCTTGTCGGTCAGCTTGATGCGGACCGAGCGCCGGTCAACGCGCGAACGCTGGTGATCGAGAAACGCCATCTCCACCAGCTTCTTGAGGTTGTACGAAACGTTCGAGCCGAGATAATAGCCGCGTGTGCGCAGCTCACCGGCCGTCAGTTCCTTGTCGCCGATGTTATAGAGCAACAGCGCCTGCACCGAGTTGATATCGGAGCGACCGCGCCGATCGAATTCGTCCTTGATAACGTCAAGCAACCGGCGATGAAGCCGCTCGACTAACGTCAAGGCCTCCAGATATGCTGGCCTAATGTGATCGAGCGGCGCCTCGCGTCCGGCGGGCTCGACCGTCTTCGCGACGGCTTTCATGTTCAACGCCCCTTGCGTTTTATTTGTACGTCCCCGGTTGCAAAGGCCCTGTTCCCCCGCTCCGGATGAGGCGCACCTTATGAGGGCGATTCTAAAATCGGCTTAAATAACACCATAAAGATTAGGTTTATTTGGAACGGTGAACGATCTCTTGATCATACAATTCTACGAGACCGTGCAAGGCTTCGTTCACTCTACAAACCCGCATCAATCGCGGATGAATTGAATGATGCCGGAGAAGTCACGCGAAGCTTCGCCGCTCGCGACATATTGTGAGTAAATGCGCGCTGCGTCGGCGCCAAGTTGTGTCTTGATTCCTGTCGTCTTTGCGGCGTCCTGCGACAGTTTCAAATCCTTAAGCATCATCGCTGCGGTAAATCCCGCCTGATAATCGCGGTTGGCTGGCGATGTCGGAACGGGTCCCGGAACGGGACAATAGCTCGTCAGCGACCAGCACTGCCCCGAGGACTTTGAGGAAATGTCGAACAACTTTTGGTGATCGAGGCCGAGTTTTTCAGCGAGGACGAAGGCTTCGCTGACAGCGATCATCGAAACACCAAGGATCATATTATTGCAGATCTTGGCCGCCTGCCCGTTGCCGGCTCCCCCGGCATGCACGATTGTCTTGCCCATCTTTTGCAAAATCGATTCCGCGCGCACAAACGCCTGCGCGCTGCCGCCGACCATGAAGGTCAGCGTCGCTGCAGTCGCGCCGCCGACGCCCCCCGACACCGGCGCATCGAGCATCAACAAATCTTTTTTCTCGGCTTCGGCTGCGACCACGCGTGCGGTCTCGACATCGATCGTCGAGCAGTCGATCAGCAGCGTACCCGGATTGGCGTTTTCGACAATGCCGGAAGAGCCGAGATAGACCTCGCGTACTTCCTTGCCCGACGGCAGCATTGTGATGACGGCGTCGCCGCGCGCCGCCGCGCTCTTTGCCGTTTCGACGCCTGCCCCTCCCGCGGCCTTGAGTTTTTCGACCGACGCCGGATTGACGTCGACGCCCTCGACCTGATGGCCCGCCTTGAGCAGATTTTGCGCCATCGGCAATCCCATGTTGCCGAGGCCGATAAATCCGATGCGCGCCATGGCGCCCTCCCAACTTTTTACTGCGGATGTTCCTGCGCTGATTTCAATGCCAACCAAAGATAAATCGCGAGCAGTCCGCCCTCCAGAAGACCGGTCAACCAGCCGCCGCCAAACACCTGGGGGAAAAATATTTCGACGGCCAGCATGGACGCAACGGATGTCAACCAGATCACCGCGCCCCAGGCAGCGGCCAGCCAAAGACCGACAGCTGCGACCAGATCGATGACGGCAAAGAACACCGTCGCGGTCTGCCACGCAATCGAATGGCTTTCGAACGGCTGTGTATCACCGAAACCAATCCCGCATACCTGCGCCCAGTGATAGAGGCCCTTGATCATCGATATCGCGGCCATGACCCGTAGAAAAAGAATGAGCCGTCGGGTCCAGCGCCCGACTGAACGTTCACCCTCGTGTTCTCGCACCGGCTCCAGGGTGCGAAAATCGTCGGACCCGGCGGTCGGTCTGCTCACGACATCACCAACTCGGAAGAGCCGAGCGGAGCGAAATGACGTTCAACGTCTTCCTCCCCAACATCGGGAAGCGTGGCCGGCCGCCACCGCGGCTTGTTGTCCTTGTCGACGATCACTGCGCGCACACCTTCGTAGAAATCATGCCCATGGATGACGCGTGACACTATGCGGAATTCCATGCGCATGCACGTCTCGAAGTCCCAGGTCTTGCCGCGGCGTACCTGCGCCAACGCCAACTTGAGGCTCAGTGGCGATTTTGCGCGCATGGTCGCAGTCGTCCTAGTAGCCCATTCGGCGTCGGCGCTTCCGCTCGAGGCTTCGCTGTCGAGCGCGGCCAGGATGTTTTCCACCATGTCGCCAGCAAAGAGGCGGTCGATCGCGGCCCTGCGTTGCATGATGGGTCCCTCGCCTGCCGGTTCGGCGAAGGCCGCAAGCACCGCATCGACTGGCACGGTGCCACTCAGTCCATCGAGCAGATCGTCAAAACGGACCGAAGAAATGCGATGGGTAACGATCCCGCCAGCCGCCGCGTCGGCAATACCGAACCGCTCACCCGTTAACGCGGTATAGGTGCCGAGCTCGCCCGGCATGCGCGGCAGGAACCAGGTCGCACCCACATCCGGAAAAAACCCAATGCCGACTTCCGGCATGGCAAATGAGAAGCGATCGCCTGCAACACGGTGCGAGCCGTGCACCGATACGCCAACGCCCCCGCCCATTGCGATGCCGTCGATCAGCGCCACGTACGGCTTGCGGTAATTCTTGATCGTTGCGTTGAGCGGATATTCATCACGCCAGAATTGCAACGCTTCATCGTGGCGGCCCGCCTTGCCGAGATCATAAAGCGCGCGAATATCGCCGCCGGCCGAGAAAGCGCGGTCGCCCGCGGCGGTGATCACGACACGTGTAATCGCCGGGTCATCAGCCCAACGATCGAGCTGTGCGCGCAGAGCGAGCACCATGGCGTACGTGACAGCATTGAGCGCCTTGGGGCGATTGAGAGTGACGATGCCGGCGGCTCCGCGCCGCTCGAATAAAATTTCCGTCTCGCTCACGGCCGCCTCAATTGAGCGCCGACAGATGAGCAGCAACCGCAAGCAGGCCGAGCGCGCTCCGGCCCCAATGCAGCCGCCCCCATTGCATGACCAGACCACGTGTTTGCTCTGTGGCCTGCGCCGGCGGCGTCGCCTTCAGTACGCGATTGGTCGGCATGATGATGAACATTGTGTAGGGCCATGGCGCGAGGATCAGCGCCGCACCAAGGAGCCAGCGCCAGTCATAAGTGAACAGAAACGCTGCGACACCGAGCAGACCGGACAGGATTGCGAGGCTGGCCTGCATGATGGCGCCGCGCTCGTAACTCGGCTGCCACTGGGTCAACAGGGCCTGGGTATCGAGCTTCAGCCGCGCTGGCTGTTCGGCCACGCTGACATAGACCGCAGCCCCTGCGAAAATCGCGGCCGTCGCCAGTGCCAGTTCACCGGTCCACATCGCAGCGCTCATGCTGACCTCCACCTACGCGCGTTGTGGCGACCAAACACCGGCCTTTTCGAGGCGATCCATCGCCTGATCCGTGAACTCGGCGCGCGGACCATCACCGCCGATCACAAACATCAAGATCGATTCAACGTTGGGGTCGCCCTTCGTCACATTCTCAAAACGGCGGACCATCCCAGGGGGGAAAGACACCACATCAAGCGGCCCGAGATCGACATATTCCACTTCGCCCTTTTCGTTTTCCCAGCTCGCTCGCCAGGTTCCGGTCATTGGGATGAAGGTCTCATTGGTGTCGTGATTGTGCATCTCCGGGCCGTGGCCGGGCTTCGCCTTGCAATATCCGAGATTGAAGCCTTCGCTGATCTTGATCGCGGCAAGTTGCGCCGCCTGCTCTCCAACCGGCGACGTCACCGCGCCGCCCGAGCCTTCCGGCGGCTGAAAGCCGATGACGTTGAACAATGTGCGCTCGCAACCCGGCATCTTGCTGTCCGGCAAGCCGCCATCAAAACCTTTGAGCTCTTTGAAGCGTGCGATGCGCTTTTGCATTTCCTCGCGTGAGAGATAAAGGCGTGGAAGTTGTTCCATGGTGACCTCTCCCTACTGTTGCGTCTCTGGCTTCAATTACCCAGCATAGCGCGGCTGATAATCACGCGCATGATTTCATTGGTCCCCTCCAGTATTTGATGCACGCGCACGTCGCGCAAGACGCGTTCGATCGGATGATCGCGCAGGTAGCCGTACCCGCCATGCAACTGCAGGCAGCCATTGACCACCTCGAAACCCGTATCGGTGGCAAGTCGCTTGGCTTGCGCGGCCAGGCGCGTCGCCGCAGGCTCGCCTTCGCCTACGGCTACCGCAGCGCGATGGAGAAGCAGGCGCGCGGCATCCAGTTCCGTCGCGTAATCCGCGACACGGAACTGTAGTGCCTGGAAATCGGCAAGCCGCGAACCGAACTGCTTGCGCTCCTTCATGTATTCGATTGTCCGATCGAGACAGAACTGCGCCCCGCCGATGGAACAGGCACTTATGTTCAGGCGGCCTCCGTCGAGACCCGCCATCGCGATCCTGAAGCCCTGCCCCTCGGTGCCGATCCGGTTCGTTATCGGCACGCGGCAATTCTCGAACATCACCATCGTGGTGGGTTGCGTTTTCCACCCAAGTTTCTTTTCCCGCGCGCCAAACGACAGGCCTGGCGTGCCCTTCTCCACCACGATGCAGGATATCCCGCGCGGACCGGCTTCTCCGGTTCGGGCCATGACAACATAGATATCCGAGACGCCTCCGCCGGAGATGAATGCTTTTGCGCCGTCGAGCACATAATGTTGTCCCTCGCGCCGCGCTCGCGTGCTCAGGCTCGCCGCATCAGAGCCCGATCCCGGCTCCGTCAAACAGTAACTCGCGAATTGCTGCATGCTGCACAGTTTCGGCAGAAACTTTCTGCGGGCATCGGCGCCGCCGTAGGCATCGATCATCCACGCGGCCATGTTGTGTATCGAGATGTAGGCGGCGGTCGACGTGCACCCCTGTGCCAATTCCTCGAAGATCAACGCGGCGTCGAGGCGGCTGAGCGCCGAGCCGCCGACATCGTCCTTCACGTAAATACCACCGAAGCCGAGGGTGGCGGCCTTGCGCATGCTTTCGACCGGGAAGATCTCACCCTCGTCCCAGTCGTGCGCCTGCGGCATCATCTCATCGCGCGCGAACTGCCTCGCCGTGGCCTGAAATGCGCGTTGTTCCTCGGACAGCTCGAAATCCATGGATGGCCCACCCTGCTGCCTCCGGCTTAGCAAGCGGGGCCGGCGCGCGGCAACCGGGGCAGGCCTGTCGGAGATTTATGACATATGCGGAATTTTTCGGCTGCTAAAGCATCTTATCTGAGAGGCAGTCGGCCATGAACGGAGAGCAAAAATGGCAAGTGGGGACAATAGGCCCAGCGGACCCGACTTCACCAAGGGCATTCCGGCTGCCGATCTTGCCGAAGGGGCCATGCTAGCCGGTCACGTTGGTGACGACGAGGTGATGCTGGCGCGCCAGGGCAGCAAGCTGTTTGCGGTGTCAGCCCATTGCACCCACTACCATGGGCCGCTCGCCGAGGGCCTCCTTGTCGGCGAGACAGTCCGCTGTCCATGGCATCATGCTCGCTTCAGCCTGCAAACGGGCGAAGCCGTGGCCGCCCCGGCGCTGAGTCCGCTGACGTGCTGGCAGGTCGAAGAACGTGACGGCACGATTGTCGTAAAGGGCAAAAAGGGGCCGCCAGCGCCAAAGACCGCTGCATCGGCGGGCGGACGCATCGTCATCGTCGGCGGAGGCGCCGCAGGTTTCGCGGCGGCGGAGATCTTACGACGCCGTGGCTTCAACGGAAGTATCACGATGCTGTCCAATGACACTGCCGCACCGGTCGACCGGCCTAATTTATCGAAAGACTATCTCGCCGGCAGCGCACCGGAAGATTGGGTGCCCCTGCGCGGGGATGATTGGTACGCCGATAACAAAATCAATCTTAAGCTCAAGACCGAGGTCACCGCCGTCGATGCAAAATCGAAAGAGCTGGTGTTAGGCGACGGAAGCAAGATCAAGTTTGACAAATTGCTGCTGGCGACCGGTGCTGAACCCATCAAGCTCGATATTCCTGGCTCCGATCAGAAGCACGTCCACACCTTACGCTCGTTGAACGATTGCCGCGCGATCATCGCGCAGGCGAAAGACGCAAAGCGAGCCGTGGTGATCGGCGCAAGCTTCATCGGTTTGGAGTCGGCGGCCGCGCTGCGCGCTCGCGACATCGAGGTTCATGTCGTGGCGCCGGAAAAACGCCCGCTCGAGCGCGTGTTCGGGCCTCAGCTTGGAGACTTCATCGGTACGCTGCACGAAGAGCATGGCGTCAAATTCCATCTTGAGGACAGTGTGAGCGCAATTGACGGCAAGCGCGTGACGCTCAAGAGCGGAGGCACGCTCGACGCTGATCTGGTGGTGATCGGGGTCGGAGTGCGTCCACGCCTGGCGCTCGCCGAAAAGGCCGGACTCTCGATCGACAAGGGCGTGATCGTCGACAAATACATGGAAACCAGCGCGCCCGGAATTTACGCCGCCGGCGATATCGCCCGCTGGCCGGATCCGACCTCCGGCGAACGCATCCGCGTCGAGCATTGGGTGGTCGCCGAACGGCAGGGGCAAATCGCCGCCCTCAATATGATGGGTGTCCCTACTCCATTCAGATCGGCCCCGTTCTTCTGGAGCCAGCACTACGACGTGCCGATCAACTATGTCGGTCATGCCGAGAAATGGGACTCGATCGACATCGAGGGCGATCCTATGAAGCGCGACTGCGTCGTCCGCTACAAACTGGGCGGCCGCGTAATGGCCGTCGCCTCGATCTATCGGGACAAAGACAGTCTTGAAGCAGGCCTGGAAATGGAACGGCAGGCCGGAAAGGCCAAAGCCGCAGCCGGCTAACCAGCGATTTCGGCACTCCTGCCGACGGGTAGCGGCCGTTCCGCGGACGCGATAAAAGACCGGCAGGAGTGCAGCTATGGCAATCAAATTTGGCCGTCCGATCGAAAACCGTACCCGGTTCACCCCGGTGGAACCCGGATCGGCCGCGCACGAAACGCTCAACATCCCCACGCGGATGCGCCGCAACCGCGGTAGCGAATGGGCGCGGCGCATGGTGCGGGAGCATGTGCTCAGCGCCGACGATCTGATCTGGCCTTTATTCGTGATGGATGGCGAAAAGACCCGCGTCCCGGTTCCCTCAATGCCGGGCGTTGAGCGGCTGTCGATCGACCAGGCGGTCCGTGAGGCCGAGCGCGCTGCCCGTCTGGCCATTCCTTGCATCGCACTCTTCCCATACACCGATCCGAGCCTGCGCGATGAGACGGGAAGCGAAGCGCTTAACCCCGACAACCTCGTTTGCCGGGCCATCGCCGCAATCAAGCGGGAAGTGCCGGAGGTCGGCATCCTTTGTGATGTGGCGCTTGACCCCTTTACCAGTCATGGCCACGACGGGCTGCTGCGCGACGGCCTCATCCTCAACGACGAAACTGTCGCCATATTGGTCAAGCAGGCCATTGTCCAGGCGGAAGCGGGCTGCGATATCATCGCGCCCTCCGACATGATGGATGGACGCGTTGGCGCGATCCGCAAGGCGCTCGATGCCGCGCGATTCATCGACGTATCGATCATGTCGTATGCTGCGAAATACGCCTCCGCCTTCTACGGCCCGTTCCGCGATGCGGTCGGCTCCTCAAAAACGCTCACCGGTGACAAGCGGACTTACCAGATGGACTCCGGCAATTCCGATGAGGCGCTGCGCGAGGTCGCGCTCGACATCGAGGAAGGCGCCGACATGATCATGGTCAAGCCCGGCCTGCCCTACCTCGATATCGTCCAGCGCGTGAAGGAGACATTCGGGATGCCGACCTTCGCCTATCAGGTGTCGGGCGAGTACGCGATGATCATGGCGGCCTCCCAGAACGGCTGGCTGGACATCGAGCGCGCAATGATGGAAAGCCTTATTGCCTTCAAGCGGGCCGGCTGCGATGGCGTGCTTACATATTTCGCGCCGCGGGTCGCGGAGAAGCTCAAGGCAGGTTGACGCAAGAAGGGCACACATTCCCTCCCCGCCATCGGCCCGATGGCAGATGTATTCAACAGGTTTAAGCGTCTATGGGTGAATTCGCCATCGGCCAAGGCGTGTCTCGTTTCGAGGATCCGCGGCTGGTCCGCGGCGGCGGCAAATATATCGACGATGTCGTTTATCCCGGCATGGCGTACGGTGTCGTGTTGCGGTCGCCTCATGGCCACGCCAAAATCATCTCGATCGATCCCAGTGCCGCCAAGGCAGCGCCTGGTGTGCTGGCCGTGATCACAGCCGCCGATTGGAAAAACGCCGGCTTGGGTGAATTGCCGTCACATGGGGGCCTCAAGCGTCGCGACGGCTCTCCAATGTTCAAGCCCTCCTATCCGGTGCTGGCCGACGACCGCGTGCGCTGGGTCGGCGATCCGGTTGCATTTGTGGTCGCGGAGACGCAAGCCCAGGCGGCAGACGCCGCCGAATTGATCGTTGTCGACTACGAACCGCTACCTCCAGTCGTCTCCACCGCCAAGGCAATTGAGCCTGATGCTGCGAAGGTCTGGGACGGTTGCGCGGACAACATCAGCTTCGTCGAACTGATTGGCGACAAGGCCGCTACCGACGCCGCGTTCGCCAAGGCCGCGCACATAGTGAAGCACCGCTTTGTCATTAACCGTGTGACCGCCGCCTCGATGGAGCCACGCGGCGCCGTCGGCGTCTATCTGCCGGCGGAAGACCGCTACATCATCCACTCGCCAGTGCAACGCGCGCATCCCTATCGCAGCGAACTGGCGAAACAGGTTCTCAAAGTAGCGGAGAGTAAAGTCCGTGTGATCTGCATCGATGTCGGCGGCAGCTTCGGCATGAAGACCCCGGTGTTCAATGAAGCACCGCTCACTTTGTTCGCATCGAAGCTGACAGGCCGCCCGGTCAAATGGATCAGCTCGCGCACCGAAGCGTTTCTGAGCGACGCGCAGGCGCGCGACAATGTCACCGGGGCCGAACTTGCGCTCGACAAAGACGGTATCTTCCTGGGACTGCGTGTAAAGACGATTGCCGCGATTGGCGCCTACCTGCAAAACAACATGCCCGCGTTTCTCCTCAACGCCGGGACGCTGGCCGGCACCTATCGTACGCCAGCGGTCTTTGTCGACATCACCGGGGTTTTCACCAACACCAATCCGGTCCGGCCCTATCGCGGCAACGGCCGACCAGAGGCCGGCTATGTAATCGAGCGCATCATCGACATCGCCGCCGATGAGCTGAAGATCGATCCGATCGAGCTCCGACGACGCAACTACATTTCGCCCCAGCAAATGCCCTTCAAGACCGGACTCACGTTCACGTACGACTGCGGTGAATTTGAAAAAAACATGGACATGGCGCTGGAGCTGCATGACAGCGCCGGTTTCAAGCGGCGGCGCGAGGAATCGCGCAGACGCGGCAAACTACGCGGTCTCGGTATTTCCAATACGATTGAACGCGCGGCAGCGGGGGGTACCGAAGGCGCCGAAGTGCGCTTTGACCGCAGCGGCAGCGTGACGTTGTTTTCAGGTTCGGTGACTGCAGGCCAGGGACACGAAACCGTGTTCAAGCAGCTGGTGTGTGACCGTCTCGGATTACATCCTGACGACGTGCGTTACGTGCAAGGCGATACCGACGAGGTCTTTTACGGCGAAGGCACAGGCGGCTCACGGACGTCCACAATGTCCAGCGCGGCGTTCCAGATGGCGACCGATAAAGTGATAGAAAAGGCCAAGGTCATTGCCGCGCACACACTCAAGATCGATGTCCCCGACGTGAATTTCGCTGAGGGCGTGTTTTCCTCGCCCAAGACCAACCGGACTATGACGATCAAGGACGTCGCCATCGACTCCGCGAACCCTGCGAAAATTCCGGCGTCAATGGAGCCCGGGCTGTTCGCAACTGCCGTTTACAAGGCGCCGGTGCAGAATTTTCCGAACGGCTGTCACGTCTGCGAAGTGGAGATCGACAGGGAAACCGGGGTGGTCGACATCGTGCGTTACAGCGTGGTGGATGATGTGGGCACCGTTCTCAACCCCATGCTGCTGCATGGCCAGATCCACGGTGGTGTGGCGCAAGGCGCGGGCCAGGTGTTGATGGAAGACATCCACTTCGACGCGAGCGGCCAGCTCGTCACTGCCTCGTTCATGGACTACGCGATGCCGCATGCGCACAACCTCTGTGAAATGGAGGTCGAGTCCAATCCGGTTCCAACCAAGACAAATCCACTTGGCACCAAGGGCGCCGGCGAAGCCGGGAATGTCGGCGCGCTGCCGGCGGTCGCCAATGCGCTGGTCGATGCCCTTTCCGAGTTCGGCATTAAACACATCGAAATGCCGGCAACGCCCGAGCGCGTCTGGCGGGCAATGCAGGGTCTTGGGTCCGGCCCTGGGTCCGGCCCTGGGTCCTTCCCCGCGGCCTGAAACCTGTACACCGCCGCCAGCGGTATTACCCTAGGGAATGTGATTCGTTTCGCGCAGAGCCCTTTGGTTCGCGCGTGTTGGTGCGTTTGTGCCGCGGCGCCATCCGCCCTTAGGGAGAACTTCATGCGCAATGTCGGACGCAAGCTTGCTTTCGTGCTCGCCGCCTCCAATCACGGCACGATGATTATTAATCGGTTCGACTACCGTATGACCGGACCGGATTCCGGAGTTGGTGTCGGCTACCAATTGCTTGAAGCGGGCTCCTCGAGCCCGGTGGACGTCGAGCTGGCGTTGCAACTGTTCGAAGCGCGGCGGCGCGTTCATGGAGATGGCATTGTGGCGATCGATGGCGGCGCCAATATAGGGGCCCATACCATCGAATGGGCGACCGCGATGACGGGCTGGGGCTCGGTCATCGCGATCGAGGCTCAGGAACGCATCTACTATGCGTTGGCGGGAAATATCGCGATCAACAATGCGTTCAACGCCATTGCCATGCACGCGGCGATCTCATCGGAGCCGGGTATCATGCAGATTCCAACGCCCGACTATTTCGTTCCATCGAGTTTCGGCGGTCTGGAACTCAAGCCGCGCGTCAATACCGAGTTCATTGGCCAGCCGATCGACTATTCGCCCGGCAAGACCATCGCAATCCAAAAAATATCAATCGATGCGCTTTCTTTGCCGCGTGTCGACCTCATTAAACTTGACATCGGAGGCATGGAATCGGAGGCCCTCGAGGGCGCGCTGGAGACGATCAAACGGTGCCGCCCCATCTTTCTGGTTGAATCGATCAAGACGGGCGCCGAGCGCCTGCGGATTTTCCTCGACGAGCACGGCTACAAGGTCGTCAACGCCGGAATCAACATCCTTGCCATCCACAGGAGCGATCCGGTCGTAAGCGAGTTACAAGTCCCCGACCTGCCTGCACAATCGGCAGCCTAGACCTCGGCCATTGCCGCACCCGTCTCGATCCGCACCGGCAAATAGCCGTCCGCGGCGAGCGCCGCCATGATTTCATCAGCATGGGCGGCGTTGCGCGTTTCAACCGTCACATCAAGCTTGGCCCCCTTGGCCGGCACGTCGAGGAACAGCCGGCGATGGTCGACTTCCAGGATGTTGGCGCCAAGCGCTCCGATGCGCGTCGCGATGGTGCCGAGCACACCCGGGCGATCCGGGATTGTCAGACGGAAGGAAACGATCTGGTTTCCGCGCTCAAGCTCACGCACCATGATCGAGGCGAGAACTCGCGGGTCGATATTGCCGCCCGACAGGATAAGCCCGACCCTTTTGCCCTTGAACCGTGCCGGCTTCGCCAGCATGGCGGCAAGCCCGGCCGCACCCGCGCCCTCCGCCATGGTTTTTTGAAGCGTCAGATACGCGTTGACGGCACGCTCAAGCTGCGCCTCATCGACCAGGATGATTTCCGCGACCAGTTCGCGAATGACCGGAAGGGTCAGCTTACCGGCATACTTGGCTGCGATTCCCTCGGCCAACGTCGGTCCGCCGAGCGGCCGGTTGTCCCCGTGAAGCGCATTCCAGGCCGAGGCATACAGCGCGCTTTCGACACCGACTATTTCAATCGCTGGATTTTTTGCGCGAGCGGCAATGGCGCTGCCGGCGATGAGGCCACCTCCGCCGATTGAAATGACAAGCGTATCCAGAACCGGCACGTCCTCCAGCATTTCGAGTGCAATGGTTCCCTGTCCGGCAACAATGCGAGGATCATCGTAAGGGTGAACCAGTACGAGGTTGTGCTGTGCTTGAATTTCCTCGCAGCGCGCCTGCGCCTCGCCCATCGATTCCCCATGCAGCACGACTTGCGCCCCATGCGAGCGTGTCGCGGCCACTTTCACGAACGGCGTGGTTTCCGGCATGACAATCGTCGCCGGAACGCCAAGCCGGGCTGCGTGGTAGGCTACGGCCTGGGCATGATTGCCGGCCGACATGGTAATGACGCCGCGCTTGCGTTCGGCTTCACTCAGCGAGGCGAGTTTCACCAATGCGCCCCGGTCCTTGAAGGAATTGGTGACCTGCAGGTTTTCGTATTTGACGTAAACTTCAGCCCCGGTGAGCGCGGACAGCTTGGGCGCCGGCAGCATCGGCGTCCGCAGCACCGCCCCCGCAATCACACGGCGGGCGGCTTCGATGTCGGAAAGAGTGACGCTCAATGGCTTTGACCCCGGGATCCAAGACAGCACCATGCCGCATGGGCGGCGATGGTTCCAGCCAAGGGGCCCCTTTGCGGCCCCTTGCAGCCCCTTGCACACGACCGATTCTTTCGCCATGTCCGTGACGAGGAACGGGCATGTCGATCGACATTAAACCCCACGCTTATGATCCGGCGACCCAGCCGGAACTATTCGAGGGCGTTCTGGCGCGCCGGGTTGTCGCCTTTATTGTCGATTTCATTATTATTTCCATTCCCGTGGTCCTGGCGGCCATGTTCATATTCGCGTTCGGAATCGTCACCCTGGGACTTGGCTTTGCGCTCTACTGGCTACTGCCCAGCGCGACCGTAATCTGGGCAATTGTTTATTTTGGAGTCACGCTCGGCGGCCCGGCATCAGCCACCCTCGGCATGCGCGTCATGGACCTGGAAATGCGCACCTGGTACGGCGCACCAGCCTACTTTGTGCTCGGCGCCGTGCACGCCGTCGCATTCTGGTTCACGGTTTCGTTCTTCACACCCTTTGTGTTGCTAGTCGCTTTCTTCAACGAACGGGGCCGGCTCCTGCACGACATCATGCTCGGAACCGTGATCATCAATAACGCCGCGCGTGCGTCGATGCTGCGATCCTCCATGCAAAGCGCGCGAGCGGGATAGCGGGGATAAAGGGCTTTGACGAAGTCCATTCGCCGCGCAATGCTAGCGCCAGGGTATGACCGACGGATGGCCTGATCTGTGACCCAGCATTCGCGCGACACACCACAGTTCTATCTGACCGCTCCTTCGCCCTGCCCCTATCTCGAAGGGCAGGAAGAACGCAAGGTATTTACCCACCTGGTCGGCGAGCGTGCGGGCGAACTCAACGATCTGCTGACGCATGGCGGTTTCCGCCGAAGCCAGTCGATAGCCTATCGCCCGGCCTGCGAAGGTTGCCGCGCCTGCGTCTCGGTGCGCGTGGTAGCAGCCGATTTTGCTCCTTCGCGCAACATGCGCCGGATCGCCGAGCGCAATGTCGACATGATCGGCGATATGCGTTCGCCCGCCCCGACATCCGAACAATATTCGGTGTTCCGTGCCTATCTCGACGCGCGCCACCGCGATGGCGGCATGGCCGACATGACGGTGCTCGATTACGCCATGATGATCGAGGACAGCCACGTCGACACGCGCCTGATCGAATACCGGCGGCGCGGTCCCGACAGTGGCATTAACGGACGCGGCACCGGGCAAATGCTGGCGGTCGCGCTTACCGACGTCCTCAGCGACGGGCTATCGATGGTTTACTCGTTTTTCGATCCGGATCAGGGCGACCGATCGCTCGGTACCTATATGATTCTCGACCACATCGATCGGGCCGCTCGCATGGGTCTGCCATATGTCTATCTTGGCTATTGGGTGTCCGGTTCACGCAAGATGGACTACAAAGGCCGCTTCCTGCCCCAGGAGCGTTTGATGCCGTCTGGCTGGACCCGCGTCGAAAAGTAGCCCGCGTCAGCCACTTCCAAGCGCAAAATCGACAAGCAGTTTGATATTCAATGCGATGATGACGACTGCCGTGATTGCCGCCAGCAGTGTCACCCAGCGCGGCGCGACCAGTTCGCCCATTTTACTCCGATCGGCAGTGAACATCACCAACGGCACGACTGCGAACGGCAATTGCAGGCTCAAGATGACCTGCGACAGAATAAGCAACTGCCCCGATCCCTTCTCGCCAAACCAGATTGTCACGATCGCTGCCGGCACGATGGCGATGGCGCGTGTGATCAACCGGCGCGCCCAGCCCGGCAGCCGGATATCGAGAAACCCCTCCATCACGATCTGGCCCGAGAGCGTTGCGGTCACCGTGGAATTGAGACCGCAACACAGCAACGCTATGCCAAACAGCGTCGGTGCGATCGCCGAGCCGAGCAATGGCGCCAGGAACGAATGGGCCTGATCGAGTTCCGCGACATCATGTTTGCCGGCTTTGTAAAACGTGGCTGCGGCGAGGATCAAAATCGAGGCATTGATCAACAGCGCAAACATGAGCGCGATCGTGGAGTCGAGCGTCGCGAGCTTGATTGCCTCGCGCCGGTCTTCGACCCCTTCCCCGAAGCGGCGCGTTTGCACCACACCCGAGTGCAGGTACAGATTGTGCGGCATCACGGTTGCACCAAGGATGCCGAGCGCAAGATAAAGCATGTCAGGGTTGGTGATGATGTTCGTGGTGGGTGCGAAGCCACGGATCACGGCGCCCCAGTCCGGATCTGCCATGGCAATCTGCACCGCGAAACAGACGGTGATCACCCCGAGCAGAGTGACCACAAAGGCTTCCACATAACGGAAACCGAGATTTTGCATCCAGAGCACCAGGAAGACGTCGAGTGCGGTCAGCACGACGCCGATCTCGAGTGGAATGTGAAAGAGCAGATTGAGCCCGATGGCCGTGCCGATCACCTCGGCCAGGTCAGTCGCGCAAATTGCTATTTCCGCCATCACCCAAAGCGGCCATGACACGGCGGGCGGAAATGCGTCGCGACAGGCCTGCGCGAGGTCACGTCCCGACGCGATCCCAAGACGCGCACACAATGCCTGCAGCAGGATGGCCATCAGGTTCGAAAGCAACGCAACAGTGAGCAGCGCGTATCCGAACTTGGACCCGCCGGCGAGCGACGTCGCCCAATTGCCGGGATCCATATAACCGACCGCGACCAGATAGCCGGGGCCGAGAAACGCAAGCAGCTTGTTGCCAAGCGAACCGGTCGGCCGGGTCGCAATCGAGCCAAATACTTCCGCCAATGGGGGACGGCCGCGCGTCCGCCGCCAGCCGCTTGTTTTCGTGTTTGCGCGTGAGCTTACGGTGGCGTCCATGCAAGAATCGCAAAGGAAACAGCTTACAGTATATCTAGTTGCGAATAATTTGCAATTGCAGTTTCTGTGGAACTTTTCAAATTCTTTCGAGTTATCTGGCGCTTGCAAGTCGCCACAGGCGAGCGGTGTCACCAGATCGCGGTTGGAGTTGCCGTCCGGCGGCACGCGAGTCCTTTTCGAAAGGCGGCCCTGCACGCGTGGCCGCGCATAGAGCGTTGCCGCCGCCATGAACGTAAGTCGCTATTGGCTTTGGCTCTTGGCTCTCGCCGTGATCACGGCGACTCCCGCTTTCGCCGCCGAAGGCGGAAAGGGTCCATCCGAAGCAATCTTCATTGGCGAGATTGTCGTTCTCATGCTTGTCGGCCGGATGCTGGGCGAAGCCATGGTGCGGCTGCGCCAGCCGGCAGTCATGGGCCAATTGATCGCCGGGCTGCTGCTTGGGCCCTCGTTCTTCGGATTGCTGTTTCCAGACGCCCAGCACGCGCTCTTTCCAAAAAGTCCCGAACAGAAGGCGATGATCGACGGGATCTCGCAATTCGGCATCCTGCTGCTGCTTCTGCTCACCGGAATGGAGACGGACCTCAAACTGGTGCGTCAGACCGGCCGCGCCTCCGTATTTGCTTCGTTGATGGGCATCGTCATTCCGTTCATCTGCGGGGTGGGACTGGGCGAGATGCTGCCTGACAGCCTTCTGCCCGATCCTGGGAAGCGCCTGATCACATCGCTCTTTCTCGGTACAGCCCTTTCGATCGCTTCGGTGAAGATCGTCGCGATGGTCGTCCGGGAAATGAATTTTATGCGCCGCGTCGTCGGTCAGGTCATCCTGGCATCCGCAATCATCGATGACAGTGTCGGGTGGATTATCGTCTCGATTATCTTCAGCCTCGCCTTACACGGTTCGATTGAACCCATATCGCTGGCACAAAGCGTTCTCGGCACGATTTTGTTCATGGTGGCAAGCCTGACGATCGGCCGGCGGATGGTGTTTTTCGCAATCCGTTGGGTGAACGACAATTTCGTCAGCGAATACGCGGTAGTTACTGCCATCCTCATCATCATGGGCGTAATGTCGCTGATCACATATCTGATCGGTGTGCACACCGTGCTCGGCGCCTTCGTTGCCGGCGTTCTGATCGGCGAATCACCGATCCTCACCCGCCACATTGACGAACAGTTGCGCGGGCTCATCACCGCATTTTTCGCCCCGGTCTTTTTCGGCATTGCAGGCCTGACGGCTGACCTGACGATTCTCGCTGATCCAAAAATCGCATTGTTTACGGCCGGCCTCGTATTGGTTGCCAGCATCGGAAAATTCACCGGTGCCTTTATCGGGGCCGAGCTCGGTGGCCTGACACGGCGGGAAGGTTTTGCGCTCGCCTGCGGCATGAATGCACGCGGTTCGACCGAGGTCATCATCGCGACAGTCGGATTATCGATGGGCGCGCTCAGTCAGGACCTCTTCACCATGATTGTCGCCATGGCCGTCCTGACGACAACGGCCATGCCGCCGACACTGCGCTGGGCGCTCGGCCGCATTCCGATGCGAAAGGAAGAAAAACAGCGGCTTGAGCGCGAGGAGCTTGAAGAAAGGGGCTTCGTGCCAAATCTCGAACGCTTGCTGATCGCGGTTGACGACAGCCCAAACGGAAAGTTCGCCTCGCGTGTCGCCGGCACGCTCGCGGGCACTCACGGCATGCCGGCGACGGTCTTGCATATTCCCGATCCGAGCAAGATCGAGAGCACCATGCCCGACAACGAGGATAAATTGGGTGCTGCACCCAAAGGTCCGGACAAAAAATCCGACGAGGAGACGGAGCAGCCCAGGCCCGAAAACGGCAAGAAAAGCGACAAGAAAAATGGCAATGGCAAAAAGAAAGCCGCGCAAGAAGAGGTGAAAGCGGAAGAGGTCGGCGAGGCTGTCCAGCAGGCCGCCGCGCAAACCACGAGCAAGCAGAAAAAAGAAGAGAAGGTTGATGCCCCGGTGGAGGTGACGACAATCGTCCACGAGCAGCCAAGCCCTGCCCTGATCGCGGAAGAGGCGGAGAAGGGCTACGACGTTTTTATTATCGGCCTGGGGCAAACGTCCAAGCAGAATAAGGAATTCGACAAGGGCGTGACCAATCTGGCCAAGGGATTCGACGGGCCATTGATCATTTCATCTGTCCGGGACGATTTGTCGAAAAAACCGGAGGGCAAGTTCGACATTCTGATCCCGGTCAATGGTACGGAGCCTTCCCGGCGTGCCGCCGAAGTTGCGCTCACTCTTGCGCGGGCCACGAACGCACAAGTGACGGTGCTTTATGTTGCGGTGCGCGCCGATGCACGACGCGGCGCGCGGCGCGGAATTCGTACCCGCCGGCACGAAGAGGCAATACTGAAAGACATTGTTGCGATTGCCGACGGCTACAACATGAGCATCCGGACGGCAGTGGTGGCCGAGCGGGCCGCCGAAGAGGCGATTTTGCGCGAACTCGATCGCCGCAAGCACAATCTCGTGGTGATGGGCGTCAGCCGGCGGCCGGGCGAAAAGCTGTTTTTCGGCGACACCGCCGCCGCGCTGCTTGAGAAATCAGAACGTTCGCTGCTTTTCGTGGCAAGCTGACGCGACGCTACTCTTCGTCGCCCTCCTCGCCACCTTTGCCATTGCCACCGTTCGGCAGGCTGCGGAATTTGTTGTTCTTCGGAAAACCCTTCGGCGCGATACGCCCGGCATCGGCGCGATTGCCCCGCCAGTCTTTCAATTCCTTCATCGGCAATGCGAAGCTGCGGCCGGCAGCATCGTTCCAGGAAAGCCCGTCGTCCGCTTTGAAGGTGGTGACGTCGGATAGCCCCTTTTCCTTGTAGCGCTGCAGGCGCACGCCGCGCCCGCGGCCCATCTCGGGCACCTGATTGAGTGCAAAGATCACCATCTTGCGGTTCTCGCCAATCGCGGCCGCGAGTTCGCCGTCGACCGTCGTCATGGCCCGTGCCTTGTCCGGCGCCTTGAGATTGAGAACCTGCTTGCCCTTACGGGTGGTACCGAGACATTCGTCCTCCGCCACCACAAAACCGTTGCCCGCATAGCTCGCCACCAGGAACTTGCGGCCGCCTTGATAGGCCAGCGCGGCTACCACGTCGGCGTCATCCAGGTCGATAAACAGGCGGACTGGCTCGCCATGCCCGCGCCCGCCCGGAAGCTTCGCGGCTTCAATGGTGTAGAAGCGGCCATTGCTGCCGAAAACCATGACCTTGGCAGTGGTTTCGGTCGGGAACGCGAATTTCAAGGCGTCATCGGCCTTGAAGGCGACGCCGGAAAAATCCGTGACATGGCCGCGCAATGCGCGGATCCAGCCCTTTTCGGACACGACGACGGTGACCGGCTCGCGCACGACCATCGCCTCTTCGATTGCGGCTTCGTCATGCGCCGGGGCAATGCCGAAAGTCGTTCGACGTTTGCCGATTTGGGTTTTCGGCCCAAACTTTTCCCTGATCTCCTTGATCTGGCCGGAAATCGTCTTCCATTGCTGCGGAGTCGAGCCGATCAGCGCTTTGAGTTTCGTGCGCTCTTCCCGCAAAGCCTTGTCCTCGGCGCGGATTTCCATCTCCTCCAGCTTGCGCAAGTTGCGCAACCGCATGTTGAGGATGGCATCGGCCTGGACATCGCTGAGCTTGAAAGTCTTCATCAGGACGGGCTTCGGCTCGTCCTCCTTGCGAATGATTTTGATCACCTTGTCGAGGTTGAGATAGGCGACCAGATAACCGCCGAGCACCTCCAGGCGATGTTCGATTTCCGCCAGGCGATGCCGGGAGCGCCGCAGCAAAACCTCCCGCCGGTGATCGAGCCATTCGCGGAGCGCTTCGGCGAGGCCAAGGACCTGCGGGATGCGGCCTTTCACCAGCACGTTCATGTTGAGCGGAATACGGTTTTCGAGCTCGGTAAGCTTGAAAAGCGACTCCATCATCAGTTCGGCGTCAACCGAACGTGATCGCGGCTCGATAACCAGCCGGACGTCTTCAGCCGATTCATCGCGCACGTCCGCCACCAACGGGAGCTTTTTCTCATTGATCAGTTCGGCAAGTCTTTCCACCAGGCGCGATTTCTGCACCAGCCAGGGAATTTCGCTGATGACGATCACGTACGTGCCGCGGCCTGTGTCCTCCTGCTTCCATCGCGCGCGGACGCGGAAGGAACCGCGGCCGGTGTTGTAGGCTTCTGCGATGGTCTCAGGGGTGTCGACGATGATTCCGCCGGTCGGGAAATCAGGTCCCTTGACGTATTTGAGCAGCGTGCGGCTGCGTGCTTTTGGATTGTCGATGAGGAAGAGCGCAGCGTCGCACAACTCGGCGGCGTTGTGCGGCGGAATGGAGGTGGCCATGCCGACAGCAATGCCCTGCGAACCGTTGGCAAGCAGGTTGGGAAACGCCGCCGGCAGCACGATCGGCTCTTCATTTGTGCCGTCATAGGTACCGCGGAAATCAACAGCGTCCTCGTCGATGCCGTCGATCAGCAGCCGCGCTACTTCCGTGAGCCGCGCTTCGGTGTAACGCATGGCTGCGGCGTTATCGCCGTCGATGTTTCCGAAGTTCCCCTGCCCGTCCACCAGCGGATAACGCTGGGCGAAATCCTGAGCGAGGCGCACCAGCGCGTCGTAGATTGCCTGATCGCCGTGCGGGTGGAAATTGCCCATCACGTCGCCGACCACCTTGGCGGATTTCTTGAAGGCCTGCCCGGGATCGAGCCGCAACAGCCGCATCCCATAGAGAATGCGGCGATGCACCGGCTTGAGGCCATCGCGCGCATCCGGCAGCGCCCGGTTCATGATCGTGGACAGGGCATAGGCGAGGTAGCGCTCTTCCAGAGCGTCGCGCAGCCCAACCTCTTCGACCGTACCTTTGTCCGGGGGAATCAGTCGCTTGCCCATCCCAAATAGCTAGTCCGTTGTCCTCCGACGAACAAGCGATGAACGATGCGGCCGGCTTTTCCTGCAGATTTTCGGGCCACAACTGCGATTCGCGGGCATTGTGCGGCGACTTGAGGCTCGGAAGGCAAAAAAAGAAGGCCACGCTGGAGGAACGTGGCCTTCTGCCAAGCGACCGCACGTTGTGGCGAACCGTGTGATTGCCCGGGGGAAGTCCGGTCAGGCGCGACAGCGGTCCCAATGGAGTTCTATCCGGCTGGTAACCGCGGCGTTCGCCGATCCTATTTTTGCCGATCGGATTTTTGATCGCGGTCGATCAGGTGCTCGTATCGTCGAAGTAGTTGGGCCGCTCTTTTGCGCTGCGCCTTGTCGATAGCAACGTATAATCTGGTGAAGAAGCTTCTGAGCCGGACTCGGACCACACTGGTCGCCCCGTGGGCGTAGCTATTGCGGCTCGAGATGTTTGCAGGCGGTGACATCCAGTTCACGGTCATGGTCGGATCCGACGAAAGGTCTTGTGGGTCTTGATCTGAGTCCGCAGCGGTGGTCGCCAAATCGGCTGCAGGCGCTCGACGTTTATTCAAGGCGTCATCCTGTCGGTTGACGCCGCAGGTCTAGACGGCTGCTGGCGCGCGAGTCTTGGCCTCAAACGACAAGCGATAGGTCGAATCCGACAAATACAGGCTTAGAACGTCAAATCGCCGTGAGACCGAACCTGAGGGTATTTTAGTATTGTCGTCGGAGACCGTGTTGGTAGCGTCGTGGCGGGCTAGGCGACGCTCGGCAAGGCGCGGTTTAACGCGGCGATGAAATGCGCGCGCTCGTCGCCGAGTGAAAGGCCGCGCGCCTCGAGGACGTGGCGCGTCAAAAAGTAACCTGTGAGCGCAAACCCATCGGCCAAATCATGGCCGGAGGGAATTGCGTCGTGCTGTCGGAGGAATTCCGGTAACCGTAACATCTTGTCGGCCCACGGCTCCCCGGCGGTGCGCGAGACCGCTCGCCCGGATTTCGGCGAGACGTAAACAAGATCGCCGGAGGCGCCTGTAGCAGCACATCGTTCAAGATCGAGCCCGAAGCCGAGCTCGGACAGAAGCTGCAATTCGAACCGCACGACCATCGGCGCGGCCAGCGCCGGATCGTCGAGTTGATCCAGAATCCCGTCGAACGCCTCGTAAAGACCGGTATGCGGATCTCGCTCGGGCAGCAGCCGCATCAGAGCGGCCAGATGAGTAACGCCATAGATCGCATGCGAGGCAGAAAAGTAACCGGCCGCCCGCAGACGCAGGCCCTCGACGGTATAGTTGCCGAGATGCTCGTCGAGTCGTGCCCGCCAGGCTGCACTCACGCTGTTTCCCGGCTGCAGGATCGGTCTGAGCCGCGAGCCAAAACCTCCGCGTACAAGGCCGAGATGGCGCCCATGGCCATGCGTCATCAATTCGAGGATGGCATTCGCCTCCCCGTGCCGCTTGACCCCGAGCACTATGCCGTCATCGGTCCATTGCATATTCTACTCGTCATCTCGGGGCGCACCCTCAGGCGCGGGCCGAGGAATCCATACTCCCAGAATCAGAGAAAATCACGGTGACAGGGGTTATGGATTCCGGGCCCACGCTGTGCGCGCCCGAATGACAACAGCGCTCTCACTCCTTCGGAAACTCCAGACCCATGGCGCGGTAGCGCTCCGGATCTTCGCCCCACCCTTCTCGTACCTTCACAAACAGGAATAGATGCACCTTGGCTTCAGCGATCTCCGCGATTTCCCTGCGCGCGGCTTCGCCGATGGCCTTGATGGTCTGCCCGCCCTTGCCGAGCACGATCTTGCGCTGGCTTTCGCGCTCTACGTAAATGGTCTGTTCGATCCGGATGTCCCCGGCGCGCAATTCCTTCCAGGATTCTGTTTCGACCGTCGAGTGGTAGGGCAATTCCTGGTGAAGCCGCTCAAACAGCTTTTCCCGTGTGATTTCCGCCGCGAGCTGGCGGATCGGTGCGTCTGACATCTGCTCGGGCGGATAGAGCCATGGCCCTGGCGGAACACGTCGCGCCAGCCAGACCTTGAGATCGCCGACGCCGTCTCCGGTCAGCGCTGAAACCATGAAGGTCGCTTCGAATTTTGCAGCGGCATTAGCCGCCTTCGCCAGGTCCAGCAGCGCTTCTTTTGCCACCAGGTCGACCTTGTTGAGGATCAGCAGCTTCGGCGGTTTCACATCGCCAAGCCTGGCGAGGATGCTGTCGGCTTCTTCGTCCAGACCCTTGCGCGAATCGATGAGCACCCCGACGAGGTCGGCCTCATGCGCTCCGCTCCACGCCGTCGTCACCATAGCGCGGTCGAGCCGCCGGCGCGGCGAAAATATGCCGGGCGTATCGACGAAAATGAGTTGCGACTGTCCTTCGACGGCAATGCCGCGGATCAGCGCCCGCGTCGTCTGGACCTTATGCGAGATGATGCTGACCTTGGAGCCGACCAGGCCATTGAGCAATGTCGATTTGCCGGCATTCGGGGCGCCGATCAGCGCGACGAAGCCACAGCTTGTATTTCCATCGTGCGTATGAACGTCAGCCATCAAGCTTGTCCACCGCCACGCCGACGCGCGTAAGCATCGCGGCGGCGGCGGCTTGTTCGGCCGCGCGCTTTGAGTTGCCGAGCCCTTCTGCCGGCGGCCGGTCAGGCAGCACCACCGCAACTCGGAACTCCGGATCGTGATGGGGACCTGTGCGCGCAAGCTCACGATAGGCCGGCGTTGGCAGGCCACGCGCCTGCGCCCATTCCTGCAACATTGTTTTGGGGTCGCGCAACGGACGCAGCGGCTTGATCATGCGTTCTCGCCAGAAACGCTCGATCAGCTCCTCGGCCGCTTTGTACCCGCCGTCGATAAAGGCGGCGCCCACCAACGCCTCGCAGACATCGGCCAGAATGGTGGTGCGACGGCGTCCGCCGGCGTGCGATTCCGAATTGCCGAGCTTGAGGGCCGGCCCGAGGTCCATTGCGCGCCCGACTTCCGCACACGTTTCCTTGCGCACAAGATCGGCCAGCCTCCGGGAAAGCTCGCCTTCGTTCGCCTTTGGGAAGGCACGATAAAGCATGTCGGAGATGACAAGGCCGAGCACGTGGTCGCCGAGAAACTCCAGCCGCTGATAGCTGGCCGCGCGATTGCCTCCCGCCAGGGCGGAAATGTGCGTCAGTGCCCGTTCGAGCAAGTCCTTATCGGCAAATTTATAGCCGATCCTGCTTTCGAGCGCCGTCCTGTCCTTGGCCTTGCGGCTCATCTGACGATCGTGAACAGCCTGCCCCAGCGCACGGACACTGGCCAACGCCAGAACTGCCAGGCGCGCTCGCCCTCAAAGACCGAGAAGAAGATGATCTGCGCCTTACCCACGATATTCTCGAACGGCACCATTCCGACCTGACTGAAACGGCTGTCGGTGGAATTGTCGCGATTGTCACCCATCATGAAGTAGTGGTCCGCGGGCACAGTATAGACTTGGGTGTTGTCGGCAAAACCATTGTCGACCAGATCAAGCGCAAAATAGCTCACGCCGTTCGGCAATGTTTCCTTCCAGCGCTTGACCGGCGCATCCTTCGTGCCTTCTTCCGTTTCAATGAAGTCGGACGCGCGTTCACGCTTGAGCGGCACACCATTGATGTTGACCACGCCGTCGATGACCTGGATCTTGTCGCCCGGCAGACCGATCACGCGCTTGATGTAATCGGTCGACGGATCCTTTGGCAGCCGAAACACCACCACATCGCCGCGTTGCGGCAACCAGTCGCTCGGGAGGCGTCCGGCAAACAGTGGCGGTGACAGCGGCAACGAGTACTTGCTGTAGCCATAGCTGTATTTCGAGACAAAAAGGTAATCGCCGACCAGCAGCGTCGCCTTCATTGAGCCGGAGGGAATATTGAACGGCTGAAACAGGAACGTCCGGATGACCAGTGCGATGATCAGCGCGTGAATGATGACGCGTACTGTTTCGGCTACGCCGCCCTCTTTTCGTTTTGTTCCAGATGTCACACTCATCGGCCTTTCGTCCCATCAAATGGCATGCGCACCCCGGCGACCTTGTAGCGGCTGCGATCCTGCCAGGCAATCAGCAAGGTTATGTTGCAAACGTTTGTTCTCAATGAGGTTCTTGCTCTCAACGCGAGCCCGCCCGGGTCGTTGCCGGCACGGCAGAGATAATGACGATCGCCTGTGCGGTTGGTCCTTCATCGGTCAGTGAGACATCGATGCGGGCTTCGCAGCCGGGCGGCGTGATAGATTGCAGCCGTACGAGTGCACCACCGGTCAGCTTCATCGTGGGCCGCCCGCCTGCCAGATTGACCACACCCATGTCCCGCCAGAACACCCCTTCGCGGAGGCCGGTGCCGAGGGCTTTGGCGCAGGCTTCCTTTGCAGCAAACCGTTTTGCGTAGGTTTCGGCTGCGTTCGCACGGTGCTCGGCTTTGGCACGCTCGGTTGCCGTGAAGATGCGGCCAAGGAAACGCTCGCCATGGCGTTCGATCACGCTGGCGATCCTTCGTACGTCGACAATATCCGAGCCAAGCCCAAGGATCATGCGGTTTCCTTACGTGCCTTGTTGCGGCCACGTTCCATTGCCGCACGCATGAATTTCACGCTCTCGGCCAGGCCCTCGAAGATCGCCTCGCCGACCAGAAAATGACCGATGTTGAGCTCAACCACTTGCGGCAGCGCGGCGATCGTCTCTGCGGTGGCATAATCGAGACCGTGGCCCGCATGGACTTCCAGGCCCACGCTTGCGGCGAGCAGCGCGCCATCACGGATAAGCTGCCACTCGGCGCCGGCTTCCTTGGCTCGGCCTTCGGTGAGCGCGTCGCACCAGGAGCCCGTGTGGATTTCGATCACCGGCGCGCCGAGTTCAGCCGCCATCTCGATTTGCGCCGGCGCCGCCCCGATGAACAGCGAAACCTTGATGCCGGCGTGCTTGAGCGCGTGCACCACCGGGGCGAGCTGGCTGCGCTGCCGGACGACATCGAGACCGCCTTCGGTCGTGCGTTCCGTGCGCTTTTCCGGCACAAGGCAGACTGCGTGCGGCCTGGTCTTGAGTACGATCGCGACCATTTCCTCGGTCGCTGCCATCTCGAAATTGAGCGGCTTGTCGATCTCCGCCTTCAGCCGCGCCATATCATCATCGCGAATATGACGACGATCCTCCCGCAGATGAGCGGTTATTCCGTCGCAGCCGGCCGCGATCGCAACCTTGGCCGCGCGCACGGGATCCGGATGACGGCCACCACGCGCATTGCGGATGGTGGCAACGTGGTCAACATTGACGCCCAGGCGAAGACGATTCATGCGTTCCCCTTGCGCACGATCTCGTCGGAAAATCGGGTCCTCACCCTCGGATCAAGTCCGGGGACCTGCTTTTGCGGGATCATGCACTAGCCATTGACGCGTTCGGCCTTCGCCACCACGGACTTGGCGCGCAACTGCGCCAGGATGGCGGTGAGATGTTTGAGGTCATAGACCTCGAGATCAATCGTCACGTCGGTAAAATCGGGCGCGCGCCGCGTCATGCGTATGTTGTCGATGTTGCCGTCATGCTCGGCGATGACTTGTGTGATCTGCGCAAGCGAACCCGGCTCGTTCACTGATTGCACCTCGATCCGCGCAGGAAAACGCCGCGGCGCCTGCTCCTCCTCGTCCCAGCGCACGTCGAGCCACCGTTCGGGCTTGTCCTCGAATTCGCTCAGAGCGGGCGACTGGATCGGATAGATCGTGATGCCCTCCCCGGGAGAAAGAATTCCGACAATGCGGTCACCCGGCACCGCGCCTCCATTTGGTGCAAAACTCACCGGCAAATCGCCGTTGATGCCGCGGATCGGAATCGCCGGTCCGGCGGCGCTGTCAGGCACCTTGAATTTTACCGACGTCAGCTTCTTCAGGCCGAACCACCCGCTGTCCGATTTCGGCTTTGCAGCCATCGCCGCTGCGCGTTCTTCCTTGTAGTCGGGATACATTGCGCGGGCGACGTCGGAAGCCTTCAACTCGCTTCGGCCGACGGCCGCCATCACGTCCTCGATCGAGGCGCGAGCCAGTCGAGGCAGTGCGCCGGTCAATTTTTCGTCGGAATAATTCATCTTGGCGCGCTGGAACAGGCGCTCGACGATGCGGCGTCCAAGCCCCGCATATTGCGTGCGCACCGCGACCCGCGTGGCGCGCCGGATTGCCGCGCGCGCCTTGCCGGTCATCACGATCGATTCCCAGGCGGCCGGCGGCGCCCTTTGCGCTTTCGAGGTGAGGATCTCGACTTCGTCGCCGTTGACGAGTTCGGACGTGAGCGGCGCGATCTGTCCGTTGATCTTGCAGCCGACGGCGGTATTACCGACGTCGGTATGCACCGCGTAGGCAAAATCGATCGGCGTCGCCTTGCGCGGCAATGCAATCAGCTTGCCCTTGGGGGTAAAGCAGAACACCTGGTCGTGAAATAATTCGAGCTTGGTGTGCTCGAGGAACTCTTCAGGATTCGAACCTTCGGCCAGCAGCTCGATGGTGCGGCGCAGCCAGGCGTAGGCGGTCGACTCCCGCGACAGCAGCTCGGTTGGAGATCCGACAGTGTCTTTGTAAAGAGCATGCGCCGCGATGCCGTACTCGGCGATCTCGTGCATCGCCACCGTACGGATCTGCAGTTCGACCCGCTGCTTGCTGGGGCCGATAACGGTCGTGTGGATCGACCGGTAATCGTTTCCCTTGGGCGTCGAGATGTAGTCCTTGAAGCGGCCAGGCACCATCGGCCAGGTGCTATGGACAATGCCGAGCGCCTGGTAGCAGTCGGCCAAAGTTTTCACGACAACACGGAATCCGAAAATATCGGACAACTGCTCGAAGCCGACCGACTTGCGTTCCATCTTGCGCCAGATCGAGTAAGCCCGCTTGCGGCGTCCGACCACCTTCGCCTCGATGCCGCGGTCAGCCAGTTTTTTGGCGAGCTGTTTCTCGATTTCCGAGATCAGCACCTTGCTGCGTTCGCTGAGCGAATTGAGACGCGCCGTCACAACCTCGTACGCTTCCGGATAGATTTCACGGAACGCAAGATCGTCGAGTTCCTCGCGCATCGCATGCATGCCCATGCGGCCGGCGAGCGGGGCGTAGATCTCAAGCGTCTCTTCTGCGGCACGCCGGCGTGCTTCGGGCGGCATGTACTCGAGCGTGCGCATATTGTGCAGGCGATCAGCGAGTTTGATCAGAAGCACGCGCACGTCGTCGGCAATTGCCAGCAGAAGCTTGCGGAGATTTTCCGCCTGCTTCGCTTCCTTGGTGACCAGATCGAGCTTTTTGAGTTTGGTGAGCCCTTCGACCAATCTGCCGATGTCGTGCCCGAAAAGGCTGTCAATTTCGGCGCGGGTGGCTGCGGTATCCTCAATGGTGTCATGGAGCAGCGCCGCGGCAATCGTCGCGTCGTCAAGTTTGAGCTCGGTCAGAATGGCCGCGACCTCGATCGGATGCGAGAAATAGGGATCGCCCGACGCGCGGCGCTGTTCGCCATGCGCTTTCATGGCGTAGACGTAGGCGCGGTTGAGCAGCGCTTCGTTGGTGTTGGGATTGTAGCGGCGCACGCGCTCGATAAGGTCGTACTGCCGCATCATCGGCAGCTTTCGCGTTTGGGAAGGCTTTTCAATTGTTTGCGCTGCAGCGGCAACGGCCGGCGGGCGCGGGCCCCGGATCGGGGCCTGCTTCTGCATGCGCGGAAGATCAGAGCGCGTACGCGCCATATCTGCTGCCTCGCGGGCCGCGGCCGGAAGAAACTACCTCAGGATATCACGTGGTTTTGCCGTGGCTGCAAGGCTATGCCCAACTGATTGATAAAAAGCGACGGCCCGGCTTTTGGCCGGGCCGTTAAGAATTAAGCCAAAACCGCAGGGATCACTCGGCTTCCTCTTCCGGCGGTTCTTCCGGGGGCGCCAGGCCTTCAAGACCCTTGAGCAGCTCTTCCTCGGTCATACGGTCGGCCGTTACCTCTGTGTCGTCGGAGTCCACACTGGCGCCAGCGCCCGCACCAATAAGCGGCACTTCGGGCTCCGGCTCGTCAACCTCGACGTATTTCTGCAAGCTATGGATGAGGTCTTCCTTGAGGTCGCCAGGCGATACGGTCGTTTCGGCAATCTCCCGCAACGCCACCACCGGGTTCTTATCGTTGTCGCGCTCGAGGGTAATCTGTGAACCGGACGAAATCATGCGCGCCCGATGACTCGCCAGCAGGACGAGATCAAAGCGGTTCTCGACCTTATCGATGCAATCTTCTACGGTGACACGGGCCATCGGCTCGGCACTCCATTTGGTGGAACTTGTCCTGAAGTTGCCCGCTAGGTATCCTCTGCCGCACGGAATTTCAAGCATTTTTGTCTTGGTTTAGCCGCAACCGTCTGTTACGCGACCTTTGCGAGATCACAGGCAAGCCGATTGTACGGGATTTTATCGGTACCGCGTGATTGCGCGGCGGCACCCAATTGATTGGAGATGCTGCAATGCTCTGTTAACGCCGATCTAAAACGCGCGCGACGCACCCCTGCGTTAGCGTGCCGGGAAGATCTGGAAGTCGCCACTCATGGTTTGTGAGAAAAAACAATGACCGTACCCGGGGAAAAAATCGCTTTATTCATTGATGGTGCCAATCTTTACGCTACCGCAAAGTCCCTCGGCTTCGACATCGACTACAAGCGGCTGCTGCGCGAGTTTCAGTCGCGCGGTTATCTGCTGCGCGCATTCTATTATACCGCCGTGATCGAAGATCAGGAGTATTCCTCGATCCGCCCGCTGATCGACTGGCTCGACTACAATGGCTATTCGGTCGTCACCAAGGCGACGAAGGAATTCGTCGACCAGACCGGACGGCGCAAGGTCAAGGGAAACATGGATATCGAGCTTGCGGTCGATGCCATGGAAATCGCGGGCACGATCGATCACATGGTGCTGTTCTCCGGTGACGGCGACTTCCGCTCGCTGGTCGAGGCCGTCCAGCGCAAGGGCGTGCGCGTTACCGTGATTTCAACGGTCACCACGCAGCCGCCAATGGTCGCCGATGAGTTGCGCCGGCAGGCCGACGTCTTCACGGATATCGTCACGCTGCAAAGCAAGATTGGCCGCGACCCGTCCGAGCGCCCCCCGCGTCCCCCGCGCGAAGAACGCGGCGAGTCGGCGGGCCACACGCCTCAATTCCTGCAGCGACCGCCAACCACGCCGCAGCGCGCCAGCGTGCCTGTCGGCGCCGATGACGACGACGAGTCCTTCGAATAGCGCTTTTGGTTTGCGCGTGATCTTATCCGAAAATCGGTATCCACTTTTCGGGATCACGCGCTATGGCAGGGACCGACGGCAAGCCTGGGCGTGACTGCCCGCGCTGCGCACGGCTTGCGGCGTTTCGCAAAACATGGCGCGCCAAGGAGCCGACCTGGTTCAACGCGCCGGTCCCCTCGTTCGGCCGCCTCGATGCGCGTCTGTTGATCGTGGGCCTCGCACCCGGCCTGCAAGGCGCCAATCGGACCGGCCGTCCGTTCACCGGCGACTATGCCGGCGTTCTGCTCTACGAGACGCTCGGCAAGTTCGGTTTTGCGCGCGGCGAATACGGCGCACATCCCGACGATGGACTTGAACTGATTGACTGCCGGATCACCAATGCGGTGCGCTGCGTGCCCCCCGAAAACAAGCCGACTCCGGAAGAAATAAGAACCTGCCGCGATTTTCTGACGCCAACGATCGCCGAGATGAAAAAACTGCGTGCCGTCGTTGTGCTCGGTCGTATTGCGCATGAGAGCACTGTGCGCGCGCTCGGCGCCAAACTGTCCGACGCCGCCTTCAGGCACGGCAGCCAGCACCAGCTCGGGCCATTGGCGCTGTTCTGCAGCTACCACTGCTCCCGCTACAACACGAATACCCGTGTGCTCACGCCGGAAATGTTTCGTGACGTCTTTGCGGACGTGCGGCGATATTTAGACAGTGCATGATCTTTTCCGAAAACCGGTTCTCATCCCCGGTCAGGGCCGAGGACATGCTTTTCGGGATCATGCTTTAGACGCCTGAAGCCAGGCGATCACTTCCTCGGCGTTCTTGTCGGGCGGGAAAACCGGATAGAACGCCTTGGTGATCGCGCCGTCATCAATGACAAGCGCCATGCGCTTGAGCAGAGTCATTCCGGCCGCAGAGAATGTCGGCAGCTTGAGCGCTTTGGTCAGCGCCAGCTTCTCATCCGACAAAATCGCAAACGGCAGATGCAGGCGCGTTGCTGCCTCGCGCTGGTAGGCGGTGTCTTGCGTCGAGAGTCCGTAGAGTTGCGCCACCCCCAGCCGCTTGAGCTCGCCGAAATGATCGCGGAATGAGCAGGACTGCGGCGTACAGCCTCGCGCGCCGGGGATCTGGTCCCAGCCGTCGGGCGGATCGACACCCGGCACGCCCGTTCGCGGATAGATATAGACGATGGTACGGCCCTTGAGCTTCGACAGATTGACCGGCGCGCCTTCCGTCGCCGGCAGCGCCACGTCGGGTATTTTCGCACCCGCCAGATGACGCGCCGCGCCGTCATCCTGCGGCACAGGAATACCCGGCGGCAGAAATTGCGGATTGTGCGTGCCCGGCGCTTCGGTCATTTCCGATCTCCATAGCTCATAAATTCCATGAGCGAGCCGTCGGGATCACGGAAATAAACCGACGTGCCCGGACCTCTCGCGCCGAAACGCTGCATCGGTCCGCGCTCGATAGCTATGCCCTGCGCCTTGAGGTGCGCGACTGCGCCCTCGATCGGGCCCTGCCATTCGAAGCAAAGATCGCTATTGCCGGGCTGCACCGGCAGGCGCGCAACTTCAGCGGGCTTCACGCCCGGTCCGTGCACGTTGAGCTGCTTGTCGCCGAAACGATAGGCCCAACCAGCCGGTCGCTGCACCAGTTCGGCACCCATGACTTCGCTGTAGAACTTGTTCGATCGGTCCCAATCGGTGACGTGAATCACGCAATGATCAAGCCTCGTCGGCACTCCCACGATTTTACCCTTTCATCCGCATCAGCCGCCCGCGTTCGCGTTCCCAGGAGCGCTTCTTCAGGGTTTCACGCTTGTCGTGCAGTTTCTTGCCGCGGGCGAGCGCGATTTCGACCTTCGCCCGCCCCTTCTCGTTAAAGTAGAGCTTTAACGGCACGATAGTCATTCCCTCGCGTTCGACCGCCCCGACCAGGCGGGTAATCTCCCGCTTCTGCATCAGCAATTTACGCGCCCGTTTCGGGGTATGATTGAACCGGCTGGCCTGCAGATATTCCGGAATGTTCGAATTGATCAGCCAAAGCTCGCCGCCGCGTGCATCGGCGTAGGATTCCGCAATCGTCGCCTTGCCGGCGCGCAACGACTTCACCTCGCTCCCGGTGAGCACGATCCCCGCCTCGAACGTCTCACCAATCGCGTAATTGAAGCGCGCCTTGCGATTGTCGGCGACCACCTTGAAGCGGCGCTCGGGTTTTGCGGCCATGGTTTTTGTGATTGACGTTTAGCGTGATTTGAGCTGGTCGCGTATTTCGGTGAGAAGCTCTTCGGTCTTCGTGGGGGTCGGGGCCTTCTCGGCTTCCTTGCGCGAGAACTGGTTGATTGCACGAATCACGAGAAACAGCACGAATGCGATGATGATAAAGTTAAGCGTGATTGTGAGAAAACTTCCCCAAGCTAACACTGCTCCTTGTTTTTTCGCTTCGACGAGCGTTGTGGCCGTCACTTTCGACGACAGCGGAATATAGTAGTTCGAAAAATCGATACCGCCGGTGACTGCGCCGATCATTGGCATGATGACGTCGCCGACCAGTGAATTCACGATGCCGGAAAACGCAGCGCCAATGATCACGCCGATGGCGAGATCGACGACATTGCCGCGCAATGCGAATTTTTTGAATTCCTCGAGCATGGCTATGCCGCCTCCCGAAAAAACGCCGTCATGCCGACCTTGTGCCGGGTATCCACTAATTGGTCAGGCCGGCGTGCACCATCGCCTGGCGCACAGCGGTCTGCGCCTTCTCACTCGCCGGCACCATCGGCAACCGCACGGTATTGGCGCACTTGCCGATGAGCGACATCGCATACTTGATCGGCGCCGGACTCGTTTCGACAAACAAATTAATGTGTAACGGCGTCAGCTTGTCCTGCAGCTTGAGCGCGCCTGCAAAATCTCCCTTGAGACATGCCGCCTGGAATTCGGCGCACAGGCGCGGCGCGACGTTCGACGTGACCGAGATACAGCCATGGCCGCCGTGCACCATGAAGCCGAGCGCGGTGATGTCTTCGCCCGAGAGTTGGTTGAAATCCGGCCCCATCGCTGCGCGCTGTTGTGAGACGCGCGCCATGTTCGCGGTCGCATCCTTCACGCCGGCGATGTTCTTCAACTCATAAAGACGCGCCATAGTCTCGACGGACATGTCGACAATGGATCGGCCCGGAATGTTGTAAATAATGATCGGAATGCCGATGGCGTCGTTGATCGCCTTGTAGTGCTGATAGAGGCCTTCCTGCGTCGGCTTGTTGTAATAAGGCGTGACGATCAGCACGGCATCGGCGCCTGCCGCCTCGGCGTGACGCGACAACTCAATGGCTTCAGCCGTCGAATTCGAGCCGGAACCCGCGATCACCGGGACGCGTCCATCCGCCTCGTCGATGCACCATTCCACGACCTGCTTATGTTCGTCGTGCGACAGCGTCGGGCTCTCGCCGGTGGTTCCAACGGGAACCAGGCCGTTGGTCCCCTCGGAAATTTGCCAGTCCACAATGTCGCGGAACGCCTTTTCGTCGACCGAACCATTTTTGAACGGCGTGACAAGCGCGGTAAAGGAGCCTCGAAAGCTTGTCTTGGCGGTCATGGCACGACTTCTCCACAAGGATGCGGCACTGGGATGCAACACTTGGCTGCGACACTTGGCTGCGACACTTGAACCCCATCAATATCGGGTCGTGGGCATCGATGAAAGCCCCAGCCGTAAATAGGTCAATGAATTGGGGTGATAGGTAAAGCCTGCCCCGTTTTCGCCCTGCTCCCCACCTAAGAAACCCGCCAGCGCAAATTTTTGGTATCATTTGTCAACGAATTTGGCCTAGCTAGCCAAACATTTGCGACCTTGCCCGAATCGGGGTCGCCGGGTCCGCGAATCAAACGGGGTTGAATGAAGGCGACCAGGCGCAGCCGCTTGAGCATCTGTTTGACGTTGACGGCCGCGTCTGTGCTGTCGGCCCAAGCGGCGACGGCCGAGCCACAAAAAGTTCCACTGCCGCGACCGCGGCCGCCGATCCATGTTGTCAAGCAAGCGGCGGCGCCGATACCGGCCGCTTCTTCGGCCACTCAACTTCCGCAGAAGCGGCCCGCCACCGCTACCAACAATCCGGGCCTCTCCTCGTTCGCGCAGGCCAATGTCGGGCTGCGCGGCGCGGTCCCGGAAACCCGCGCCTTTTTCAAGCCGCTCGCACGGCCGACATCCGGACCTTTTGCACTCGCGCCGACGTCAGCAACTTCGGAAGCTGACATTGCTGCTGTGAAACGTGTGATCGAGGCTTCCCGCAAGGGCAAGGAAGCCGAGGCCAATGCCGCCGAGGCGAGCATCGGCGATCCTGTCGCACGCAAGCTTGCCGAATGGGTGATCCTGCGTTCCGACAATACCAATCCGTCGTTCCAGCGTTACGCGGCCTTCGTCGATGCAAATCCGAGCTGGCCGCACGCGCCGCTGTTTCGGCGCCGCGCTGAAAATGCGTTGTGGAACGACGGCGTCGACGATCGCACCGTGCGTGCATTCTTCGCGAAGCAGCAACCCGCCACCGGCAAGGGCCGCTATATGCTCGCGCGCACCTTGCTTGCGCAGGGCGATCGCGAGGGCGCGGCCAAGCTGGTGCGCCATGCCTGGCGTCAGGACGACGCCAGCGCCGAAGTCGAAAAACGCGTGCTGGAAATGTTCGGCAGCATGCTCAGCGCCGCCGACCATAAAACCCGCATGGAGCAGCGCTTCTATACCGACGATGTCGCTGCCGGCTTGCGCGCCTCCGAGCGCCTCGGCGGCGATCAGATCGCAATCGGAAAAGCTCGCGCCGCCGTGGTGCGCCGGGCGGGCAATGCCAAGGCGCTGCTCGACGCGGTCCCGGCCTCTGCGCAGAGCGACGCCGGCTATATTTTTGCGCGTGTGCAGTGGCTGCGTCTGAACAACAAGCCGGAAGAAGCCGGCAAGCTGGTCCTCACCGCGCCGAAGAATCCCGAAGAACTGGTCAACCTCGATCAGTGGTGGATGGAACGCCGCCTGCTGGTGCGCAAGCTGCTTGACGACCGCGACGCGCATGCCGCCTATAGCGTGGCGCGCGATGCCGCCCCGCCCATGAAGGGTTCCTACCGGGTCGATGCGCATTTCACTGCCGGCTGGGTGGCGCTGCGCTATCTGCACGATCCGAAGGCCGCTGCTGTGCATTTTGCGCATATTCCGGAGGGAACGGAAAATCCGCACGCCCTCTCGCGCGCAGGCTATTGGCAGGGGCGCGCCGCGGAGGCGATGAATCAGCACGAACAGGCCAAGGCGTTCTACGAGACAGCCGCGCAATACACGGCGACTTATTACGGGCAGCTGGCGCGAGCGCGGCTGGGCCTCAGGGATCTCGGCCTGCGCGGCCCGCCGGCCTTCTCGCCGCAGGAACACAATGTCCTGAGCAACCTCGAGGTCGTGCGCGCGGTACAGATCCTCTACACGCTCGGCGAGCGCGATATGCTCGCGTCGATTTACGCCGAGCTTGGCGAGAGCGGGACCGACATCGCCGGCATGGCCATGCTGGGCGAACTTGCCGGCAAGAATGGCGACGGCCGCGCGATGCTGCTGCTCGGCGAATATGCCTATGCGCGCGGGCTGCCGCTCGACTATTACGCCTATCCGACGGTCGGCCTGCCCGACTATCAGCCGATCGCGCCACCGATCGAGGCAGCCGTCGCCTATTCGATCGCGCGCCAGGAGAGTCACTTCAATCAGAAGGTCGTGTCGACGGCCTACGCCATGGGCCTGATGCAGGTAACGCCGGCGGCCGGCATCGACACGGCCGCCAAATACAAGGTCACCTATAACCGCGACCGCCTGCTCAAGGACCCTGTGTACAATATGCAGATGGGAGCCGCCGAACTCTCCAATCTGTTCGGCGGTTATAACGGCTCCTACATCCTGACCTTCGCCGGCTACAACGCGGGACGTGGACGCGTGAAGCAGTGGATCGCGGCCTATGGCGATCCGCGCGACCCGCGCGTCGACCCGGTCGACTGGGTCGAGCGCATCCCGATCTCCGAAACGCGCAATTACGTCGCGCGGATCATGGAAAACCTGCAGGTCTATCGCGCACGCTTTGGCGGCGGCACCAAGCTGGTGATCGAAGCCGATATCAAGAAAGGCGGCGCGAACTGATCCGCAGCGTCATCGCCCGCGAAGGCGGGCGATCCAGTAATCTCCATCCGTGATTATCTAGAATACCGGGAGTACTGGATTCCCCGCATTCGCGGGGAATGACGAGCCGAGAGGTCACCCTCGCGGCGCGAACTGATCCGCAGCGTCCAAGCAAACTCGGCAGCGCGAACACGCGAGATTGTCGTCCCCGCCAACGGGTCCGCGCGGAGCGCGGCCCGATGATAAACTCCGGCGGGGACAGTAAACGCAGCCCGTGATTACCTAATGAACACCGGGAGTACTGGATCCCCCGCATTCGCGGGGAATGACGAGCCGAGGGGTCATCGTCAGACACATCCCCCGAACGCACGGCTTGACCAGGCAATCCGGCAATCGCAACAATTGGGTTATGGGAGGCACTCAAGGATATTTTGTCTACATCCTTGCGAGCAAACTCGGCGGCACGTTGTACGTGGGTGTGACAAATAATCTTGTTCGTCGTGTTTTTGAGCACAAATCCGATGCCGTTGAAGGCTTCACCGAGAAATACCGAATTCACCATCTGGTCTACTTCGAACAGTTCGACGATATTGAAAATGCGATCCGGCGTGAAAAACGCATCAAGAAATGGAATCGAAACTGGAAAGTTCGTTTGATTGAGGAGTCAAATCCCAACTGGACTGACCTCTATCCGAATATCGCACGTCAGTGATTGCTAGTCGTCCCCGCGAACTGTGAGTACTGGATTCCCCGCATTCGCGGGGAATGACAAGTGGAGAGGCCATCACTAAAGTCCCGGCAACACCGATGCTAACTTCCACTGCAATATCCACCTTCATCACAGCGCCCGACGGGCTGCGCCTGCACGCGCAGTGTTATGGCCAGCGCAGCTCGGCCGCTACGCCCGTGGTGTGCCTGCCCGGCCTCGCGCGCACGACCGATGATTTCGAGGCGCTGGCATCGGCACTGGCGCATGACAGCCTCCGGCCTCGCCGCGTCATCGCGCTCGACTCCCGCGGACGCGGACGATCCGGTTACGACCGTAACCCCGCCAACTATTCGCTTCCGGTCGAACTGGCCGATGTCCTCGCCGTCATCACCGCACTCGAAGCCCTGCCGGCGATTTTTATCGGCACCTCGCGCGGTGGAATCCTGACCATGCTGCTCGCCGCCGTCCGGCCGACCGCGATTGCCGCTGCCGTTCTCAACGATATTGGCCCGGTGCTCGAGCCGCAGGGGCTGATGCGCATCAAAAGCTACATCGGCAAGCTGCCGCAGCCGCGGAATTTCGACGAAGGTGCGGAAATACTGCGCCGGCTTTTCGGCACGCAGTTTCCAAAACTCGGACAGGCCGACTGGCTCGCCAGCGCCCACCGCACTTTCAAGGAGGAGAAAGGCCGGCTGGTGCCGACCTACGACGTCAAGCTCGCGAACGCGCTGAACGGCGTCGATGCCGAGCGCCCGGTCCCCGCACTCTGGAAGGAATTCGACGCGCTTGCGAGTGTGCCGGTGATGGTGATCCGCGGCGGAAATTCCGATCTTCTGTCGGCAGCCACGGTTGAAGCCATGCGCGCGCGGCGCACCGCGCTCGAAACAATCGAGGTGCCCGACCAGGGCCACGCACCGCTGCTGACCGAAGCAGATACGATTGCGCGCATCGTGAAGTTTGTCAGCCGGTGCGATCCATCGCCCGGCGTTGGCGGCAAAAAACCGGCTCCCGCACTATCGGTCTGATTCGGTTTCTCTCCCGTCATGGCCGGGCATAGCCGTCCAAAGGACGGCGTGCTTTCGCACGCCTATGTCCCGGCCATCCAGGTCTATCTTTCATCGGCAGCAAGACGTGGATGCCCGGGACAAGCCCGGGCATGACGCTGAGGGTGCGGCGCTGCCCTCACAACACCCGCTCGTCCCCGCGCAGGCGGGGACCCAGTTCTTACGAAAAAGTGGATCCCCGCG